>CAZAOY010000009.1:0-11219 GCA_964486925.1 uncultured Oscillospiraceae bacterium
ATGGTTAGATGGTAAAGTTAACAAGTGTATGGATGAATATGGCTTTTTGATGTGGTATCAAAATTAAATAAGGATACTTTTTTGAATTACATGAAATTATATAAATAAACTTCCCTATTAGTTTTACTGCTTAAATACTAACATAACATAGAGAACACCGTGAATGACACCGTGTTCTCTTCCCTTATCCAAACCCTCTCACTACAACGGCTTAACCGACATAATGCAGGTCACAATATTAATGATTAGCACCAGAATAATTGCCCAGCTTGTAAAGAATATTCCATAGGACAGACGCCGCTCGTTTGGGCTGGCTATTGGTATCACTATCCTTCGCTTTACAAGGGTGTTTATGGTTACTGCTATGCAGAATATGATAAATGTTATTGTTAATAACCCTATTCCACCTACAATTAGCAGTTTTAACAACTTTTGAATAGGTATCTCCCCTATATTTTGAATCATATCAGGGGTAATTGGATTTTTTATAATATCCATAGCCATAGACTGTACTAACATTATTAAATAAGCATAGCTGTTATTTATAGCATGTAACACAACAGACGATTTTATAGATCCGGTTTTATACCGTAGGTAGCTTAAAACTAATCCTACCATAAAGGTTGGTATAGCTTGTATAAAATTACCGTGGAGTAGAGCAAACAACAAAGAGGAAGCAACCATAGCAAATACAGGCCCGCCATGACGGTTAAATCCGTAGAACAACACCCCTCTAAAGATAAATTCTTCGGTGATAGGTGCTACCACTACAATTAAAAGCATCATAAGGATGTTTCTAAAGACATCTCCGGTCAACCCGGCATCTATGGTGTCCATATATAACCCCGACCTGCCAAGGATCGACTGCGCTATCTGTAGACCGATATTTGTTATAAAGTTACTCGTAAAGGTAAACGCAAGCCCCACACAGATTAGATTCCAATCAAGCCTACCCCGACGCCTGTTAACCGTGTTGTAATCAAAGCCTATAAACCTTGCACAGATAATAAACGGTAGTGTGTTCATTATTAGTGTAACAAAGAAGGACAACGACTGGTAAAGTGCGGGAATGTCCTTATATGGTATTGAATTGTATAAAAACGATATAACAAGGTTATAGACCTGTGCTATAACAAAGTAGAGTAGTAGCGATTTTCCACAGTGGTTGTAGGTTCGCCTTGCACGTTTACGTTGTTCCTGCTCGATAATATAGAGATTATTGTCTAGGTGTGGCGGGCTACCTTGGTAACCCTGATAGCCTTGATTATCTTGGTTATCAGGGTAGTTTTGGTTGTTCTGATTCATCCTTCTAACCACCCTTCGAGCAACGATACAACGGTTTTAGCAGATATCGCCGCATCCTTTTATTATTATATAAAACTGTCAAAATTACTCCTTTTATCTTATACCAATACAACTACAGCTTAAACACGTTAAAACCTATGATTTTTAGGTTAGTGCGTATTTTATTATTAACTGCGGATTAGTATATAACGGGTAGATCACTCTAAAATACTGTAGAAAACTTAATACACCTACATGTCAAATAACGAAACCTGACTGCTTTGGGGCAGATCCCCTAATGCGCCTAACTCGGATAGCGTTTCGATTACCGACTTTGAACAGCCAGATCTTGATTGTAACTCGTCGATAGAGATAAAATCCCCCTGCTGTGCGGCATTATATAGGTTAACAGCCGCCGCTTCTCCTAATCCCTTTAATGCAGAGAACGGCAGACGTATCTTACCGTCCTCAATAGAATACCTCGTAGCGCTTGATCTATACAGGTCAATAGGCAAAAACTCAAATCCGCGGCATAACATCTCGTTTACAATCATCATCATCTCCATTGTACCCTTCTCTTTTGCAGTCGCGTCGTTACCCTTTGCCTTGACCTCATCAATCAGCTTTTTAACAGCTGACCGCCCCTGCATTACCGCCACAGCATCGATATCCTCACCACGCACCGTAAAGTAGGCGCTGTAGAACACAAGCGGATGGTATATCTTAAAGTAACCTAGCCGAATTGCCGCAATAACGTAAGCCGCGGCATGTGCCTTTGGAAACATGTATTTAATCTTAAAACAGCTGTCAACATACCAGTCGGGTACGCCGTGGGATTTAAGCACCTTTACCTGTTCATCGGTCAAAAGCTTTGGTGCAAGCCCCTTTCTGGTAATCTCCATTACCTTAAATGCAAGCCCCTTCTCAACCCCTTTATAGATAAGGTAGGTCATAATACTATCCCTTGTACCGATTACCTCACTGATGGTACAGGTGCCGTCGGCGATTAAATCTTTAGCGTTGTTTAACCATACATCCGTACCATGGGATAGACCTGATATCTGTAATAGATCGGCAAAACCCTTTGGCTGTGCGTCGATTAACATCTGCCGTACAAACGGTGTTCCCATCTCGGGTAAGGCTAGGCTTCCCGTCTGGCTGTCTATCTCCTCGGGGGTGACGTTTAACGCTTTGGTGGAGGTAAACAACGAATAAACCTGCGGGTCGTTCATCGGAATAGAGGCTATTTTAATCCCCGACAGATCCTCCATATGCTTATAGAGGGTGGGAACGTCGTGCCCTAGTATATCGAGCTTTAGGATGGTATCATGTAGCGAGTGGAAGTCAAAGTGGGTGGTGATAACCCCCGATTCGGCGCTGTCTGCGGGGTGTTGTACCGGGGTGAAGTCGTATACGTCATACTCCTGTGGTACTACAACCATACCTCCCGGGTGTTGCCCGGTGGTACGTTTTACCCCTGTGCAACCGATGGTTAGTCGACTTTCCTCCGCTTTGTGAACCACCGTCCCCTTAGCCTCTAAATATTTCTTCACAAACCCATAGGCGGTTTTATCTGCTACCGTACCGATAGTGCCCGCCTTGAATACGTGATCCTTGCCAAACAGCTCCTCGGTGTGGCGGTGTGCCTTGGTCTGGTATTCCCCAGAAAAGTTTAGGTCGATATCGGGTGCTTTATCCCCATCAAATCCCAAAAAGGTTTCAAACGGTATGTCGTGCCCGTCTTGGTTGTAGGTCGTGCCGCATTTTGGGCAGTCCTTAACCTCAAGGTCAAATCCCGAACCTACCGAGCCATCTTCGATAAACTCGCTATTCTTACAGTTAGGGCAGACATAGTGGGGCGGCAGAGGGTTTACCTCCGATATCCCCGACATGGTTGCCACAAAGGACGACCCCACCGATCCCCTTGACCCTACCAGATACCCGTTCTGCTCCGACTCATACACAAGCTTTTGTGATATCATATAAAGCACCGAAAACCCATGCTTTATAATGGAGTTTAACTCACGATCCAACCTTTCCTTAACCTGTATCGGAAGCTCCTCTCCGTAGATACTCTTTGCCTTCCCCCATGAGAGATCCTGTAGCTCCTGGTCGCTCCCCTCAATTGTAGGGGTAAATGTGCCCGGCGGGATAGGGCGGATGTTTTCGTCTATCATATCTGCAATAAGGTTTGTGTTTGTTACCACCACCTCGTAAGCCTTGTCCTTTCCTAGGTAGGAAAACTCCTCTAACATCTCGTCGGTGGTTCTAAAGTATAACGGCGGTTGCATAGACGCATCGGTGTACTTCATCCCCGCCATTAATATCTCTCTAAATATACTGTCGCCTTTTTCCAGAAAATGGACATCACAGGTAGCAACAACCGGCTTATTTAGATACTCACCAATCCTTACAACCGTTTTGTTGTAATCCCTTATCGCCTGTTCGTTCTCTACAGTGCCGTTTCGGATTAAAAACTCGTTGTTAGCTACAGGTTGAATCTCCAGATAGTCGTAAAACTCTGCAATCCTGCAAAGATCCCCCCATGATTTCCCCTCTAGTATAGCACGAAAGAGCTCCCCCGCCTCACAGGCAGAGCCGATAATTAGCCCCTCTCTATTTGCCACAAGATCGGATTTTAGGATTCTAGGACGTCGGTAGTAGCTTTTAAGGTGGGAGTAGGAGATTAAACGGTATAGGTTTTTAAGCCCTACCGCATTCTTAACCAGTATAATCTGGTGAAAGCTTTTAGCGTTTTTATAGGACTTTTCACTGCTCACAAAGTCGTTTATCATCGACACCCTTGTGATGTTATAATCCTCCTTTAGCTTTGTTAACATTTTAATAAAGATAAGTGCTAAAACCTTTGCGTCCTCGTATGCTCTATGGTGATTAAACTCGCCGATACCTAAATGTTCGGCTACAAGGTTTAGTTTATGTTTTTTTAGCTCGGGATATAACTTTCTGGATAAACCTACCGTATCGATAGAGGTAAACTCTTTATTAATGGAAGAGCGGGAGAGCGCTGAATTGATAAACCCCATGTCAAACCCTGCGTTGTGTGCTACTAATATGCTGTCACCGCAGAAGTCGCAAAACTGTTTTATCGCCTCATCCTCAAGGGGAGCGTCCTTCACCATCTCGTATGTAATCCCTGTAAGCTCGGTAATCTTTGCCTTAATCTCCCTTTGTGGGTTTACGAAGGTAGAGAAGGTGTCTATAACCTCCCCTGCCTTAATCTTAACCGCACCAATCTCGGTCATCCTCTCGGCGGCACAGCTAAGTCCCGTTGTTTCGGTATCAAACACCACAAAGGTGTCGTCAAAATCGGTATCCTGCCAACCCACCACTACGCTGCCGTCGTCATTTACAAAGTACCCTTCCACACCGTAGATAACCTTAAACTGCCCGCCACCCTTGCGGATCTTATCCACCGCATTCATAGCGTCGGGAAATCCTTGAGCTACGCCGTGGTCGGTAATCGCTACCGCCTTGTGACCCCATTCATAGGCGGTGTTTACTAATATACCAGTCGGGGTTAACGCGTCCATTGCAGACATATGGGTATGAAGATGTAGCTCGACACGTTTTTGCTCCGCTTCGTCCTTGCGGGCAACCTTTCGCATAACGCTGATATCGTTAGGGCGGATAGCAATCTCATTGTCGTATCGATCGTAGGATACATCCCCTCGAACTAGGATAACACTACCCTTTACAATCTTCTCGTATTTTTTAGCCTTGTCCAGCTCCTCAATAATCTTGATGGAGTTTGAACCTGTATAGTCGGTGAAAAGGATGGTTATAATGACCTTTTTGCCGTCCTTTGTCACCTTGCTTTCATATGAAAAAACCTCGCCGCAGACCGTTACCTTGCCGTCCATTAGTGACACATCGGATAACGGCTTTGGTGTTTGTGCAATCTTCCTGCCCTGTATTACCTCATTATCCTTACAGATAATTCCAAAATCTTTAAATACAATCGTTTCAAGCTTTTTCGGGGTAGCCGTTTCACCTGCCGTTGTACCACTAGAGGATTTAGCACCCGCCGTAGCGGTCTGTTCGATACGCTGTAGCACCGCCTTTTGGTCGATAGGCTTTACCCCCTCCTCTTGGCTTTCAGAAGGGTTTGGAATCCTTTGGTAGCTATCCTTTAGGTGCTCGTCGGTCACCTGCATAACACCGGTAAATTTTACCGATATATTAAAGGAAAACTCATCATATAATAGCCTTGCAATAATCTTGTCAACGTGGTTGTTTGTTAGGATTACCCCACCATTTGCAAGCTCTATTGTAAGGGTCTGGTTCTCAAATTCAGTCTTACAGTCTTGGAAAAAACCGTTTGCATATGGTGTTTTGCGTTTTAACAAAGCTACAAAGTCGTGAAAGTATTCTGCTGTAAACATATCCGGTGTATATTTAGGAAGTATCTCCACCTTTTTAAGCTCTAATGCCGACTGAATTGCCTTTTCACAACCGAATAACACAGCTTTTGAGGCAACACCAATAAGCCTTACAGCAATGTAAAGCTCACGGTTTTCTTTATCAATCTTTAGGTTTAATACCTCGCCGCCGCTAAGCTGTTCGCTCCCGACGACACCGCTAATGTTCTCTTGAAACATTGCAAAAAAGCTATTGTTCATCTTTGCCTTTCCTTTGACTTGGGTTTTACGTTGGTTTTGTTCGGGTGTCTACCTGTTACCCATTGTAGAGTCGCGCATTGCATGTATGGCTTACGTTTTTTATCGGTATAGCCTGACAAACCATTGACAACACATACGCAATAACACAATTATATCGTTACTCCGCTACATCCTCTCAATCTCTTCCATTAGCACCTTTAGTATATCCTGCTCATCAAGCTTCTTGATAACCTTGCCCTTTTTAAAGAGCACCGCCGCACCATCACCGCCTGCAATGCCGATATCCGCCGCCGCCGCTTCGCCAGGTCCGTTTACCACACATCCCATTATAGCGACCGTGATGTCCTTTTCAATATTAGACAAAAGCTCCTCTGCTCTATTTGCAATCTCAATTAGATTAACCCTTGTCCGCCCACAGGTCGGGCAGGAGATAACGTTTACCATAGGACGGCTACTCTTAATCCCCGCCGCCTTTAGGATGTTATACCCACATTCTACCTCTTTTATAGGGTCATCGGTTAACGATACACGTATGGTATCACCAATCCCGTCAATCAAAAGGCTACCGATACCAATCGCAGACTTTATCACCCCAAGCTTATACGTCCCCGCCTCGGTTACCCCAAGGTGGAGTGGGTATTCACAAAGATCGTTAAGCTCCCTATATGCCGCTATCATGCAGGCAACGTCAGCGGATTTCATCGAGATAACGGTATCATAAAAGTCGAACCGCTCTAGAATCCTAACATGCCGTAATGCACTCTCTACCATTGCCGTAGGGGTAACCCCGCCGTGACTGGCTAGTATATCCTTTTCGAGTGAACCCGAGTTTACCCCAATCCTAATAGGAACGCTAGCAGTCCTACATGAGTCCACCACCGCTTTAATCCTATCATCATCACCGATATTTCCGGGGTTAATGCGGATTTTATCCACCCCCGCCGCCACACTCTCTACCGCAAGACGGTAGTCAAAGTGGATGTCCGCCACTAACGGGATTGACACCCTCTCTTTTATCTTTGGTATAAGCGCTACTGCCGCTTTATCGGGTATAGCAACCCGAATAATCTCACACCCCGCCGCCTGAAGTGCTAGAGCCTGTGAAACATTACCTTCTATATCGTAGGACGGTACACTTAACATAGACTGTACATAAATCCGTCCGTCACCTAGCGTAATTTTATCGCCAATCTTTACTAATCTTTTCATCTTAATCCTATCTTTTATTATAAGTTTATACTAAAATAATCCTATAACATCCTTAAAGGTGATAACTACCATTAACCCAAGTAACAGTACTAAACCTGTAGCGTGGATTACCCCCTCGTATTTAGGGTTTAGCGGTTTTCCTCTGATTAACTCAAATAGTAGGAACACAAGCCGCCCGCCGTCTAGTGCAGGAAGTGGGAGCAGGTTAAAGATCCCTACATTTATTGTAAGCAGTGCCGCAAGATAGAGGATTGGATCTAGACCAATGCTCATAGCCTGCGATACCACCTGCGATACCCCAACAGGTCCTGAAAGCTCGGTAAACCCAACCTTACCCGAGAGTAGCTGACCTAACGACAGCCAGATAGAGCGCATTAGCGATACAAAGTTATTCCCCGCATTCTGAAACACCGTAAGGAAGTTTCGTTTTATAGGATCTACCTTAAAGTCGATGTTAAGCTTTCGATTATCCCCCTCGCCCTCATAGTCAAAGGTAACCCCATCAAGCTTTACCTTCTCGCCGCTACGGATTACCACCATGTTATATACGCCGTCCTCGTCGTTTAACAGCTCCCCGATTAGATCTTTGTCGGTATATATAGTTATCCCGTTTATCTTTTTTATTGTATCCCCCACCATCAGTCCGGTGGTAGCACTTTTAGCATTCTCGTTAAACCTTCCGATTGTGCTGGATGCGTAGGTGTCCTTAAAGGATGCCATTATTATTAGGATTAAAAAACCTAACACTAGGTTCATTAGCGCTCCCGCTATTACAACCATTATACGTGAGGACAACGGCTTTTTGCTAAATGCGTTAGGGTCGTTGGATTCCTCATTCTCCCCCTCCATCTGGACATATCCGCCTATAGGAAAGAGCCTAATGGAGTAACAGGTTTCATTCTTGTTAAAGGAATATAGCTTTGGCCCCATGCCAAGGGCGAACTCGTGCACCGTTATACCTGACTTCTTTGCGGCGATAAAGTGCCCTAATTCATGGATGAATATTATTATAGCAAATATTACTATCGTAACTATTATTGTCATGGATAGCTTCCTTTCCTCTGGGTGTTATTAAACGGGCGGATAAAGTCCGCCCTACGTTGGTTATATTATGCAGGTTAGTTATGCGGTGTTGTATTATCTGGGCAGATTTTGTTTAACAAATTCACGTGCCTTTTCATCGGCTAGTAGGATGTTTTCTACCGTTAGCTCACCGTCAAACGAAACCTCATTAAACGCCCGCTCCACAAGCGCTCCAATCTCTAAAAAGGTTATGCTATCCTCTAAAAACAGCCTCACCGCCTCCTCATTAGCGCCGTTTACGATGGTGGGTTTAAATCCTTTCGCCTTTAGTGCTTTTATGCAGACTGCAAGACAGGTAAAGGTATCGTAATCGGGTTTTTCAAAGGTAAGGGAGGGGTAATCGGTGATTGATAGCCGCTTGGTAACGCAGTTAACCCTGTTTGGATAGGTTAAAGCGTACTGGATAGGTATCTTCATGTCCGGTTCGCCTAGCTGTGCGATAACCGAATAATCGGCAAACTCAACCGCTGAATGTACAATGCTTTGGCGGTGTACCACCACCTCGATATCATCGGCGGACAAACCAAATAAAAATGCCGCTTCGATAAACTCTAATCCCTTATTCATAAGAGTAGCGCTGTCTATGGTAATCTTAGCGCCCATATCCCAGTTTGGATGTTTTAGCGCATCTGCTTTGGTTTTGTTAGCAAGCATATCCTTGGTCATCCCAAAAAAAGGCCCTCCCGAAGCGGTTAAGATAATCCTTTTTACCGCCGATGTGTCCACCCCTTGCATACAGGAGAAGATGGCGGAATGCTCGCTGTCAACGGGGTAGATGCTAACCCCTTTATCCCTTGCCGCCTTTATAACAAGCTCCCCGCCTGTTACTATCGTTTCTTTGTTGGCTAACGCTATATCCTTACCAGCCGCAATTGCCGCAAGGGTCGGCTGTAGACCGATCATACCCACCACCGCATTTAAAACGATGGTGCAGTCATCCTCGGTCGCCGCCTTTAGTAGCCCATCCATACCGCATAAAACGGTAATATCTTTATCCTTAATAAGCTTACAAAGCTCGCTATAGAGTGTCGTATCATAGACACAGACAAGGTTTGGTTTAAACCTTGCCGCCTGCTTCGCCAGTAGCTCTATATTTTTATTAGCGGCTAAGGCTGTAACCCGAAATCCATTCTCGGCACACACCTCTAAGGCTTGTGTTCCAATCGACCCGGTGCTACCTAAAACCGCTACCCTCTTTATCTCACTTGACGTAAATTCCAAACTGCACCGCCTTACAAAACTACGCTGATTATTCTTGAAATTAGATAGAAAAACGGCGCAATAAAGCAGACAGAATCAAAACGATCTAAAACTCCGCCATGCCCCGGCATGATCTTGCCGTAATCCTTTATTCCATACTGCCGTTTTATTACAGAGAACACTAAATCCCCTGTTACTCCTACCAAACAACCAACGATTGAAACCAATATTATTACAAACCAATTGAAGTTTATCGTTTCCCCTAGCATCCACATCCCTGCTTTATACACAAGGCAGACTGCTACTGCAAAGAATAAACTACCCGCAATACCGCCGTAAACCCCCTCTACCGTCTTTTTAGGCGAGATAAATGGCGCTAACTTTCGTTTTCCGAAAAACCTTCCCGCAAAGTATGCCCCGGTATCCGCTCCCCATCCCATAGCAAAGATTAAGAAGATATATACTATCGCCTTAGACGAGTGGGTATCCCTCAAAAACACAATGGAGGAGAAAGCCATGGGAAGCAGTGTTATGGTAGCGTACACCATTGTTAGCTGTTCATACCTAATATCTTTATGTGATTTTAGCAGTATTAAGAACATTGAATACACAAAAATTGCAAACAACGCAAAGTACACCACATTAAAACCTACCACATTTACAAATGGTATGGTGGCAGAGAAGATTAGTCCTAACGTGGACAGCAAACGGTATTTTATAAGCGATAATGCTGTAAGCATCTCCCATACCGCTATCACCGTTACAAGCGCTATGGCAATATTAATTACTATGGTATCTATAAAATACATAACGGTAAATAGCAATACAAGCCCCACAAGGGAGGATATAACCCTCTGTTTCATACGTATCAAAGCCTTTCAATTTTTTAGTGCCACAGCATTCTGTTTTCAATAGGTTATCCTTTATATAACCAATTATCAGCACTATACGCTGTAGCTAAACAAAGTTAAGCTGTATGATAGTGCGATCTCTATATTTATTACGAGGCAAACCCCTAAGCATTAAATATTATATAGCTAATCTTCAAAGTATATGAGTATAACTATTCATTAATTGCACCAAATCGGCGGTTACGCTTTGCAAACTGTGCCAGTGCTTTATCCAGCTCCTTTGGCGAAAAGTCAGGCCATAGAGTGTTCATAAACACATACTCCGCATAAGCGCTCTGCCAAAGCATAAAGTTAGAGAGCCGAAACTCCCCACTAGGTCTGATTATTAAATCTACATTGGGTTGACCCTTTGTGTAAAGGTGCTCCTCTATTAACTGTTCATCTATCTCATCAGCGGTAATGGTTTTATCCATTACCTTTGTTGCTATCGATTTCATTGCTGTTACCAGCTCGTTTCGTCCCCCATAGTTTAGTGCTACATTTAGCACCATACCTGTGTGGTGTTTTGTGTCCTGCTCACATTGGTGGATTGCTTGCTTTAGTTCATCGCTAAATACCGATCGGTCGCCTATTATATTAAACCGTATATTGTCCTTGTAGTAGTTCTTTGAGTCCCCTAGGTACTCCTTCATTAGCTTTAGCAGTGCTTTTACCTCCTGCTCGGGGCGATTCCAGTTTTCGGTGGAGAAGGCATATACCGTTACATGCTTAATCCCCTTATGTCCGCAGTGGGTCATAATATTTTTAAAGGTCTTTGCTCCCGCCTTATGTCCCGCGGTTCGTGGAAGGTTACGAAGCTTTGCCCAACGTCCGTTTCCGTCCATTATAATACCTATATGCTTAGGTAAGGTGTTTTCTTTCATATTATTCCTTTGTATCTGTAGATATGCAT
>CAZAOY010000009.1:11319-14106 GCA_964486925.1 uncultured Oscillospiraceae bacterium
ATTCACTATCATATAACTGCATTTGTAGAATGGGCGACCGCAAGGTCGCCCCTACAATATAATCCAATTAATTGTTAATCAAATCGACCTAAATATCCATAATCTCGGATTGTTTTACCTTAACCTTTTCGTCGATTGTCTTGCAGTATTTGTCGGTTAGAACCTGTACCTGCTTTTCGCCATCCTTCTCGTCATCCTCAGAGATGGTGGAGGCTTTCTTCATGGATTTTAGCTTTTCATTAGCGTCACGACGGATTGCCCTTACAGCAACCTTTGCTTCTTCACCAAACTTATGAACCTCTTTTGCAAGCTCTTTTCTGCGTTCTTCGGTTAGTGGCGGGAATACTATACGGATAACGCTACCGTCATTGTTAGGGGTAAGTCCGATATCTGATTTTAGTATTGCCTTTTCTATGGTAGATAATGTAGTTTTATCCCATGGTTGGATAACCAAAATTTTTGCTTCCGCTACCGATATAGCCGCCATCTGGTTTATCTGGGTAGGTACACCATAGTAATCCACCATAATTCTGTCTAGTACCGCTGGGTTTGCTCTACCAACCCTTACAGTATCAAACTCACGGATAAGTGCGTCTACTGATTTGTTCATCTTAGTTTCTGCGTTTTTTATTACTTCCTTCATAATAATTACCTCCAAAATATTTATATAAATTATATCGTTACTATCGTACCAATGTCGTCCCCAACCAAAGCTTTATAGATGTTTTCTGGGTTACCCATGTCAAACACTAACATCCTTGTGCTGTTGTCACGACAGAGTGAGGCGGCAGTGCTGTCAACTACCCCTAAATTCTTCGCCATTACCTCATTAAAGGTTATAGTGTCATACTTTATAGCATCATCAAACTTGTTCGGATCCTTGTCATACACACCGTCGGTCATTGTTGCTTTTAGGAAGATATCAGCGTTTATCTCCGCCGCCCTTAATGCCGCCGCCGTGTCGGTTGAGAAATAGGGACTGCCTGTCCCGCAACCAAATACCACCACACGTTTTTTATCAAGATGTGCTATAGCTTTGTTGCGGATGTACGGCTCGGCAATCTCCTGCATTGAGATTGCAGTCTGAACACGTGACGCAACACCCATACCCTCTAACACATCCGCTACCGCAAGCGCATTCATGGTTGTTCCAAGCATACCTATATGATCCGCCCTAGTCCTGTCCATATCACCGCTAGAACGACCTCGCCAGAAGTTTCCGCCGCCTACTACTACCGCAACCTCGACACCCGCCTCGACACCACGCTTAATGTTCTCACAAACCTGTGTGATCACCGAGAAATCCAGACCAAAACCCTTCTCCCCCGCTAACGCTTCACCACTTAACTTTAATAATACTCTTTTATATGGCAGCATAAAATTCTCCTCTATTGCTTAATTATGACCATACTCCAAGCGAGTACACAGCGATAATAGTAATCGCTAAGTATCGTATGGAGTTTCTTTAAGTTTATTGCCTATCAAACTTAATCCTCAACATATATTTTACAATATTTAACGCTTGATGTAAAGGGGTTTTTGTAAATTTTTTAGAATTAAACAAAATTTGAAGTACAATCGCATAATAATTAAGGGCATACCTATTTAACCTAAAGATACCAAACACCTTTTATATGTTAGGCTTCACCCTATGTCACCACCCTACCTGCTATCATAATCTCTGTAAATATTAAATTGCACATATATAAAACCTTTATAATACAACTTACATATTGCAAAACCAATCTATCTATGCTACAATACAACTACACACTAATTATAACGGAGGTCACCATGATTATTCCAAAACCACTAGCCCTAGGCGATAGAGTAGCGGTTATCGCCCCCTCTTCACCGGTTCCAAGGGAGATTGCAGATATCTGTGAACGCAGGATTGCCGCTTTAGGATTTACACCAGTGATGTATCCATCCTGCTATATGCAGTACGGCCACCTTTCAGGACAGGATAGTGACCGAGCCAACGATGTTAACAGTGCCTTTCGGGACAGCTCTATTAAGGGGATTATCTGCCTAGGAGGCGGGTACGGTACACCTAGAATACTACCATTACTAGACTACGAGATGATATCCGCTAACCCAAAACCCTTTTTAGGGTACAGCGATATAACAGGGATACATACAGCGCTAAACACCATCTGTAGGATGGTCACCTACCACGGCCCTATGGCGACCACCGAATTTATCCGCTTTGAGGTTAACGGCATTAGCCGCGACAACTACTCCACCCACAGCCTGCTGCAAAACCTTACATCTACCGACCCGATTGGTGAGCACCGTAACCATGACGGTTCACCCGTTGTATCACTCTATCCAGGCGTGGCAAAAGGTGAGCTGATTGGCGGAAACCTGTCGCTACTTGTGGCAACGTTAGGTTCTCCTTATGGGATTAATAACGCTAAGGGGAAGATACTCTTTATCGAGGATGTCGGCGAGGCGGTTTATAGGGTGGATCGCATGCTTACCTCACTGCTGTTAGCTGGGGTTTTATCGGACTGTGCGGGATTTATTATCGGCACATGGACTGGATGTACTTCGGAGGATAAGGGGTATGATCAGTTTAGCGACCTTTCACTGGAGCAGGTGATTAGCGATATCATCCTACCACTTAAAAAGCCAACTGTATCAAACTTTCTAGCGGGGCACATCCCTATCCAGCCTACCCTGCCGCTAGGACGAACTGTGCTACTGGACAGCGACAGCGGCACTGTCACCTTTCTGTAGATATTATATATGTAGAAACTGTGATGAAAAACCTACATTATGGTA
>CAZAOY010000009.1:14206-15449 GCA_964486925.1 uncultured Oscillospiraceae bacterium
TCTGTAGATATTATATATGTAGAAACTGTGATGAAAAACCTACATTATGGTAACGATAATCCATTTAATCTATTTCATCACAGTTTATTAAAACTTTAATTATAAGGTTAAAGCCTATTCATATTGGATAGGTTTTGCTTTGTTATGCCCCTTTTTAGCCTTTCCCGAGATCTCCTGAACAGGTGCTACCTCATTCTTTGGAAAATGCTGTTTGTGGTTACTCTCTGTACCGTGTGGCTCTTTGGGGTCGGGTCTTCTCATCCCTGCCTTTGCCATATAATCCCTCCTTATCTATTGTAAAGTATCTGTTTTCTATAGTAATCCTCTTTAATGTTTACTTTGAAACTTCTTTATATATTTCAAATTAATAAGTCAAACTACTATATTATCACTCTGCACAAGGTAGAATAATAATAATATATTTTTCACCTTGGTGCCAAATATATTCCGACAATAAAAGTAATATTTTTAAGGTTTATGTATAACCTATATCTACGGCTTATAAAAAAATTACATGCAATTGCTGCTAATTTATATATACGGAGGAAGATATTTTGGATCTACTTAAAATAACCCTGGCTTCCCTTGCCTCTATAGTTGTGCTTTTTATCCTCGCAAAGCTAATCGGAAATAGGCAGATGTCACAGCTTAGTATGTTTGACTATATAAATGGTATAACCATAGGCTCAATCGCCGCCGAGCTAGCAATCTCCACCGACGATTTCTTACAGCCTTTGATATCTATGGTAATATATGGAGTTGTAACTGCGTTTATCTCATACATTACCTGTAAATCGGTAGTCCTTCGTAGATTTGTTACAGGTAAAGCACTGATACTTTTTGAAAACGGCAAGCTTTATGAGGGTAACCTTAAGAAGGCAAGGCTTGATGTTAACGAGTTTCTAGAGCAGTGTCGTAACAGCGGGTACTTCGATATCAGCAAGCTTCACACCGCTATCCTAGAAGCAAACGGTAAGATTAGCTTCCTTCCTCTATCAACAGAGCGCCCTCTTACCCCAAACGATCTTTCACAAACCCCGCCCGCCGATACCCCTTGCGTTAACCTTATTATCGACGGCAAGGTCATGGAGGATAACCTTAAATTTACAGGCAACGATATAAAGTGGCTAAAAAAACAGCTACACACCTACGATATTACCAAGATAGACGAGGTGTTCTTAGCCACCTGCGACTACGATAACAACGTAAATGTGTATAAAAAGATTGAGAAAACGATGACACG
>CAZAOY010000009.1:15549-24515 GCA_964486925.1 uncultured Oscillospiraceae bacterium
GCGACTACGATAACAACGTAAATGTGTATAAAAAGATTGAGAAAACGATGACACGTGACCTGTTTGAATAGTCATTACTATTAAACTTTCATTGTATGCAAATCTCCACCAATTAAGCCATCTGTTCAACCAAAGCTATCACCTACAATAGCTCCCTAATCCGATCCGCAATATCATTGTTATATTCCTGCACCTTATCTGGAAAGTTCCAAGAAAACCCATCCTCTTTATAACGTGGGAAGATGTGAAGGTGGTAGTGCCCTATATCGTTAAACTCACCGCCGTTTTGCATTATGCTGTACCCATCTGGATTATAAACCCGCTTTATCGCCGCCACTATCCTTGCCGATAGGGCGGTTATCTTTGCAAGCAGTTCTGTCGGGAGTTCATCCGAATCTAGGTAGTGATCCTTTGGTATTATTAACACATGTCCCTCGTTAATCGGTTCAATATCTAAAAATGAGAGGATATCACCGTCTTCGTAGATAACATATGTAGGAATCTCCTTTTTAACTATCTTGCAGAATATGCATTCCATTTTGTAACTCCTTATCGTTAATCTTTGTAAGAACATATTACTGTATATAGTACCATAACTATTAGCAGGTGTCAATACTTTATGCTACTTTTTTATCTTAATCTCAACCTTGTTTGCGATATTCTTTATCACCTTATACTTTACCCTCATATACACCTTCTCGTCCACCACCTTGTAGCTCTCCTTCTTCTTTACTACCAACATCCCCCGCATATCCTCCTTCTCATACCGAGTAAAGTTTTGTCTAAGGATGGTTAAAACGTCCTCTTGGGTTAACACCTTCTCAGCAGGCTTGTAGTAGTCACGTGTCTTAAGTATATAGGGTATCCCTGTATCGTAGCCAAATAGCTTTATAGTTTGTTTTGTGACCTTCTCAAAGTACAACCGATCGTCGGGTGGCTCGCTAAACAGCGGGATCTCCTTGCCGAAAATATTAAAGTAGTACCGCTTAACGTTAAGGCTTGTGTACTCGATATTCGCCTTCTTCATATCCATCATGTAGGTCTTTGAATGGTCTATCTCGGCGTAGACATCTGCGTCTGCATGTACATAATATGTCTGTTGCTTTTTGGTTTCCACCACACCGCTAACTAATATATCCCCCTTTTTCACCGCTTCCTTTACCGCAACCACACCCATACCCTCCCTAACATTCATATGGGTAATAAGCCCGCTTTGTGAAGCTACGATGTTACATGGATCTTTTCTTTGTATCTCCTCATGACGTTTTCGCTCACTAACTATAACCTCGACCTTGCTCCCATTCTTGTTTACCGCTACCCACGACAAGGTTGGAAGCTGCTGCTTAACCCTCTCCGCCAGATACAACCCGTCAAAGGTTGGACAGAATACAAGCGGGCGCACATTAAGTTCTTCTAAAACGTTATATATCTCCTTCTCGCTCACCAAATTATTCCCCGATATCTCTACCCTAAGGATACAGTAATAGGAGAAGATGTAGACCGCAAGTCCTAGAATCAGTGATATGTAGATAGAACGTTTTACCCTTGTGCTTTTTATGTAAAATTTAGTTCCTCTTTGCTTACTGGAGTAGATCTCTGCGTTCGAGCGCTGTGCTATATATAGAAAGTATTCATAGTCGTTGTCGAACACCGATAGAATAACCCCGTCATCGGTAACCTTTGTTCCAAAGAAATAGATGTTTTCCTTTCCAAGGTTGTTTATTAGCCTTAGCGGATCACCTGTTCGTATGTGTACGGTAACGTATCCATGAAGATACCTTGTAATCGATAGTAGCATTTTATTTCCCTTTCCTCGCTGATCTGTATTTGTTCTTTTATCTGGATTCTATTGTAGGATCTCGATGTTTGCTATCCTGCCTGTTATCTCCACCATATCATAGCGGTACTCCTTAAGAGAAAGCCCTTCGCCGTACACCATAACGGTAAAACGTGGCATCTTTGCCCCAATTATATCTGTATCCAGTGCTGTAATCCCCTTGCACCCGATAATGTTAACCTGCTCGTTACTAATTATCTCTACCTTTGGCTCTGTCGTGAAGTTATACTTTATCCTGTCGGTTATTCGTTTTTTCAAGTTTTCGCCCCCATACTATTAATTTCTTTATTATTTATATTCTTTGTTATACCCTCATATACATTTATAGCGGATATCTATTTGTTATAAATTGATTCGGCACTCAACTGCCGCTAGTTTTTTCTCTAAATTAACAGCTATGAAGGAAAGAAACGCTAAGTACAGCTTTTACCACGATTAATTGGGCAATCGCACTAAAGCAATAGTGCGCAATATTTTGTTGCCTAATTATCAAATGCCGAAATAATACAATACTTAAGGGGGCGAGAACTATCAAAAAGGCATTCTCTGCTATGTTATACTTACTAGCTATTATCTATGTTTTATACAACTCTCGATTGGTATTTGTGGGGGTTTCAGAAGGGGTTAATGTGGTTATCCATACCTTAATACCATCCCTCTTTATAGTTATGATAATCTGTAGCTTGTTATCTAATTCTAAGGTAGTTAGCGTGCTTGCCTATCCTTTTGGATTTTTGGCTAGACGGGTGTTTAAGGTTAACAAATCCCTGTTTACGGTGGTTATACTAAGCCTTGTGGGCGGGTATCCTATCGGGGCAAAGATACTAAACGAGTATGTTGCCGCAAAAAAAATCTCGCCAACCACCGCTGGCAAGATGTTAAACTACTGCGTAAATTCGGGCCCTGCATTCCTAATCTCGGGTATCGGGGTATCGCTATTCCTTAATATATATGTAGGCATCTTTATCTATCTGTCACAGGTTACCGCCTGCCTAATCACAGGCTTTATCTGCGGTATCCTCTATAAAAAGCAGTCAAAGGAGGATATTGCAAACTACTGCGACGAGGCTTCTTCAAGCATTGTTACCCTTAGCTCCTCAAAACCAGAGGGATTTAGCGTATCGCTGTTAAACGCTGTGACCTCTAGCATAAAGGCAATGTCCATCCTTTCTGGATTAGTAATACTATTCTGCGGTATTACCTATCCTTTGCTAGAGTTTGTATCTAGGTATCTAGAGGATTTTTCCAATGTTATAAAAGGGTTTTTAGAGGTAACTGCTGGGGTTTCGGCTATCTTTAACTCCTCACTTAATAATAAAGTAGAGCTAATCTGCGCTATCACCGCCTTTGGTGGGATATGCGTTCATCTACAGGTTCTAGCGCTCACCACAAAGATTCCTTTCTCCTATCTAAAGTTTTTAGGTTTAAGGATAATCTACACCGCCATAAGCGTTGAGATTATAAAGCTGTTCCTTAAATACTTCCCTCAAACCACCGACTGCCTTTCGGTTAACACCAGTATAGTACCATCCATCTCCTCAAAGTCACCCTATGCGTTAATCCTGTTATGCTTCCTCTCGCTAATCTACATCTGTTCAATAAAAGGTCGCAAAAAGGTATAGTCATTATGGCTGTCATGGACGAAATATCCACGACAGCCATATATTCTAATACAAAAACACAAAAACAAAAGGCTATCGCACCAGTGTGCAATAGCCTTAAATTCTAATTCTCTCCGAATAACCTTACATTGCAGAGCAAAGCTCAACAGCAGCGTCAGCTGCGGAAGCCGCATCAGCGGTGTAAACGTCAGCACCGATTTGTTTGCAGTAAGCGTCTGTAACAGGTGCTCCACCGATCATGATCTTAACGGTATCTCTAACACCTGCCGCTGTAGCCGCTTCAACTACCTCTTGCATAACGCCCATAGTAGTTGTAAGTAGTGCAGAACAACAGATAATTTGACAGCCCTGTTCGGTAACAGCCTTTAGGAAGCTTTCAGCAGATACGTCAGTACCAAGGTCAACAACCTCTAGTCCCTTACCTTCCATCATCATCTTAACAAGGTTCTTTCCGATATCGTGAAGGTCGCCCTTAACAGTACCGATACATACCTTACCTTTAGCCTGTACACCTGCGTCAGCAAGTAACGGCTTTAGGATCTCAACCCCAGCGTTCATAGCACGAGCAGCAATTAGAACCTCTGGTACGTAAACTTCGTTGTTTTTAAACTTTTCACCAATAATACCCATACCGTGTAGCAGTCCTTGTTCAAGGATATCCTTAGCAGAAGCACCCTCATTAACCGCATTTTGTACAAGCTCTTTTACAATCTTTGCTTTACCTTTTTGTAGGTTTTCAGAAATTTCAGCATAGTTAGCCATTTACACATACCCCCAAATTTTATTATTTATTTTAAGTAACAGTCGTAAACCTCAAGACCTTAGAGCAAAGGCAAGTATCCACCACCTCTATGTAGCATGCGTAGTATGCACTAGATGTAATGCAGTTACGCAGAGTCTAAAACATCTCTCGTGATATTTAATCCCACAGGACTAAGGATCACGCGGGACTTTACCCCTTGATTCTCGAAATTTACCAGGTGTTACGCCTGTTAATTTTTTAAAGACCTTACTAAAATAGCTTTGATCCTCAAACCCAACCATCCCCGCTACATCCACAAGCTTAATCTTTTCCGAGAGCAAAAACTGCTTACTCTTTTCAATCCTAATCTTGTTTAGATAAGCGTTAAAGTTTAGCTCCATCTCGTCCTTAAATATCTTGCTAAAGTAGGACGGTGATAGGTAGACGTACGCCGCAACCTCGTCTAGGGTAATCTTATTTTGGTAGTTTTGCCTTATATAGTCCACCGACTTTCGGATAACCTCTACATGCTTAACGTCGTTAAACCTAAAGACATAGTCGGTAAACCGATTCATAACGTCCACTAACCAGACACATAGATCATCCAGCTTGCCGTAGCTGTGGATCTCTACAAAGTATCGTGAGTTTAACTCAAATACATGGGTAGGATCTGCCCCACCATCAATCGCCGCGCGGGACATTAGCACCAAAAGCTCATAAAGCCTTGAACGGATAACATCAATATTTCCGCCTGTGTAGAAGAAGATAGAACCTAATAGATCATTTAGATACCTATTCGCCTCGTGACGGTTAGAGTCCTTGATTGCATTGGATAATAGCACCTCGGTTTCAAATGGATAGGTAAACGCTCTATCCGCAGAGGATGCCTTAAGTGCAAATAGGATCTCGCCAATCTCATCCTGAATATCGTTGTTGTTTTGGTTTCTAATCATCTTGTTTGACGATGATATGTTGCTTACAAACCCCATTGAAAAGTACAATAGATTTGAAAATTTTGTCACCTTGTCCGGCTCGATGTTAGGGATCGGTTTTGTAATGGTAACCAGATCTTCATAGTACCGTGATGGCACCTTTAACATGTCGCAGATGTCATATTTTATATAATCGTCCTTATCCACCATCAGAAACGGCCCTGCCTTTACGTATGCTATCGGCCCTTCCTCGTCAAGTATTGGGGACACTAAAAAGTTGTATCCCACAGGACAAAAATATATGTACTTGCCCCCAAACCGCTGTGCTTGGAGCATTCCATACATATGAGTGTTAGAGCAGTCACAAACCTTTGTACTATGATCCTTTATAAACGGGCTCATAAGACAGCTACTACAGCTGTAACCCACGCTGTAAAGCGTCTGCCCCTCTAAATCCGATATAGCACATCCTAGATTGGTTGATATACTAAACGACAAAGCACATTCTCTTGCAATATCCATATTCAGTTTATCATCTAATTCAAATATATCTGCCATCTTCACCCCTCATATCTGTTTACTATAATACCACATTAAAATTATTAAATATCGTAATTTTTTATTATTTTTAGTATTTTTTTATTGTAATTTATTAATTTTTATCCGTTATATCTCTTTTATTCTAAACTTCCTAGCTACAGCTAAAGTTAATATATAATAATATAGTTAACATAAATAACTATATATAGTATCTACCAAAGCTAACCGAAAAAGTAACAGTAAATATTAAGCAATTTATCTATCATAGTATTATTTTTATCAAACTACAAACAATACTATACTGTAATGACAAAATGGTTAATAAAAAATTAGTCAGCAAAGGAATGGGTCAATGAATAAAAAATATAATATCCTAAAAGGTTTTTTACAGATAATTATCCTTCTCGTACTCTGTGTCACATTGCTAATAACATATTTTTCCTTTAATACCCCCGAAAGCTTCTTCGTTAACAACGGCAATGAACTACAGATAGATAGCATGAAGCTTGTGGTGTCCTCTGAATATAAATCTCCCACCCTTGGTAAGGCGGATTTTGTTTCATCAGAGTACAACAAAAGCTACGCCTCTACCCTAAAGCTGTTTAATATCTTTCCAATAAAGGATATTAAGGTCGAAAGAGTAGAACAGGTTAAGGTACATCTTGGCGGCGGAGCTTTTGGAATTAAGCTCTATACCGATGGTGTACTGGTTATCGATGTGTCTACCGTTATCTCTAACGGTATCTCCTCCTCCCCGGCTAGGGACTGCGGGATTAAGAATGGAGATTATATAATCTCGATGAACAACTATCCTGTGTTCTCTAACGAAGATGTAAAGTTTATTATCGGTCAGAGTAAAGGAAAACCTATCTCTGTATTATATAGAAGAAACAACAAAAAGCTATCCACCACGCTAACCGCACTAAAGTCTGATGTGGATGGGGATTACAAAGGCGCATTCTGGGTGCGCGACAGCACAGCGGGTATCGGTACAATGACCTTCTACGATCCCGCCACCCTACGTTTTGGCGGGTTAGGTCACCCTGTAAATGATACCCAGATAAATACCCTTATGGAGGTTAAATCCGGCGAGATCTGTAAGGTGGTAATAAACAACGTCACCAAGGGTACATCAGGTCACCCCGGATCACTGGGAGGATACTTTGTAAACGGCCCTGCAATGGGTACTATAACCCACAACAACCAAAGCGGTATCTACGGCACACTCTACTCCCCCGACGAGCACCCACGTTCCATACCATTAGCGTTAAAGCAGGAGGTCACCACCGGTAAAGCACAGATATTCTGCACCCTAGACGATGGTGCACCAAAAGCCTACGACATAGAGATAACAGCAGTGGATATTAACGCTAACCAAGCTGTCAAAAATATGACAATCAAGGTGACAGACCCTGACCTGTTATCCCAGACAGGCGGTATCGTTCAGGGGATGAGCGGAAGTCCGATTATCCAAAACGGCAAGCTTATCGGTGCAGTTACCCATGTCTTTGTCAATAACCCAACAAAGGGATACGGTATCTTTGCGGAGCATATGTATAACCTTGTTTCAAGAAATTAAAACACCATCTCCTCGATGTATTGATCCTGAAAGAATCCGTCCCCAGAAAGCTCGTAGTATTCAGTATTTTTGGTGATATCCTTTATAACCTCACGGCTTTGGTCGGACAGCAGTAGTGTAATAGCGCCCATACCTGCGGCATTTCCTACTACGTCAATCCTGTCCTCTAGTTCGATTGGGAGTAACCCGATAGTGCAGGCGCTATGTTTGTCGATAAATGACCCAAAGCCTCCCGCCAGTACAAGCCGTTCTACATCGCTAAACCCTATTGATTTTGCATGCAGCATAGTTTTAATTCCCGCCGCAATTGCCGCCTTTGCAAGCTGTATCTCTCTAATATCCTTTTGGGTTATAGAGATACCCGAAGCTTTGTCGATAAAAAATTCCTCTGTATTATCGTCGCTATATCGGTAGAGTAGGTGGTCTGGTATCTCGTCCTCGTCTAACCTACCTGTTTCGTCAATAACCGACAGCTTTAACATTACCGCTATAGCGTCAATCAGCCCAGAGCCGCAGATTCCGATAGGCGGTGCGTTATCTATCGTTTCAAACTTAATATCGTTATCCTCGATATACACCTTGGATATCGCCCCGCTGACCCCACCGACACCATGTTTAATATGAGCACCCTCAAATGCAGGCCCCGCCGCGGTAGCACAGCAGACAAATCCGTCCTTGTTACCCACCGCCATCTCTCCGTTAGTACCGATGTCGATATAGATTACATTCCCGCTACTGTTGTACACATCGGCTGAGAGTATCCCCGCAGTGATGTCCCCTCCAACATATCCCGAGATACAGTTTGCAAGGTATACCTTAGCGCTTGGCGGGATGTTAAGTCCGATATCGTTAACGGATACCGTGTGTCCGAATAGCGAGGTAGGGGTGAATGGAGCAGTAGCGATTCCGTTTGGTGACAACCCCGCAAAGAGATGGAGCATAACGGTGTTCGCCGCAATTACTGCGTCAAGGATCTCCTCCTTGTTATGTCCACTACGGCAAAATTCGTCAATAAACGAGTTTATCTCCTCTACTATAGTCCTTTGAAGCTGTTTTAGTCCGTCCTTGTCCTCAATACAGCTATTCATGCGGGATATTACGTCAGCACCATACCGACGTTGCTCATTAAGACCGCTGTAAACCGCAACCCTCTCTCCGCTCTTAAGGTCGTAGATATAACAGGCTACGGTGGTAGTCCCGATATCCACCGCCATTCCGTATGCCGCAGTGTTATCGGTTAAAACCGACGGTGAAAGCTTAAAACGGGTATTAATCCTCCCCTCCGCCTTCACACCCATGTTATCTTGGGCGGAAAGTGTAACGGTGCAGTCCCCGATTGGATAGGTTTTGCAGGCTAACCGATACCCTGCCGCTAGCTTTTTGGCGGACAAAACCTCCCTCTCCTTATCGGTAACCTCCGACAGCTTACCCTTAGCTAATACCACGCATTTACCGCATTTGCCGTTACCGTTACATGGTGCGTCTAGGTAGATGTTTAGCTCTTGTATTATAGAAAGCAGTGTTTTATTGTTATCCCCATTAAGGGTTACGCTAGTTGCGTTAGCTTCGGTAACTTCGCAATCATCCTTTGAATATATCTTTATCTCCATATCCATATAGTCCTTTCATATAAATATCTAATGTACATTGTACACGGTATAATGTACACATTCCCCTTTTATCTTTATTATTGTATCATACTGTAGTGCAGTTT
>CAZAOY010000009.1:24615-59845 GCA_964486925.1 uncultured Oscillospiraceae bacterium
TAATGTACACATTCCCCTTTTATCTTTATTATTGTATCATACTGTAGTGCAGTTTTAAATGTAATATTTTACGATTAATTGTAAATTTTTATTAGCATAAGGATTTACTAAATATGGTAATAGGTATGTTTTGCCATTAAATTATGACAAAATAGTTAATAGAGTTGCTTTTATCTATAAAATAACCGTTATCTCTATTGACAAATGCTACAAAATCATGTATCATAATAGTAGCATTTACTATTACTGCCATTTATAGTAATTTTAATGCTTTTTGCCGACTGGAAAGAGCAGTTTTGCTCTACCTTGCGGCGGTAAAGAAATGGAACGCAGGTGTAATGAAAAAACTATTTAATCTAATCTTTAGCCGAATGTTTATCTTTGGCATGTTGATACTCTTTCAGGTAGTTTTACTTGTACTACTACTTGTATTTATCTCTGATAATTTTTCAAATATATATCTTATACTGTCACTCCTTAGCTTTGTGGTTGCGGTATACATAATAGTAAAAAAGGGTAATCCCATGTATAAAATTGCATGGCTTTTTCCTGTTTTGCTTATCCCAGTACTAGGCGGAGCTATCTACCTTTTATTTGGGCAGAATCGTATCGACAAAAAGCTTCGTGCTAGGCTTAACTTTCTTATAGATAAGTCTGACGGTCTTATAGGAACGGATGAGGATATTGTAAGCGAGCTTAAGGAACAGTCGCTTACTGCCTATCGAAACGTTAAATATCTATCAAATGTATGCAAGCTTCCTGTGTGGAAGAACACCGAGGCGACCTTTTTGACCCCCGGTGAGCGTAAGCATATATTTTTGGTGGACGAGCTTAAGAAGGCAAAGCGATTTATCTTCCTTGAATACTTTATCATTGAAAAGGGTGTTATGTGGGATTCTATCCTTGCTGTGCTAATCGAGAAGGTTAAAGAAGGGGTGGATGTGCGTGTGCTGTACGATGATCTAGGATGTATTAGCACTCTACCTCCACACTACAACACAGTACTGGAAGGATATGGGATTAAAACCAAGGTTTTTAACCCATTTAAACCTTCACTTGACATGTTTATGAACAACCGAGATCACCGTAAGATAGCGGTTATCGACGGTAACGTAGGCTTTACAGGCGGAATTAACCTTGCAGACGAGTACATCAACGAGTACGCAAAGCACGGCTACTGGAAGGACGCCTCAGTTATGCTAAAGGGTGATGCGGTCTTTAACCTTACTATAATCTTTCTAAGGTTATGGGGTATCGACGACGCCGATGCTAACGAGGATATCTACCAGTACCGCCCTACCCTATCGGTAAAATCCGACGGTTATATCATGCCGTTTGATGACTCCCCGCTAGACAGCGAGCAGGTAGGAGAATCCGCCTACATGAACCTAATAAACACTGCTAAAGACTACATCTATATCACTACACCGTATCTAATTATCGACAACGAGATGATGGTAAGCCTAAAGCTTGCCGCCGCTAGCGGGGTTTTGGTCTATATCGTTACCCCTTTCTTTGCCGACAAGTGGTTTGTGCACGAGGTGACACGTTCAACCTACAACGAGCTTATCGAGGCGGGTGTTAAGATCTATGAGTACACCCCTGGATTTATCCACTCTAAGACTATTGTATGTGATGACCGTTTTGCTATGGTGGGTACTACTAACTTTGACTACAGAAGCTTTTATCTGCATTTTGAATGTGGGTGTTTTATCTATAACTCCCCCGCTGTTATGCAGGTAAAGTACGACTACGAGGATATCCTTGCTAAATCAACAAGGATGGATATATCCTACCCTTCTGCATTTAAACGACTTGTGAGAACGATTCTAAAGGTGTTCTCTCCGCTTATGTAATGAATTAAGAAAACAACACCTCATCCTATAATGCCGCCTAAAGGATGAGGATGTCTACCTTTTTTAGGTAGACTACTATAAGGTTTATGGCGGAAGAAATGGATAGAGTATGAAAAATAAAGCTAAGATTACCATAATTTCGATAGTTGCCGTTTCTTTGTTAGCTTCCTGTTCTCCAAAATCCACCCTGCCCGAGAACAAAGCAGTTACCCAAGGAGCGTTATATGATAAGGTTACCCAAGAGATGTTAGACCACAGCTACTGGACAGCTAAGAATAAAAAGTCTAATAATGTTTTAATTAGCGACAAGGATATTACAAAGCTTAATAACGAGATTGCTAAATCCTTTCCAAAGATAATCGGAGCCGACACTGGCATTATCTCAAAGGACAGCCTAACCGAGCTAATTAACAGATATAGACTTGTGGAAAGCTACTACATAAACGGCAAAAAGATGAAGGAAGATTTTGTCACCGCAATTGATAAGGCTATCGCTATCGGAAGTATCCCTGAAGAAACCGAGCTTACCTACGGGGTTATCGTTTCAAACACCCCGATAAAATCCTTCCCTACCACCGCTGTCGCAAGCGAGGGGTCATACGACAAGGGACGTGACCTATTCCAGGTAAACACACTACAGGTTGCTGACGGGGTTGTGGTTTACATTAACTCTACCGACAATCTATTCTCCTTTGTCCATTCCGCTAACGGATATGGCTGGGTTTCTTCCTCCGCTATCGCCTCTGCTACTAAGGAGGAGTATGACAGCTTTGTAAAGCCCGATGAATTTGTAACCGTTACAAGCCCATCTATTACACTGGATAACACTGTAGGTAGCAAATCCCTTGCCAAAACCCCGCTAGACATGGGTGTACGGCTTCCGATAAATCAGTTCCCACTACTAGGAAGCGAGGACGAAGATTACCCTATGGGCAGATACGAGGTATCAGTCCCACGTCGTGACAAGGATGGTATGTTAAACGTTGTAAAGGCTTATCTACCGATAAATGGCGGTGTATGTGAGGGATATCTGCCCTATACCTCCGCTAACGTTGTAAAACAGGCATTATCTTTAGTTGGAAGCTCAGCTAGACCTAACGGATATCTTGGTAGCCGTGACGGTGATCTTACCCTTCAGGCGGTATACAGCGTATTCGGGATAGATCTTCCCGCTGATTTTACCGCTCTATCTAAGCTTAAGCTTAAATCAAAGATCACCGATCTTTCAAAAATGAAGGAGAATGTTAAGCTAAAAGCTATAAAATCTCTCTCCCCTGGTTCGCTCTTGCTATCCGATAACCATGCGGCTATCTTCATAGGTGTATCTAACGAAGGTGACGCCATTATCTCTCATGTAGTTGAGTCTGCGATTCTGTTTGAGAAGTTAACCGACATAAATGCTAACATCCTCTCGACCGTTTCCATCGCTTTTAACGACAAAACCTCCTTTATAAATGAATGCACCACCGCGATTGACTTTACAAAGGTTGAAAAATAATATATTAACCAACAAGTAGCAGTGACGATAGATCATCACTGCTATTTGTAGTGCTTTTTTGTATTTTGCCACACACAAAATAACAATATAGGGATGTGACGATCGTAGCAATCGTCACATCCCTATAGATTTAATTAGAGAGATAAATCTTTTTAGTTCCGTTAATGTATTCGTATAGGATGGTGCTTATGCGGATAAACCGTTCTGTTACGTTTATCGCGGTGTTTTTTTGCAGATTTGATATGTTTTGGTCTGATATACTGTCGTATATTGGCGGATATTCTGCGCCTGGGCCTGTGTTCTGCCAAGCGATAAATTGAATTGGTCTGTCGGTGTCCTCAAAGGTATTTCCGTAGATATTAGGGTTTGTTGTACCGCTTGCTAGGATACCTCTAAAGCCTTTTGACCTGTCGCCTGAACGTTTTATATAGTTTCCTGTAATAACTGGATTGCTCCAGTTCATTACCCTAATGCTGTCCTGTCGGGTTTTGTCAATCTTATTGTTTCTTATAGTAACGTTTGTATGAAGCTTGTTTTGTGAGTACTTATGGGTTCCTATAGCACGGTCAAGGTCGTAAAAGCTGTTCTTCTCTATTAATACGTTGTTTACTGGGGTCTTGTCAAACTTGCTCCATGGCTGATGGTAACCTTCGGTCTGTTTATCAGGAGTGTCGATATTTATCGCTTCCTTGTTCCTGTTTGGGGAAGGCTTTGATCCTTTAAAGGTACAGTTTCTTATCGTTACATCAGTAGAAGCGGTTAGCTCGATAAAGTGTCCGCTGTTCATGTTGACAAAATCGATATTCTCTACTAATACCTTCTTGTTGTGCCCTAGCACGATACCTACTGTATCTTTAGAAAAGTTTAGATCAATCTTTGCTCGTTTGCTAGATTTAATCGCTATATTCTGCTCTCCGTTATAGCCTCCGTATACCCCGCTTTTTGTGGAACGTGAGGGACGGATCAGCTGAAAGAGGGAGGTTGATGGTTTCATGGTCGCAAGGTTTGTTTTATCCCCCTTCTTTATCACAACCCCATCCTCTAGTAGTATGGTTACGTTTGATGGGATATACAGTGTATTGGTAATGGTGTACGTCCCCTTCTTAAGGGATAGTGTCCCCCCTGTCTGTTCTAGCTTTTCTAGGTATGACCTGATAACATAGTAGCTCTTTGTGTAGCTGTTATAGGTACTAAACTTTGCAAAGGTCTTGTCTATAGGGGGAGAGTTTGTATCTATCCTATAGCTCACTGCCTTAGCACTTACCAATAATGGGGCGTCGATAATTAAAAACGCAACGGCTACCGAAAAAGTAACCACCCATAGACTTATCTTTCTCATTGTTGTTCTCATTTGCTGTTTTATATATTACTCCTTGTGTCATTGTACCTGCTTTGAATAAAGCTAGTACCTTTCTTGTAGATTTACCTTCTTCTCTATCTCCTCTCCACGGCAAAACCGCGAAAGATTGTTTACCATAATATCGATAATACGGTCATGTGTAGCAGGCAGACTATACCCACCCGATACATGTGGTGTTATGATTACGTTGTCCATCCGCCATAGCTCGTGATCCTTTGGAAGTGGTTCTGGCGCTGTAACGTCTAACCCTGCTCCTAAAATTCTGCCCGACTTTAAGCATTCACAGAGAGCATTAGTGTCAATAGCGTTCCCCCTCCCCACATTTAGGATAACTGCCGATGGCTTCATCCGCTCTAGCATGGCTTTATCAATAATATTATCAGTCTTGTCGGTAGCGGGTAGTGATAACGCTATCACATCCCCCCTGCCTATTATGGAGGCAAGCTCCTCTATTGTGTATACCTCGTCCACATAATCGGGCTTAGACTGCTTTGTCCGCCGTACCCCAATTACATACCCACCAAGCGCCTTTATCCGCTTTGCATACTCCGATCCAATATCCCCAAGTCCAACGCAGATTACAGTGCTTCCCCAGATGGACTGCACCTCCCCTGCCGACTGCCAGCTTCCTGACTTCATGTTATCAATATATGCGGGGATCTTTTTAATCAGTGCTAAATGAATAGTTAGCAACCACTCGGATATTGCAAGCCCATATGCTCCCGAGGCGTTAATAAGCAGTACGTCCTTGTTAGCGTATCTATCGGTGTTTGTATAGCCGTCCACCCCCGCTGAACCTAGGTGCAGCAGCTTTAGATTTGTAGCATACTTTAAAAGCGAGATGGGAGGATTGCCTAGTATTACATCATAGCTATGCACGGTATCGCTGGTTAAACCCTGTGGCAGAAACTCCATTGCAAGGTCGTACTCCTGTGAAAGCTTTATTAGCTTTTCCTTGTGATGATCCTTTGTGTCGATTAATACACCGATAGTTTTCATGCAGTTTCCTTCTCTCTATTTAATTTTACATTATCTTTAAACTAATTAAGCAATCAAATATAGCGTTTTTACTTAGAAAACGCTATATTTGTGGGATTAACATACAGTATCATTCAATATTTTGTCGCCATTATATCATCTTCTTAAATCTACCTTTAAAACCTATCTGCACCATAAAGTAAAAAATTTACAAATAACGACATATTTAGTGATTATTTAAGAGAAAAGCGATGGTAAAGGTGGCTTAGATTAGTTTTTTGGTTATCTATTATATTATATCTTATATATCGGTATTTTGCAATAAAATTTTGCAGTAAATTATTGTAATTGTAAACATTTTTTAAAAGAACTTGTATTCTTTTAATTTTTATGGTATAATTAGAACATACATTCATATGATATAGTAATGGTTTATAAGGCTAGTGAGGGTGTTTAACATAAAGTATGAAAGGATTGATTTAGCTTGGAAAGAACTATACTGCACTGTGACTTAAACGGATTCTTCGCCTCGGTGGAATGCCTTTATAACCCTTCACTTGCCCTAGTCCCTATGGCGGTAGCAGGAAATCCCGCAGACAGACATGGTATAATCCTAGCAAAAAACGAACTTGCCAAAAAGTTTGGGGTGCAGACTGCGGAAACCATCTGGAGCGCTAAAAAGAAATGTCCCGATCTGGTGTTAGTGCCTCCTAGACATGGGGTGTATGGAAAGTTTTCTAAGCTTGCTAACCAGATATACTACGACTACACCGATATGGTAGAACCGTTTGGGATAGACGAAAGCTGGCTTGATGTAACGGGGTCACTTCGGCTGTTTGGTGACGGGCATACAATAGCCGATAGCATTAGACGGCGAATGAGAGAGGAGTTAGGGCTTACCGTTTCTGTTGGTGTAAGCTTTAACAAGATCTTTGCAAAGCTTGGCAGTGACTACAAAAAACCTGATGCCACAACGGTGATACCACGGGATAGCTTTAAAGAGATTATAAATCCCCTTCCTGTAGGGGATCTGCTTTATGTGGGAAGATCGGCAAACGCAACCCTTTCTCGGTTTTACATCAAAACCATCGGTGATCTAGCTAACTCTCCTAAATCCTTTATCGTTTCAAAGCTTGGTAAGATGGGCGGGGTAATCTGGGATTATGCTAACGGGCTTGATGACTCCCCTGTAAACCCAAATAGCGACCATACTGTAAAGTCTGTAGGAAACGGCATGACCTTTCGACGGGATCTTGTGGGACTTAGCGATGTTACGAAGGGGGTTTTATCGTTGTCCGAGGAGGTTGCATATCGTATGCGAAAGGGCGGGGTTAAATGCTTTACCGTGTCTGCCTGCATAAAGGACACTAACCTTGTCAGTATATCCCGACAGAAAACCCTAAACTCCCCTACATTTTTAGCAAGAGATATCTCAAATGCCGCCATCGATATAATATCCTCATCTTGGAATCTTCGTATGCCAATCCGTGCTATTACCATTACCGCCTCTAACCTTGTTTCGGAGACCGCCGCTGTGGATCAGCTTTCCTTTATTAATGCCACCCGTTACGACAGGGCAAAGCAGGAACGTATCGAAACTACCGTTGACCGCATTAGAGATCGATACGGCAAAAAGGCAATCTCTATTGCAGGAATTATGAAAAATGACATTGGTGTCTACTAAAAGTTATACGATTACCTAATAAATTTTCTCAAAACGGTTGAAATTTCGCCTAAAATATGTTAGAATATAAACATTATAGCACAAGTTTGTAATGTTTCGTTCTACGTTTGCCGCTACGTATAACATTGTAATATTATCTTTTGTGGCAGAAGGAGATATCTAATGAAATTAATAACACGTTCAGATTTTGATGGGTTAGTTTGTGCCGCGCTTTTAAAAGAGGTGGGCGTGGTTGACAGTTGGGAATTTGCTCACCCAAAGGATATCCAGGATGGTCTGGTTAAGGTGGACGACGATACCGTTTTAGCTAATGTTCCATTTGCGGAAGGTTGTGGGCTTTGGTTTGACCACCACTCCAGTGAAGCAGAGAGGGACGCATACAAGGGTAGGTATACAGGACTTAGTATGCCCGCTCCGTCTGCGGCTAGGGTAATCTTTGAGTACTACAAGGCAGAAAGCTTTCCTGCGTCCTTTAACGATATGATGACCGCTGTTGACAAGGTAGATTCTGGACAGCTCACTAAAGACGAGATCCTAAATCCTACAGGCTGGATCTTGCTAGGGTTTATTATGGATCCACGCACAGGGCTAGGACGTTTTAGAAACTTTACCATTAGCAACTATCAGCTAATGGATAAGCTAATCGACTGCTGTCGTTCTATGGCTATTGATGAAATTCTGGCTCTTTCTGATGTTGCCGAGCGTGTTAAGCTTTATTTTGAACAGCAGGATCTATTTATCGATATGGTTAGAAAACACACTGTGGTAGATGGAGCACTTATTATAACCGATCTTCGTGGTGAACAAACCATCTACACAGGTAACCGCTTCTTAATATACAGCCTATACCCTGAACAAAACATCTCCGCATGGATTGTATCCGGACGTGGCGGGGCGGGTTGCTCAGTTGCTGTAGGTTACAGCATACTGAACCGAACTGCAACCATTGACGTAGGTTCACTACTTTTAAAATACGGCGGCGGTGGACATAAGCAGGTAGGTACCTGCCAGTTTAACGACGAGGATATGGATAACAAGATTAAGACTCTACTCGCAGAGATTAAAGAGCTGAATAGATAGTACCAAAGCCCGCATATGCGGGCTTTTCTCGTTGGTATAACGCATTGTGTGCCCCGCCACCCTTGTTATGGTGTGTGGTTTTATCTAAATTTAAAGCTTATGCAACATCTCTTTAGTAGACAATATATCAATCGTAGTATCTTTTACAAATATTAAAAAAAGCGATAATCTGCCTGATTATGCAACAAGGCTTTCCGATGTTACAAAAGCAATTTTGTGGTAGAAGATATACTAGAAGTCCGTACGCTATTGGATGTAGATATTTGCGACATTTAATTTACGAAGTAATGGATAGATTAAAGCGTTACAGCTAGATAAAGACAAGGCTGTGATATAATCTGCCACAGCCTTGTCTTTATTATGACTTTTCTTTTATAGGAATTAAAAGATCTAGCTGAATGTTGTCGTATACCCCGCCCTTAAAGTTACTAACGTTATTTCGGTAGTTTAAATGTTCTTCAAGCAGACCATTCATACATTCCCCGCCATCATCTAGTATGTTTGGTAGGTATCTTTCGTTGTTATGAGCCCAGTCCCATAGCCATCCCCACTCCTCGAAAGCACCCATAGGTATCATATGTGCCGCATACAACCCTCCCTCAAAATGCTTCTTTACCAGTGGAGCGGGTACGTCCATATCGTCTGGGATGGTAACCCAGAACTCATAGCCATGTGCGTTGGTTTCATCTACAGGGTTAGGGTGGTTAAACCCGTACTGACGTAGGTCGGGTTTAAGCTGTGGTAGATTGCTATCAAGTACAAATTTATCCATAGCTTTTGCGGCGTTATGCTCTGGTTCATCACCGATAAAATGGCTTGAAGCAACCGTTGCAGGTGGAAGGTAGACAATTCGTACGTCCTTGTCGGTTAATTTTGATAGCTTTTTATCTGCTCTGTTTAGGTCTTCCATTGATGTTTCCTCCTTAAGTTTAATCTTTGTAATCGCCAGTGAATCCATAATTTCCAGTACCTCTTGATCATCAAACAGGTCAAGCCTAATGTTAGTATTAAGGCTCTGGTTAATCCTTAACACAAAGGATTTTAGGATATCCCTTATAGTTGATAGCGCTGATATCTCATCATCTATCTGCTGGATATTCTGGTTAAACGATTTAAGCGCAAGCGCTGCGTCGCTACTTTGCATAATCTGTTTAATCTGTTTAAGTGGTATCCGAAGTTTGCGCAGTATAATAATCTGCTGTAACTTCATTATGGTATCCTTTGAGTACATCCGATAGGCATAGTCATCCTTTTTTTCACTTTTGATTAACCCTATCTCCTCATAATACCGCAGTGTCCTTGTTGAGATTCCAAACGTCCTTGTCACCTGACCGATTGTCTGTAGCTCCATCTCACACCTCCTTCTGTTATCATTATAAAGCATTACGTCACGTCAAAGTCAATAGGTAAATTAAATTTATTATAATAATACGGACACAGCCTTGCTGTGCCCGTATTATTATAGGGTAATACTATAAGTTGCTAAAGAAGCAATGGTGTCATACCTACCTAACTCCCTATTCCAATTCCTCTGTTTTAACCTCTGGGTCAATTCTGCTCTCTACGACCTTATCCTGTCGGTCGTTAATCTCTTTGCCTATCTGTGCGGATAGGTCATCAGACTGAAGCTTTAGCTTAAGCACCGCCGCTTCCTTCTTGCTTGCTACAATTCGGTTTGAGGTAGTAAAGGCGGCTCTAGCGGCACCACCGTCCTCTACAAATGGAGATGGCTCGGCATGGTATCGATCTAGCTTCATCTCGCTCTTTATTACCTTTATCTTGCCCTCTACTTTATCTTTACTAGAAGAGATAACCTTCGCTCTGTCTACGTCGCCAGACAGCTTGACCACATCGTTTAGCCTGCCCTGCTGAATCTCCTCTTCGGTTTTTGGCTCTTTTACTACAGGCTCTTCATCCTTCTTCTCAACCATCGCTTTAGCCTGTTCTGCCATGGTTTGTGCTATCTGCTGTTCAATATTGCTTAATCGTTCCTCAAAGACTTCAAGGGAAGCCTTTAGATCCTCCATCTTACCGCCGTTTTTAAGGGTGGTGTCGATTAGATTGTTTTTACGCTCGATTAAGTTCTGCTTTTGCTCAAACAGAGATGTCAGAAGCTGTTTAGACTTTGCCATTGGTGAAAGCTCCACCACGTCACGTTTACCGGTTTTCTGGTTTACCTTTACCTTTGGATCTTCCGTAAAACTCTTGTTAACCATACTTGCGTTAAAGTGCTTGTTCTGCACCCCAATATGTGTCCCTACACGCATCTCGTCATCCTCCTTGACTAGTCAATATATGTATAATACTGGTATTATGTAGATTATATCGGCTAAGCTTTATAAAACCTTAGCCTTTATTATAATCAAGCAGAATTTTATAAAAGCTTTCAACCTCCATAGGTTTTGCGTAGAGGTATCCTTGTGCGGTGTCACAGTTAATGGAACGAAGCATAGCCGCCTGCTTTTCGGTTTCAACCCCTTCTGCCACCACCGACATATTAAGCTCTCTAGCAAGTCTGACAACGCTTGAAAGCACTATCTCTCCCCTGTCGGTATCCTCTGACCTACTTAGGAACGCTCTATCAATCTTAAGCACATCCGCCTTAATATCCTTTAGCATGTTAAGGGAGGAGTATCCGCTTCCAAAGTCGTCTATAGAGATTAAAAATCCCTGCTCCTTTAAGCTGTCCAGTATCTTTATAAGCGCGTCAATATTATCATGTATCAGCGTTTCCAGAATCTCAAGCTCGATAAACTTTGTAGGAACGCCATACCTGCTAATAACCTGCGTAACCTTGCTTATATAATCACTACCAAAGAGTAATAGCTTTGACTGGTTTACCGATATCGGTACTATAGACAAGCCCTGATTAATCCAATCCTTTTGCAGACGACATACCTGCTCTAGCATGTACATGTCAATCTGTGACACAAATCCATTCTTCTCAAAAAGCGGGATAAACGCCCCTGGAGGTACTACCTTGCCGTCACGTATCCAGCGAACCAACGCTTCCGCACCCTTTAGGCTACCACTCTTAAGGTCAAACTTAGGCTGAAGATACACCACAAACTCATTATCAGCAAGGGCCTTAGACATACAATCCTCCATGCTCTTTTCCCTTACTGCATCATCTCTGATTTTGTCGGTATAGAACGAGAACTTTCTATCTCCACCCATCTGTTTTGCAGTAATATGAGCCATGGTTGCCCTATCGATTATCTTGTCCATATCGATTTCACCAAATGGTATCTTATAAATCCCTGTTGTAAAGTTAATTAAGTAGCCTTCCTCATACTTTTTGTGGGTTCGCATAAATTCTTCTCTAAATCTTCGCCCTACCTTTAAGGCTTCTTCATCAGAATCACGATCTAACAGCACAAGAAAATCATCATTAGACATCCGCCCATAAACATCAGTTTTAGAGATACACCCCTTTATGATATCCGACATGTCACATAGAATTTGATCCCCATGATCATATCCAAACATATCATTTATTAGCTTAAAGTTATCTATATCCACCCTAATTAAGTATAAGCTACCGCCTGTATGTTCATTTGAGTTGTATCTTGCAAGCTGTATCTCGGTTAGCTTTTTAAAGCGGTTAAGGTTGTTGCCACCTGTTAGCTCATCCACATAAGCCATCCGCTCAAGGTCAGAGTTTAGCCGTTTAATCCCACGCACCATATCGTTAATGGAGTCTGCTACTATCTTGATCTCATCCTTTGTATCAACCTTAACGCTAACTGTAAGGTCACCCTCTCCGATCCTTTGTGCTCCTATGGCTACCTGCTGTAAAGGTTTAGCAATATACCTACCCATTAGACCTGCCACACAAACCGCAATAATCACACATACTGCCGCCGCAACGATTAACACAACTATAAGTATATTAACATTAGCGTACATCTCGCTAGGCACTGGGTCGATCCCCATAACCCAACCGTTAGATAGCTTTGCAAACGCAAGCAGATTTCTGCTGCCACTACTGTCGATAAACCCTGCCACACCGTAGTCGCTGTTCTTCATCTGCTCTGATACCTCTTTAAAGCGACCATCCTGTGCTGTCATAAAGTTGTCACTTGTGAATCTGGTACCCGCCATAAGGCTAGGGTGTATTATAACCCCCAAATCCTCGTTTAGCAAAAATGCATTCCCGCTTTGATAGACCTTGATATCCTTTATCTCATTTAATATATCATCAAAGCTATAGTAAACTCCCACCACCGCAACAAGCTCTTCCCCAATAAAGACAGGGATAGCACAGGATACTACCTTTATTACGGTGTTATCCTTTAAAGTCCATTCGTAAGGGTTTGTCCAAAAGGTCCCCTTTGAACGTATAGGCCCATACCACCATTCCTTGTCGTCATCCGGCAGTGGGGTGTTGTCATAATAGGAAAAGGGTATGTAGTTTTGTCTGTTGGGGATACCGTCCCCATCCCCGTCAACAAAGTATACATCATGTGGTGAAGCTGAAAGGCTTGGGTTAAAGTAACACCAGGCAGAGATACTTTCGGTTCGCTTTACCGCAAAGTTTTTCATATAATCCGTCAGTACTACCTCATACCTAGCAAGATAGTTGGGGTCGGATTTTAACGCTTTATAATCTATAGTATCCTTAAGGTGGTCCTTCATCTCCTTTACCTTTTCCTCTATTACATTAAGTCTACTGCTAAATTTATTGGCGTACTGTCTAGCCATTAGGGTAATAATCTCTTCAGAATCCTTGCGTATAAAAGAGGTACTGCAATAGATAACTACCCCTCCTAGCACTAGGATAACCAGACAAGAACATGAAACAATAACGATAAAAATCTTACTGCTTATTTTTTTCATAAACCGACCCCTTCCTTATGTATGTTAATATAATTGTAACACATTTTTAGGTCATTGTCAACAAAATGCTATATTAACTTTTAGGTGTAAAAATTACGCGAATTTTACATAATTTAATAATTATTTTTATCCATACCCTTTCATATACCTTGACAAATTGCATTAAATGCTTTATAATAGTAACAGTAAAAACAGTTACATATTTACCTTTAAGTATAACCAAAGGAGAATGGTATGGCAAAAAGGAAGAGCCTTAGCAGTAAGATAGTAAAATGGGTTAACGGAACGGTATTTATAATAATAGTTATAATACTATTAGTTAATTCATTTGTAATTCAGCAGATCTTAGAAAAGACCACCGGCGCTAACATTAATACTATCTCTGCTTTAAACGCAGAAAAGATTGAAAAACAGCTTGACAGAATTGTAGGTATCGTTACCTCCATATCCTCACAGCTTGAAGCTATCGACCCTTATGCAAGAGGAATGTCTAGCAAAGCCTTTGTAAACACATACCTTAATGACAACAAGGAAGCCCAAGGTATCTGGATTGAATGGATAAAGGATGAAGCCTACGGTGGACTAAAGCCGGGCGATCCTAACGCAGATCTATTCAAAGTCCCTTACGACTACTACGGATATGAGGACATCTACGGCTATAGGGATGGGGATAAGCTTATCTATTCCTATGATAAAACACCGGACTATCTTAGTAGTGACTACTTCCTTGAGGTTCAGCAAAAAAACGTTACCTATGTAATGCCGCCTTACTATGATAAATACGTTAAAGCGATTATCTGTTCAGCCGTTTCACCAATACATAATGACAAGGGCGAGTTTCTAGGTTGCGTTGGGGTTGATATTATGGGGGATTACTTTAATAGTATCGAGCTTGATACCGGCGCTTTTGATTCAGGATACAGCTATCTTGTTGCCTCAAACGGAATTGTGGTAACCCATACTAGTGATAAAAGCATTATAGGCAAGGAAGCCAGCCTTATTAAGGATGATAAGGGATTAATTAAGATGGAAACCCCTATCGAACTTGGGGAGAATACCGAACCATGGACTGCTGTTAGTGTAGTTAAAAAAGCAGAGATAAACTCTATGACGCTACAAGCACTCGCCTTCACCGATATAATTAGCTTAGCATTGCAGGTTATCCTTCTGTTTATAGTTATATTTATAATTAAGCGTTATCTAAAGCCTGTAGAAAAACTGTCGGGATATGCGCAAAGATTGGCGGATGGTCACCTTGATATTAACGTTGATGTATCCACCAACGATGAGTTAGGGCTTCTTGCTGATAACTTTAAAACTATGTCTAATACCCTTAAAGGTTATATTACCGAGATATCCAAAGTTTTATCCGATATCTCCAATAAAAACCTAATGGCGTCAACTAAAGAGCAGTACAAAGGCGATTTTGTACAGATTGAACAGTCGCTTGCTAAGATACTAAAGGAACTAAACCTTACTATGAAGCAGATTGATATCGCTTCTAGTCAGGTGCTTACAGGAGCGGATCAAGTTTCACAGGGTGCACAGGGATTAGCACACGCTTCTGCTGAGCAGACAGTTTCGGTTGAACATCTTGTAGAGGCGGTTAACTTGGTATCACAGCTTACTGCAAACGACGGAGTTAACGCTCAAAGCGCATCCGAGCTTGCTAATACCGCTACTGAAAACCTAGAGCGTGGTAACATTCAGATGAACGGTATGCTTAGCGCTATGGAGGATATTAACAGAAAATCCGATGAGATCTCTAAGATTATAAAGACCATTGAGGATATCGCATTCCAGACTAACATTCTAGCGTTAAATGCGGCTGTTGAGGCGGCTCGTGCTGGATCTGCGGGTAAAGGCTTTGCGGTTGTAGCGGATGAGGTACGTAACCTTGCTACTAAGAGCGCACAGGCGGCTAAGAACACTACCGACCTAATTGAAAGCTCGGTTGGTGCGGCAAGAAAAGGTATGGACATTGCCACTCAAACTGCAAACACCTTAAAACAGATTACCGAAAGCACCACCGCAACCAAACAAAAGATCCAGCTTATACTTGATAGCACAGTAGAGCAAGGCATTGCATTCAGCGATATGCAGTCTAGCGCTACCGAAATATCCGGTACAGTTTCAACAAACTCCGCTACTAGCCAAGAAAGCGCTGCCGCCGCAGAGGAACTAACCTCACAAGCGACACTACTAAAACGGTTAGTTAGTGAATTTAAGATGGATGATAATAGATAGAATATAAAAAGCTAATCGGCGGATAAACTCCGCCGATTAGCTTTTACCTTATATATGTAGTTAACCTAAATATCCATCCCTCGGTGTTAGATTAAAGTCCTTGCATACCTCTAACAGCTGTTCATCGGTTATGGATTGCAAAATCTTAAGATGGGCTATCTTCATATAGATAGTCGCCCCCTTCTCTACCGTTTCGATTAGACCAAAGGCTTCGTCTAGATCCCGTCCTGTGCCGAATATACCGTGCTGTGCCCATACGCATACCCTAAAGCTTTTTAGCCTGTCCGCCGTTTCTCTGCCTATCCTCGGATTACCGCATACCATCCAAGGAAGTACCGCTACCCCATCGGGGAATACCACAATACATTCGGTTATCATCCGCCATAGAGTACGGGTAAACTCCCGCTCGTCTAGGGTGTGAACAAAGGTCATAGCTAGGGTGTTGTTAGGGTGACAGTGCATTATTACACGGTGGAGCGGGTCTACCTTTAGTCGCTCGATATGCGACATAAGGTGGGCGGGCAGCTCGCTTGTAGGTCTGCCGCCGCCTACGTAACCCCATAAAAGCTCTGCCGCTCTGCCGTCCCCGCTTATCTTAATAATCCCGAGGTTTTTTTCTGGGTCGTCTATTATATTTTTAAAGTATCTACCCGTACCCGTTACCAGTAAAATTCTGCCCGCTAGAAAGGAAGCGTCAAAATCCATCGGGATTACGCGAAGAGTTTTGTTTAGGTCTAGGTACTGCGAAACCTCATCCTCATCCAGTATTACGCTTAAATTCCCACCATTACGCTCATCCCAACCTAAACGGTACATATTTGCTGTGGTTTTACACATCTGTATTATAAATGGTGCTTTTAATATATCCTGCACTTTGTTACCCCCTCTTAGCCAGTACGTCAATCTCATACTGCTTAACCTGTGACAGCCAGTCTATCGGCGTGTCGTTTCTGTCTAAAAATTCCTCCCACACATATACAAACGGTTCAGATTTTAACTCCTCTACCATTGCAAGTCGGGCGGTGTAGTCCCCTAAAAGCTCTAACTCTGCTAGGGTCTTGGTAGGCTCTAGCAAGGCTTTTAACAGTGCCTTTTGCATATTTCTTGTACCTATTACCCATGCGGCAACTCGATTTATGCTACCATCAAAGAAATCAAGTCCTATATGGGTTCTGCCTAACAGATCCCCCCTAACCAGCGAGTGTGCTATCTGCATTAGCTCGTCATCCATGATAACCACATGGTCGCTATCCCACCGTACAGGTCGGGAAACATGTAGTAACAGCTCCTTTGTAAACATCAGCACTGTGGGGATCTTATCCGAGATTACCTCGGTAGGATGAAAATGCCCCGCGTCAAGGCAGACCGCCTTGTTATGCTTTGTGGCATACCCTAGGCAAAACTCGTTTGACCCCACCACATAACTTTCCGTACCTATCCCGAAAACCTTGCTCTCGATTGCATCAAGGTTGTACCGCTCATCTATTGTATGGCTAAATATCTCGTTAAGTGAACGCTCCATCCGTAGCCGTGGGGAGAGCCTATCTATCGGCATATCCTTATATCCGTCGGGAAACCAAAAGTTTGTGACACATCTTTGACCTGTCTGCTTACCAAAATATTCGCCAATGGTGCGGCTTCGCTTGCAGTGCTCCACCCAGAATGAGCGAATCCCCTCGTCATGGTGACTTACGGTAAAGCCGTCGCTAGCGTTTCTATGGGAGAAGCAGGTAGGGTTAAAGTCTAAGCCTATCCCCCGCTGATTGGCGTACTCCACCCATGTGGCAAAGTGCTGTGGCTCAAGCTCATCCAAATCCACCGTTTTATCGGTATCTGCATAGATTGCATGTAGGTTAAGCTTGTGTCTACCCGCTATAAGCGAGAAGGCTTTATCCAGATCAGCACGTAACTCGTCGGGATTTGTTGCCTTACCTATATAGTTACCTGTTACAGCTATCCCACCCGACAGCGCATTGTTAAACAAAAATCCTTTGACATCATCCCCCTGCCAACAGTGGAGTGATATCTTTATCTGATCTAGCCTTTTTATAACCTCGTCGGTATACACCCCATATCGTGCATACCGCTCCTTTGCTATAGAATAACCGGTTGACATAATAAACTCCTTTTTAGTAGTTAGTCGTTAGTGGCTAATAGGTGGTAGTTATCCGCAGTATTCAAACGTTTGGGCGGAAGCTTTAATTATCCTTTTAGCTTGGTTAAGATCCTTAATCTCCCCTAACGCTATCAGCTGAAGGGCAATGTTACCCATGGCGGTTGCTTCTACAGGGCCTGCTATCACCCTACATCCGCAGTACTGCTGTGTTAACTCGCAGAGGAAGCTATCTCTAATCCCTCCCCCTACCATATGTATGGTGTTATAGGTCTTGTGGGTGTTCTGCTCAATCTCTACCTTGGTTTTGGCATATTCCTTAGCAAGACTTTCATAGATACAGCGGGTAACTTCCCCTACAGTTTTTGGGATGTACTGATTTGTGGATTTGCAGTATTCCTGCACTAGTTTTGGGATGTTTCCCATGTCTGAAAACTGCGGTGCGTTTGTGTCGATGTAGCACCGTTCCCCTTTAGCCGCACGTGCCAGCTGTTCTAGCTCGGGGTAGCTGTACAGCCTTCCCTCACGCTCCCACCGGCGGCGACAGGATTGTATCATCCACAGTCCTGTGATGTTTTTAAGGTAGCGTATCTTACCATCGTACCCGCCCTCGTTTGTGATGGATTGGCTTGTAAATATAGGGTTATCCAGCTGTGTCCCCATTAGTGACCATGTGCCGCAGGATAGGTATAAAAAGTCGGTTTCCTGTGTTGGTACTGCTACCACTGCGCAGGCGGTGTCATGCCCGCAGACCGAGATAACCTTCACCTTATTGACCATAAGCTCCTCTGATATATCGTCCGACAGCTGACCTAGCACCCTACCTCCCCCGCTAATACTACATAACAGACCTCTATCCAACCCAATCCAGTCAACCACCTCATCCGACCAGTCCTTTGTATGACCGTCTAGCATAGCGGAGGTTGAAGCGATAGAGTATTCACAGCTTTTAACCCCGGTGAGCAGATAGTTAAAATAATCGGGCAAAAACAAAAGCTTATCCGCCCGCTTTAGGGTATCAGGACGTTTTTTTGCTAGATATTTAAGCTGATACGCAGTGTTAAAGTGAAGGTACTGGATACCGGTTTTGTCATATAGATTTGGCTTTTCTATTAGGCCAGTGCGGCTGTCACGGTAGTGGACAGGGTTTTCAATCAGCGCCCCATCTCTATCGATAAGCGCAAAATCCACCCCCCATGTGTCAATTCCGATACTCTCAAACCCGCTATAGCATTTAGCCTTGACAATTCCCTGTTTAATCTCATAAAACAGTCGAAGTACATCCCAGTAGAGCGTCCCATTAAGGTAAACGGGGTCGTTTGAGAAACGGTGAAGCTCTGTTAAGGTAATCCTCTCCCCGTCAAACTCCCCCATTACAGCCCGTCCGCTAGACGCCCCGAAATCAAACGCTAGCACATTAATCTTTTTTGGCATTATCCCACCCCTTTTTTAGATTAATTATCTATCTTTATTCTACCAGATAATCTGTGAATGTCAATATATCTTTATTAGAATGGCAAGATAACACTTGTTAATGTTAATATATTAATGGTGTCAGCATGCGTGATTTTATATCTTACGTGGGCCTGTAGGTGTGGTGGTGCGGGCGACCGCAAGTGTCGCACCCTACGTGGGGTTTACGTTTTACATGGCATTGTAGGGTTCGTGGTCTATACATATCGCAAATTGATACAAAAACATACAACACCCCTGCGCGCAGGAGTGTTGTATGTAAACTAACTTTATAGAATTATACAGATTAAACCGTTACAGCCGTCGTTAATAATACGTTCGATGGTCTCTTGTAGCTTTAACCTTGAGTCGGTTGGCATACGATAAAGCTTGTTGTGTAAACCTTCGTTTACAAGGTCGTGTAGGGATTTACCAAAGATGTTTGATTCCCAGATCTTTTTAGGGCTTTCCTCAAATTCCTTTAGCAGATACTCCACAAGCTCCTCGCTTTGGCGTTCTGAGCCTACAATCGGGCTAACCTCGGTGGTGATATCCGCCCTCATCATATGTATTGACGGTGCGGACGCTTTTAGCTTAACTCCATATCGACCGCCCTGCTTTACAATTTCAGGCTCTTCTAAGGTAAGCTCCTCTTGTGCAGGCATTACGATACCGTAACCTGTAGCCTCTACCTCGTCTAGCGCATCCTTGATCTTGTCGTACTGCTTTTTAATCCTTGCAAGCTCAACCATACATGGCAGTAGCATTGATTCATTGCTAATCTCTAACCCGGTTGCTTCGCCGAGTACACGATAGAACAGGTCGTCATTTAGGGATAACATGATGTTTGCAACCCCTGTGCCTAGATCGATGTTGTCTACAAACGAGTTTGTAACAAAATCGTTATCCCTTAGTACACTAGATACAGTGGATACATCCCTAATCTTGTCAATCTCTTGACCCATGTTCTTTACCGAAGCGTAGACACTGCTCTTTAACCAGTGATCGCTCGCCAGTCCGTTTACCCATTTTGGCATATGTACGTTAACCTGTCTAACAGGAAACTCTGCTAAAACCTGTCTAATGATGTTCATAATGTCCGCTTCATCCAGATCCACACAGCTTATTGGCATTACGGGAACACCGTATTTGTTTGTGAGTCCTGCCGCTAGATCCTGCGATGCTTTGGAGTTTGGGTTTGTGCAGTTTAGCACCACTACAAACGGTTTATCGATAGATTTTAGCTCACTTATTACCCTCTCCTCTGCCTGCTCGTACTCCTCACGTGGGATGTCGCTTATTGTGCCGTCGGTGGTTACTACCACACCGATGGTGGAGTGTTCGCTTATAACCTTTTGGGTGCCAAGCTCCGCCGCCATGTTAAACGGTACCTCTTCCTCAAACCATGGGGTACGAACCATACGAGGCATCTCATTTTCGATATAACCAAGTGAGCTTGGTACAATGTATCCTACACAGTCGATCATCCTAACATTCAGGGTCTGCTTATCACCTACATCGATAGCCACGCTTTCATCCGGGATAAACTTTGGTTCGGTTGTCATTATGGTTTTTCCTGCGGCAGACTGCGGTAGCTCATCGATAGCACGCTCTCTGCGGTACTCTCCGTCGATGTTTGGTATTACCACACATTCCATAAACTTCTTAATAAAGGTGGATTTTCCTGTCCGAACAGGTCCTACCACCCCGATATATATATCCCCTTGGGTTCTCTTTGCAATATCATTATAGATTATGTTATCCATTCTATACTCCCCTTATCGTTTCATTGGTATAAAGATCATCTGCTTAGACTTGATCACGCTGTCGTCAATGTTGTTTTCTGTTAGGATCGCGTCAGCGCCTGTGTTAAACTGCTTTGCAATCTCCCACACATCTTCACCCGCTTCTGCATAGTATAGACATATAGCGCCGTTATCCTGCACCGCCTTTGGCATATCCTCAAGTAGCTTAGCCGAAGAAACTCCATCACAGTAACAGATCCTGTAAAGCACCCCATTAATGGTAACATCGGTTCTAACCTCAATCTGGTTTTCCGATAGCAGTGTAAAGCCACAGCCCGTTACCGTTAGGGTTGGGGTAAAGATTATATCCTCGCTGTTAGCGTTATTTGGAAGCTGTACCTCGCATGGAATAGTCTTTTCAAACTGCGCCGGAACTCCACTCTCGTCGTATACGATAACGCAGATCTGATTGTTAAACATCACTAGGATGTTATCAGCGGTAAACTTGCAGGTCGGCAGACACACCTCCGATGTCACATCACAGACACCACTAATGTTTGTGTTTGGCAGTTGGAGGTTGTTCTTTGTCACAAAGCTTGTGTTAATGCACTCTACATATGTACTAGCCTTAATCCTTTGTTTTTCGATATCACATTCATAGTCGGTGGAGTATAGATCCTCGATTAGCTCGCTCTTAACGTTCTTAGCCGCCATACATTCAAAGAACATTGGGATTGACAACGTTATTACCTTGTTTTCATCACTAAGCTTAGAGTAGTCGATCTCTATCGGATGAACGTCTACATTTATTAAAAGCTTGTGATCCTCCTCAATCCCTGCCATGTCGATAATCTGGCTAAATGGAATGGTGTACTCTAAAACGTTGTTATCACTGATGTCATCATCACTATCACCTGATTTTTCGGTTTTGTCGGCGGTATAGAGGATATGAATATTAACGTTACCTTTAATCAGCGCTTTGTCCTTCATTATCTTATAGTCATTTACAGTAGCACAAGCGCTGTTACTGAGTATCCCCGCTATAGATGGTTTGCCTAAAGCAAGCTCTACATCCTCTGTAATGGTTGCGTCCTTAGTAAAGCATGGGATATCACTACAGATAACGTTGTTACTGCTCTTAACGTAGCAGTTATCCTGTGTAACCTGATCTATTATCCTAGTACTGCTTGGTTTAGTTACCACTACCTTAATTGATATAGCTCCCTTTAGCTCTACACGTCTAGGGTTTACCACCCTTAGATTCTTGTAGTCACATTTTGCTGCTAGGCTGATGTTACAGCTGTCGTTAAGATCCTTAATCTCAATCTCCTTGGTGTACATCTGCTTTTGCTCGATACAATGTATCTTTTTGCTCTCTTCTGTAATATAAAGCACCTTGATTACTGCACATAGATCGATAATTAGCTTACCCGACTCCACCCTACGGGAGGTTATAACCGGGTTAATGTGACACCGCAAAACCTTGTATATGTTTGGACAATAGTCCGCTAAGAGATAGTCCATCTCCACTGATTTTTCGACCACCTCGCTAAATATTGTTTCATATACCTTGATTTCTTTGTACTTTGCTTTTATATCCATACCTATACCTCTCTTTTATTTATTTGGATTAATATATAGTTATGCTTTGCCTTTTTGGTTTATGCACCGTTTTTTGTAGATCCAGCGCCGATATTTTATTTTTTCCCACTTATTGGGAATAAACGCTTCTCTGCATTAAACACCCGCTAACAATACGCAAAAACCCGAGATCTATAGGCCTTCCACAATTTTAAAAGGTATTTTACTTCAACTTGTTGTTAAGATATATCTATAGTTTTGTGTCCAAAATAGTCCTATTGGTGTTATAAAATACAACATATCTATAATTAGACTTGCAAAGCACTATATTTTGTTGTATAATAGAATTAATAACAAACGAAAATTCAAACAAACTAGGAAAGGAACTACTGCCTTTATGACAAATATAGAAAAGATTTACAAGATAGAAACACACATGCATACCAAAGAGGTGTCCCCTTGTGGTCAGGTATATGCTAATGAGATGGTGTTAGCCTACCACAAAGCGGGGTATGACACCCTTATTATAACCGATCACCTTAGAACCGATGTGCTGGATAGCGTACAGGGAAGCTACTCCGATAAGATAGACCATTATCTAAAAGGTTATAAAATCGCTAAGGCAAAGGGCGAGAAGCTTGGCATGACTGTACTTATGTCGGTAGAGCTGACCCCTGCGGGAACTTTAGATGACTACCTATTATATGGTATAACCGAGGAGGTTTTATACGCTAACCCTAGCCTTTGTTACCTCTCGGTACCAAAGCTTTATGAGTTTTGCTGTGACCACGATATACTACTGGTACAAGCGCACCCATACAGGCATTATGTAAAGGTCGCTCCTGCTAAATACCTTCATGGAGTAGAGGTGGTAAACGCTAACCCTAACCACGACTCTATAAACAAGCAGGCATTAGAGTTTGCTAATGAGAACAACCTATTTAAGACAGGCGGGTCGGACACCCATGAGCTTATCGGTGTAGCCTCTGGTGGGATGACCTCTAAGGCACCTATTACCAGTATGCAGGAGTTTATCGCCGCTATTAAAGCAAGCACCCTTTCAATTATCGAGTACCAAGGAAACTAAAAAGATACGGAGGACTAAAGATAAGGATGCAGATTGTATTTAAACAACAGGACGATATTAATGATATACCGAATATCGTTAAATCTGATAACCAAAAGGTTACCGAAAGCTTTAACTATTTTGTAAGGGAGATTAAGGGTAGAACTATAAATAACTTTGAATCCCACGATTTTTATAACTTTATCGCCCTAGATATGATAGATAAGGCCAGCCTAACCTGCGATAACGACAACCTATATATCTACCACAGCAGGGATATTTTAATTTTTGTCTTTAGTAACCAAACCTCCCTCGATCTGTATGAGAACGCCCTTCGCTCCCATTTCCATGACCCAACAAGCACACTGCGAACCCTTTACGCCTTCTTTGATCTTTTAATTAAGGACGACCCTACAATTCTTTCAAAGATCGAGGAGCAGATAACCGATCTTGAGAACGACGTTATCACCTCCGATGATAAGGAGGTATTCTCCTCGATAATCCCGCTACGTAAAAAGCTTTTATCGCTAAAGCAGTACTATCAACGGCTTAATAGTATCTTTGAAGGGATTATGGACAATGAAAACGACCTAATCCGTGACGAGGAGCTGCGTTTTATTAAAACACTCGACACAAAGATCGATAGACTGTCCGATTCGGTAGTGCACCTAAGGGACTACATAACACAGGTACGGGAGGCCTACCAAGCACAGGTCGATATCACCATGAACAAGCTGATGAAAACCTTTACCGTTATCACCGCAATCTTCTCTCCTCTTTCTATAATTGTGGGGTGGTATGGGATGAACCTTGTAATGCCCGAATTTAGCTGGAGTTTTGGGTATCCTATGGTGATAATTCTCACAATCGCTATCGTCACCGGCGCATTTATATGGTTTAAGAGGAACAGGTGGATTTAGAGTTACATATGAAGCTATAATAATAGGTGGATGTAATAAACCTTTGTTTGTTACATCCACCTATCTATCTTTTTGTATCCATCTAAATTGTATTCTAGGTTAAACTATAATACATAGCCATCCTAAAGGTAAGTGAAATTGCAAATGAATCTTTTAGTTATAACCTCAAAACTCTTGCAATTATACTATAGATAATAGGTATAAACATATTACACTGCGTCCATACCTATTAAATCTTTATAGGAAAACCTAAAAGATATCTCAATCGGCATAGGCCGCTCCAAAATCCATGCAGCTACTTTAAGTAGCTGTATGGATTTTGGGCGACACCGTTCTTTCTAACCTCAAAATGAACGTGAGGCCCTGTGGCACGACCTGTCGCACCAACCTTAGCGATAACCTGACCTTGGGTTACAGTCTGTCCTACCGAAACTAGGTTTTGACTGTTATGTGCATAGTAGGTCTGGATACCGTTTCCGTGGTCTAGCTTAATAATGTTACCATAGGTTCCCTGATAACCCACAAATACCACCTTACCGCTTCGTGCGGCTAAAACCGGCTTACCGTATGCGCCACCTCGTTTAGCAATGTCCAGCGCACAATGAAACTCACCCCACCGCGCGGCAAATCCCGACGATACATATCCACCCTCAAGCGGCCAGATAAATGAGGTTTCAAGTGTCCCCACTATAACCTCCTCATCGATAGGTTCTTTTATTGTGCTCTTGTCGATAATCTCTCTATCGACCTCTTCACCATCTACATAAGTTATCTCTAAAAGCAGTTCTTCAGCACCTTTTCTGCCCTTTTTGGTAACCTTGCTTTCTCCGATACTATACCTATTGCTCTTAGTCTTGTTAATCTTATAGTCAATATCCCTAACCTTCTTCTGCTCCTTTGTATAGGTTATAGAAAGAGCAGGTCTAGTGTAGGATGATTTTGTGGTAGTGTCGTTTGCAGTTGTCTGCACCTCTACCGATTTACCTGCATATCTGCGGGCAAGCAACGGAGTTGCCTTCTTGTTTGAAAGCTCAACCAAGCCTACCAGTAGCTTTGTATGGTCTGGTGAGATATATCCGCATAGCTCTTTAATTGGAACTATATCCTGCTTTTGATATAGCCCTATCTTTGTAGTAAGTTTTTTATTAAATGCGGCGGTATCCACCGAATTTTCATTGTTAGTTAGTGATATTACCTGATCGATATACTTATCTAAACAACCAAGCTCCGATACCGCCCCCGCAAATACGCCGTCCACAAATAATCCATCTCCACGAACAAGCTCGATATCCTCGCTCTCCATTATCTTGGATGCTAACTTTCGTTCATCTAAAATCTCTGCTCCGTTCACCTTTTTAATGTTAAATTCAGGGGTTATCTCCTCACCGATTTCGTGGTTTGCCACCGATACGACACCCTGATTTATCACATCCTTAGCTTTCTCAAAGGTGGATTCATCCGACACATACCCTAATGTTTGACCACTATAAGATATCTCTATAGCATACCGAGTATCACGATATTCATCCACCACCCGCACAAATAGCGCCATAGCAAGCACAGGAAGTGCAATATTAAATATTAGTCTGTATAGAATACGGCTTCCTCTTGTATAAAAAAGCGAAAGGATCGGCCTAGTTCTCTGCTTTCTACCCTTACCGGATTGCTCTGCAAAGATATTGCTCTTGTCGTCAAAGATCACCTTTATTGCGTTTACAAACACCCCTATAGTTGTGTTATATAGATACCGTAACCCCTTAGCTATTAGCCTTAATACAAATATTATGGGTAGCACGATTAAAGTGAAAGCTCCTTGCTTTTTCTCGGCATTAGTATCCGTGTGACGGTTGTTTTGTTTTTTATGACTCATGTTATCCTCCTTTTTCGTACAGGCTTTACAGCTTGGTTTCCTCTTAACCAAAGCTATTAACTGGGCTGTCTTAGATAAACAAAACAGCAGCAAACATATTTTGTTTCCCAATTAATTAAGCCAGGCAGATGTGGTTGTAGCAAAACAATTATTACAGCAAACGTTGTTTACCGATTTATGCATTTTGTTACACCATTCTCATGCAGATACTTAAAGCAGATCTATTCTTTGTTTTTATAGACCCTTATTCTTTGCGGTTACTTAAAGCATATTACTATGACTATAAATTTATTCCAAGCATCGATTATCGGTTACAAAAAAGTAACAATAGCGTTAATTATACCCTAGACCATGTAAAAAATCAACCTTATTTTTAATCCTTAACGTTTTATTCTTATATATTTGTATGATTTTATAAAATGTTTTGCAAAAATTCAAAAATCCTATTGTAAATTAAGAGCAGATAAGGTATAATAGTAATATATGCCATTGTGTATAATATATTCGCAAAATGTGACATTTTAACTTAAATACACTTTAATTCGGAGGTAGTTTTGGAAGATACCATAAAAAAAGTTACACTCTATACCGACGGCGCTTGTAGTAACAACCCAGGACCCGGTGGATGGGGTGCGATCCTTGATTTTAACGGCAAACAAAAGGAGCTTAGCGGTGGAGAGGCGAACACTACAAACAACCGTATGGAGCTTTCTGCGGTAATAAATGGACTTTTAGCACTTAAGCAACGCTGTGCTGTCACCGTCTACACCGATTCTAAATATATTGTCGACGCGGTAAATCAAGGTTGGGCAAGAAGATGGAGAAGCAACGGTTGGAGCCGCGGAAAATCAGGCCCTGCCCTAAACCCCGACCTATGGGAACAGCTGCTTAATCTTATCGATCTCCATAAAGTTGAGTTTATCTGGATTAAAGGACACGCCGGACACCCCGAAAATGAACGCTGTGACCGTCTTGCGGTAGAACAAGCACGTTTATATAAGTAAAGATAGATTATTTACAAAAAATACTTGAATTATATACCGAAAGGGTATATAATAGGATTAACAGTTAATAATTAAGGAATAATTACCTATATTATCTTAATTTAGCAGCTGTGCAATTATTACTTTGGTGCTTAGCGGTAGGCGTTATCTTAAGAGATCCCTGCGACAGTGATTTAATAAGGAAACTGGCTACATTTAGCTACCGAAGCAATAGCTTTAATTTTATGATTTTATGGCAAGGGTTTTACCTTTGCTTTAAGGGGAGAATACATTTTGGATAGATTTGTATATGCGGATAATGCCGCTACAACAAAGGTCACAGACCATGTACTGGAGGTTATAACACCGTTTCTAAAGACTGAATACGGAAACCCTTCCAGTATCTACAGCATTGGACGAAATGCAAAGAAGGCGATTGAGCAGGCAAGAGCAGATGTTGCCGCAAGCCTTAACGCCGACACAAACGAGATCTACTTCACCGGTTCAGGTACAGAGAGCGATAACTGGGCGATTAAAGGTGTTATGGAGCTAATGGTTAAAAAGGGCAAGAACCATCTAATTACCACTAACTTTGAGCACCACGCAGTACTGCATGTTTGTAACCGTCTTGAAAAGCAGGGCATAACCGTTACCTACCTACCTGTAGACAGCGAGGGTTACATCTCACCTAAACAGGTTAAGGAAGCTATCACCGATAAGACCGGACTAGTTACTATAATGTACGCGAACAATGAGGTTGGTACGATTCAGCCTATCGCCGAGATTGGTGCAATCTGCCGTGAAGCGGGGGTGGTGTTTCACACCGACGCGGTTCAGGCGGTGGGTAACGTAGACATCGACGTTAAGAAGCAGTGTATCGATCTGCTCTCACTATCGGGACACAAGCTTGGAGCTACTAAGGGAGTGGGTGCACTTTATATAAAGAAGGGTACTCCCCTATTAGGATATATTGATGGTGGAGCACAGGAGAAGAACCGCCGTGCAGGTACTGAAAACACTGTAGGTATAATCGCACTTGCCACAGCGGTTAAGGACGCTACTACCAATGTTAACGAGAAGGTTTCATATGTATCAGAACTTCGGGATTATATGGTTAAGGGGATTCTCTCATCCATACCAAAGTGCCGAGTAAACGGCGGTGACCATCGCCTTTGTGGTAATGCTAACATCTCGTTTGAGGCGGTGGAGGGCGAGGCGTTACTGCTTATGCTTGACATGAACGGCATTGCCGCTTCTTCGGGTTCTGCCTGCACATCGGGGTCGCTTGATCCCTCACACGTTCTGTTAGCGCTAGGTCTGCCCCATGAGGTAGCTCACGGCTCACTTAGGTTAACGATAAATCATGATACTACAAAGGAAGATGTTGACTACATCCTAGAGGTACTTCCTAAGGTGGTTGCACGGATACGCTCTATGTCACCGCTTTGGAATGAATAATATAGAAGGAAAAAGATTATGTATAGTGAAAAGGTAATGGAACATTTCGCAAACCCTAAAAATATCGGCGAGCTAGCGGACGCTAACGGTGTTGGAGAGGTTGGAAACGCAAAATGCGGGGATATTATGAAGATGTATATCCGTGTAAACAAGAATATAATAGAAGAGGTAACCTTTAAGACCTTCGGGTGTGGGGCGGCAATTGCTACAAGCTCTATCGCTACCGAGATGATTAAAGGTAGGTCAATTGAGGATGCGCTAAAGCTTACAAACGAAGCGGTTGTTGAGGCGCTAGAGGGGCTTCCTACCTCAAAAGTCCACTGCTCTGTACTTGCAGAACAGGCTATAAAGTCGGCTATCGCAGACTACTACAAGCGTCAGGGTATCGACCCTGAATCCATCGTTGGTAACATTGTTGAATGTACCGGCGGATGTCATTAATCATAGGCATATATTTAGATGTAATTAAAACCCTCCCCAAAAATTGTGCAAACCCTATCTGGATTTGCACGTTTTTTGGATGGTGTTTGAATACATATGTATATTCTACAGTGAGAAAGGAATGTTGGAATGAGTATTACCAGAGTTTCAAAGGATACTGACATATCCCTTGTGACCTTCGAGCAGTCACCGTCCACTATTGGATTTATCTCAAAGCTATTCACCATTTTAGGTGAGGCTGATGTTAATGTAGATATGATCTCACAGACCGCACCTAAGGGTAGCGAGGTTACCATCTGCTTTACCATATCTGATTCGGACGTGGTAAAGATGTTGTCCGCCTTTAACGCTATCCGCAAGGACTACCCTAACGCAAAGCCGTTTATCATAAGCAATAACGTTAAGATATCGCTATACGGTGAGGACATGCCACAGCATTCGGGGGTAGCCGCAGAGGTATTTACAAAGCTTTGTAAAGCAGGTGTGGACGTTGTGTTAATCACCACCTCCACCGTGGACATATCGGTACTTGTATCTAGCGAAAACGAAGAAACCGCTATGGAGGCAATTGCAATTAACGAGTAAACTACTAATGGTATAACCTATAGTTGTAAAGGAGTGTGTATGGTAACGACAGCTGAGTATCTAAAGCGTATTGGGTTTAGTGGAGAGGTTAAGCATGATTACGACACCATTAAGCGTTTAATAGAGTGTCACAGTTACACTGTACCGTATGAAAATATTGATATTATCCATAAAAAGGATATAAGCCTTAACATTGAGGATATCCTTGATAAAGTTGTGACCAAAGGTCGTGGCGGGTACTGTTTTGAGCTAAACTATGCCTTTAGTTGGCTACTCAAGGAGTTAGAGTTTAACGTAACCGAATACTTTGCACGTTTCTTGCTCGGACTTGACTTTATTCCAATGCCCCGCCATCGTATACTAGAGGTTACCATAGATGACAGTCAGTACATATGTGACGTCGGGGTCGGTCTTGAAACCCTGCGTTTTCCAAAGCTTGTAGCAGACGGTCATGAGCAGGACGGATACAAGACTAGGTTTGATGATACTCTAGGTGTGGTACTCTCTCAATTCCACAAGGGCGAGTGGAGCGACTATTTTAGCTACAACAGAACCCCTGCTCTACCGGTAGATTTTATCTCCACCTCCTACTACTGCGAGCACTCCCCCGAATCTATCTTTAACAAGGACTACATGATCGCTATCAAGACCCCTACAGGTCGTAAGACGATAGACGGTAACGTATTTAAGGTCTTCGACGGCGAGTCGGTAACGGTGGTAACAGAGGATGACGAGGATAAACTAAAAAATATTCTGCAAACCCATTTTTTTATTGAGTTATAGCGAATATATAGTGGATAGTTTCTACTGTCCACATACGGAAGCGTATCGAAGTGGTCATAACGAGCCGCACTCGAAATGCGGTTGTCCGCAAGGGCACGTGAGTTCGAATCTCACCGCTTCCGCCAAATTGTCGAAAGCTGTCGAACTTGTGTTTGACAGCTTTCTATCCATACAAAAATTATCTATATGTAGTGTGATAAAAAGGGCGTGGAATATGAAAACAGAGAAATCAAAATTACTATTAAAAACATTTGATGGTTCATTAGTAAAATTAGAAGTAAAGCCCAAGTACTTAAACAGCAGTGTAAAATTTGATATAAAGTATTATGATTATGATGGAGATGGCTCGCTAATAAAAGCGAAAATCATTTTTAATCAGGTAATTGCCGTTAATTTTGAGGTGAATTACTTCGACAACTGTATAGGTTCAGAACTATTTGGATTTTATGAAATTTTTTGTGCTGACAAAAAAAAAGAAATGATAGAAAAAATTTTTAATTCACGAATGGACGGTTATCGTTATCATGGAGATTATAACTATGACCCGAATGAAGACAATGATATACTGAATAACCGGGAAGCAATAAACACGATTCTCTTAGACCTGGGTAAGTATCATTTATATCAACAACAAACACAAGGTGGTATTTACTATATTTTAGCTACTAGGTATGATATTGTTAAAAAGTAAAATATGAGCATAATCATTGTTAGCTTTTTTGACTCACAAGCACATAATTTGTCGAAAGCCTGTCGAACATGAGTTTGGCTGCTTTTGGTTTATAGGTGAGGTTATTTATATAACCCAAATAAAACATTAAACGTTTGGATATTTTTGCAGATAAAAATTTAGGGGGCATGTTTGACTCTAATTATGAAAGGGGAATTTATTATGAATATTAATTCATATCAGTTCAAGCCACTTGTACCTATCGGCTACATAAAACAAGCGGAAAAACCTCAAGAAAATGCAGAAAATCTTGAGCCTTATTCAAACAAAAAGTCTTTACCGAGGTTCGATGTTTCGGAAATAAGCATAAACAAGGTTTTTATACTAATGAGTTTTTAAAGGAAATTGAAGAGAAATGTAAAACATACAAGCCTGTAGACCCAAACCTTATTATTAACGAGCAAAAATATATGGGAATTACCAAGATTGAACGCTATGCCGCAAGCGGAAACATAATTAAAAACGCAAATTGGGCAAGCGATGAATATTCAAAAGGCAACGGCACACACGCTTTTTTATATGAAAGCACAGATTTCATTTTAGAGGCAGCAAAGGAATATTCAACACTTCAAGACGGACAATATTTTGCTTATAGGAATATACATGACGGCTCTTTTTTATGGAGTGCAACGAGCTTTTTTAAAGGTGAAAACCCTACAAACGATGAAATGAAAGCACTAAAGTCACAAATAGATAATATTGTAAAAGAGCTTGCGGAAAGAATTAAAAATGGACAAAGTGCGGATATAAACTCGCTTCAAAGCAAATTGACAATAGACGGCGTTGATTTTACTGTGTCGCAGCTTGTAAATATGCAGAAAATCGGTGTTTCTCTCACGCACAATATGAGCGGAAACATTTTCGATTTCTATCCCGATGAGTATGCAAAGTTAGGTATTGCAAATGCTTTTGCAAAGAATATGTCAAATTCCGAAAACGCTCAAACAAAACTTTTGGGCACAGCTCTTCATAGATTGGCAGAAAGAAACTCAAATAATGCAATAAACGAACTTGATAGAAAGCTGGAAAAACACCCTAATTCTGTTCTCAAGCAAAGTTATGAATATAAGGTGAGTACTTTGAAGCAATCTATTGATATGTTTTCAGGAATTAATGCATCAGAAAGTATGAAATCGGAATTTGAAGAAGTTTTAAAAGATTATGGTAAAATGATGTCTTCGTATAAGACGAAAATGGCAACAAACTCTGGCGGAGATATTCAAATGCTTAGGGATTTGTTTGATAATTTGAACAAGCTTTAATATTAAGTGAAGATTAAATTTTGCACGCCAAATGAGCATAACCGCCCTTTAGCTTTCTTGACTCCTTCACACATCATTTATTGATAGCTGTCGAGTGGGACTTGGCAGCTTTCGATGTATAGGTATATTGGGTTGAAAGATTTAATTTTATGACAAATTCAAACAGTAATATGTTGATTACCTTAGGTGTTAGAAACATAGAAAAGTCCATTGAATTTTATACAGGAATCTCCCCTAGCTTTCTTGACTCACAAGCACAAGATTTATCGAAAGCTGTCGAGTGAGAATTTGGCGGCTTTTGGTGCATAAGCAAGGGTTATTTATATTTTGAACAGGAGTAAAATGAGAACAGTTATACCAAAAAATAATGTTGATTTTGACTATTATAATATTTTAGATAGTTTTATTTCGTTGCTTTATGAGAAACAGAAAGACAATATCAAATGTATTTATTTATGTGGTAGTTATGCGAGAGGTGACGCAACTAATCTTTCTGATTTAGATTTATTTTGTGTATTTAATACAGTGACAACTGAAGTCATGAATAATGTAGGATTTTGTTGCAGGAATGTTCCTGTATCTTATAACCAACTTGAAATTAACACACAATGCTTGTCAATAAATGAATTTAACAGAAATGATTTTAAAGGTTGGACTGAAAAATCAGTCAGGATACTTGACAGTGTTCTTTTATATGGCGAAGATATTTTCGGCGATAATATATGTATAATTGAGCTCCAAGAAATTTATAGAAAATATTTTATTGATGTATTAATGAGCATTCGTCACTATATTAATGTTGATGAACCTGCCGAACAATTGACACATAAAAAGATAAAAACTTATATATTAAAACCGCTGTTGTTTCCTCTTAGAATAGAACGTTATTGTAATAACGGGACTTTTCCTTTATCAACAAACGATTTAATGCAATCTTTGGAGCAAGATGAGAAATTCATTATCGACTTTTTTTGCAATGAATCATCTTTTTCTATTGCCATAAATCAAAACCACAAAACTGTTTTAGATGAACTTCATTCTTTTGTATTGAAAAAGTTGATTTAACCAGCTTAATTTTAATACACTGTTTTAATGAAAATTATGAGCATAACCCTCCCCTAGCTTCCTCGACTCACAAGCACAAGATTTATCGAAAGCTGTCGAGTGAGAATTTGGCGGCTTTTGGTGCATAAGCAAGGATTATTTATATTTTGAACAGGAGTTGTGAAACATGAAAAAAGCATTACTAATTATTGATGTGCAAAACGATTACTTTGAGGGCGGAAAATCTGAATTATATAATTCGTTAAATGCTTTAAACAAGATAGAAAAAGTTTTAAGCGATTTTCGTAAAGAAGATTTACCTGTTGTACATGTACAACATATCAACACCCGTGAAGGTGCTACATTTTTTCTACCAAAAACAGATGGAGTTTTAATTCATAAAAACCTAACCCCAATAGATGGTGAACATCTACTTATTAAACATGCACCCAACAGCTTTTTAGGAACAAATCTTTTGGATATTCTAAAAGACAATAATATAGGTGAACTTGTAATTTGTGGTATGATGAGCCATATGTGCATTGATACCACAACAAGAGCATGTATGGATTACGGCATAAAAGTTACATTACTTGAAGATGCGTGCGCAACAAAAAACCTCGCATTTAATGGGAAAACAATTCCAGCACAAACTGTACATGATGTTTTTATGGCATCATTGAATGGCATGTTTGCTAATGTAATTAGGACAGACGAATTTTCAATTTAGATATAAAACTAATGAGCATAATCTCTGTATCTATTTTAACCTAATGGCACAAGATTGTAGAAAGTTGTCGAACTTGAGTTTGTCGTCTTTCGCTGTTTGCGGAAGCTATTTGTATTTGATGAGGTGTAGTATATGACAAAGCGAATAATTTTTATTTCTGATCTGCACGGAAATATAACAGGATTAAAAGCTGTCTTGGATGAAATTAAAAGCTTGAAAATGTAGTGAATATCGTTGCTTTAGGAGATTATTTCGGTTGGAGTGCAGGACATAACGATTTACTTGATTTATGCATGCAAAATAATATAATTTTAATTCGTGGGGGTCACGAGGAGTTGCTGAATATAATTGACAATGGTCAGGATGACGGTAAATATTATCCCGAAATATATTTTACCCATGATTGGCTTAAAAAATATCTAACACCGGAAAACTATAAAATGATAACAGAACTACCTCTTGAATTTAGAATTAAGCTGAATGAAACACACAAAATTATTGCTTTTCATGCCGCTTATAACAATATGGAATCTTATTCTTGCGGCTCAGATCAACCATTAGAGGTTTTGCGTAGAGTGTATGGCGGCTTAGAAGAAAATATTATTATTTATGGTCATTATCACGAGCCGCATGTTATACCTATGGACGGAAAATTATTGGTAAATTGTGCAGCGATTGGAACAAGAGCAAAAGATGCTCTTAGCAATTACACAATTATAGAGTTTGACGAGGAAAAAGTTGCAGTTATTCAAAAGCAAGTTCCCTATGACAAGCATGAAGAAGATAAGCTTATTGTAGAACGAGGTATGATACGAAGAAAATAAATATAATCTACCGATTAGCTTTGTTGACTCACAAGCACAATTTGTCAAAAGCTGTCGAATTTAGATTTGACAGGCTTTTAGTATATACGAAAGAACGAAAG
>CAZAOY010000010.1:0-57417 GCA_964486925.1 uncultured Oscillospiraceae bacterium
TAAACCGTTAGCTAGTAAAATGATATTTTGAAATGAGGTAGTTTAGTTAGTATTTAATTAGCTATACTGCTGTTTCATATAGTGTAGGATATCATCTTATACTTTTATCAATGTTTTTGAATATGATTTTACTATCTTAGCTTTTTAAGTTAGTATTAAAAAGGAGTGTTAAAATGAACAAAGTAAAAAGAATTACATCGGTTGTGCTGGTCTTTATGATGGTCTTGATGATGTTGCCTATATCCCTAGTAGCTTATGCAGATGCAGGGGTTAACACAGATCAGGAATTATTTGAGATGTTTGGATATAATTCCGAGCTTGTTGATGCTGTAAAACGTGCGGCCAAAGGTACGGATGATATCTATAATGTTAAGTCATTAACAGATGTAGAGCTTTCTAAGATAACAACGTTAGTATACACAGGCTCACGTCAGCTGACAGCAATACCGTCAACTGGTTTTGATAAGCTTACCTCCCTTGCTTCCCTTACTCTAAGGAATCAAAGCATAACAAATCTTAGCGGATTTACGGCAAACAACGTTGCTTCGCTTACATCACTAGACGTAAGCAACAACTCAAAGCTTACCGATATTTCAGGCATATCTATACTAAGAAACCTTACAAGCTTAAATATTAGCAACTGTGCTGTCACAAGCTTAGAAGGGATTACCACTCTAAACAAGCTTACAAGTATAAAAGCTAACAACAATAAAATTAGCAGTATGCAGCCTATATATGGACTAGGAATGCTAAACACATTAGATCTCTCAAACAATATTATCTGGAGGATTGAGGGAGTTACAAGGCTTACTAATCTAAAGACTTTGAATCTTTCCGGAAATAGAATAAGCAAGATTGAGGATATAACCTATTTCCAAGGTCCTAACGCTATAACAAATCTAGACCTTTCAAATAACATGATAAAAAGCATTAACTCAGACTGTTTAACTATGTTAAGTAAGATATCTGTACTTAATCTTGATAGAAACAGACTTCCAAAATCCGAGCTGATGGCTATACCTTTTAGCGGAAGTGCGAATATAGCTGCAATTGTGGGGACACAGTATAACGTTAATATTAAAACCTCTATCCCTACAGATATATCCCAAACACTGCTATTTAATTATGGTTCAGACGGAATAGTAGTATCACGTGTTAGATATGGCAGTAATACATATAACGAAACGGTTCTTACCGATTATACTATAATAAGCTCAAACACAAACGTTGCTGAGGTAATCAAGAGCACAGGTTTTTATCAAGTAAGACCAGTTAATCCAGGAGCGTTTAACTATCTTATTGCGGTAGATAACACCTCTATTCTACTTCAAGCTGCAAGTGTATCAAGTAGCTCTAGCACTGCTATTACAATTAATGAGCGCCCAAATCCTAATATCGAATTAAATGGTAGAAAGCTACTTTCTGTAACTGTAAGCCCTAGTAATGACAGCTTTAATAGCTATATAGAATGGACTTCAAGTGATGTTACTATACTTAGGGTTTCGCCAAACAGTGGGAATGATAAGAAGGCGCTTACCGCTACAGTAGAGTCTACAGGACGTGCAGGGGTTGCTTACATTACCGCTAAAATTATGGATGGAAGCAATAAATCCGATACCATGCAGGTGAAGGTTATAGAGCCTGTAAAGAATATATCCTTCGTATCGCCTCAAAATCAAATGCGTACCGATGATGTGCAGATGTTAACGCTTTTATACGAGCCTGCAAATGCTACAAGCAAGGAGGTAACCTTTATCTCCAGCGATGCAAACATTGTATCGGTAGACAATACCGGTAGAGTTGTAGCTAAAAAGCCCGGAACTGCTACTATTACTGCAACTACTATAGGTAACGATATATCCAGAACTGCTAACCTAGTAATTAATGTTATAGATGGCGAGATGGCGGTAAAGCTTGATAAAAAGCCTTCTACAATCTATGTAGAACAGGAGTTTAAGATTAACGCTACCGTTTATCCGTCCCATCTACAGAGCGAAAATGTTGTATGGACTAGTGATGACCCTAATATCGCGTCGGTTGATCAGACAGGGCTTGTAATCGGTAAATCACTAGGTAAAACTATTATTACTGCTAAGCTTGTACGTGATGATGAGATTGTTTCCACAGCTATAACAATAACTGTAGCAGAGCCAGAGATTAAGGTAATAGCGTTAGACCCGGATCTTAGCATGACACCTGGAATGACTAAAAAGGTAACCTACTCAATCCTACCAGAGGAGATACCATCTAAGAAGGTCTTGTTCTCATCCTCTAATGAATCGGTTGCTTCTATCTCTACAGACGGTACTATAACCGCTAAACAGGGCGGACAGGCTACTATAACTATACAAAGTATCTATGGAACTAGATTTACTGCTACAGTAAATGTTATAGTAACCCCAAATACTCCAACCTTAAGTCTAGATCGCAGTGGTAATTCTGTGGTTATGACCGCCGGTGATTCAAAAGGCGCTACACGGTATCGCTACTACGTTAAGACAAAGCCATCAGAGCAGTATACCAGAATTGGTGATACTACAAGTAAGAACTTTAAGGTAACGGGGCTTACAGAGAAAGCTACATACTACTTTGCAGTAAGAGCCTACACAGTAGTTAATGGTGTAAACATCTACAGCGGATACAGGAAGGTTACCTCTAAATATGTTCCTGAAAAACCTAAGTTCTCATACGTTAAATCAGGGACATCAGTAACGCTAAACGTAACCTCAACTGATCCGTCGGCAAAATATGTATACTACATGAAAACGAACCTCACAGATTCCTTCACAAGAATATCCACAGGGACTACCAAAACTTCCTTTACTAAGACAGGATTAGTTAAAGGAAAAACATACTACTTTACAGTAAAGAGGTATGAAAATGTTAATGGTGTAAATGTGTATAGTGGTGCGACTACAGTTTCAGTTAAAATTTAACATATAGTCCGTTTACTATCAGTTGGGCAATATTTGCGGAAACGCTAAAGCAATGGTGCGAAACATTCTGTTGCCCAATTAAAATTACTAGCGCGTGGACAGTAGCAAATTTTCAAAGAAGATTTCTACTGTCCATGCACCTTGTTACAAATAGGTTTACTACTAATTAGGCTGTAGTAAGATATGTTAGCGGACATTCAACTTTTTAAGAGGTAGATATGGCTATTAATATCGACAAAAGATTTTATAAAAGCTTGCTTATTATTGCACTTCCGGCCGCCTTTCAAACACTTATCAGAACTAGTGTTAGCCTTTTAGATAACGTTATGGTGGGGTCACTGGGCGACCTTGCCCTCTCCTCAACTGCTCTGGGTAACCAGTTTACCATACTACTATCTTTTTTAGTCGGAGGTATAAGCGGGGGTAGCTCGGTATTAATATCCCAATACCTTGGCAAGAATGACATGGTAAAGGTTAAGAGCATATTTGTCACTGTGTTGCAGTTTACTATAGTTTTGGTAGCGATTATAATGTCTGCCGCCTTCTTCTTCCCTCAAGTTATAATGGGATTCTTTACATCTGATCAGCAGATGATAGTAGAGGGTGCGAAATACCTAAAGATTGCAAGTCTTGCATATGTTATCTATGCAGTTACCGATATCGTTATCGCGATGCTTCGTTGTAACAAGATTGTGAAGATTGGGTTTATAGTATCCATTACCTCATTTGTCTGTAACCTTGTGTTTAACTATATCTTTATCTTTGGTAACTTTGGTGCGCCTCGCATGGGGATACAGGGTGCGGCTTTTGCGACTGTGTTATCTAGGGTATTTGAGTGCGCCTTTGCGGTTTGCTACCTACTTATTAAGGAGAAACGGCTTTCCATTAAGATTAGAGATTTCTTTACATTTTCCATGCAGTCCTTTAAAGAGTTTGTTAAAAACGGAGTGCCTGTTGTTATCGGGGATGTCCAGTGGGGGCTGGTTACTACCGTTAAATCGGCACTTATCGGTCACCTTGGGGTACAGATGGTAGCGGCTAACAGCATTGCTGATATGGCGCTAATGCTTACCATGATATTTACTAACGGTCTATCGGTGGGCGCTACGGTAGTTATTGGTGAGACTGTTGGTGCTAAGGATTACAAGTTAACTAGGAAATACTCCAATAGGATTCAAGTGTTGTTTGCATTCTTTGGGGTGGTGCTTTGTCTGTTTGTTATCTCAATCAGAGGGTTTGTACCGTCATTTTACAATGTTTCGGATGAGGTTGCAAGCCTTGTTACCACCTTCCTATTAATAGGCGGGTTTACCACCATGGGAACCTGTTATCATGCCGCCTGCTTTGTAGGGATTAACCGTGGGGCGGGTGATGGCAAGTTTGTAATGTTTGTGGATATGATATGTGGATGGCTTATCGTTATACCGCTTGTATATGTAGTTGGATTTGTGTTAAAGCTACCGTTACCATTCGTATTTTTAGCGGCACGGTTTGACCAGTGCTTTAAGTGGATTATAGCGTTCCTTCGACTTCGTGGAAACAGATGGATTAAGAATGTAACCACCCAGGAAAAGGATGAGCTGGTAATTCAAGAGGAGTTGGAGATTGAAAATGATACGGTACACCATTGATAGATTCGAGGATATATATGCTGTATGTGAGGATGAAAACGGCGACTTTATCAGTATCCTTAAAGAACAGCTTCCTGACCTAGTAAAGGCAGGGGATTTGATTATTTATGATAACGAACGCTATATTATCGATAGCGAGGCTACCAAAAAACGCAGAGAAAAGATGATAGCACTTCAAAATGAGGTGTTTAACCAGAATAGTAATAGTTAAGTGAAGCCACACCTATTGGCGCGAAAGGGATTTTGTTAATGAGTAAAAAACCAAAGTCACAGTATAATAACGATAGTATATCTTCACTAAAGGGTGCAGACAGGGTACGAAAACGCCCTGCTGTAATATTTGGGTCAGACGGTATCGAGGGGTGTAGTCATACCGTATTTGAGATTCTATCCAACGCGATAGATGAAGCACGTGAGGGGTATGGAAAGCGAATTATTGTAACACGGTTTAACGATCGATCCATTGAGATTATCGACGAGGGGCGGGGTTGCCCAGTTGACTTTAACAATCGTGAGGGTCGGTACAACTGGGAGCTCGTATTCTGTGAGCTGTATGCGGGGGGTAAGTATAACAATAACAATGGCGAGAACTACGAGTATTCCCTTGGGCTAAACGGACTTGGAACCTGTGCAACACAGTATTCCTCTGAATATATGGATGTTGAGGTGTTTTACGATGGATTTAAGTATAACCTCCACTTTGAGAAGGGGGAGAATATCGGCGGTCTACAAAAGGAAACCACAAACCTTAAAAAGACAGGTTCAAGGTTTAAATGGCGGCCTGACCTAGAGGTGTTTACCGATAACGACATCCCTGTGGAATACTTTCAGGATATCCTAAGGCGACAGGCAATTGTCAACAATGGACTTGTCTTTGAGTTTAGAAATCAGCTAGAGAATGGCACATTCCAGACACAGGAGATAGTGTATCAGGATGGTATTACCGACTATGTTAAGGAGGTGGTAAAGGAGGATACACTTACCGATGTGGTGTTCTGGGAAGCACAAAGGGTAGGACGTGACCGTGCGGACAAGCCCGAATATAAGGTAAAGCTTTCGGTAGCGCTAGCCTTCTCAAATAGGGTAAAGCTACAGGAATACTACCATAACTCAAGCTACCTAGAGTACGGTGGTGTGCCAGAAAAGGCGGTAAGACAGGCATTTACCTCGCAGATTGACAGCTACCTTAAACGTAACAACAAATACCTAAAGGGTGAGGGCAAGCTATCCTTTGTGGATATTGAGGAATGTCTAGTACTGGTATCATCTTCATTCTCTACCCAGACCTCATATGAGAACCAGACAAAGAAAGCTATTACCAACAAGTTTATCTATGAGGCGATGACGGAGTTTTTAAAACATCAGCTAGAGGTTTACTTTATTGAAAACCCAGACTTTGCAAATCGAATCTGTGAGCAGGTACTAATTAACAAGCGTAGCCGTGAAAATGCTGAAAAGACACGGCTAAACCTAAAGAAAAAGCTTGCAGGTAACATGGATATCTCCAATAGGGTGCAGAAGTTTGTTGACTGCCGCAGTAAGGATGTGTCCAAACGTGAGATATATATAGTAGAGGGGGATTCCGCTCTTGGAGCGTGCAAGCAGGGGAGGGATTCGGAGTTTCAGGCGATCATCCCTGTTAGGGGTAAGATCCTAAACTGCTTAAAAGCGGATCTAAATAAGATATTTAACAACGATATTATTATCGATATAATGAAGGTTTTAGGCTGTGGGATTGAGGTTAGCTCAAAATCTAGTAAAGAGCTGTCAAGCTTTGATTTGGATAACCTTCGTTGGAACAAGGTGGTTATCTGCACCGACGCCGATGTGGACGGTTACCATATACGCACCCATATTCTGGCCATGCTGTATAAGCTTACCCCTACTCTAATCGAAAAGGGGTATGTGTATATTGCAGAGTCACCGTTATACGAGATTAACACAAAGGATAACACCTATTTTGCCTATAGCGAGGGTGAAAAGAGTGAGATACTAGCAAAGATTGGAGATGTAAAATTAACCATTCAGCGGTCAAAAGGACTTGGGGTAAATGAGCCAGAGATGATGTGGCTTACCACCATGAACCCGCAGACACGTCGTTTAATTAAGGTGACACCTGAAAATGTTATTGACACCGCTAACATGTTTGATGTATTGCTAGGCAGCAACCTGCAAGGACGAAAGGATTTTATCCTAGAAAAAGGCGGGGAATACCTAGAGCTTGCGGATATTAGCTAATGGTGTACTATAGTTAGGTAGTATCCTGTTAATTAGATTTTAATCCGTTAGCAGAAAAACCTCTTGTACAAGGCTATATTAGCCTAGTTCAAGAGGTTATCAATTTTAATAAAGCAAATTTACTTGAGATATATGCTTACAGCTAAACGACAGATAAAATTATCTGCTAATAAGCACCTTAATGCCTGCTGTAAGAGTCGGGTCGTTCTCCATCAAGCTAAAATAAAGAGCATTGTTTAACTGTTCAGCGGTTTCATTGTCAACAATTCCAGTTGGTGTTAAGCCAAAATTCTTCTGAAACTTTTTTAGTGAAGTAACTGTGGTCTTGTCACTTATTAGATTGATCTTTCCGGTTTTGTAATCTAAGAACCGCAGTATCTGCTTAACCTTATCCATCTGTAATACAGTGCCATCATTATGGTATACAATTCCATCTGTGATGTATGAAGGTTGTGTAACAACAACATCTGGAATTACGCCTACGTTATTTATTTTAGCCTTATTTCTTCTTAGCAGTTCGGAAGTTGTAAATTTAAAACCTGTGTTGTCAGGGATATCGTATACAGTCTGCACAACACCCTTTCCATAGGAAGTTTGTCCAACAATTGTAGCTAATTTTGAATCCTGCAATGCGGCGGCTAGAAATTCAGCACTGGAAGCTGTTTCACTATTAACCAAAACAACCATCTTTTCAAAAGGAAGTTTTTCGAGTGTGGATGCTACTATCACTTCTTTACCATTTTTATCAACTTGATAAGCTAAAGCGCCCTTAGGAACGATTAGATTACCCAGTTTTTCTAGTATACTTAGAAACCCACCGATATTATCCCGAAGATCTAGAATGACCTTATTAATACCTTCCTTACTAAAGCTTTCTAACGCTTCTTTAAACTCATTATCTGTACCACTCGATATACTATTGATCTTGATATATCCAGAATGCTTTAGGTCAGCTTTCTTAGGCGCAAACTTATTCCCTTTCAACGTGTAATATTTAACCGTTGGGATCCTTACCTTAGCCTTAGATAGGGAGCGGGTATACTCTTTGCCATTGCGACTAAAGACAAACTTTATCTCTTTATCCTGTAAAAGTAAGGATGATAGGTCGGTGATATCAGTAGCATTAATGTCATTTATCTTTTTGATCACATCGCCCACTAGCACTCCAGCTTTTTCTGCTGGTGAGCCTTTAAACACATCATTGACAATATAATCGCCTAAATTAGATGTAATATAGGAGAGTCCCCAAATATAGGACTCAGCATTTAATTGCTCCATTAACATTTTATATTCTTGTTTGTCAAGATACGTGCTATATGGGTCATCTAAGACATTTAACATTCCACCCATAGCGCCATCAAAAAGTTGTTGTGCTGTTACTCCTGGATGTAGATATTCGTCTATAATTAGCTGCATGGATTTGCTTATTTGAGTGGTGACTTGTTGCACCTCTTTGCTCACTTCGATATCGTCCTGTTTCGATTTAGTAGTTGACTGCTCGATCTCCTTTGAGGGAGCCGTATAGGCATTACTTGGCGTACTAATGCTTAAAGTGAGAAATACTAGGCAACTTGTTACTATAATTGCTTTCATCCATCGGTTTTTTGCTTTCATAGAATAATCTCCCATAATCGAAGCTATAAATTTAGAAATGTTCAAACATTATGCATTTTCTTATTCTACCGAGTTATTATGTTTTGATATAAAGCCACCTTGCAACAGTATAAGATAGTTACATAGGTGGCTGCGTCATTAATGCATAACTGGTTTGATCTTTTTGTTACTTTAAATTATCAAAAATTTAGATAATCTCTAGATAGTCCTTATCCGGAAGGGCAGGGAATGGTACGAATGGTAGAGTTTGATACCAAAAGGCAACCGAAGAGATATCGTCTTGTAGTGGTAGGTATCTACCCCCACTCCTCCAACCCAATGCTTGGATGGTTACCTTAAGCTCTTCCTCAAAGCGTATAGGGTCGGTTATATGCCAACGATACATAGAAAAGCGCTTTTGCACTTTATAAAGCTCATCTGATGTAGACACATGAGATAGTCCTGCATATGGGGTGGTAAATGGGATATACTTGCCGTCTACATCAAAGTCATACGACCCGCAGAAGTAGTCCTCTGTCCCAGTTCCGCAGATGGTTGGGTAGTCGGTGTCACCATCCATAAAGAATTTAATCTCACCTTCTCCCCACCAACCGTTGTTATTGACACCCCAGGTCATATATGTACCAACGTAGTGACCTTTACCCTTAACACCGTCAAGGATGGTGTAGTCGGTTTTGTATGGGAGGGGATTTGTCCGTCTAAACTGTGCGTGAAGATAAGCGCAGTCCGCTGGTACATCGGTAATGGTGTAGTCGATCTGGTAGTATAAAACCATATCCTCGTCACCGATATTCTCCATAGTGATTCTACAGCTCTTTCTAAAAGGCATCTCCCAGTAGCAGTTTAGCCCGCTTCTAGGGTTTACGCATACCGCTAACGATGAGATCTGCGCATAGGAATCCTCCTTTGCCATAGCAAAAAAATCCCCAACAGGACACTCAATAGAAGGATGTTCGCTACCATCCCAATATACGCGCATTATTGTGTTTCTCCACATCCCGGTAGGGGTCATCCAGATATGCTGAATCGCTCCAGATCCGTTAATATCGGCTATACAGCGTAGCTCCTTGGACTTAATTCTGATAGATGGAGAGATCTTCCAGCCTACCCCTAAGTCCCTAGCACAGTCTTTGCCTGTACCCTCGGTAGCCATACCACCTTTGCCCTTCTCCCCAGTAAAATTCTCAGGAGAGATAGAGAATGTCTTTGCATTTGATAACCTTGATAGGTTACCCATATTCATTCCTAACCCATTAAACATATAAATTTCCCTCTCTTTTTTAATATCCCAGACTTTCTCCAACAATAATTACATGGATACGGTCTTTAATTCTTTGGTAGCCGCTGACAACGTAGTTACAACATATACGGTCGCTACTCTTGCACCCCGCTGTGATACACTGGTTGCCATCCTTTAAGCCAGCACATTCCCCTACATGGCTACAGTAGGTCTCTCTGCCTAACCGATTACAGTTAGCCGGTGCCGCCATAGTTTTAACACGAGCGATAGCCTCATCTACATTACGTACAAGCTTGTTATACCCAACTACAACAATAACCTTAGCAGGCCCGTACAAAATTGCCGAAACACGATTAGACAGTCCGTCGACGTTATAAAGGCAACCATCGATAGTTACAGCGTTACTACTGGTTAGGTAGACATCAGCGCTGTAGCCACGTCTTATAATCTCGTCCCGCTCCTGCGGATTTTTAGCGTTGTCGTGGTCGTTTAGGCGGTACTTCTCATCATGTATAAGGGTAAAGATACCACATTCGCTTAGTGTCATCGATCCGCCGTAGCTAATGCTGTCGCCGATGTTCAGCATAGAGCTTACCTTTTTATAAGCCTCGTCACGTCCCGTTACAAAACAAGCGCTCATGTTGTTCTTTGCTAGATTATCTAGCGTCTTTTCAATGTTTTTTAGGATTACATTCTTTTTATGCTCGTCTAAACTGTTAATTGATAAACCCATCTATCCACCATTCCTTATCTGTCCTAAAATCTATGCCAAAATCAGCGTATGTTCCCATATAAAGTTGTTATTTAGCTTTATTTTAAAATACCTACTCTAGTCCTGAAAGCTGTTCTAGCTCATCTTTATTTACACGGATCTGTGCGTCTCTAATAATCTTAACTTCTTTAGTCCTTACGGTAATTGGAGCGGCGTCAGGATTAGAGTTTAACCGAACCTTAACGATACCGCTTATTAGGTTCATATCCACAACATTACCCTTACCGTGAGGGGTATCCACAAATGCACCAACCTTTGGCGAGAGGGATAAAAGCTCATCATACGCGTCCTGCTCATACTTTAGACAGCACATAAGCCTGCCGCAGGTACCGGATATCTTGGTAGGATTAAGCGATAAACCCTGTTCCTTTGCCATCTTAATTGACACCGGCTGAAAGTCCCCCAAAAAGGTAGCACAACAAAATGGTCTGCCGCAGATACCTAGACCGCCTAGCACTTTGGATTCATCCCGTACCCCGATCTGGCGAAGCTCGATACGTGTTCTAAATATTGCCGCTAGATCCTTAACCAGTTCACGAAAGTCAACCCGCCCATCTGCGGTAAAGTAAAAAAGCATTTTGTTGTTGTCAAAGGTAACCTCAACATCAACAAGGTTCATCTTTATGTTATGCTTAGCAATTTTATCTTCAAATATCTTAGCCGCTTCAGCCTGCTTAACAAGATTTTGTTCCATTGTGGCAATATCCTGTGCAGTAGCTTTGCGTACAATCGGCTTTAAAGTACCAACAATCTCTTGCTCGGATACATTCTTGTTAGAAAGTACAACAACCCCGCACTCAATCCCTCTCGATGTTTCAACAATTACATAGTCATCTAGGTTAAATACCATGCCTTGAGGGTCAAAGTAGTACATCTTTCCGACCTTTTTAAATCTAACTCCAATAATTTCTACCATACTCTATACTATATCGTAACGACAAGTCCTCTACGATATCTCTCCTTTTTTGTTAGGCCTTTTTATATTCTACATTAAGTAGACTACTGCAAAGCCAGTTTATCAGCAGATTTTGATTTACATTCTGCTCAAGCTGTTTTTTTGCGTCCATGAGTAGCTCTAGTATACGACATAGCGTACTGTAGCTAAATCTATCTGTTACGGCATTGCCGCTAAATCCGTTTATATTACCGCCTTTTGATAACAGTGCTAACCTTAGCGACTGTATCATACAATCGGTTAGCACTATAAAGTCCCCACGGGATTTAATGCTATTTGTCATATCCTTTAAAAGGTCATACCCGTTAGAGGTTTGAATATAGCTAAATACATTACCGCTAAGCTGTTCCATCTGGATAACCTGCGGGTTTAGCAGATATTCCTTTGCTCTGCCGATATTTCCATCCGCTAAAGCAGAGCACCTTTTAAGTCGGTCATCCTCTACATCTATAAAGATATCCCTCAGGATGGTGTAACACCGCTCGACCGAAAACGGGTTTACCGCAAATGGGATACAGCGTGATAGTATCGTGCTAACCACCGATTTTTTATCGGTAGTTGTTAGGATAAATATACTGTGCTTAGGTGGTTCTTCCAGTAGCTTTAGGAATGCATTTGCGCTTTCTATCGTCATGTTCTCGGCACGAGGGATAAGGTACACTCTGTAAGCGCTCTCGTTAGGCATTACGTAAGCATCCTTTCTAAGGGTGCGAATCTTTTCAATATGCAAAGAACGTTTAGCCTGTTTCTCCTCAAACTCAAAGTAGTCTGGATGGTTACAGGATAAAAACTTTTTACAGGAATTGCAACTAAAGCACGGGATAGGATAATCTAGATCCTTAATATTTTGCTCCTTAGCACCGTTATCTAATAGATTAATGGTGTCATTGTTCGCATTTTTGCTACATAGTACAGCCATAGCAAACAGCCTTGCAATTGTTTTCTTACCCACACCGATATCACCGTAAAGCAGATACGCATGACACAAACGCCCACTAGATACAGTGTCAGTGAGCGTTTTATAGGTAGAATTAACCTTTCTATCTGTGTCGGATTCATAGCTTTGCAGGACACGGTAGGCAACCTCTAGGTAGGAAAACCCGTCATCACCGCCGTTTTGACTATCCTGTGCGTTATCTTTTATCATACTATATCTTTTCAAATCTTTCTACATTTGTTACAAATATTGTAGCACCGCCAACAGTTACCTCAACAGGGTAAGGTGTGTAACCCGAACTACCCATGCCGAATGAAGCACTTGAAGGGATCATCTGGGTACGCTTTTTGCTCTTGGTTGAGATAATCTTTACCGCTTCATCCACCTTTTCGTCGTCTGTACATATCATAAAAGTAGTGTTACCCGCCATTAGAAATCCACCGGTGGAGGCAAGCTTTGTAGCAAAGAATCCAGCCTTTGTTAGTGCGGCAGATACATTAGCACTATCGTCATTGCTTACTACTGCATAAATAAGTTTCATATCGTTCTCCTATTCCTACCCGTACATCCATAAAAAGCTAAGGCAAAGCGCAGTATAGGTTAGTATGTATACGGATATAACATATAAGTATTATTGCAATTTAACTAAATTGTATATCGATTACATACTTATTTTACCACATCTATTGAAAAAATGCTATAGTTTTTCAATAGATTTAACGAATTGTTATTAATTTCTTCACCTACTACCAAAATTGGAATACCAGGCGGACATAAAAACACATTTTCAGCCGCTATTAGCTTGCCGTTTTCAATGTCATCTAACCTGTCAGCCAGATTCTCTACTAAGACAGTCTGTTTTTCTAAAAAGTAGCATGGTCGTGGAGGTAGCACTGATTTAGGCAGGAAAAAGGTCTTTTTATATTCCTCTATGGCAGGTCTAGCGGGGAGTGTATATATTAGATTATATAGTAGCTCAAGGTCGCTTTCACGGTTAAAGGGGGAGAGCATTAGGATAACGTATCGGTGTCCTGCATACTCTGGTTCTATGTTAGCTTTTGATAGCAGGTCTGCTAATTCCTCACCGGTGTAGCCTAATGCGAAGCAGTCGATAGAAACCTTTGTAAAGTCGCTGTTTGGGATGTTTAGCTGACCCTTTGACTTTAATAGATCGGTAATCGGTTTTACCTGTTGCTTTAGCTTTGAATAGTCGCTGTAGGCATGTTTAGCTAGGTACTCATTGCATAGGTCAAGGGATAGCAGTATCAAATAGGATGGGCTGGTTGAGCTAAACAAAGCCATGCGTTTCTTTGCATAGCTTTTATCTATGGGACAGCCCTTTCCTATATGAAGATATGCTCCTCCAGTTAGCACCGGAAGGGTTTTATGTGGACTATCACAGCATAGGTCTGCATATCTAATAGGATGGGTATACCCATCATCTAAAACCGCTAGATGGCTACCATGCGCATTATCCACTAAAAGCGGGATACCGTACCTTCTACACACCTTAGATATACCCTCTAAATCGGATATTACCCCAAGATAGTCAGGGGACGTAACGTATACCGCCTTAGCGTCTGGGTTAGCTACTATCGCTTTTTCTATATCGGTCGCGGTAATGGGACTCCCCAAAAGTAGGTCAACCCCGCCTTCAGGAACTACCCAGACAGGGACGATATCAAGTAGTACACAGCTATTAATAAATGCAACATGTGCATTACGTCCCGCAATAATCTTCTCCCCGCGTGAGTGGGTGACACAGGACAACATAGTCTGGATAGCAAGGGTACTCCCTCCTGCGCTATATAGGGTATGCTTGCTGTTAAATATGCTAGCGGCAAAATTCTCCGACTTATCGATAATTCCATCCGCCGCACATAGCACATCAGCACCGTTTATTTCAGTAATATCATATCGAGATATTACTGAAAGTATATCATGAAAATGGTTACCCTTATGTCCCGGCATATGAAGCCTTATAGGTTTTTTGTTGATGTACTGGGTGATAAAATCATATATAGGGGTGTTACTGGGTCTGTTCATTGGCTTTTTGATTCTTTCTATAGGATAGATAGCTTTCTAGTATAATAGTAGCCGCTACCTCGTCTATAATCTCTTTTCGTTTTTTACCACGTACATCAGATTCATTTAGATAGTTAGCCGCCTGCATTGTAGACTGACGTTCATCCCAAAGTACTACAGGTATATCAATGATAGCTGATAGCTTGTCCGCTAACTGCTTAGTTTTCTCCGCTTTCTCACCAAGAGAACCATCCATATTCTTCGGTTGACCGATAACTACCATCTTTACATTATACTCTACAGTAGCGATAGCAAGCTGATTAACTAGATTATCAAAATTTCTTTCATGAATAACACCTACTGGGGAGGCTAAAAACTCCGTTTGGTCACATACCGCAAGCCCTGTGCGAGCCGCACCATAATCAACACCCATTATCTTCATGTTAATCTTAATCTCCTTTTTCATTAAATTCTATCTAATACAGATAGTAAGGGAGGAATAAACCCTCCCTTACGTATATTATACCATAGTAAAAGCCGTCTAGGCTTTCTACCTTATAAGGTAGAATAAACACATCAGGGGTAAAATGAAGATTTACCTTCTTTTTATGCTTATTATACCATATTTTATTTAAAAAATCTATGGATATAGGTCACACCATATATAACCTCGGTAATCTGCATTACAAAGGTTTGACGCTCAAACCATGACTTAGTTGAAAGGCTTCTTGTAATGGTCGGTGCATAGAAGTATAAAGCACCCTTTGAGATCCCGTCAACCTCACCGGAAAGAGCTGAAACTACAGCATTCTTAGTAGCGGTTGTAGGCTTTTTAACCTTATTAAGGTAGTTAACCCATGAGGTAAACTGACCCTTTTGACATAAAACACCCTTTATAGTGTTAGGAAATTTCTTAGATTTAACCCTATTGAGTATAACTTCAGTTATAATCTGCTTATGACGCTTGCTCATGTATCCAGCTTCGTTTTGTACAACATACTGAATCATCTCGATCTCTTGTGCGGTATATTTTGATAACGACTGCTTAACCGCAGATTTAGATAGATCGGATGTAGCACTCGCTTTATTAGGTAGGGTTACCTCACTGCCGCCAAGATCTGCGGTTTCTTGACCAAATCCAGAGATATCAGCGCTTCCGCTAAAGTTTGATTTGTCCAAGATTTTACTGATATCTGCATTATCCTTTGCATAAGCAATGGTGATATTACTGCAAACTACCAAGGTAATAGTGAGTGTTAGGGTAACCATCCTTGTAATAGCTACCTTAAATCTTTGAATTCTTATCATATATTATCCTCCTATTTAGTGGGGGGATTATTAATTTGGCAATAAAACATTTTGTGGTATTATTCTTTCTATCCCACTGGTATCTCGGTATTACATAAACTAATATTTAATTGCCTAATTAATAGTTTTCATCGAGTAGAGTAAGCTTTTTGTTAAATACATCATTGCCTGTTGTTTTTTTGCGAATGGCAAAGGTGGAGATCTCTTCTGGGAGATGTGAATTGTCGTACCTATACTCTACTACAGGATTTAGGTGTTCATCAAAGGTTATCTTTGATATGTTTGTGTTATCGCCCCAACCTAACTCTCCGATTCGTAGGATAGTATATCCTAACGCATGGGCAAGATAGCAACGGATTACCGCCGCATGGGCGACAACAGCAATAGTTTTCCCCTTATTCTCTGTTACGATTTCGTCTATTCTGGAAACAACACGGTTGTATGCTTGTAACATACTCTCGCCGTTTGGTGACTGAAAGTTATGAGGGGTGTTCACCCAATCATCGTAGCTTTCCTTATATTCCTTCATAATAAAGTCCCAAGTTTTGGTTTCCCAGTCCCCGCAGTTAATCTCGATAAGCCTACTATCTTTTATAATATGCAGGTTAAAGCTTTTGTTTACCGCTTTTGCTGTTTGATATGCACGTTTAAGCGGGCTAGAGTAAATAACATCAATAGCAAGTTCCTTACTTTTGTCGCTAAGGGCGTCTAACTGCTTGTAACCGATCTCGGTTAACTCGCCGTCTGTACTGCCATTAAAGACCGAAAGGAGATTGCCTTCTGCTTGTGCATGTCTGATTAAATATAATGTCGTCATGAATATGACCATGCTCCAAGTGAGCACAAAACGGTAATGGCTACCGTATCGTCTCGTAAGGAGATCCTTTTCATTCTAAAATTATTCAAACTTGATAATCCTGTAGGTGTGATTCCGATGATGATACAGCATACAAAAGTTATAATACAATAGTAAAAACTAAAGTATTAGTCCATAAATCTATTGAACTTAAACCATATCATAAGTTGTAAAACCAAACTGGTGGTTTTACAACAAGAAAGTTACAAAAAAGTAACACTAACAATATTTTACCACACAGTCACCGATTTGTCAATTAATTTTTGTAAACAAATTGTAATACTCTTGACTTTTGGAATATTATGTGCAATAATATGTATAAGTTATTACGATTTAAAAACTGCCTACAAACAATATAAAAATACATGTTTTGAGGGGGATTATATGAAAGAGATTTTTAAAGCTAAATGGATAAAATCCGCAACTTTGTTTGAGAACAATTGTCCTGTGTTTTGCAGAGCTGTTACCTGTGATAAAAAGGTTAAAAAAGCCACGTTGGAAATCACTGGGAAGGGATTATACAATGTGTATATTAATACCGATAAATTAGAAAATTTCGTCTTTGCGCCAGGCTGGACGGTGTATGACAAGAGGATACAGGTGCAGGAGTATGATGTTACAAATCTGCTTTCCAGTAGCAATGGTCTGCGCATTGAAGCAGGGGGCGGTTGGGCAGTATCACGACTTGCATGGGAGGATGCCAAAGGGATCTGGAGCGATGAGATAAAGATTATTGCCGCGCTTTACATAGAATATGAAGATGACACTACACAAACCATAGTGACTGACGAAAGCTTTTGCTGTTACAAGTCAAATGTGCTATCAAGTGGATTATATGACGGTGAGGTGGTAGATTATACCTTTAATGATGAAAAGGACTATGGCGTTACCGTGGTGGACGACAGCTTAGATGTGCTAATTCCACAGGAAGGCGAGATTATTAAAGAGCAGGAATCCTTTGAGGTTAAAGAGATTATCACCACCCCTAAGGGTGAACTTGTAGTGGACTTTGGGCAGAATATAACAGGCTATGTAGCTGTGCCTATTAAAGGAAGCCGTGGCGAGGTGATAACCATATCACATGCAGAGGTACTGGATAGCGAGGGAAACTTCTACACCGAAAACTACCGCTCTGCAAAGGCATTAATCTCTATTACCTGCGACGGCGAGCGCCGCATATACAAACCAAGCTTTACCTTCTTTGGATTTAGATATATAAGGATTGATAGCGGCAAGGATGCGGTTGATATCGAGAAGATTCGGGCGACTTCCGTCTACTCGGATATCAAACGTACAGGGGAATTTGGCTGTTCAAATGATATGCTAAATCAACTTTACAACAACATTCTATGGGGACAAAGAGGGAATTTCTTGGATGTTCCTACCGACTGCCCGCAAAGGGACGAACGTTTAGGTTGGACAGGGGACGCTCAAGCGTTTATTAAGACCGCTACCTACAACTTCGATGTGCAAAGGTTCTTTAAGAAATGGCTTCATGATCTAGCATTAGATCAATTTGAGGACGGACGTATTCCGCACGTTGTGCCTAATGTATTAGGTAAGGATGCTGGGGGTTCTGCGGCATGGAGTGATGCGGCTACCATCTGCCCGTGGCAGATATATGTAACCTACGGTGACACAGAGGTATTGGCTGACCAGTACGACAGCATGGTGAGATGGGTAGAGTATGTAAAGAATAACGGTGATAACCCATATCTTTGGGAGAACGGCACCCATTTTGGCGACTGGTTAGGACTAGATGCAGCGCCTGGAAGCTACAAGGGAAGCACCAATGAGGATTTTATAGCTACAGCATTCTTTGCCTACTCCACAAATATACTGATAAAAGCAGGTAAGGTACTGGGTAAAGAGGTATCGGAGTATGATGATCTACTTATTAATATAAAGAAAGCCTTCAACGAAAGGTTTGTGGTTGATGGCAAGCTTACAAGCAATACTCAGACGGCTCATGTGCTAGCGCTTCACTTTAATCTGGTTGAGGATAAGCCATCCATCGCAAAACAGCTTGCGTTACTTGTAAAGCAAAGCGGAAACAAACTAACAACAGGTTTTGTAGGGACTCCATACCTCCTACATGCTCTATCGGATAACGGATATGGGGAGCTTGCGTATACATTACTACTACAGACCGAATATCCATCCTGGTTATACCCAGTAACAAAGGGCGCTACTACCATCTGGGAGCATTGGGATGGAATTAAGCCGGATGGTTCGATGTGGAGTAAGGATATGAACTCCTTTAACCACTATGCATATGGAGCGGTGTATGACTGGATGTTTGAGAATATGGCGGGGATAAAGCCTTGCGAGGAGCAACCTGGATTTAGGCATGTACACATCCGCCCTATCCCTGACAAGCGTTTGGGTTATGCGAAGGCGTCTATACAGACAAAGTATGGTTTAATATGTAGCGGATGGATCTACGACGGAGATATTGTAAACTACAATATCTCAATACCTGAAGGTGTTACCGCTACCGTTACCATAGGTGAAAGAAGCTTTGATATTGCCTCCGGTAACTACAAGTATTAGGGTAATGCTAATATACATATTGTAATAACAAGATTAAATATACTAAATCTAGTAATAAAGAGGGAGAAACTTTAGGTGTTATGGTTTTATGGCGACGCTCTAATTAATATGTTAAGTAGTTATTAGTGGTGTCGTCATAATTCATACAGATACATATTTTGTGACTTAGATATGTTCCTAATCAATGGTAAATGAATAAAACTTACTTTAAATTTAGCGTTTTACAATGGTTTTTCTGGTGTTCTAGGGTGTCATTTCCTGCGTTTGCGGCGGTATACTTTTCGAGTGTTGGTCTTACCACCTCGCAGATTGGGTTTGCCCTTTCGATCTCAACTATGGCAGGGGTTATAGGGCAGATATTCTGGGGTTACCTGTCGGATAGAAAGCGTTGCTTAAAGGGGCTTACTATCGGGCTTTTACTATCGGTTATTATAGTGGTGCTTAGCTTTAGTATCTTTAAAAGCTACCAAAGTATCCTTTTATTTATGGCGATACTGGGGTTTGTGCAGATGATACTCCCCTCGTTTTTGGATACCTGGATACTTAATGCATTAGCTGAAAAAGCTTCTGATTACTCGCTAATAAGGCAGTGGGGTTCGCTTGGGTACTGCATTCTGTCTTTGTTCTATGGCAAGATTATCGAAACCCTAGGGGTTAATATAATGTTTGTCTTTGCAGTGGTAACCGGTCTTACTACTGTAACCATGTGTATTATAATTAAAAAGCCTACCCCTCATGTTAAAGATGACAAGGGGGCAGATAAAAGTGAAGCTTCAGCTGAAAAGCTAAGCCTTGGTTCAACCCTTAAAAAGCTTTACAGTAACAAGCGTTACAAATTTATCCTAGTGGTAATATTCTTTATCTCGCTGGCATCCTGCTCGTCCATCGCAATGATTCCGATTATTACACGAGAGTTAAAGGGGAGCGATACACTTATTGGGATTGTAATCTTTGTTTCGGTAATAACAGAGGTGGTGGCGTTTAGGCTAAATGGACGTTTATCATCAAGGTTTAACGCAAAGCAGTGTTTCCTTGTGGTATGCGCTATCTGGGCTACACAGTATATTGTTATTATAATGCTGCCGAATGTATATGTATATATGGTGGTAGTACTGTTACAGGGGCTTGCAAATGGATTCTACATAATGAACTCAAGGCTGTATCTAGCAGAGATATCACAGCCCGAGATACGAAGTACCGCGATAAGCTATGCGGAGATCCCTACAGTTGCGGCTAGCAGTATCGGTGTTGCAATATCGGGGGTATTGATCGAAAACTTTGGCGTAGTAGTTATGACAGTAGCCTGTTTGTGTTATGTCGTAATAGGGGGAACGATACTATTTTTCAGCATAAAGAAGGATAAAATAACAGAAAGTATATAATTATTCTATTAAGGGGGAAGGATTATGTTTTTGCAGTTTCCAAGAACACAGGTTGGCGGGGTATCTTTACCAAGGATGTTAATAGGCACAAACTGGATTTTAGGTTATAGCCACACAAGCAGTGCGGCGGATAAGCTAATAAAAGCAAAGCACAGTCATCTTGATTCAACTTTACCAATGTTTGAGGTGTTTACCCGCCATGGCGTGGATGCGGTGATGGGTCCTGTTGCTTCTAATCCATTTATGTTAGATTCCATTAAAAACGCTATGCAAAAGCTTGAGCGGGAGCTAATTATAATCGATACACCTGTCATCAACGTGGACGACAGCAGATCGGCAAGGGAAGAAGCCTATGCCCAGATTAAGGCTTGTGCAGACGGCGGGGCGAAGTTTTGCCTACTCCATCATTCAAGCGTAGAACAGCTTGTCAACAAGAACAAGCGTACAATCGACAGGTTACCCGACTACCTATCAATGGTTCGAGAGTGCGGTATGATACCAGGGCTTTCGGCACACATGCCAGAGTTAATCACCTACAGCGATGACAACGAATATGATGTTTCGACCTACATCCAAATCTTTAACTGTATGGGATTTTTAATGCAGGTTGAGATTGAGTATGTAATTCAAACGATACATAACGCTAAAAAGCCGGTTATGACGATAAAGCCTTTTGCGGCAGGGCGGGTGTCCCCGTATGTAGGGCTTACCTTTAACTGGAACGCTTTAAGGGAGTGTGACATGATTACGGTTGGTTGTATGTCGGAGTTTGAAGCGGCGGAGGATATTGAGATATCCTTTGCGGCATTTGAAAAACGTCTGCCCGACCTCGAAGGGCGGGGAAGTCCTGCAATCCATCAGGATGTATTTAAACATTAACAGTAGTTTTATGCAAAGTACACCTATAATATAGGTGTTATAAAGGAGGATTCAGATGATTAAGGGGATAGCGCATATTGCACTTAACGTAAAGGATATGGATGAATCACTAAAATTTTACTGCGACATACTGGGATTTACTAAGGCGTTTAGTATCTTAAACGATAATGATGAGCCGTGGATAGAGTACATCAAGATGGGTGAAAATCAGTTTATCGAGCTCTTCTATGGTGGAAAGGATAACCCGCCGTCCTCATTTTCGCATGTATGCATGGAGGTAGAGGGTATGGACGAGGTGGTAGACGGTATTATTAAGCGGGGCGGAAGGCTTGATATCATGCCAAATGTGGGTAAGGATCATAATGTGCAGGCATGGATTGTAGATCCGGACGGCAACCGTATAGAGCTAATGGAGTTGTCACCGTTATCACCGCAGAAGAACTGTTAATAGTCGGATAGTTAAATGTTGCGTTTTTATAAAAAATGCAACATTTATACTTGCAGGATTATAGCCCAAAGTATTATGATATATCTTTATCTTCTCCAAAGCATAAACAGCCTACATCCCTAACCACAGCTTAGCCAGTGCAGTGTTACTGTACTGGCGGGGCAGGTGTGATTAGCGAATTTATTATGGTCTTGTCCGAGTCGCTTAGGGTAATCTCATCCTCTGAAAAGTCAAAGGTTAGGTCTATAACCTGTACAGTTTGATTATCTAAGAAAAGCTTTTCAATCCCCTTTTCACGAAACTGGATATCAATACTGCTTATATCGGTTTCGGTGTAGTTAAAGAGCGACTGGTAGAAGGTCTTTAACCTTGCCTTTTCTGCATCGGTATATGCTATGGCAGGTTCGCTTTGGTTATCATCCTTAATTCCATTGGACAGGCTGTCCGTAAAGAATACCTTGTTTAGAGCCGCTTTAAACAGCTCATTTTGAAGGGTTAGCCTGTCGGACGGGTGAAGGTTCTCTGTATACATAAATCTAGATACGGCATATCCGTCTAGTAGGGTAATACCCTTAGAAAACTCAAAGTCTTGATCCGCTACATATTCAGGGATATCGCAAGGGATACCTCCTATATTATATACAATACCGCTTACCCCCTCGTTGTTGGTGCGGATATATCGGTCGATCTTTAATCCAGTGGCGTTCTCTACAGCGTAGACAGCGCCCATTATGCTCTGGTAGTCATACTGCTCCGAAAGGGTGTCGGTCTTTTCGTCAACAGTCGCAATAAGCTCGCTTGGCAGTGCAAAGGTATAGATAGCGCTCCTTACTGCGTCATAGTGGATAAGTTGGAATACATCCGCAACATCCCCTTCCTCGGCACAGCTCATATATAGTATGGTAAGATTTTCTTCTATAGTAGGCTTGTGTTCATAGATAACCTGAGTATTGTTTAGGTTAACCTTTTGGGAATCAACCCAGTTAAATCCCCAAAAAAGTGCAGTTAGCAGTATGACCATACTTAGCAGTACAGATATTATATATAATGCAAAACGATTTAGCTTTATCTTTTTCAACTTCATTGTAACAATTACCCTCCAAAACTAGATGGATACGCAGATAGGTATATTATTACATTTTGTCGGCTATTTATACCGTTTGGGTTGCTGTATTCTATTTTTTGTTGGCATGTAGGTTGGGTAAAATTTAACTGGAAAAATATTATATTTATTAGCTTTATTATTAAATTTAACAAATATACATAATAATGAATATTTATGCAAAAAACACTTGACTTTATGACAGTTTGGGTGTATAATATTCATATGGAGTATAGAATAAACGAATAATACATAGGTTAAAGGAGTAAAACAGATGGAAAATAACAAGAAAACTTACAAAAAAGTAGTGCTTGCATATTCAGGAGGGTTAGATACCTCTATTATTATACCATGGCTTAAGGATAACTACGGCTGTGAGATTATCGCTGTTGCAGGCCACGTAGGTCAGTCGGATGAGATTGAAGGACTAGAGGAAAGAGCACTAAAAACAGGCGCTTCTAAGCTTTACATAGAGGATATTCAAAAGGAATTTGTAGAGGACTTTATCTTCCCGACCTTAAAAGCAGGGGCGGTGTATGAGAATAAGTATCTGCTAGGTACCTCATTCGCACGTCCGATTATCGGAAAAAGACTGGTTGAGATTGCTATAGCAGAGGGTGCGGACGCTATCTGTCATGGTTGTACCGGTAAGGGTAACGACCAGGTGCGTTTTGAGCTTGCAATTAAAGCGTTTGCTCCTGATATGCCAATTATTGCGCCATGGAGAATCTGGGATATTAAGTCAAGAGATGAAGAGATCGACTACGCTATCGCAAAGCAGGTTCCAATTACACTAACCCGTGAAACCAACTATTCAAAGGATAAAAACCTATGGCACCTATCTCATGAAGGTCTAGATCTGGAAGATCCGGCTAACGAGCCAGATTATGACAAGATACTAGAACTTGGGGTTTCCCCAGAAAAAGCGCCGGATAAAGCTACCTATATCACAATAAGCTTTGAAAAGGGTGTGCCAGTGGCAATCGATGGTAAGGCTATGTGCGGGGTTGATTTAATCAATGCGCTTAATGAGGTTGGCGGAGCAAACGGTATCGGTATTGCGGATATCGTGGAAAACAGACTTGTTGGCATGAAATCAAGAGGTGTGTACGAAACTCCGGGTGGAACTATCCTGTACCATGCTCATGAAGTCTTAGAATCAATCTGTCTTGATAAAGAAACAATGCACTTTAAGTACCAAGTGGCACAAAAGTATGCCGATATCGTATACAACGGTCAGTGGTTTACACCGCTTAGAGAAGCACTTGATGCATTTGTAGACAGCACACAAGCTACCGTTACAGGGGATGTTAAGCTAAAGCTTTATAAAGGTAACATTATCGATGCAGGGGTAACCTCTAAATATTCATTATATAATGAAGAGTTTGCGTCATTCGGCGAGGATGATGTTTACAATCAGGCGGATTCAGCAGGATTTATCAATCTGTTTGGTCTACCTATTAAGGTTAAAGCACTGCTTGATAGAAGCCTTGAAGAAGGCAAATAGTCTAAAGATTAAATAGGTATAAAACCTTTTCGTAAAACTGCTTTGCTCTAATTCAAAGCAGTTTTGCCGATTAAGGCGTAATAAATGACTTAAAAAATCGCATAAATCCGATAAGTATAGGCTTTAAGCGTCTTTCTAAAGTGTTTTTAATTGCGTCTTAGTATTAAAATAAAAGAAAATTTGGGAGAAGTGTATGGCAAAGCTATGGGCGGGAAGATTTTCCAAAGAGGTTGACAGCAAGGTAAATGACTTTAACAGCTCCATCCCCTTTGACGCTAGGATGTATAAACAGGATATACTAGGCAGTGTAGCACACGCTACAATGCTAGGGGATAGCGGCATAATTGATAAATCGGAGTCAGAGAAGATAGTATCACAGCTACTACAGATTCTAAGTGATATAGAGCAAGGTAAGCTTATTATTGATATGAGCGCAGAGGATATCCACACCTTTATCGAAGGGGAGCTTACCGCACGTATCGGGGATACAGGTAAACGTCTGCATACAGCCAGAAGTAGAAATGATCAGGTAGCGCTGGATATTAGGATGTACCTAATTGACGAGATTAAACAGGTTACTAAGCTGCTTCGTGGGCTTGTTACCGTGCTTTGCGAGCTTTCAAAGGAACATGCCGCTACGATAATGCCGGGGTACACCCATCTTCAACGGGCACAGCCTATCACCTTTGGTCACCACCTAATGGCGTATGCACAGATGTTTTTGCGGGATATCGACAGAGCGCTTGACTGCTATAAACGTACTAACATCCTACCCCTTGGGAGTGGTGCGCTTGCGGGTACTACCTACCCGCTTAATCGGGGGCAGGTGCAGGAGCTACTGGGGTTTAGCGGGGTTACACAAAACAGCCTTGACGGTGTGTCCGACCGTGACTTCTGCCTAGAGCTACTAAGCGTTCTCTCAATTATAATGGTACATCTATCACGGTTTAGTGAGGAGGTTATCCTATGGTGCTCATGGGAGTTTAAGTTTATCGAGCTAGACGATGCCTTCTCTACAGGGTCTAGCATTATGCCGCAGAAGAAGAACCCAGATATAGCGGAGCTCGTGCGTGGAAAGTCTGGTCGGGTGTTTGGGGATTATATGACACTGCTAACGGTGATGAAGGGGTTACCGCTTGCCTACAACAAGGATATGCAGGAGGATAAAGAGGCGGTATTTGATGCGGTTGATACCGTAAAGATCTGCCTTGAAACCTTTACCCCGATGATAAAGACCATGAGGGTAATAAAGGATAACATGAGGAATGCGGCGGCAAAAGGGTTTATTAACGCTACCGACTGTGCGGATTATCTGGTTAAAAAGGGGATGCCGTTTAGGGACGCTTACAAGATAACAGGAGAGCTTGTAGCTTATTGTATCGATAACGATAAAATTTTAGAGAACCTTTCTATCGAGGAGTACAGACAAAAAAGCGAGATTTTCGGGGATGATATCTACACCGCAATCAGCCTTGATACCTGCGTTAACGAGAGGAATGTACTAGGCGGGCCGTCTACGACAAGCGTACTGCGGCAGGTAAAAGAGGTTACAGCTATTCTAGAGGAGGGTGTAAAGTGGTAAAGGTTGGAATAATTGGGGCAACAGGTTACGGCGGGGTCGAGTTAATTCGGATACTGCTAAACCACCCAAATGTAAAGCTAACAGCGGTAAGCTCGGTAAGCTTTGAGGGGCAGAGGATTAACGATATCTACGGTGTCTTTAACGAAATAATAGAGGATGTGCTAATCCCGCAGGAGGAGCTTATAGACAGATGTGACGTAGTATTTGCGGCAGTACCTCACGGATTATGCGAGGAGATCGGCAGAAAATGCGTGGATAAGGGCAAAAAGCTAATCGACCTCGGGGCGGACTTTAGGCTGTCGGATGAGGACAGCTACCGCATATGGTACGGACTAAACTATAGCGACAAGCAGTTACATGAGCTTAGCGTCTACTGCATACCCGAGCTTCATAGGGGGGACTATAAAGCGGATACCATGATTGTGGGAAACCCAGGATGTTACCCTACCAGTATCGGGTTAGCTGTTGCCCCAATTATCAAGTCGGTTGACCCTAGTAGCATTATAATAGACTCAAAGTCAGGTGTAACAGGTGCGGGCAGGGGACTATCCCAGACCACCCACTACCCTGAGTGCAACGAAAACTTTTCCCCCTATAAGGTAGCCGACCACCGGCACACCCCCGAGATAGAACAAACCCTATCAAACCTAGCAGGTGAGGAGGTTATCGTCACCTTCGTACCCCACCTACTACCGGTAAACCGTGGGATTATCTCCACAATCTATGCAAAGCTAAAGGGTACGCTTACATTAGAGGAGATTCACACTATATATACCGATTTTTACAAGGATGAGCGGTTTGTAAGGGTACTACCCCTAGGCAAGACAGCAAGCCTACGTGGGGTAACCTACTCAAACTACTGTGATATATCGCTACACCTAGACAGCCGTACTAACCGTGTGGTTATCGCATCGGCTATCGATAATATGGTAAAGGGCGCGGCAGGTCAGGCGATACAGAATATGAACATACTGTTTGGTTTAGATGAAGGGGAAGGTTTAAACCTAATTCCTCCGGCAATCTAAGGGTAATAATATTTATTGATAATCTTTTTATAGATGGTAGGGAGAAGTTATGAAGGTTAAATTTGATGTTGGCGGTGTGTGTAAGGCTAAGGGGTTTTACGCTAGCGGGATACACTGCGGGATAAGAAAGAATAAAGAAAAGCCGGATCTAGCGCTTGTATACAGCGAGGTTTTATGTAATGCGGCGGCGGTTTATACCCAAAACAAGGTTAAGGGTGCGCCGATCTATGTTACACAAAGAAACCTTAAGGATGGTAAAGCACAGGCGGTTATCGTAAACAGCGGTAACGCTAACACCTGTAATGCCGACGGCGAGGAGAAGGCTTTGCGGATGTGTGAGCTTACAGCTAACGCATTAAAGATAAACAAAAGCGATGTTATCGTAGCTTCAACTGGGGTTATCGGGCAGGTGCTACCGATCGAGCCGATAGAATCTGGGATGGCCGAGCTTGCAAATAGCCTTAGTAATACAGGAAACAGCAATGCCGCTACCGCTATTATGACCACCGATACCTACAAAAAAGAGGTTATCGTATCCTTTAAGCTGTCGGACATAGACTGCACAATCGGCGGTATGGCAAAGGGTAGTGGGATGATCCACCCGAACATGGCGACTATGCTATGTTTTCTTACCACCGACGTAGCAATCACCTCCGAGCTACTTCAAAAGGCACTTAGCGAGGTGGTGGTGGATACCTTTAACATGGTTTCGGTTGATGGTGATACCTCCACTAATGATATGGTGTCGATCATGGCTTCTGGGTTATCGGGTAATCCTATTATCGATGACGAGCAGTCGGAGGAATACAGATACTTTAAGAAGGCGCTTTATGTAATACTAGAGGAGCTTTCAAAGCATATTGCAAAGGACGGCGAGGGTGCTACAAAGCTTCTTACCTGTAGGGTAAGCGGGGCGGAGGATAAGGCAACTGCGAGGGCTGTAGCAAAGTCGGTTATTACCTCTAGCCTGTTTAAGAGCGCTATGTTTGGGCAGGACGCTAACTGGGGCAGGATACTCTGCGCTGTGGGGTATGCAGATGGTGAGTTTGATATCTCTAAGGTTTTTGTTAAGCTATCGAGTGAGTTTGGAAGTGTTGCTGTTTGCGCTGATGGTGCGGGTGTACCGTTTAGCGAGGAGCAGGCGGCTAGTGTCCTAAAATCTAATGAGATTGATATAGATATAACGCTAGGTGACGGTAACAAATCCGCTACAGCATGGGGATGTGACCTTACCTATGATTATGTAAAGATTAACGGCGACTATAGGACATAGTTTGACTATTAATTGGGCAATCAAATGTTAAAAACGTAACATTTGTGGGATAAAAGATGATAGCGCGCAGTATTTTGTTGCCAAATTAATAAAGGGAGCGGGGTAGTATGAACAGTATATCAAATACCACAAAGGCAGAGGTCTTAGCGGCGGCTTTGCCGTACATACAAAAGTATAACAACAAAGTAGTAGTAATTAAATACGGCGGTAACGCTATGATTAACGAGGAGTTAAAGCAGGCGGTTATGAGCGATATAGTGCTTTTATCGTTAGTTGGGATAAAGGTAGTGTTAGTGCACGGCGGAGGGCCCGAGATTAACCAAATGCTTGATAGACTACAGATAAAGAGCGAGTTTATAAATGGGCTTAGATATACCAGTAGCGAGGCGGTAGAGGTTGTGCAGATGGTGCTTGCGGGCAAGGTTAACAAGGAGCTTGTTTCACTTGTAAGTCAGCATAACGGTAACGCTATCGGACTTTGCGGTATCGACGCTAACATGATAATGGCGACGAAGATGCAAGGTGAGGTGGACTTAGGTTATGTTGGCGAGATTACCAAGGTAAACGTATCCCCGATAACCGACGCACTCGCCAGCGGGTATATACCGATTATCGCAACCATTGGGGTGGACGAGAGCGGTCAGATCTACAACATTAACGCCGACACCGCCGCCGCAAAGATAGCGGCAGAGATTAACGCCGAAAACCTACTGCTAATGACCGACATTAAAGGTTTACTTATGGATAAGGACAACGAGGATACTTTGATACCTATGGTAAATGTCAGCGAAGTACCTAACCTAATCCGCCAAGGGGTAATATCCGGTGGGATGATACCTAAGATAAACTGCTGTGTCGAGAGTGTTAGGAGAGGGGTAAACAAGGCGGTTATCCTAGACGGCAGAGTACCGCACTCTATACTGATAGAGGTACTTTCTAATGAGGGTGTGGGTACATTATTTATGTAGACGCATGGTTAAGGAGGGGTTATGGCTAATATTAAAGATAACGATAAAGCCTACATAGCAAACACCTATGCACGTTTTGATCTAAACATCGTAAGCGGGAAGGGTAGTCTGTGCTATGATGAAAACGGGGCAGAATATATAGATTTAGGTGCGGGTATCGGGGTAAACTCCCTAGGTTACTGCAACAAGGATTGGGTAGAGGCTGTATCAAAGCAGGCGGCAACGCTACAGCATACCTCTAACCTCTACTATACAAGCCCAGCGGTAGAGGTAGCAAAAAAGCTTTGTGGGATGACAGGCTATCAAAGGGTGTTCTTCTCAAACTCGGGGGCGGAGGCTAACGAGTGCGCTATTAAGACGGCGAGGAAGTACAGCTTTGACCGATATAACCAAAGCAGGACAAGAAACAAGATTCTATCCCTTGAAAATTCATTCCACGGTAGAACGATTACCACCCTATCTGCCACAGGACAGGAGGTGTTTCACAACTACTTCTTCCCATTTAACGATGGCTTTGACTTTGTATTAGCTAACGACATACAGGATCTGCATAGCAAGCTTGACGAGGATGTGTGCGGTATAATTGTTGAGTTTGTACAGGGTGAGGGGGGAGTTATCCCACTTGATAAGGCTTTTGTAGATGAGATTAAAAAGGTATGTAGCGAGCGGGATATCCTACTAATCGCCGATGAGGTGCAGACTGGGATAGGGCGAACAGGTAAGCTGTTAGCCTGTGAGCATTACGGCGTGACCCCCGATATCGTAAGCCTTGCAAAGGGATTAGGGGGCGGACTTCCTATTGGAGCGACACTCTTTAACGACAAGACTAAGGATGTATTATCCTACAGCGACCACGGTACTACCTATGGAGCTAACCCTGTAGCCTGTGCGGGTGCTAAGGTTGTACTTGATTATCTGGATGATAGCTTTTTACAAGAGGTATGTGGCAAGGCAGATTACATTAGGAAACGTCTAGCAAGCTGTAGCGGAGTTAGCGCTGTAGACGGATTGGGGTTAATGCTTGGAATCTCGCTTACTAAAAAGTCAGCAAGGGAGGTTGTAGTAGCGGCTATCCAAAATGGTATTATCCCGCTTACCGCTAAGGATAAGGTGCGGTTACTTCCGCCGCTTACCATAAGTTATGATGAGTTAGATAAAGCGCTAGAGATCCTTATAAAGGTAATAGATTCAGATTAGATATAAAGGAGGGCTATGATATGAAACACCTATTAAAGATGTTAGACCTGTCTAAAGAGGAGATTATCGATATCCTAAATCTGGCAGATCAGCTAAAGTACGAGAACAAAAACGGTATAAAGCACCCTCACCTAGCGGGGAAAACCCTAGGGATGATCTTTCAAAAATCGTCCACCAGAACAAGGGTATCCTTTGAGGTTGGGATGTATCAGCTTGGCGGTCACGCATTGTTTTTAAGCTCTAACGACCTACAGATAGGACGTGGCGAGCCGATTAAAGACACTGCACGTGTACTATCCCGCTACTGTGACGGTATCATGATTAGAACCTTTGCACAGCAGGAGGTGCAGGATCTGGCGGATTACGGCTCAATCCCGATTATAAACGGACTAACCGACTTCTCTCATCCATGTCAGATACTTGCAGACCTTATGACAATTAGGGAGCAAAAGGGTAGCTTTGAGGGACTTACCATGTGCTATATCGGGGACGGTAACAACATGGCAAACTCGCTGATTGTAGGTTGCCTAAAGGTAGGTATGGCGGTACGCTGTGCAACCCCGACAGGGTATGAGCCTGATAGCGCTGTACTAGAGTTTGCTAAAGGGTACGATAACTTTACCCTGACCACCGATGTGCTAGAGGCGGCAAAGGGCGCGGACGTTGTTATCACCGACGTTTGGGCGTCTATGGGTCAAGAGCAGGAGCAGAAGGAAAGAGCAAAAACCTTTGCGGGTTACCAGATAAACGATGAGGTAATGAAGGCGGCAAACAGCGGAGCAATTGTACTGCACTGTCTACCGGCACATCGTGAGGAGGAGATTACCGAGAAGGTGTTTGAGCAGCATGCTAACGTAATCTTTGACGAAGCAGAGAATCGTCTGCATGCTCAAAAGGCGGTACTTGTTAAGCTAATGGCTTAGGGTAAAAGTTGTACATATACAAATACACCGTTACTGTAACTGTAGTTTCCGTAACGGTGTAAAGTTTTTATACCCATAAAGTCAATATATACAACACAAGATATCAGCATTTGCAATATCTTTTATATTTTGTATGTTATCATATAGATATACAATACAAAAGAAAGAGGGTAACACTATGAAGGTGGCGGCACAGCTTTATACTGTAAGGGACTATTGCAAGGATACTTTAGGGATTGAACAAACCTTTGAGAGAGTCAAGGATATCGGTTATCAGTCGGTTCAGCTGTCAGGGGTGGATTTTTCTAAACCTCGGGAGCTTGCAAGGCTTGTTAAGAAGTACGGACTTGACGTCTGCGTAACCCACACACCATTTAATAGGATGGTAGAGGATCTAGACGGATTGATTGAGGAGCACAAGCTGTACGGCTGTAACATAATCGGACTAGGAGCATTACCGTCGGAGTACGCAACCAGTAAGGAGGGGTATCTTTCCTTTGCTGATATTATAAATGACATAGATAAAAAGCTTAAACCTCACGGCATGGAGTTTTCCTATCATAACCATGCTTTCGAGTTTTTAAACTTTGATGGCAAGAACGGACTGGACATTCTGTTTGAAAATACAAACTGCCTATTTACTCTAGACCTTTACTGGCTACAGGCGGCGGGGGTATCTCCGCTAAACTACATAGAGAGGTACAAGGGTAGGGTTAAGGTAGTGCACTTTAAGGATATGGGGGTTAAGGGTAACGACCATATTATGGCGGCAGTCGGAGCGGGTAACATGGACTACAAAGCGCTTACAAAGGCAAGTGTTAACGCAGGGATAGCGTATGCGGCGGTAGAGCAGGACGACTGCTACGGTGAAGATCCATTTAACTGTCTTAAAACCAGCTATGATAATATTATGGGGTATCTTTTATAAAGATAAATGTGTGGGTGAAACAGAGGGTTCATCCACACATTTATTTGGATTAACTGATAGTAGTATAGGTTTATCTACTTTAGTGGGTACTTTTGGGATTGTTTTTGTTTGGGGAGTAGTATTTATAGGAAATGGACAGCGGCTATTATGCTTATAATCTTTTTAATACCTAAAAAAACTTTATAGCATAAAGTTTTGGAAATTATATTTACACTAGCAACATTTCTTGTGAAAGGGGACAAATATTACCTTTGTTTACCCAATGGATTTGCCCTGTGTACGAGATACTTCCACCTTTCACGAAGATGGAACTCTCATCCTCCATGGCGCAGATTGGAAGTTTATTGGAGATTTCCAATAAGGATGATAATACCTGTTGGTTTTCAAGTTTAAAGTGCGGTTTAACTGTAATGTCAGCTAACCCAATACCATCGTAGGGGGTAGGTGATTCTTTAGTGTCAAGTGAGCGTTTAGCCATATTTATTGCGCCCGCACTAACACCCAACACCGCAGCTTTAGTGTCACGAATAGCATTATCCAATCCTTTATCACGTATAAGTTGTAATTGCAATCCGGGGTGACCACCCATGAGAAACACACAAGAAGCTTCGTGAATCAATCGGATAGCATTAGGCGCTTCTATACGATTATCAATTACATAATGCTGTGCGAAAGGGATATTGCATTCAACGAACATATTATGCATACCGCTTGAATCGTTGTCATTTCTATCATAATCGGTTGGCCATGCACTCACAAAGACAAGATTGTTTCGATGTATCAGCTCTTCACTTAATATCTTAGCCACATCGTGCGGAAAACGATAATTGGGGAACCCGCTGAAAAAGCCAAGTAAACGATAATTCATAGGTGTATCCTCCTTTTTATTATATAAATAATTTCCAACCTCACTACTTTTTTCATAACTGTAAGATAACTTTTCGTGCAATGACGTTTGCATCACTGAGAACACTTTAACTCATGCTACTAAGTGGAGTTTTGTTCATTATAACATAAAATCCAGAAAAAATCAATATGCAAACTGTAAACTAACCTAACTGTAATTGACAAAAATCAAAGGGAATATCTGTGGCAATCGACCTGCGTTGCAAGCTGTTACGAAATTATCTTAGTTTTGACCTACGGCTTGGAAATAGACGATATAGACACAATATATTGATTATTTATTGTGAACTAAAGGACGGTCGAAAAATACCGCTACCCTATACAGCATATACCTTTTATATTCTTTAATATTAAGTGTGAACATAGTACGCATTAATTAAAATAATACTTTACCTTTCACAAAATGAAATCGCATAAAGCATATCAAAAATTTTTACGTGTTTTGTTGCTTTTTTTGTAATAGTGTGTTATAATGTATCCAGAAGTATGCTTTAGTAGATTTTTAGGCGGAGGACAACGATTGTCGAATTGCGTCGAATTTGCCGATCTACAGCGTTTTGTAAAGGTGGGGGTACGATATGGTGTACAAGCAAGGGATGTACAGAATAGTAAGAAAATGTAATATAGCTAAAAACTGCTATGACCTAGAGATACACTGTCCTGAGGTTGCGGATATTGCAGTAGCGGGTCAGTTTGCACATGTTAAGGTTAAGGGGTTCTACCTTAGACGTCCAATCTCAATCTGTGAGGTAGATAGGTCGAACGGATGTATACGGCTTGTGTTTGAGGTTAGAGGTCAGGGGACTAGCGAGCTTTCTAAGCTTAATGAGGACGAGCTAATCGATATAATCGCACCACTTGGCAAAGGATTTACCCTGCTTGACGGCAGAGAGCGGGCGGTTGTGGTAGGCGGTGGAATCGGTGTTCCCCCTCTTTTAGAGGTGGCAAAGCATTATAACGAAAATTGTACCGCTATTATCGGCTTTCGCTCGGCAGAGGCGGTAATACTGGGTGAGGACTTTAAGGGATATAACTCTAACACCATAATCTGCACCGATGACGGTACTATGGGGGAAAAGGGGTACACCACCACTGCTTTAGAGAGTTACCTAGAAGCATGTGGTGACAGTAAGCCGGATATCATATATGCGTGTGGTCCTCATGTTATGATAAAGGGTGTGGTTTCCCTTGCTAATCGGTATGGTATCCGATGTGAGGTTTCGCTTGAGGAGCGTATGGGTTGCGGAGTGGGTGCTTGCCTAGTCTGTGCCTGTAAGGCGGTGAAGGATGGGGAAGAATACCTTGCACATGTCTGTAAGGACGGGCCGGTGTTCGATAGTAAAAATGTAGTACTTTAGGGGGTTACGATGGCAGATTTAAGGGTAAGTATTGCGGGGGTAGAGTTTAAAAATCCTATCATACCTGCTTCGGGAGCGTTTGGATTTGGTAGAGAGTATGAATGTTTATACCCTATCTCTAAGCTTGGAGGTATCTCTTGTAAGGGGATGACATTACATAAACGGGATGGAAACCTACCGCCTAGGGTTGCTGAAACACCTAGCGGTATGTTAAACTCTGTGGGACTTCAAAATCCTGGGGTGGATTATTTTATTAAGCATGAGCTACCATACCTTGAAGATAAGGGTACGGTTATAATCGCTAATGTTGCAGGTTCGACCGTGGAGGACTGTATTAGTATAGCACAAAAGCTTGAGGGTACGTCGGTGGATATGTTAGAGCTTAACATATCCTGTCCTAACGTTAAGCAAGGCGGGGCGGCGTTTGGAACTAGCTGTGCCTCCGCTAGTGAGGTAACTAAGGCGGTACGTGGGGTTTCCACAAAACCGCTGATGGTCAAGCTTTCGCCGAATGTAACTTCCATTACCGATATCGCAATGGCGGTGGAACAGTCGGGGGCGGACGCGGTGTCGCTTATTAACACACTGCTTGGTATGCGTATCGATATTAACAGTAAACGTCCTATCCTTCGCAACAATGTAGGAGGATTATCTGGGCCGGCGGTGTTTCCTGTAGCGGTTAGGATGGTTTGGCAGGTGGCAAATGCTGTGTCTATCCCTGTAGTGGGTATGGGCGGGGTTTCAAGCTGGCAGGACGCTATCGAGATGATGATGGCGGGTGCTTCAGCGATACAGATAGGTGCGGCGATCTTTGATGACCCTTACTCCCCGCTTAAGATAATTGATGGTATACGAAGTTATCTAAAGGATAACAAGATAGACAGCATTAAGGATATTATCGGAGCAGTTAAACCATGGTAAGGATTAATGTACTGGGGAAAGAGATTTCAGAGCTTATTGCGGCGGGGGAGGTTATCGAGCGACCCGCTTCTATTATTAAGGAGCTAGTGGAGAACTCTCTTGATGCAGGAGCGAACGTTATCACCGTCGAGTTACAAAACGGCGGGATATCCTACCTTAGGGTAACGGATAACGGCGGGGGTATCGTTAAAGAGGATATACCGCTAGCCTTTTTACGTCACGCTACAAGCAAGGTTACCTGTGCTACCGATTTAGATAACATAAGCACCCTAGGATTTAGAGGGGAGGCGCTAGCCTCCATCTCGGCGGTATCGAATGTAACGCTAATGAGTAAGACTCCCTCATCGCAGGAGGGTTACTCTATAACTCTATCGGGTGGGGTACAGGATGAGATAAAGCAGGTAAACTGTCCTGTTGGCACAACGATAGTAGTAAGGGATCTGTTCTTTAATGTGCCCGCTAGGCTGAAGTTTCTAAAGACACCACGTGCCGAGGCTATGGCGGTGGGGCAGATACTGGATAAGCTAGCTATCTCTCACCCGAAGATATCGATAAAGTTTATTGTGGACAACAAGATAAAGTTTTACACTAGTGGTGACGGTAACGCAATCAATGCCGTGTCGGCGGTAATGGGGAGTGAGTTTTCTAAAGAGCTTGTACCGCTACACTATGAGTACAACGGTATGACGATAGATGGTTATATAACGGGAAATTCCTTTGGGAGAAGTAACCGTGGCTTGCAGTATTTCTTTGTTAATTCACGGTATGTTAAATCTAAAACCTGTATGGTAGCGCTTGAGGAAGGGTATAAAAGCGCTATTATGGTCGGCAAGTTTCCAGGGTGTGTGTTAAACCTTACTCTGCCCTACGATACGGTGGATGTAAATGTTCACCCCGCTAAGATAGAGGTGCGGTTTAGCGATGAGAAGGCTATCTTTGAGTTAGTATACTTTGCGATAAAGAATGCGATAAATAAGAATAACCCTGTAACCCATGTGGTAACACCCCAGACCGTGACCCTTGCAAGCCCTTATGAGGGAGCACCACAGGTGGAGTTTGTCAGCATTACCCTAGATAAACTGCCCGAAAGCATGGTAAAGGATAGTACAGACGCTGATGATAATGACGAGGATGATGAGCAAGATTACGAAGTATTAACCCCAAAACCTTATCAGACCCCATCTATCCCACAAGTCGATACTGTTAAATTATATCCCAAAAGCATAGATGGCTTTGACCCTATTACAGGCGAGGTTTATCCCGCAAAGACAGAAGCTTTGCCAGCCGAAGCTACGGATAAACCAAGCTATGATGAGAAGGTTTATGCCCATGATGTACCTGTTAAAACGTATGATATGGTAGAGGTAAAACCTTGCGAAACCGAAGCTGTCGGTAATGTCACAAGGTATCTGGATATAAACGTAAAGGATAACGAAACAGAGGATAACAACAAGCCAAAGAACCAACTACTTCAGCTTAAATATATCGGTGAGATGTTTAAAACCTATATAGTTATCGAGATAAATGATTGTATCGTAACGATAGATAAGCACGCCGCCCATGAGCGTATTATCTTTGAAAAGCTAAAGGATGAGTTAAAGGATAACATTAGTCGTCAGATACTTCTATCCCCCATAAATGTTTACCTATCAAAGGATGAGGTAGCGGCAATTATCGAGCGGGGCAGGGTGGTTAATGAGATTGGGTTTAGGTACACCATTAAGGATGATTCTAACGTGGTGATAAGCGAAGTGCCGCTGATACTTGATCAATTTGATGTGCGTGAGGTCTTTTTAGAGGTGGTGGACAAGCTAATCCACAGCCATATCGGTGGGCTTAGTGAGGTAACGTTAGAGTTGCTACACTCTATGGCTTGCAGAAAGGCGATAAAGGCAAATGATCTGTCCTACCAAGGCGAGCTAATGAATCTTGCTAGGTATGTAATTGAAAACAATGAAATTAGGTACTGTCCGCATGGACGACCTATAGCGATTGTAGAGAAGAAGCGGGATATTGATAAAAAGTTTGGTAGGGTATAGTCAATTAGTATCAGAACTTTCGAACCCCGCAAATACTGGCTGTTAAATGGCAATGCGGGCAAGTTTGACTATTTTTGTTTGCTATTTTACACTTTACTCCATGCCCTACACGGTTGCAACCACCCTGTGGTTGCTTAGGGGCTTGCCGCCCTCTGCCCGCTTTTAAAGGAAGCGCCTGCGGGCGGGTGATAATAATGAGGCTCTGCCTCAAACTCCGCTGGGGTAGAACCACCCCAGACCCAATTTTTTTAGGGATTACGAAGGTACGCAGTTGAGTTATTATATAATAAATTTTGGAGGTGATGTTATAGCGATACCTATAGTAACGGTGGTAGGCCCTACCGCTTCTGGAAAGACAGCGCTATCCATCCATCTGGCAAAGCGGTATAACGCACAGATAGTATCGGCAGATAGCATGCAGATCTACAAGGAGATGGATATCGCCACAGCAAAGCCAACAGTAGAGGAGATGCAGGGGATAAAACATCATATGATTGATATTATTGAGTGTAGTGACTCCTTTAGTGTTGCCCAGTATGTGGAGAGAGCAAAAGGGATAATAGAGGATATACATAACTCTGGTAGCAAGGTTATCCTAGTAGGCGGTACGGGGCTTTATGTAAACTCTTTAGTGGATAACATCCTCTTTGACGATACCGTGCAGGACACTGCACTACGCAAGCGGCTTACCGATATTGCAGCGGATAAAGGAGCAACGGTTCTTCATAACATGCTTAGGCAGGTTGACGCTGTTAGTGCGGATCGTATCCATGAGAACAACCTTCCCCGTGTAGTGAGAGCGATTGAGTATCATACTTTAACAGGTAAACCCCTCTCGTTAGCGCAGGAGGAGAGCCGATTGGGTGAAAGCTTGTATACCCCGCTTGAGATAGGGATTGACTACCTTAACAGAGCCACACTGTACGACCGTATAAACTTTCGGGTGGATAGTATGGTAGAGCAGGGGCTTATAGAAGAGGCGAGGTATATTCTATCAAAGGATAACCTTGCTACAGGTGCTTTGGCAATTGGATACAAGGAGCTTTTGCCATATTTTAACGGTTTAAAGCCTTTAGAGCAATGTCTTGATGATTTAAAACAGTCCTCTAGAAGGTATGCAAAAAGACAGCTAACCTGGTTTAGAAAGCGAAAGAGCATAAACTGGTTTTACGCTGACAGCTATAAAAACATAGGTGAGATGTACAATGAAATCGAGGGAGTCTGCGACCGATTTTTTGGTGGAGAGGCGGGTGTTTAATAGAATATTTCGTAAGATGACAACAATATCGTTAGTTAACTTAATTGGGTTTTAACTGCATACCTTTTAGTTATGCACAAGCAGTTTGGGTATTTATTAAAAATAGCTAACATTATCGAGATAAAACCCCAAATGATGTGAAATTGTTAAAAAATATAAATTTACTTGCAAAACATTAAAAAATATGATACAATACTATGTATAATAGATTTGCTATACATATTTGAAGCGGGTTGCTGCTGTTATTACATCTATATTAATAGTTAGGGCAAGATAAGGGGTTATCCGCTAAAAGTTATTCTATTAAACATTATAGTTAAGACATACCTTTATATAAAGAGTATCCACAAAAGGATAGTGAAATGCGAGGGATAAAACCCGCATATAGGAAAGGATGATATCTAAATGAAAACGGTAAATCTACAAGAGGTTTTTCTAAATCAAGCTAGGATATTAAAGATACCGGTAACCATCTACCTAACAAACGGATTTCAGTTTAAGGGGCTAGTAAAGGGCTTTGATAACTTTACAATTATCTTAGATTGCGACGGAAAGCAGAATTTAGTGTATAAACACGCTGTTTCAACAATAATACCGGCTAGAATTATTAACACTATGGAGAATGAAGCAAAAGAGGAAGCGTAGGTAATGATTAAAAAAAGGCTTAGTGATATAATATATATACTAGTGGGGATAGTACTTTGTATGTATTTCTCATACCAGCTGTATCTTTTTGTCGATAAGCCGTATAAAACAGAGACAGCTGTGTTGCATGACTATTCGCTCAATGTTACGTTTGACGGATACTTTGTAAGACAAGAGGATGTAATTGACATACCCAAAAAACATGTTGTTGCATACAACTATAGCGATGGACAGAAGGTAACGGTATCTACCGATGTTGCAAAGTTTTACAAGACTGAACAGGATATCATTAATGTAAACCGCTTAAATGAATGCAACACCATGATTAAAATGCTAGTTGAAAACCAGAGTGAGGGTGCTATTAAAGGTGCTAGGCTTGATATAGCGGTATCACAGGTTGAACAGGATCAGATACAGTACATATCAATGCTTGATAACCTTAATCTAAGCAATAGTGTGAGTGTAATTAATGATCTGACTAACTCTTTAAATAAGCTACAGGCGGTTAAGAACCAGCGGGTTGATTTTTCGCAAACGATAAAGGATCTAAAGGCAGAGGCAAAGAGGTTAAAGTCTAGTGAGCTTGCTGTAGTGGAGTCGGTTAAATCTACAGGTACAGGATACTTTTCAAGCCAGATTGATGGACTAGAGAAGGACTTTACCATAGATTCTATGGACAAGCTAACCTACAGCAAATTTGATAGTCTTATGCAGATGAAGTCTGCGTCCAATTCGCCTTATGTCGGAAAGCTTGTGCGTTCTAGTGACTGGTACTATGTTGCGTCAATCGCTAAAGCCAAGACTAAGGAGTTTAACATAGGACAGGCTGTAAACTTAAGCTTTATGTCCAATGTAAATGAAACCATCCTAACTACTGTAGATAATATTATTGTAGATCCAAAGGCGACTAAGGATATTATAATCTTTAGGTCGGATGTGATTAATGAGAACATTATAAACGAGCGATTCTCTAAAGCTGTAACAAATACCAGTAGATATAAAGGTGTTGCGGTTAGCAAGGAAACAGTTAGGTTTAAAGATGGTAAAAAGGGTGTTTACATCCTAATCGCCGGTATGCCGGTGTTTAAGTTGATTGATTCAATCTATGAGGATGATGATATTGTAATTAGCAAGGTAACTATCGATCAGGCGTATGTTAGCCAATACGATCAGGTAATTGTACTGGGTAAGAATGTATATGGCAAACAGCCAACGGATATCCCAAACAACCAAAGTGAAGGCGCTAGGTCATCTAGTAGCGGCAGTAGTGTTAGCAGTAAAGGTGATAGTAGTAGTGGTAATAGCAGTGAAAACAGTAGTGAGGAGTAGAGTATCCCTATGAGAGAGAGAAAGGCTAAGGACAGCCAACCGGTTATCACGATAGAGAATCTACAGCAAAACTATGATGTTTTGATGGACAACGTAAAATCCGCCTGTGAGCAAGCAAGCAGAGATTATAATGATATTAGTGTTGTAGCGGTGACAAAGACTGTGCCATATGAGGTGGTCAATCAGTCGTTTGACATGGGTGTTAACATTATAGGTGAGAACAGGGTTCAGGAGTTTTTATCAAAATATCAGCGTTATAATTTAGATCATCCAAACGGACGTATTAACGTTCACTTTATCGGTAAGCTACAGATTAACAAGGTTAAGTATATTATTGATAAGGTTGATATGATAGAATCGGTTGATTCGGTTAAGCTTGCTATTATAATCGATCGGTATGCCGATAGCGTTAATCGGATTATCGATATACTAATTGAGGTTAATATTGGCAGGGAAGAGACAAAATCAGGGGTCCTTGTAGAGGATTTGGATAATGTGATTAATGCTATTAGGGAGCTTGAGTTTGTAAGAATTCGTGGGTTAATGGCGATAGTCCCTATCGAGGATGGGGAAATTTATCTTAAAAAGATGCAGGAATTGTTTTTAGATTGTAAAGATCGCTTTGATGGGTCGGTTGATTTTAAATACTTATCGATGGGCATGTCAAATGATTATAGATTAGCTATAAAGTACGGTGCTAATATTATTAGGATTGGCACAGCGCTTTACGGCAAAAGATAGTGAAAAGAGGTAACTAAAGATGGGTATATTTGATAAATTAAAAGGAGTGCTTAACCCTGAAGATGAGTATGAGGAGTATGAAGAGTACGAGGAAGAGGAAGAAGAAAGACCAAGATCTAGCTCTTCTAGACAAAGCTTTTCCGGCTTTTCAGCAACAACCAGTGTTTCTCGTGATGATCTAGCGAGCAAGGCTGCAAGCAAGCTTCAAGTTATACTCTTTAAGCCAACAGGCTTTGAAGATGTAAAACCTGTTGCAGATAACCTTAACAAGAAACATACTGTAGTGTTAAATCTTGAAGCGGCTTCAAGAGAAACCTGTCAGCGAGTTTTAGATTTTCTGGGCGGGGTTGCTTATGCAAACTCCGGACGAATTAGCAAGGTTGCGGTAAACACCTATATTATCACCCCCGCTAACGTTGATATGCAGGGTGAAGAGGTTGGCGAGTTTGATGTGAACAGTCTGTTCTAATGTGGGGATAATATGCTTACTGACAAAGAGGATGAATACCTTTATGCAAAGATAGATAACATGCTAGCGCAGGCTAATGATAAGGGCAGGATTATCTTCACAAACTTTTTAACATCGGGTCAACTGGAATTTGCAAGGCGTTGTACCCTTAATAATAAGCAGGTTGTCTTTTATGGTGGACATGATGACGTTTTACGTGTAGCGATGGGTGTGTTCCCTGATTATATGGATAAAACGGATATTACCTTCCCAATTGTCTGTCTTAAGGTGACCTATAACAAAAAATTTGGCAGTACCCTAACCCACTCAGATTTTCTAGGTGCACTAATGGGACTGTCTATTAAGCGTGAGATGATTGGCGATATTATAACCTATGGGGATTTGGGAGTTACATATATATTTATTATAGAGAGTATTAAGGAATATATAGCACAAAACCTTACAAAGGTAGGGAGCCAGTCGGTTATTGTTTCAGAATTAGGTGATACTAGTAGTATAACTATTACTAGAGAATTTGAGGAGATTTCAAAGGTTATATCTTCTTTAAGGTTGGATTGTGTTGTAGCGATGGTTACAGGAAAGAGCAGGGGTAGGGCGGCAGAGCTAATAGAACGTAGCGCTATAGTTGTAAACTCTAAGGAGATACAATCATTGTCATCTATCTTAAAACCAGAGGATGTTATCGTTATAAAAGGTATGGGAAAATTTATACTTAAAAATGTTCAGACAACAAAAAAGGGTAGGTATTTGGTGAGTATTTTTAAATATAAATAATGGACACATCCGAGGACCTTAGTGTGTACAATTTAGTGCAGGACATAGTATAGTGTATTTAAAGGTGCGTAAGCGGGTTTTCAGAGGTTGCCACAATGTAAGGGAGGATTTGTAATGGATGTTAAGAATGTAGCAAGAGGCGCTGTATTTGACAGTAGAAGATCAAGTATTAAACGAGAAGAAGTTGATGCCTTTGTACAAAAGGCGGCTTCACAGATAGATGAATTAATTGCAGAGAATGCTGAACTTAAGGAAAAGATAAATGTGCTGGCATTTAAGGTTTCTGAGTATCAAAAGGAAGAGCAAAGCATTGGTGAGGTTATTGTAAAAGCGCAAAAGCTTGCGGGGTCGATTATAAACGAGGCAAAAGAGAAGGCAAGCTTAGTTGAACAGGAAGCTATATCAGCGGCAAATGAGGTTACAAGAAAAGCTAAACAGCAAGCCGAGAATATCGTTACAAACATAAAGGGCAAAACGGTTCGGGAGCTTGAAACCATAAGACAACATATCTCTCGTGAGAGAGATATCCTAGACCACACAAGACAGCAGGCACAGGAGTTTCAGCAAAACCTATTTGCTATGTACACAAATCAGCTTCAAGCGCTAAAGAGCATGTACTCTAACAGACAGCCAATTCAAAGTAATGATGTAGATCAGCCAGAGGAGATGGTTACCACAAACACCTCTAAAACCTCACCAATTGAGAAGGCAGAGGATACCGTGGATGACTGTGATTTAGTTAATGACGATGGCTTTGAAAACACCGCTGATCTAGAAGCGTTTATCGATAACGACGGTACAAAGGATAGTGATAGTCACGACTACCATGACAACGGCGAAACCAAAGAGTTTGACAGATAGTAAAAAGCAGTTAATGATAAGGAGATAAGATGGCACAAGATTATAACAAGACATTAAATCTGTTACAGTCGGATTTCCCAATGAGAGGAAATCTTCCTGTCAGAGAACCTGAGATGTTAAAGAGATGGGATGATCTATCGGTATACACAAAGCTAATGGAGAAGAACAAGGATAAACCTAAGTACGTTTTACATGACGGTCCTCCATATGCAAACGGAGATATCCATATCGGTACAGCGCTAAATAAGCTACTAAAGGATTTTGTTGTGCGTTATAAAAATATGACAGGGCATAGCGCTCCGTACGTACCGGGTTGGGATACCCACGGTCTGCCTATCGAACTGAAGGCGATGAAGAAGGACGGGGTGGATATCAACACCATATCCAAGGTAGAGCTACGCAAGATCTGTCGTGAGTTTGCTTTGTCCTATGTGGATATCCAGAAGGAACAGTTTATACGGCTTGGGGTTATCGGTGACTTTGAAAACCCATACCTTACCCTTAGAAACGAGTTTGAGGCAAAACAGATCGAAGTGTTTGGCGCTATGGCTAAACGTGATTTTATCTATAAAGGTTTAAAACCAGTATACTGGTGTCCTAACTGTCAGACTGCGTTAGCGGAGGCAGAGATTGAGTATGATCAGGATAAGTGCCACTCCATCTATGTTAAGTTTAATGTATTAGATGATAAGGGGGTATTTGCTAAGGCGGGGGTTAATGCTAGTGATGTACGGTTTGTAATCTGGACTACAACTACCTGGACTCTTCCTGGTAACGTGGCTATCTGCCTCGGCCCTGATTACGAATACACCCTTGTAAAGACTGGGGATGAGTACCTTTGTGTTGCTAAGGAATTAGTAGAGAACACCATGAAGGCGGCGGATATTACCGAGTACGAGCTAGTTGGCAGCTTTACCGGAAAAGAACTTGAATACATTACCGTTTCCCACCCATTCCTTGATAGACAGTCCTTAGTTATTGTAGGGGATCATGTAACCCTTGAAAGCGGTACCGGTTGCGTTCATACCGCACCGGGACATGGGGTTGAGGACTTTGAGGTTTGCAAAAACTACGAGCAGATCGAGATAGTAGTACCTGTTAACGCTATGGGTGAGCTAACTGATCTTGCAGGGGAGTTTTCTGGACTAAAGGTTGAGGACGCAAACAAGGCTATCGCTAAAAAGCTAGATGAAACTAAAAATCTATTCGCTATTGAAAAGATTGTCCACCAGTATCCACACTGTTGGAGATGTCATAGTCCTATTATCTTTAGGGCAACAGAGCAATGGTTTTGCTCTATCGACGACTTTAAAGCCGAAGCGGTTAAAGCTATCTCGGATGTTACCTGGATTCCGTCATGGGGTGAGGAACGCATTAAGGGTATGGTAACCGACCGAAGCGACTGGTGTATCTCACGTCAGCGTACCTGGGGTGTACCTATTCCGATACTATTCTGCAAAGCTTGTAACAAGCCTATCGTAAACGACCAGACTATTAAGGCTATCTCGGATATGTTTAGGAAAGAAGGCTCGGACAGCTGGTATGTAAAAGAGCCTAGTGAATTTTTACCGTCTACCGTTAAATGTGACTGTGGTTGCAAAGAGTTTATAAAAGAAACCGACATCATGGATGTATGGTTTGACAGTGGTGTATCCCATGCGGCGGTGTTAGAGGAGAGAGCGGAGCTAAACTGGCCTGCTGACCTTTACCTAGAGGGTGGAGATCAGTTTAGAGGTTGGTTCCAGTCCTCACTGCTTACAGGGGTTGCGTACAAGGGCAGTGCACCATACAAAGCAGTTTGTACCCATGGATGGGTAGTAGACGGACAGGGCAAGAAGATGTCTAAGTCTATCGGTAACGTTATCTATCCATCCGATGTAATTAAACAGTTTGGGGCGGATATCCTAAGGCTATGGATCGCTTCCACCGACTATCATTCAGATATTAGAGTATCTAATGAATTGTTTAAACAAATCTCGGAAAGCTATAGAAAGATAAGAAATACCGCTAAGTTTATCCTAGGTAACATTAGCGACTTTAACCCTAACACCGATATGGTAGCGTTTGATAAGCTTTACGAGCTTGATAAGCTAGCACTATCCAGAACTGCGGGACTTGTTGAAAAGGTGATTAAGGCGTATGAAGCGTTTGATTTTCATATCGTATACCACACAATCCATAACTTCTGCGTTGTGGATATGTCAAACTTCTATCTTGATATCCTAAAGGATAGATTATACTGTGAATCCGCTAGCGGTGACAAACGTCGTAGCGCGCAGACCGCAATGTATACTATACTAGACACATTGACACGTCTAATCGCACCAATTCTGTCCTTTACCTCCGATGAGATCTGGCAGTTTATGCCTCATATGGAGAATGACGAGAAGGAGAATGTGTTATTTAACCAAATGCCTGACCTTAAGGGTGATAACATGCTAAACTCCGCTATCTCATATAGAGATAACTCTACAGTTATCGAGAAGTGGGCGGTGATCGAGCAGGTTAGAGAGGGTGTACAAAAGGCACTTGAAGAGAAACGTGTTGCTAAGATAATCGGTAAATCTCTTGAAGCAAAGGTTATAGTGTACACAGATTCAAATGTGGACGAGAAGGTTGTAGCGCTACTAAAGCAGGAGAGCAACGATTTAACCTCGGTATTTATCTGTTCACAGGTAAGCTTTGAAATTGGCGCGGGTGAGGTAGCTACACCTGTAGCAGGGGTGTCGGTTACTGCTCTTGCGGCGGACGGCGAAAAATGCGAAAGATGTTGGGTTTACAGCGATACAGTAGGTGAGGATACCGCTCATCCTACACTATGTAAACGTTGCGTTAGTGTCGTATTAGATATGTAGTTCATATAACAGCGGGTATCTGTTAGCTGATCGAGTGATTATCGGCAGTGAATAGTAGTCGCTTGATAAAAATGTAGGGAATTGACCTTGTGAAACTCTGTTATGGATACTCATTTGGGGTCGTTCCCTACTTTATGCGCAGGGGTGTCTAGCCTCCATAACGCATAACAACTAAATGAAAGGTGGGTAGACACAAAGGGGTATTATTAATATGGAAATTATTTACACTATTGCTTTAGCGATCCCATAAGTTTTTTAAGGAAAAAAGCAATATTTGATTACCTAATTAATATCGTTTGTGCTCGCCCATAGCGTGGTCGTTTTTATGAGATATATAGCGTTACTCTATTCATTGGCATTAGTAGGTATCGATCAGCTTATCAAGACTTTTGCGGTGGATAAGCTGTCACAGGTTACCACCTATCCTATTATTAATGGTGTGTTACACCTTACCTATGCGGAGAATACAGGTGCGGCGTTTAACTCCTTTGATAAGAATTATCTGTTTTTAATAATCATCCCATCCATACTCTTGTTTGTAGGTATCCTATACCTCTGCTTTTACAAGGATATATCCAGTAAATTTATGTGGTGTATCGCTACTGTAATCGGTGGTGGGTTAGGAAATCTATGTGATAGGGTTTTTAGAAAGTATGTAGTGGACTATATTGATTTTAGGCTTATTAACTTTGCGGTCTTTAACTTTGCGGATATGTGCATTGTAGTAGGGGCGGCATGTGTGATATTTTATGTGATCTTTATGGAGTACAAGGTATCCAAGCTTCAAAAGCTACAAGCAAGCGATGAAGGCAAGGATAATTAGGATGGGAGTAGGTAGACAGATGGATAATGATCCTATAATAGCTACAAAAGAGGACGAGGGCAAGCGTATCGATCTGTTTATTGCGGGTTGTGTGCCTGATAAAACCAGAAGCAGTATTCAAAAGCTTATACTAAGCGGGGATGTTTTGGTAAATGGTGGCATGGTCAGCAAAAACTACAAGGTCATTAGCGGGGACGAGGTGACGGTAAAGATACCACCACCGCAGGAGCTTGATATAACTCCGCAGGATATCCCGATTGAGATTGTGTATGAAGATAACGATCTCTTAGTGGTAAACAAGCCTAAAGGTATGGTGGTTCACCCCGCTGTGGGAAACTATGACAACACCTTAGTAAATGCACTGATGTACCACTGCAAGGATTCTTTATCCACTATAAACGGTGTAATCCGCCCTGGGATCGTGCATAGAATCGACAAGAACACTAGCGGGTTGTTAATTGTAGCTAAGAATGACAGAGCCCATGCAGGGCTGGCGGAACAGATTAAGGAGCACTCCTTTAAACGGCAGTACGAAGCGGTTGTCTATGGTGGCTTTAAGGAGGACGCTGGGGTTATCGACGCACCTATAGGCAGAAGCAAAAATGACCGTAAAAAGATGTGCGTAACCGAGTTAAACTCCCGTAATGCAGTTACTGAATACGAGGTTATCGATAGATACGGTGCTTTCACCCACCTACGGTTAAACCTTAAGACAGGAAGAACCCATCAGATCAGGGTACACCTAGCGCATATCGGACACCCTGTTGCGGGTGATGAGGTTTACGGCCCGACAAAGGTGTTAAAACAGCTAAACGGCCAATGTCTGCATGCTAGAACGATTGAGTTTGTTCACCCGATAACCGAGGAGGTTATGAGGTTTGATTCGCCACTACCTATATATTTTGAGAAGTTTTTGCGTACCATTAAGATTACCTAGTATTAGCAAGCGGAGTTGCATTTAGAGAGAAAGGACATACATATGAAGATTAGTGACATTTTTGTGGCATCTGACCTTGACGGCACATTAATACCCCATAGGGCAGACATTAACCATGAGGACATAGAGGCTATCGACCGTTTTAAGTCAAAGGGCGGCAGGGTTACCTTCTGTACAGGACGAGCCCCTGCATTCTGTGAAGATTATGCTAGGATATTTCACATTGATGAGCCTATTATCTGCTGTAACGGTGGGGTTATCTACGATATGAAGGAAAGAAAGATAATAAATCCTCACTATCTGCCTAGTAGCTATAAGCAGGTATTAAAGGAGCTGTCAAATGTATCCCCATCCCTTGGGGTGGAGGCGGTAAAGGAGGATGGTGTTACCATAACGGTGGACAGTCCGTACTTTGATCGCCACAAAAGGATACTAGGAAAGGACTGTAAAATTGGTGGGTACGACGAACTTCCTGACAGGTGCTTTAAGGCGATTCTGGTTGGGGATGTAGAGGATATAAACCGAGTGGTAGAGTTTATAGCTGACTATAAGGTAGAGGGGATAACCTTTATCCTATCTGCACCAACCTGTTTTGAGATAATACCGACTAATGTCAGCAAGGGTAACACACTTAAGGAATATGCTAGGATATTTAATATTAACCCAGAGCGGATTATGGCGATTGGTGACTACTACAATGATGTTGAGATGATTAAATTTGCTAAGATCGGCGCTACCTTTGAAACCTCTCCAGAGGATATAAAGGAGATTGCAGACTTTGTAACGATACCTTGTGAGCAGTCGGGATTTAGCAAGTTTATTGAACATATCGAAAAGTTATATAGTTAGGAGAGAGAGAATGACAGCTAAAAGAAAATCAGAGCTAAAGGTTATAGCTAACAACGTACGGCACGGGATTATCGAGGGAGTCTATAGCGCTAAGGCGGGTCATCCGGGTGGGTCACTCTCGATTGCAGATACCTTAACCTACCTCTACTTTGAGAAGATGAAGGTAGATCCTACTAACCCACAGGACGAGGATAGGGATAGGTTTGTGCTATCTAAAGGTCACTGCGCACCCGCTTTATATGCAGTGTTAGCCCATAGAGGATTTTTCCCTGTGGAGGAGCTTAAAACTCTGCGTAAGACTGGGTCAAGACTTCAAGGACACCCTGATATGAAGGGGACTCCTGGGGTGGATATGAGTACCGGTTCGCTAGGACAGGGTGTTTCGGCGGCATGTGGTATGGCGCTGTCGGGCAAGGTGTCAGGAAAGTTCTACAGAGTATATGCAGTACTTGGGGATGGCGAGATACAAGAAGGTCAGGTTTGGGAGGCGGCGATGTTTGCGTCGCACAACAAGCTGGATAACCTAGTAATTGTGGTGGATAACAACGGACTACAGATCGACGGACCTGTAGTGGAGGTATGCTCTCCGGAGCCGATAACCGATAAGTTTACGGCATTTGGATTTCATGTGATTACCATGGATGCGCACTGCTTTGATGATATCGAAAGGGCATTTAACGAGGCAGAAACCGTTAAGGGTAAGCCGGTTGCGATAATCCAAAAGAGCACTAAAGGTAAGGGTGTTAGCTTTATGGAGAACAATGTAGCATGGCATGGTGCGGCACCAAATGAGGAACAGTATAACATTGCAGTAGGGGATCTTAGTAAAATCGGAAATTCCCTTGCAGAGTGCGGCGAGGGGGTAGAGTAATGGGAGAGGTAACAGTGAAGAAGGTTGCGACTAGAGATAGCTACGGGGCGGCGCTAGTAGAGCTTGCGGCTATAAATAAGAATGTGGTGGTACTGGACGCAGACCTTGCAAAGGCGACAAAGACTGAGATGTTTAAAAAGGTTGCACCAGAACGGTTTTTTGACTGCGGTATAGCCGAGTGTAACATGATGGGGGTTGCGGCAGGACTTGCAGTTACAGGCAAGACTGTATATGCAAGCACCTTTGCTATGTTTGCGGCGGGACGTGCCTACGAGATTATTAGAAACACTATAGGATACCCTAAGATTAGTGTTAACATCTGCGCTACCCATGCGGGGATATCGGTAGGGGAGGATGGGGCGACCCACCAGTGCTGTGAGGATATAGCGTTAATGCGTACAATCCCGGGTATGACCATAATAAATCCGTCCGACGATGTGGAAACTAAGGCGGCGATTCACGCTTTAGCACAACATAAAGGCCCTGCTTATGTACGGCTTGGACGGTTAGCGTGTGATGTAATAAACGATAATGATAGCTACAGCTTTGAGATAGGCAAGGGGGTTACCCTGCGTGATGGTGATGACATTACCATCGTAGCCACAGGGTTAATGGTAGGTTTTGCACTGGAGGCGTGGGAGGAGTTAAAGGCTATAGGTGTAAACGCTAGGGTTATTAACATCCACACCATAAAACCATTAGATAACGAGCTTATCCTAAAGGCGGCAAAGGAAACAAACTGCCTTGTAACGGTAGAGGAACATAGCGTAATCGGCGGACTAGGCGGTGCGGTAAGCGAACTTTTGGCGGAGGAGTACCCATGCAAGGTGATAAAGATCGGGGTAAATGATACCTACGGGATGTCAGGCCCTGCTTTAGAACTACTAAAAAAGTTTGGACTAAGCACAGAAAATATAGTTGCTACTGTTAAAAAACAGTTAGGAAGATAGTTAAGATATACTAGTAAAGATAGCAGTTATCCTGTTTGAAGCCATTGGTTAGAAAGCCTTTGGCTTAAAGACAGGTTAACTGCTTTTTGTATAAATATTAGTAAAGGTCAATAGTTGGGGCGAATAATCAACATGCTTATCTATGAGAATCTATCAACTGCTGACATTGAAGAGCGTTTCTTTGCCAATCGCTTTGATCTTTTGCATGCCTTTGAACATATAGGATTTGCACTTGCAGTAGTAAGATGAAGAATAAACAATTAGAATAATTACTCGGGATAAACATGCTACCACAGAGCAGACAGGTAGAAAGTGCCGATAGCTGTTGACTAGAAACGGTTGTAGGCTCTTTCTATCTAAAAAACATACATCAGATAAAAGCATTTTATACCTTAATTATAGCAAAGGATAATAGTTTATCCCAGACCTGTAATCCAGTCCATTTACCCTTTAACATCTTAGCTAATATAAAAAACCAAAAATAGATACAAAATGAATAATATATTGTTGCAAAACACCATCTTAAACGTATGGTGTTTTTTATACAAATTATTTTGACATAACACAAATTTTATCTGCAAAACTACTTGAAACACCACTGTTAATATGCTATAATGAAGGTGTATATAGCAGTACAATCTTTTTATTGTTATTTAGATTTTGTTATACCACATTATCAAGATTAATACATAACGGTAACCGATAAGGAGGTTAAACTGCTATACTACAGTTATGTTATAAATGGAGGAAACTATGGACAACGGTGTATTAGCGGCATTAACTAAAAATATCCAGTCGGCGCTAATCGGAAAGAGTAGCGCCGCCGAGCTTGTAATTATTACTCTGCTTGCTAAGGGTAATATCCTTATTGAAGATGTTCCAGGTGTAGGCAAAACTACCCTTGCAACGGCGTTGGTTCGTTCACTTGACTGCGGTGTTGATGGGTTTGCGAGGATTCAGTTTACCCCCGATACCCTGCCTAGCGATATTACAGGGGTTTCCATCTACAATATGGCGACCGGAAGATTTGAGTATACAAAAGGTGCGATTATGAAGAACATTATCCTTGCGGATGAAATTAACCGTACCTCTCCAAAGACACAATCGGCACTACTTGAAGCTATGGAGGAACATCAGATTACCGTTGACGGTACTACCTATACCCTCCCCGACCCTTTTATGGTTATCGCTACCCAAAACCCTGTAGAATATTCCGGTACCTATAATCTACCCGAGGCACAGTTGGACAGATTTCTTATGAGGATCACTATAGGCTATCCATCAAATGCTGATGAGCTTAGGATGATTGAGCAAAATATCAAGAGCAAGGCTGTGCTCTCACTTGAAGCTGTAACATCAACTAAAGATATAATTAGAATGCAAAATGAGGTTTGCGAGGTTAAGGTTAACCGTGATATTATCAGCTATGTTATAAACATTGTAAACGAAACAAGAAACTCACAAAACCTAACCCTTGGCGCTAGCCCCCGTGCCTCTCTGGCGGTGGTTCGCGCGGCACAGGCGGCGGCGTACTATGCAGGTAGGGACTATGTTATCCCTGACGATGTTATAAAGCTGCTCCCAAGCCTTTTGACCCATAGACTAATACTGTCCTCCGAGGCTCGTATTAACCACCTAACAGCCGAGAAGGTGCTTAGTACAATAGTATCCGGTGTAAAGGTACCGGTTTTTAGGGAGTATAAATAAAGGTTATAATTCTAAATGAAAAGGAACTTCGAGTAAGCGCTTACGCTTACTTTGAGTGTGGTCATAATTATGATACGCAATAGATTAGTTATGCTGTTAGCCATAGTGCTTACAGGGGTTTTTGCTAGCTTTTATGGCGGTAATCTAGCTTATGCCATGTTTTACTTTACCCTTACAGTACCTGTTGTATCGCTTATCTATACCGTCTTTGTGTTCTCACGTTTTAAACTTAGCCAGGAAACAAAATCATGGCACACCTTAAAAGGAGAGTACATGCCCTTTGATATAAGAGTAGCAAACGAGGATTTTATTGCATATACAGGTATAAAGCTAAATTTTTTAACGGAAAACTCTAACCTTTCGGGGATTGATATGGATACGACATATATGCTTCTACCCCAAGAATCGGTTAAGATTAACGCCGATATCTGTTGCAAATATCGTGGCGAGTATGAGGTTGGTGTCGGATCAGTAGAGGTTACCGATTTTTTAAGGATCTTTTCTATCACCTACCCTATGCTCACAAAAAAGCGACTCTCAGTGTTGCCAAAACTCATTCCATTAGAACGGCTTGTGCTTACTCAAAACGAGAGCGACACAAAGCAGGGTAAAGCTACAGGGGTTTCTGACACAATGGTTTTAGATGTTAACATGAAAAAATATTCAGTGGGAGATAGTAGAAAGCTTATCCATTGGAAGGCTTCCGCAAGACGTGGAGAGCTTATGTCACGAACATACTCCATCCCCGAAAAGCTTCCTATAGCTGTGCTAGCCGACCTCTCCCCTCTTGAACTTGATAAACAGTCTACAATTAATGTTGAAGATAAGATTATCGACGTACTTCTCTCTGTCTCTGACCTTTGTCTGCGCACCCGTACAAAATTCTTTACATATCTTGATTTCCAAGGCGAGAGCATTATAGATGTAGACACCTCATCCGATTTTGAACAGCTCTATCACCTGTCATCTAAGTTAAAGTTTAACTCTAAAAAGTCCGCTTCGATGTTGCTGACAGAACTTATAACGGTTAAAAGCGAGGCTTTTTTGGGGATTATCGTAACCACAAAGCTTACACATGATCTATTAACTGCATGTAAAGATGCAGTGGTTGCCAATGATGTAAAGCTTACAGTAATCTATATTGGAAGTGGTAGTAACGTCTTTGCTGATGAACTAGTAGCTGATGGGATTAATGTGTTAAGGGTAGAGCAAAGCGAGGATATAATTCGTAAACTTAACGGGTATGATATATGGTAAAAAAAGCATTAAGTGTTATACTAGACAATTTTATACCTTTTTTATTGTCAACAGCAGTTACCTACGCTACGACGGAGCTTTTACTGCTACAGGCAAACTTTATCTTTATTCTGTTAGTAGGTCTAATTTTAACGATAGGATGGGCATCCCTTGCAAATACGACTACACGTATTGTCGCTTTGGCTGTTATCTTGTTAACCGCCGCTACTACCTTTGCAGTAGGTACCATTACCTTTAAGGTAGATTTAGTTAAAGCTACTGCTAACTTTATTGACTGGAACTATGGCTTTTTTCAAGGCAACGCCGAGTATACAGCGGTGTACGGGTACATTACAAGCTTTTTGATATGTACGGCAATCACAATAGTGGTAAATCTTGCAGTTAAATACCTTTTTACTGAAGTTTTACTCTGTATTGCAGCACTAAGCATTTGTATTATACTATGTATCTATGGCATAGAGCTACCCAAATTCACCATCTGTATACTGCTCTTACATATTATCTACTGTACAATGCAGGTGGTTACCCTATTCTTTGCAAAGGATAAAGCCAGCCATATTGTAAAGCAAACCGCACGATATCTATTGCCGGTCTGTGTAATTGCGCCTTTTATAGCAGTTACCCTACCGTCAAAGGAAGAGCCTATACAGTGGACGACGGTAAAGTCTTGGTATAATACCATCGTAGAGCAGGTAAGCCTTTTTACAAATGAGGTTTGGCTGTCAATTAACGCTCATTTAAGCTCAGGCGAATTTTCAGTATTTACTACTGGATATTCAGATGGTGATAACAGATTGGGAGGACAGCTACGAGAATCTGATAAGAAGCTTGTAACCTTTAACATGCACACAAAAGCACGTAGCGATATCTATCTTGCTGGGGTTGTTAGGGATGAGTATACAGGTCACAGTTGGAACAACACCATTAGAGATGGTGAAAACAGGTCACTGGATAGTTATCCGATAGTAGACGTATATGAAATGTTATCGGCCTTCTATGCAAATGGGCTTTCTAAAGAAGAACTGGAGATGCTGTTAATTAAGAGAACCGCTACCATTACCTATGACCAGGTGAAAACAAAGTCGCTCTTTACTCCAATTAAAACATATGCACTGGAGCTACCTTCCAGTATTGAAAATCTAGTTAAATTCAACACCGAAACCCCCAAATTTTCGCGGATTAGAGGACGTGACACCCAATATTATGTTTCGTTCTATGAGGTAAACTACTCTAGTGATCTGTTTAAAACCATCGCCAGAGGGATGGATAACTTCTCTTATAAGGATGTTACCTCAATGGGTTATAGCGATACCTACATAAGCGAGATCCAAGGCGGTGATCTGGATTATCTAAACCCTTCATTTTATAGAAACCGTGCTGATGAGATAGATCAGCGATACCTATCGTTACCGCAAGATCTACCCGAACGTGTTAGGCTTTTGGCAAAAGATATCACTAAATATTGCACTAACAACTACGACAGGTTAGAAGCTATTAAAACATATCTAAAGGAGTATGAGTATACAAAAAATGTTACCCGACTTCCTGATAACCGAGATTTTGTTGACTACTTCCTGTTTGATTCTAAACAAGGGTACTGTACCTACTACGCTACGTCTATGGCAGTACTAGGGAGGTGTGTCGGTATCCCTACAAGGTATGTGGAGGGGATTTGTCTTGATTACACTAAGCAAAAGAGCGGTCTATACTCCGGCATGTCAACCCAATCCCATGCCTGGGCGGAGGCTTATATAGAAGGTCTGGGTTGGATACCTTTTGAGGCAACCTCTGGGTATACCGCAATTGGCAATGAATGGTCAAAACCACAAGCCAGTCAAGGTGGTTCAGGCTCTAGCTACCAACCTTATCCACCGGATCAGAACACCCAAGGGGGCACTCTGACACCAATATATATCCCCGACGAAGAGGATAATTCCTCACTTGAAACCATAATTATCCTCTCAATAATCGCTGTCCTAATACTAGCTGTTACAATTGGAATTACCCTCTCCACCGCTATAAAGCGACGTCGATTCAGACGTTGCACTGATACAGTAAAGGTTTACATCTGCTTTGAGGATATCTGCTTTTACATTAAGCGACTTAGCGGAGATGAGCTGTTGCCTAAGGAAACCTTAAAGATGTTTGCTGACCGTATAAACGGAAGGTTTTGCTTTAATGGAATAGACTTTAGCGATATAGCCAATATCTATACAAAAGTTAGATACGCTGAGCAGGAAGCTACCAAAACCGATGTGGAGAAATACCTACAGTTTAAGGCTAGTCTTAACAATGCGCTGATAGAAAAGTTAGGAAAGCTACGAGCCGCACTGGTTAGAATACAGCGTGGATAGCAGGGTGTCTTTAACATATTTATATATTCACTAACTAAAGCAAGCTGTGACGGGTCTAACCTGTCACAGCTTGCTTTACAATTTGTAATATACTAATAAATTATAATGATTAAACCCTGCAATTGTTACAATAAGATTTTACGGCACTTATTAATAAATTCGATAATATGCTCACGGGATGTATCAGCTTTAGCTGCTTCTATGCTTGGAATCATCCAATCCCGACAGTAAGCGTAATCCTGAGTTAACCTTTCAGTTTCTCTCCAAAACATCCTCTCAAAATCCACACAAAGATTTTGATTGTATAGATCCTTAGTGTCACCCATGTCATCCGTAATATCATATCCAGCAAATCCAAAATCCCCATGTTTTCTAATCATATACTCATCGAATCTCGGAAGTCCGTAGTATGCATTACCAAAATCTATTATGTAGACTACATCTTGACCATTAACCTTTCTAAGAAGTGCATTGTGCGATCCTAAATCCCCGTGCACAAAGGATGGACTGATACTATCTTTAAAATTAAATGCCTTATCAGCTGTTTCTTTTAGGATAGCAATCTCTTCTTCTGTAAAGGTTCCACATTCCTCGCCATCCTTAATAAGCAGGTTAAATAGGTATCTATTATATCCTCCCCATGTCTTGTGCTGTCCTAATATCCCATTTGGAGATATACTGCCAAAGCACCCACTGGTGATACCCTTCATTTTATTAAAGATCTCGGTTACCTGTCGCTGTATCTGCAATCGCTTCTCGCTATCTAAATTATTAATCGCTATAAAAAGAAGATCCTCGCTAATATATTCAGAAAAGACGTACCTTACCCCTATATCAGCCTTTGTATAATCATAAGCTAGGATTGAGGCGGTTGGTATCCCTGCTTTTTTAAACAACTCATTACCTAGTACCTCGTTTTCAATCTGCTCCTTACGGGTTGAAAAGAAGATCGTGTCACATTCAATCTTTAATACAAAATCGCCATCGGTAGTATCTACCTTAAAAACCTTATTAAACAAACCTCCCTCTGACCAGCCAAAGGAATTTACCTTTGTTTTTGCTCCAATGGTTTTGTTTACAATCTGCTGTGCATAGCCAAGTATTTCCGGTGAAATAAAGTTATCCAAATTTGTTACCTCCGTCTTTAAGAAGGTTAAAATATAGTCACCTTCTTATTTTGTTGTATGAAAATGATAACTGTATTTGTCATGTTAAACACCCCTTTACTTATATT
>CAZAOY010000011.1:0-50442 GCA_964486925.1 uncultured Oscillospiraceae bacterium
TAGCAGCTAAAGCTAGCAGCTAAAGCTAGCAGCTAAAGCTATTATATAGTTTTATCGACTAAAATTAACTTTTAAAGTTAACACTAATGTCGACAGCTAAAGCTTGCTCAAAAGTTGCTTGCAACTTAATAGTTGAGGGTTACCTTAAAAATGCGAAGGATAACATTCTATGTGAGTCTTGCTCGCTTTTTTTGGTGCGCCTATGCCTTACAGACTACTTCTAAATAACCATTTAAGTTATACAGGTTATGCTACAATCCCCTTGGTGGTAGTATACCCTTGAAGTGTGATAGGCTTGTTATGTCTATCACACTTTTTGTTCTTAATGTTAACTTATAATAGTTTTATCTAGCAATTTTACTTTTTTCTTTGGAATTTTTGCATAATAAAATCCAAAGGAAAAAGCTAATTGCTATGTTCCATAGGAGTAATCTGCGCATTTTTAAGATAGTGTGCATCTCCTATGGAATTTTTGTCTTTTTGCTAGTTTAATTGAAATGCTTTTCCACAGTCACCGACAATAGCTGTGGAAAAGTATACTCCACCCACACGTTTTGGGTAATATTGCCCAATAATAATATGCTAATACGGAGAACTACAAAGCTATGAGAGTTAACACCCATAAAACATTAGAGTTTGACCAGATATTAACACGGCTTTCTAATCTAGCCATATCACCCGCGGCAAAGGATAAGCTTCTATCCCTAACTCCATTTATGAATGAGGGTATATGTAAAGATAGAGTTAGAGAAACAACCCAAGGCAGGGATATCCTAGAGCTTGCGGGAACACCTCCTCTATCCTCTATGAAGGAGCTAGATAGAATTTTAGAGCTGGCACACAAGGGATCTATGCTAGTACCAGAACAGCTAGCTAGCGTTCGTGAGTTTGTCTATGCTTGTAAACGGATGAGATCCTATCTTAAAAAGCAGGAGATTTCGGATATCTCGGTAGCATCCTTTGGAAACTCATTCTACCCATTGGATGAGCTTTTTGAGGAGATTGATCGCTCTATAAGAAACAACGCAGTGGACGACCAAGCCTCCCCTACCCTTCGGGATATCAGACGTCGCATAGAAAATGCGCATGTTGCTATAAAGGTAAAGCTGGAATCTATCCTATCCGCCAAAAAAAGTTGGTTTGCAGACGGATATGTTGCTACCCGAAACGGCAGGTTTGTTCTGCCTGTTAAAAAGGAGTATAAAAATCAGGTAAGTGGCAGCGTTATAGATATGTCGGGATCAGGCGGCACCTACTTTATCGAGCCTACCGCAGTTAGAAAACTACAGGATAATCTATCCCTTCTACAGATTGATGAGGATAACGAAGTTAGACGTATCCTATACACCTTAACGGTTCTAGTTGAGGGGTACTCATCCGAAATAAGGATTAACATGGAGTGCATGGAAACGCTAGATATAATCTTTGCCAAAGCCAAGCTTTCACTAGAGATGAAGGCCATACCCGCCGAAATTACCACCGACCGCCGACTTATAATTAAACAAGGACGTCACCCGCTTTTAAACCCTGATAGCTGTGTCCCTCTTGACTTTGATATTGGAAATACTATAGACGGGCAGTGTATCCATGGCGTGGTAATAACAGGGCCTAATACAGGCGGTAAGACGGTAGCGCTAAAAACGGTAGGGATTCTTTCCCTTATGGCACAGAGCGGTCTACATGTTCCTGTGTTAGAGGGTAGCGTCTTTTGCATGTACTCATCGGTGCTTTGTGATATTGGGGATGGACAGAGTATATCAGAAAATCTCTCTACCTTCTCATCCCATATCACAAACATTGTAGAGATACTCAATAATGTGACCGTCGACTCTCTTGTACTGCTCGATGAGTTAGGGTCGGGCACAGATCCTGCCGAAGGGATGGGTATAGCGGTATCGATCCTAGACGAACTTAAGACTAAAGGCTGTTTCTATCTTGCAACCACCCATTATCCCGAGATTAAAGATTATGCAATGAGCACCAATGGACTTATCAACGCACGAATGGAGTTTGACCGTGAAAGTTTAAAACCGCTATATAAGCTACAGATTGGTCAAGCGGGGGAAAGCTGTGCGCTATACATTGCTAAAAGGCTAGGTTTTCCTACCCACATGTTAAAACGTGCCTACAACGAGGCATATGGGGTATCAAAACGAGATAGAGATAATAAATCAGATTTACAGCTTTCATCAATGCTTGAAGATGATAGCTCGCACATCATCATAACCCCCGCGCCAAAATCAGCCATCCAAAAGGCTACTGAAAGACCAAAGCAGACTAGGAGTCAACGATTTAATATTGGCGACAGCGTAATGGTCTACCCACAAAAATCTGTAGGGATTATCTATAAACGAACCAATGAACTAGGGGAACTGGGGGTACAGATTAAAGGAAAGAAGCAGCTTGTTAACCACAAGCGGATTAAGCTTCTCGCACCTGCCGACATGCTCTACCCGGATGACTACGATTTTTCCATTATCTTTGATTCGGTAGCAAACCGAAAAGCGCGGCACAAGATGACCAAAGGTCATGACCCATCATTAATCATAAGCTACGACAGGGAGGATCTATAGATGATAATTAGCACGAAAAAACTTACCAAATCCTACAAACGTTTTGATAAAGAGGCTTCGCTAATGGGAAGTATCCGTAGCCTGTTTCATCGTAAATTTACCGTAAAGGAAGCGGTATCAAGCTTTGATCTTTCCATTGATGATGGTGAGTTTGTGGGGTTAATAGGACCTAACGGTGCGGGAAAGACCACCTTAATTAAGATGTTAACCGGCATTATCGCAAAAACCAGCGGTGATATCTTAGTAATGGGATATCACCCAAACAAGCTTGAAAATGGGCTTAAAAGCCATTATGCTGTAGTTATGGGACAAAAAAGCCAGCTATTCTTCGAGCTGACCGCCGCCGATACCTTCTTGCTCTTTAAGGAGATCTACTCAATCCCTGATGATAGATATAAAGAAAACCTAGATTACTTTGTAAACCTATTCGAGGTGGGCGACCTGCTTAATGTGCAGGTTCGCACCCTCTCTTTAGGAGAACGAATGAAGATGGAGCTAATTGTCGCTCTTCTACATAATCCTAAGGTACTGTTCCTAGACGAACCCACCATCGGACTTGACGCCGTTGCACAGCGTCAGATACGCAAATTCCTTCGTGAGGTAAACGAGCAGAAGGGCACTACAATAATACTAACCTCACACTATATGGAGGATATCAAAAGCCTTTGCAAGCGTTGCGTTGTAATAAACGGCGGGGTTAAGCTGTATGACGGGGATACCGCTACGCTGTTTGAACGTTATCAAAAGCATAAAAAGATTACGGTAGTCTTTGAAACCCAAACTACCGTAACCTTTAACAATAAGGTTGAGATTCTTGAGAGCAGTCCCTACCGTATCTCCTTTATGGTGGATAAAAACTACGCACAGCCTGTGCTACGTGAGCTTATGGCAAGCTATACTATCAGCGATATTACCATCGAGGAGGACGATATCGGAAATGTAGTGGAACGTATCTACAAAGGAAGGTCAAAGGTGGACGCATGAGGAAATACCTGTCTATAGCAAAGGTTTTATTTAAAGCACAGCTTGTCTACCGCTTTGAGATTGCTTTTAACATGGTCTTTACCGTTACTAAGATACTGTTTGCCTACATCCTATGGGGGGCAATATTTGCGGGGCAGAACGAGATTGCGGGGCTTACCTTTAACTCAATGCTAACCTATTATGTTATCAGCTCGTTTTTATCGGGACTTGATATGTCTAATGGTATTAGCGGAGAGGTGTCGGGTAGGATACGCGATGGTTCGTTCTCAAAGTATATGGTAATCCCCGTAAAAACACTCGGTCATTTTGCGGCACAGACGGTAGGTTCTACCACATTTTATATGGTCTTTAACCTTATCGCAGCCGTTATCTGGGTTGTGCTCTTTAGGATACAGTTTGCCATAAGCGTTACACCTATGGTTGCCCTAGCTGCGATTCTACTAATACTATTAGGTCTTACCTTTATGGTTCAGCTTAACTTTTTTCTGGGTATCCTTGCCTTTAAGTTTCAAGATGTCTGGATATTTTTAATGATTAAGCACAGCATTGTAGCGTTTGTAACAGGTACAATGATTCCACTGGTCCTCCTTCCAAACTCAGTTATCTCGGTAATGAGGTGGTTTCCATTTTACTACATATCCTACCTACCGTCAATGTTGTTCGTTGGCAGAAATCAAGATGAGGTTGTTATCGGAATTATAACGCTGTCCTTGTGGGTTTTAGTATTCGTACCGATTAACTCGCTGTCCTACAATCACCTGCGTAGGCGGTACGATGGCGTTTTAATCTAATACTAGTTAGCAATAAACCATTAACTAAAAGATACACAAACCCAAAACTCAAGGTAATCCATGTTTTTTAGTGTTTTTATTGCGTCTTGTATAACAATTAAATTACCGCCACAGATAGATATAAAGCTATCAATCAGGCGGAGAAAAGGAAAGTTTGATGAAGCGAAAACTTAAATTTATAGTTACACTGCTTAAGATGCGTCTATCCCATATGATGGTCTTTAGGCTAACCTTCTTTGGGGCTTTGTTTGTTGACGGAACAATGTTTGTTATCCAGATATTGACCTTTTCGGCCATATATGCAAACGTGGGGGCTATCGGTAACTTCTCAAAGGGAGAGATGATAATATTTATTGGAACCTTCTCGCTTATTAATGCGTTAACGATGGTTACCTTCTTCTTTGGAGTAAGCAACATTCCCTCTAAGATAAGGAGCGGAGAACTCGATCACTATATAACAAAACCTATTAACCCTCTATTTAGGATAACCTTTGAAAACATCGATATAGGTTCGCTCCCGCTAACTGTACTGAGTGTGGGGATTATTATCTATGGTGTATCTCAAGTTAACATACAGCTAAACGCAGTAACGGTATTAGTGTATATATTATGGGTAATCCTTATGTCTATACTATGGTACGATGTTATGCTGTTTTTGCGTACCATCCCCTTCTTCTTTATCTCTACAGAGAGTATCTCTAGCATGGAGGGGACACTTTTAGATTTTTGTATGAAGATTCCCGGAACGCTCTTTAAAGGGGTGTTTAAGGTGCTTTTCTACTTTGTGTTACCATATGGGGTTATGTCCACCATCCCTACCCAGTACCTATCGGGCAAGCTAAGCGCAGTGGAGTTTTTATATGGTGTCTTTATTGTAGCGGCATTTACTATCTTTGCACTATGGTTTTGGCGGTTTGGACTTCGCCATTACAAGAGTGCTAGTAGTTGAATATTGCAGTTTACTGTCATAATTATAATAACATATCACAAGGGGGTTGTATCAAACATGGTTTTGATACAACCCCCTATTATCAATAACTACTGCTGTGTTGTGATAACGCTATAACTATCGTTGTTAAACTTAACTACGTTTTTATTTATGATAGTTGATTCAATAAAGTCAAAGGTAATCTTGTCGCCCGGCTTTGTGATTACAAGCTGTTCGCTTATAGATACGGTACAGCTGTATAATACCGTCGGCTCTTCTACCGTTGTAAAGGTGTAAACTGTATTACCCTCACGAACGCTCCAACTTATGCGGTTTACCGTACCGCTCTTGCTTACAATATCCGCACCTTTGTTGCTGTCAAAATCTGCTCCGCTATCAATGTTAGCAAGAGATTTTGAGTAGTCAGCCTTAGCCGCAGTTACAGTATCACCAACGCCAACTACCATATAGTCTTTGATGGATACAAATGCATACTTTTTAATTAACCCTGCTGAATCCTTTAGTGTCATAAAGTAGGTTGGTTGCCCGCCCACATTTAGTACAATTGGGAAGGTTGCACGGTAACCTAAATCCTGTACCTTACCCTGTGCAGACTCCATAGCGGATATCTCGGTTGCCCCCGATATCCTATAGATTGTTGGCGCTTTTGTCACCATGTCTACCATAATGAATCCTGTGGCACTCTCATCAATCCCTACGCTTGTAAGCCCTGTAAATAGATAACAGCGATTATCGAAATATACTATGGCATGACCTTCTGTAGCTCTAAACTTATCCTTATTTGAGAAGTTAAAGACACCGTGTGAGTATTCACCCTTATTATTGATCTGGTTGATTATAAAATTTTCCGGCTGAACTCTGTCAACCCATGCTGGGACATCCTCTAGCTTATACCTTTGAACGTTGCCATTCTGAGCATCTACAGTGATTACACCTGTAGCTTCCGGTAGTCCAAACCCTAGAGTATTTTTATAGGTGGTTACCACCCAAAACGGATTACCCTCATCATCTATCTCAAACGAGTTATCGGTAATACCTGTAAACAGTCCTGCGCTTAACCTTGTGTATCTGGTTAAATCATCAAGCAGGTAGGATTCAGGTTGGATTTTAATCTTAAAATCAGGAACGTATTCAATATTCTTAAGATTTGTTGCAGATACCTTTATATATCCTGCCGATCCACTAAGGTTAGCTATCCACTTAAACAAACCCGAATGGTGAAGCGGCACAACCCACATAAGCTCGCCCTTAACATTTTGGATAGTTGGCTCACCTAGTACAACCTGGCTACCAAGGGATGGGCTCTCACCCAACTTTCTATCCGCAAGAGTTCTTGCTAATGATTTATCAACAATCGGTATCTGGTTTGTGTCGATAGCTTGAATCTCATTGGAGAAGGATTTCTCCACAGGCTGTTGCATCTGGTCACGATAGCTTTTATAGAAAAACAACGGACTGCATACAATTCCTATTAAAAAGTAAACTACCCAAAGCGCTACTACCAACATTATTAAAAGCCTTGTGCGCTTATTCTTCATAATCCCACGTATCAATAGATTTACATCTATCATAGCAAGATTATTCACGGTTTTTGGTAAAATCAAAAATATCACCGAAAACACTGAGATTAGTACAAGCCAGAAGAAAGCTCCCTCTGCATAAAGTGGATTTAGATTTGGCGCAGTCACAAATACATACACAGCCACAAGCGCCAAGAAGATACCACTTAGCCCATACTTATACTTCATAAATACCTCATTCCTTCACTACTCTAAACACTAACAGTTATAATACTAGATTTGCCTTTGTAAATACATATATTAGTAAAAATAAAAATATTCCTACAGTTGCAACATATACCCGCCTTATATTCTTAGATGGAAACCCCTTGACCTCTTTTAGTATTAACACCATTGAGATCAAAAAAGATATAATGTATGAAACCACTATTGCTGTATTCCAGTCAACTACCTGGTTTGATTCAAATATATCCGAAAATGCATTGATTATAATGTTAACCAGTGGGACTATAATTATAGGGATAGTTGCTTTTGCATATCTCGTCTTTTTCTGCCGCATAAAACCAAAGGTGACTGCCGAGATTATGAGTACGATAACCGCAGATTCAAAAAACATAAACTCCCCCCATTAAACTTTTAATATGTATCCTTGCTATTTAAAACTCTTTTCAAAGGTATCCTTTACCTTGTCCGCACCATCGCATACAGCCATAAGCAGATAATCACCATTCTTTACTACTATTGCGTTATCAATCTTATCCTTATCCTCTGGGTTATACTGTTCAAACAGCTCCTTTATAATGTCAACCCTACCCTTTAGTATGGCTTCAAGCTCACTGGCTTTGCCCTTAGCCGCCTTTACAACTATAACTTCGTCAGCATTAACTCCGTTAGCGGATTTAATAGAGGCAATACCCTCTACCTGATCGTCGGTAATATCCACGTATGAATATAAAACATCTTTAGATATTTCTACCTCTTCGGGTATCTCTACAACACTTGATATAGATGCCATAACATCCGCTACCTCGGGTTCTTTAGCCTTACTTTGACAGCCGGTTGCCACTAGTGTGATAGTTGCTATCGCCAAAATAACTCCAAAAATTCTCATAAAACTACTCTTTTTAACTCTATTATCCATAGTATCTCCACTCTCCGCCATTTAATTTTATATTGATTAATTTTAGACGGTAAATTAACCTTTATAATAAAACTGTTTTGTCCTAAGCTCACTCAAGCTCTAAGGGTGTATTCGCCTTGACCTTAGCTGCCTTTTTTGACGCTGTTACAGTATGATACCTGTAATACTTAAGCATCTCCTCATGCCCTTGCTTTTTAAAGTGGACTCCGTCCCCTCCTGCAAGGCTTGTCTTAAGTCCGCCGTTCTTATCCTTAAGCGCTGAGGCTACATCAAGATAATATAGATTTTTCTTCTTTGCTATAGCCTTAACCCGCTTGTTAAAATCAGTAATCTTTTTGTTGTTTAAATTTTTATCTACCTTACTCTTTGCCGTAGTGACCGGCGTTAGTGATTGCAGATATATAATAGCGCTAGGGTACTTTTTAACAAGAAAGTCAACCACCTGTTCATAGTACACAATATGAGCCGCATTTGAGTAACCGGGTATACCGTTTGTTCCCAGTAAAAGATATATCTTTTTAGGATTTCTGTTCTCTAACGCCTTTTTAAGCGTTATCTTACCCTTGCTTGTAACGTAAACCGGCTTATCTCTTGCAATATGATCCGCCCCTACACTCTGGTTTGCCAAAACATTTGATGGAGGGAGTACTTGGTAAAGCTTAAACCCTTCAGAAATTGAGTCACCAATAAATAATGCATCATCAAAGTAGGACATAGGAGCAAGCTTTGACTTTTTAACTGTTACCCCATCCGACTCTACTACCGACCCGCTACTACTAGTATTGGTGTTAGCACTAGTGCCCGAGCTAGGTTTAGTGTTTGATGTGCTGTTCTTTATCGGCTTAACATCCGCCGCTTGCGAGCTAGAGCTCTGTTCAAATTTAGCCATTGCCGACAGATCATTTAACCGCCTATTGTTGTTTACCACCAGAACGATAAAACTGCTTACCAGTATTACTAATATTAGCAAAATCAAAAATGCCATAACAAGCAGATGCAGATTCGATCTAGGTTTTCTCCTTCTCCTATAAACCTTCATTCCTACCTCCAAACTATACTTAATGTATCTTAGCCGTTACTTAAAAATACCAGTAGCTATATTCTGTGTCTGCAAAGCTGTCCTTATTGATAAATAGATTAACCCTTTGCATTATTTATTCTATCCTGCAAACACTATCTACTGTAAGAATGTTTCTTACAGCTAATATCCTAATGTGGCAGTCAATCAAAAAAACTGAAAGGAATAACTATATGAATAATATTAATAAACCAAAAAAGGAAGTAATACCGGTGTTTCAAACCATAACATTAACCCCAAAAGAAACACAAACTACAAATGAAATACCAAAGGTAAGTGATGAGAACGTTATTATCAGCAAAAAATGCGTTGATGAAAACCACAAATAAAGGTTAACCAATACCCAATAAACGATTTCCGTTGTTTCTTGCAATATCTATCATCTCATTAGTGGATACGTCCTTGATCTCGGCAATCACCCTCGCAGAGTTTACAATCATATCGGAGGTACAGCGTTTTCCCCTAAAAGGTACTGGCGCCATATATGGGCAGTCGGTTTCAAGCAGTATCCTATCTAAAGGGGTTGCCGCTACCGCTTCTAACACCCGCTTTGCGTTGTTAAAGGTAACGATCCCTGTATATCCGATATATAAACCTTTTTTAACATGGTGCTCTGCTGTCTCCTTAGATCCACTAAAGCAGTGCACCACCCCTTTTGGGGAATGTCGATCAAGTATGTCTATAACATCCTTGGTTGCTTCCCTTGAATGGATTATTACAGGTTTGTCTATGGATTTAGCCAGCTCTAGTTGAGCGATAAATACCTCTTTTTGGGTATCCCTTGGAGATAGATCATAGTGATAATCAAGCCCTATCTCTCCAATCGCTACAACCTTGTCGCCTTTTGCGTACTCTCTAAGCAGGTTTATATAATCGGGATACTTTTTGCTTTCACTAAGCGCACTGTGGGGGTGGATTCCTACCGCCGCATAGATGTAGCTATACTGATTAGCTAGGTCGACTGATATCGCCGATCGCTCTATGGTACATCCTACGTTTACAATAGTACCCACTCCGTTTTCTTTTACGCCAGCAAGCACTAGATCACGATCCTCATCGTACTGCTCATCATCATAATGGGCATGTGTATCAAAGATATTATACATATTCCCCTACCTTAACCTATCTAACCTTACTTCCGTTAGGGATACTCTCATCAACAAAGATAACCCTAGCTTCATTAGCTGTGCCATCCGCAGACGGACAGTCCGCCGCTAGTAGCATACCCTGGCTCTCTACACCCCTAAGCTTCGCCGCCTCAAGGTTAGACACAAGGATAATCTTTTTGCCAATAAGCTCTGCTTCCTTATACCATGTTGCAATGCCAGATACTATCTGTCTTTGTTCGTCCCCTAGATCTACCTGAAGCTTATACAGCTTGTCCGATTTTAAAACCTTTTCACACTCTAAAACCTGGCCTACCCTTAAGCTAACCTTTGCAAAGTCATCTATGGTAATGACAATCCCCTGCGGTTTTTCTTCCTTCACTGGTTGTTTTGCTTCTAGGGAGGCTTTAATCTCGGCTAACTTTTCTTCCTCCTCGACCCGCTTAAACATTACAGTCGCTACCCCTACGGTATCGTTGCCGCCGCTGCCAAATTTACCTAGAGAGGAGATATCTCTGTTCTTTGCATTAATCTGGTTAAGGATCTCGTCAGAGGTCTTTGGCATAAAGCAGTAAAGCATTATCGCCACATATCTTATCGACTCTATAAGATTAAACATTACGGTATTTAACCTGTCAACCTGTGATTTGTCCTTTGCAAGTAACCATGGTGTAGCTTCATCGATATACTTATTAGTACGTCTAGCAAGGTTCATTACAACCCCTATTGCGTCCATTGTATGGTATGAGTCCATATATTTAGTAAACTTTTTAACACTGTCGTAACAGCTGTTGATAAGTTCTCTGTCATAATCCTCAAGTTCACATCGATCGGTTAGCTTGCCATCAAAATACTTGTTTACCATCGCTACACTTCGATTAACAAGGTTACCTAGTGTGTTCGCAAGATCGGAGTTGTAGACCCCAATTACATCTTCATAGGTAATAGAGCCGTCTGTACCGTAAGGCATCTGGCTTAACATATAGTATCTAACTGCCTCTGCTCCAAAAAGCTTTGCAAGATCGTCTGCAAAGATCACATTCCCTAAGGACTTGCTCATTTTATCCTTACCAAACAACATCCATGGATGCCCGTAGATCTGTTTTGGTAGTTCGATATCCAAAGCCATTAGCATAATCGGCCAGTATATTGTGTGAAACCGTAATATGTCCTTGCCAATTATATGAAGATCCGCCGGCCAGTACTTGCTAAACTGCTGGGTACTGCCGTCTGGGTCGTACCCTATTGCCGTAATGTAGTTTGACAATGCGTCTAGCCATACATACACAACGTGATCTTTATCAAAATCCACCGGTACACCCCACTTAAAGGTAGAACGTGACACGCATAGATCCTGTAACCCAGGCTTAATAAAGTTGTTTACCATCTCTTTTTTACGAGAATCCGGTACAATAAAATCAGGATTCTTCTCGATATGCTCCATTAACCTATCTTGATAGTTGCTAAGCTTTAGAAAGTAAGCCTCTTCAGAGGTTTTTATTACCTCACGTCCGCAATCAGGACAACATCCGTCCACAAGCTGTGTCGAGGTAAAGAACGACTCACATGGTACACAGTATAGTCCCTCATACTTGCCTTTATAGATATCTCCCTTATCATATAGCTTTTTGAAGATCTTTTGTACAACCTTTTCATGTTGTTCATCTGTAGTTCTGATAAAATAGTCATACGATGTATCCATTAATCCCCAGATATCCTTAATCTGGTTTGTAATGTTATCAACGTGGGTTTTAGGGTCGATCCCTTGCTCCTTTGCTAGATCCTCAATCTTCTGGCCGTGCTCATCTGTACCGGTTAAAAAGTGTACATCAAACCCCATCTGACGTTTATATCTGGCTATTGAGTCGGCAAGCACCGCTTCGTAGGTATTACCTATATGTGGTTTCTTTGAGGTGTACGCTATCGCTGTCGTTATATAGAATTTCTTATCCATTATGATCAAACCCCTTTTATATTTATTCGTACAACTTTAAGTCTTTTTTGTTGTCGATTATTCTTTCTATCCTTAGCTTTGTATAGATTATATACTTCATAAAAAATTGTATCATAGGTCCCATGCAGATAAAGAGCACTAAGGTACCAAGACCCACAACACCGCCAGTAAGCAGAGATAGTATGACCCCAAACCCATCTAGCGCCATCCTAATCCACATTAACTTTATCTTCTTAAGTTCACATATATTTACCATAAAATAGTCAACCGCAGTGGGCATACCTTGGGATGAGAGATAAAGAGCAATACCAAATGAATGTAGAATCATCCCTATAATAAAGGTAACTACCCCACCTGCAATCTTACCATTAAGGACAACCACCCAAAAGTTAAGCGATCCCGCAATAATAAACGTGGTAATATATGTAAAAAAATTTGGAATCTTTCTAAGCATTAACCCAGTAACTATGAGCATTATCATTCCAAAGATATTCATCCACAGCGCTATAGGTACGCCTGTGTAATTCGCAAGAGAGATAAACCCGTTATCAAAGGGTGTAGCACCATATCCCGACTCGTTTAAGAACGCAACTGCTATGGTAAGGATTTGTATCCCTATAAAATACATACTCCACTTAACGTAATCAATCTTTATTCCTTTTTTCATCAGTACCTTCTATATTTCATTATGCTATTTATGCTATAATACTTTATGCTATATGTGTATATAATACTTTATGCTATATAAGTATATAATACTTTATACTATATAAGTATATAATACTTTATACTATAAAGTATTATAGCATATATCTTTTTAATTTGCAAGCAACTTATTCCATTTGTGATGATTTTACAATCTCGCAATATTTATCACTTTTTTGCAAAAGCTCCTCATGTCGTCCAACTGCTGTAACTTTACCGTTATCCATAAATACTATCTGGTCGCACCCCATAATTGATCTTATTCTTTGGGATATAACAATTATAGTATCCCTTGTGTCATCGCTTTTAATATTCTCTGAAATTGCCCTCTCTGTCTTGTAGTCTAGCGCACTGTAGCAGTCATCTAGTATTAATATTTTTGCTTCACTTAATAGCGCTCTCGCTATACAAAGTCGCTGTCTTTGACCTCCTGAAAGGTTTTTTGCTCCTGCCTCTACAACAAAATCTAAACCTTCCGATCTATCCATTACAAAGTTATATGCATCTGCCTTTTTTAGTGCTAACATAATCTCATTATCTGTAGCATTTGATTTTGCAACCCTCATATTCTCCCTTATAGTTTGATTTAGCAGCAGGGTTTTCTGCATTACAACAGCAATATTTCTGTTAAACCATCCTTTTTTGTAGCTGTCTATCCCCTTACCATATAGCTTTACCTTTCCGTTAGTGGCGTCCAGATTTTTATTTATTAGGTTAATAAGGGTGGTCTTTCCACAACCTGTTCCACCTATTATCCCTATAGTTTGTCCCTTCTTTATCTGTAACGATACATCACATACCGCATAAAGTTTAACATCCTGCTCTCTGCCTGCCAAAAGCTCCTTTGATAGGTAGCTATAACTAGCACCTTCTAGCTCAATTATGACGTTAGATCTGGTGTCAATAGAATCCAGATCCCCATAGGTCTTGTCGGGGAGAATGCTAAGCAGTGATTCCACCCTGTTAGCACAGGCAAATGCCTTTGTAAATATTACCACTAGGTTTGATACCACCACCACCGCTAGTAGTATCTGGGTGATATAGTTAACAAAAGCTATAAGCTCACCCTGTGTCATAGAACTGCTATTAACCCTAACACCACCAAACCATAGTAACAGGACTATTGCAATGTTCATTACCGCTGTTACTAACGGGCTCAATAGCGCAGACAGCTTACCGACCTTAAGGGTGGTCTGTACCAAATCATCCGAAGCATCCTCAAACCGCTTTATCTCATAATCTTCCTTAGTAAATGCGCGCACTACCCTAATTCCCGATAGGTTCTCCTTAGTTATGCGGGAGATAACCTCTAGCTTTCCCTGCATAACCTTAAAGTGCGGCACAGATAGCTTCATTACCACAAATATTGTTAAGCTTACCATAGCAATAGCTGATATAATTATAAGTGACAGCTTGTAGTCTAGTATAATAGCCATTACCGTAGCCCCAACCGCAATAAACGGTGCTCTCACCACAAGGCGGATAAGCATTGCCACTGCAAGCTGTAGCTGATTAATATCGTTAGTCATCCTAGTTATTAATACAGAGGACGACATACCCTCTAGCTGTTCATATGAAAGGCTGTTTATATGGGTAAACAACTGGTTACGTAATCTTGTACCGTAGCCTTGAGAGGCAACTGCCGCACTATGCTGACATATAATAGCACAACCAAGCCCAACAATGCCTAATATTATTATTAATATCCCCATCTTTATTACATATGCTGTGTCCCTATTCGCTACCCCTACATCGATTATTGTTGCCATTACTATCGGCACAATTAGTTCAAAGATAGCTTCTATTAATTTAAAAAATGGGCCTATAACAAGCTGTTTGTTATAAAATCCAAGCGGTTTTAGTATTTTCTTCACAAATTCACCCCGACTAAACTATTAATTATACCTATCATAATAATAGGTGCTCCTACCTGCTATGTAGTAACATATCCGCCCTATTTCTGTAGAACACGTTCTAGGAACACGTTCTATGAACATAGGACGGATATCTTCAATTTAGTATTAGCGTGACGCAACCCTAATTCTATTGATTGCACGCTTTAGCTTAAGTTCAGCTATATCAGCCTCTACACTCTTATCAGCAAGCTTCTTCTTAGCTTTTTCTTCTGCAAATTTTGCTCTTTCTAGGTCAATCTCGTCAGCCCATTCACAGGTATCGGTTAAGATCGTTGTTTGATCCTTTCCGACCCTTAAAAAGCCGCCGCTAACCGCCGCAATTCTTGTCTTATCCTCAAAGTTCACCTTTAACTCTCCGGTATCTAGTGGGGTTACATAACCAATATGTCCCTTTAATATCCCGATATCACCAGAGATAGTTCTTGCGACAATGCTCTTTACCTCGCCGTCAAAAACTACTCGCTCAGGGGTAACTACTACCAATTTATACATATAGTATCACCACCATTACCCTTTCTAGCTAGACTTTTTTGCCTTCTCCAGCACTTCGTCAATTCCGCCAACGTATAAAAACGCAGATTCAGGCACATCATCGTGTAAACCGTTTATAATCTCTTGGAATCCTCTGATAGTTTCCTTAAGAGGAACGTATTTACCCTTCATTCCTGTAAACTGTTCTGCTACTGTAAACGGTTGAGATAGGAAGTTTTGGATACGTCTTGCTCTTGCAACCGTCTTTTTATCCTCATCTGACAGTTCGTCCATACCTAGGATCGCTATAATATCTTGAAGCTCTTTATAACGTTGAAGTATCCTTTGTACCGAACGTGCAACCTGGTAATGTTCAGGTGAAACGATATCAGGGGTTAACATCCTTGAGTCGGATTCAAGTGGGTCAACCGCTGGATAGATACCTAGCGAAGATATGCTTCTTGATAAAACTGTAGTTGCATCAAGATGGGCGAAGGTTGTAGCCGGCGCCGGGTCGGTAAGGTCATCCGCAGGCACATATACAGCCTGTACAGAGGTAATAGACCCTTTTTTAGTAGAGGTTATACGTTCCTGTAGCGCTCCCATTTCGGTAGCAAGGGTAGGTTGATATCCAACCGCTGAAGGCATACGTCCAAGTAGCGCTGATACCTCTGACCCTGCTTGGGTAAATCTAAATATGTTATCTACGAAAAGCAGTACGTCCTGTCCTTGTGCATCTCTAAAATGCTCTGCCATTGTAAGACCGGATAAAGCAACCCTCATTCTAGCTCCAGGTGGCTCATTCATCTGACCGTACACCAGTGCGGTTTTCTTGATAACTCCTGACTCAATCATCTCGTTGTAAAGGTCGTTTCCTTCACGGGTTCTTTCACCAACTCCGGTAAATACAGAAAGACCACCATGTTGCTTTGCAATGTTGTTGATAAGCTCCATAATAATTACGGTCTTACCAACCCCTGCTCCTCCGAACAGACCGATCTTACCACCCTTTTGATACGGCGCGATAAGGTCGATTACCTTAATTCCTGTTTCCAGTATTTCGTTTGTCGCTTCTAGCTCCTCATATTCAGGTGCAGAGCGATGTATCGGTTCACGCTTAGCGTTAGTAGGTGCCGGTTTATTGTCCACAGGCTCCCCTAGCAGATTAAAGATTCGCCCTAGGGTTTCTTCTCCTACAGGCACAGTGATAGGACTACCTGTATCTTCTGCTTTAGTACCTCTTACAAGCCCGTCTGTGGAGTTCATCGCTATACATCTAACTACGTCATCCCCAATATGCTGGGCAACCTCTACAATAATTTCGTTGCCTTCGTGAACAATCTTTATCGCATTTAGTAGGTTTGGCAGACAATTAGGCATAAACTTTATGTCCAAAACAGGTCCGATAATCGACACTACTGTACCAATGTTTTTCTCTGACATCATTATGACCACGCTCCAAACGAGCACGGGTCTCGTACGGAGTTTCCTTTCGTTATAGTGTTTTTCAAACTTTCACTCTATTTTTAAACGTTATTTTCTAACGTTTGCACCCGATACAATTTCGGAGATCTCTTGGGTTATAGCCGCCTGTCTAGCTCTGTTATAACTTAGAGATAACCTGTCAATCATATCTTTAGCGTTGTCGCTAGCAGATTCCATCGCTGTTCTTCTAGCGCCCTGCTCTGACGCAAACGATTCCACTATAGCACCATATATAACCCCTTTTACATAGGATGGTGCAATTGTGTCAAACACCTCTTGCCCTGATGGTTCATACTCTACCGCTTCTTTCGCTGTACTATGGGAAGATCCCCACATGTTAGCGGTAACATCCAGAGGTAACACCTTTAATTTTATAGGCTCTTGTACAAGCGGAGAGATAAACTGGGTAAACACTATCTCAACGCTACCGTAATTTCCACTCTTGTAAAGTTCAACCACCTTAGCGCCGATATCGTTAATCTTTTTAATGCTAAGGTTACTCTCAATATCAGAAACACTAAAGACAACCTCATGGCCGGACTTTCCAAAAAAGTCTACAGCTTTTTTACCTATAGCAATAATCTTACTCTGATCATTAAGCAGAGTAGATGCAAGACGCAGTACATTAATGTTGTACCCGCCCGCTAATCCTCTATCACCTGCTACAACTATTACTAGATTAGACTTTTTATCACTTTTTTGAGTGTATATTGACGAGAAATCAGTGTTACTGCTAGCAATCTCACTCATTACCTCGTAAAGCGTGTGAAAATAAGGACGTGCTTTTTCGGCGGCCTCTTTTGCTTTTCTAAGCTTTGCCGACGACACAAGTTCCATAGCCTTTGTGATCTGACCTGTACTCTCTACACTCTTGATACGTCTTTTTATGTCCTTCATGCTAGATCCTGCCACAAACACACCTCCTCTTAAGTCTTATAACCTTGTGACCCATATTAAGCCTTATACTGGGCATTAAACTTTGTTAGACAAGCCACAAGCTCTTTTTTAGTATCTTCTGAAAAATCTCCAGTGTCTACGATTGCTCTGTAGATCTGAGGATACTGTTCATCAACATACTTAAACAGCTGTGTCTGGTAATCACTAATGTTATCAATTGCTATATCCTTAAGGAAGTTATTTGTTACGGCAAAGATCGCCACTACCTGTTCTTTAACCTCTAGGGGTGAGTTTTGGTTTTGTTTTAAAACTTCAACGATTCTTTCGCCCTGCGCTAGACGTTGCTTTGTATCAGAATCAAGGTCTGATCCAAACTGTGAGAACGCTTGTAGTTCTTTATACTGTGAATACAGTAGCTTTAATGAACCCGATACCTTCTTCATTGCCTTAGTCTGCGCATCACCGCCAACCCTTGATACCGAGATACCAGGGTTTACTGCCGGTCTGATACCGGAGTTAAAGAGTTCGGTTTCTAGGAAGATCTGTCCGTCGGTTATCGATACAACGTTGGTTGGGATGTAGGCCGCAATGTCCCCTGCCTGTGTTTCGATAATAGGCAGCGCGGTTAGCGAACCGCCACCATTCTCCTCATTTAAGCTAGCCGCACGTTCAAGAAGTCTTGAGTGTAGATAGAATACATCCCCAGGGTATGCTTCACGTCCCGGTGGTCTTTTTAGTAGTAGTGACAGCGCTCTGTAAGCAACCGCCTGCTTTGATAGGTCATCGTATATACACAGTACGTCCTTACCGTTATACATAAAATACTCACCCATCGCACAACCGGAATATGGTGCTATATACTGTAGCGGTGCAAGTTCAGAAGCACTTGCAGTTACTACGATAGTATAGTCTAATGCGTTGTTCTTCTCTAGAGTTTCTACAACCTTAGCTACTGTAGAACGTTTTTGCCCTATAGCAACGTATACACAGATAATATCCTTACCCTTTTGGTTGATTATAGTATCTAGCGCTATCGCTGTCTTACCTGTCTGGCGGTCACCGATGATAAGCTCACGCTGACCTCGACCGATTGGTATCATCGAGTCGATAGCCTTTATCCCTGTTTGAAGTGGTCTGTTAACCTTTTTACGGGTAATAATACCAGGCGCCGGGCTTTCGATAGGTCTAGTTTCGGTAGAAAGAATTTCACCCTTACCATCTATCGGCTCACCTAACGCATTAACTACACGTCCTAATAGGTTGTCACCCACAGGAACAGACATAATTCTGCCGGTTCTCTTTACAGGGTCACCTTCCTTAATCCCCTCATCAGATCCAAGAAGTACAACCCCTACAGATTCCTGCTCAAGGTTTAGCGCCATACCATACACGTTGTCTGAAAACTGTAACAGCTCACCCGCCATACAGTTTGCTAAGCCGTAAACAGTAGCGATACCATCCCCTACTGTAATTACCGTTCCTGTGTCATCTAACGTGATTTTATATTCATATTTTTCAATCTGCTTTTTGATTATATCGGTAATTTCCTCTGCACGCAGAGCACTTGAAAGTGCCATTAATTCTCCTCCATCTGCAAGGTAATATTTGTCTTAAAACCTCGACAACCCTGCTTTTTTTAGTTAGGTAAAAACACTACACGATTGCACCTTTTAATGCAGTTTGGATAGCGTTTAGCTTTCCTTTAACCGTTGAGTCAATTTCATTACCCTTAAACGACAAAAGCACACCACCTAAGATACTGCTGTCCACCCTCTCGGTTAGATTTATTACCTTATGTGTAACCGTTTCAAGCTTTTGTTTAAGCTTACTACGTAGTTTTTCAGAAAGTGGTATGGCGGTTGTTACTACAACCTCAACAATACCATACTTATCATTAAATAGCTGTTCAAAGTATCCCACAACAGAGGTAAAATGACCAAACCTTCCTTTATCCGCTAGGATAAGCAGAAAGTTATAAACATTTGTCCCCACAGATGTACTAAACAACTCTTTGATAATAGAATGCTTCTCCTGTACCGATACTACAGGGCTATTTAAAATCTGCCCTAGCTTTGGATAGCTTGTTAGTATCTCATCGATACCTTTAAGACTCTCCAGTGTATCCTTTGCAGAATCTTCGTCCTTCATCGTTTCAAAAAGTGCTGTCGCATAGGTTTTTCCTACTACTCCTAGCGCACTTGCGTTCTTAGTGCTAGCTGCCTTTGCGTTTTCAGCATTATTAGCAAGGTCGTTTGATTTTGGCTTAGATGTTATTTCTGCCATATATCATCACCCACATTTTCAATAAAGTCGTCTATTAGTCTTTCATGCTCTTTAGCGTTAATCTCTTTTTGGATAACCTGTTTAGCCGCTAGCACCGCAAGGGTAGAAACTTCGTTTTTAAGTTCATTTCTAACCTGCTTTTTCTCATGCTCTATGGCTTCGTTAGCTTTATTAATCATGTGTACAGTCTTTTGAGTTGTTTCTTTAATCATCTCATCATGCTTTTCAATCGCCTTCTTAGAGGCTCTTTCAATTATTAAAGAAGCTTCCTTCTCTGATTCAGATAACTTGTCCTCATACTCTTGCTTAAACTGCTCACCCTTAGCCTTCTCATCCTCTGCTATCTGATAGATCTGCTTTACTTCATCTTCCCGTTGTTTAAGTATCTTCTTTACAGGATTGTATAGAAGCTTTCTAAGCACAAGCATTAAGATAAAGAAATTCGCTAAGGTGAAAAATAAAGCCCATGGATCAATGTATACCAGATCTTTAAAATTCATGTTTTACCGCCTTCTCTATTTGAATAGGTATTAGTACACACTGTACTTGTACATGCCGTACTCGCACACGCCGTCCTTTTCGCTATACCGCGAATAGTAAAGATAACAGCAATAGCAACGCATTTAATTATAAAGACTAGAATCGAAAAATTAACAAGAGTTAATAGAATCGCTGTAAAATCAAGCTGAACCAAATTAGCTGACATGCTAATCCCTCCATATCCTTTTAAACGCGTTAAGCCGCTGTAACAATACTATTTGTTACAGCATGTTTACAAGCGGATTGATGAATAGTAGTATGATTGCGATTACAAGGCTGTAGATACCGGTTGACTCAGCGATCGCACAACCAACGAACAATGTCTTAAGGATATCGCCCTGCGCTTCTGGTTGACGTCCTACTGCTTGAGCTGCAAGACCTGCCGCTATCCCTTGTCCGATACCTGCCCCTAGTCCTGCTATCATTGCTAAACCTGCACCTAGAGCTGATGCTGCTAAAATTATCGCTTTTTCCATCTGTTTTTTCCTCCTAAAAGTTTGTTATTATGCCGATACTAATCGGTTTTATACCTGTGAATTATCTATTCAGATGCCGCATTTGATACAAATACCATTGTCAGCATACAGAATATAAATGCTTGTATACAACCTGCAAACAGGTCAAAGTATATGGAGAGTACAGCCGGTATACCCGCTTGTAAAAACGGTATTCCTACATTAAAGACCGATGTTGTAAGCCCTGCTAACCCTGCATAAACAAGGGTTGTAATGATCATACCCGATACTATGTTACCAAAGTGACGGAATGTAAGTGATATAGGTGTTACCGCTTCACTAATTATGTTAAGTGGCAACAAAAATGCTACAGGTTCAGCAAAACCTTTAAAATACTTTAATCCCTTTCGCTTAATACCTAATCCGTGAATTAAGAAAAACGTCATAAGCGCCCATGTCATAGTGGTATTAAGGTCAGCTGTAACCGATCTTAACCCGATAAGGCTTATAAGACTTCCAAACACAGAGGCACAAAAGAGCGTTAGTATATAAGGTGCAAACCATTCAAATTCTTTTCCCATGGTCGACTTTACTAAGCTGTCAATTGCATTTACCGCCATCTCTGCTATCTTTTGGGTAGCCTTGCGTGGAATCTTTTCGAGCTTGTAGGTCAAAATCCTACATAAAACCGCTACAATAATAATTACGATAAACGAATTTGCAATGGTTTGAGTAATATCAATTCCGCCAAATATCGGTATCGTAAAGAGTATTCTAGGCCCATTAATAGAAAGTTCCATCCTCTAATCCTTTCTGGTTGTAAATAGATTCTTCACCATATTAGCAACCTCAATTGAATAGTATGTGATCTTTGGTGCAAAAAGAAAGCTGGTTACTACCCATCCATTGAGATAAGGTGCAATAAAGCTTACATACATTACAAACGCTGTAATAAGATATCTTATAACATTGTTTACTATCATATGCACCTTTGCCTTGCGTTTATCAAAGGTTATAGCCTTTGCCGCAATCGTCCCAAGAAGTGCAAAGTTAGAAACGGTATATAGTGTACCAAAAAGCACGCTATATATAATACTATCATCAAACATTCTAATCGCAGCACTTACAAATATAATAAGTATTGCCATCACAACAGTTGTGATAGATACCTTCTTTACCTCTTTTAGTATTATACCAAACAATTCTTTTTCCCCTCTTTATAGTTATTTAACCTATTAAACATCAAATAACAACAAGCTGCACATTAAACTTTGGTCAAAATATTACGCTTACAGATTGCGTTGGCATTTAATTATTAGCAAGTCAAACTCCCATAGACCACCTAAAGTTATTATACTACTTTTTTCCTTAAAAGGAAATAGCTAAATATGAATTTTTTTTTAATTTTACAGTTTTCTATCCATATTACAGTAAAATATATATTTGCAAGCTAAAACTGGTAAATTTATGGAATTAGGTTGAAAATAGCAAAGTGTTATGGTATACTAGATCTAGGCGGATTTATTAGATATACTCTTACATATCCTCCACTAAATTTTGAAAGGATGACTATAATGAAAAATATTACACTAGATTACTATAACATTAGGAGGGCAGACAGATAACCCTCCACAAAAATTTAGGAGGTTTTATGAACACTACCATTACTAAAGAGAGAATTAAAAAGTTTATGTTCTATTACAAGCCGCACAAAAGGATATTTATCATCGATATGTTTTGTGCCGCTATAAGTGCTACCACGGTGTTGCTCTTTCCCCTTGTTTCGGGTTACATAACCAAGGAAGTGTTAGGACAGTGGAACGACAATACCCAAACTGCTTTAATGACTGCGGGGTTAGTTCTACTAATTCTACTTATTACACGTATTATCAGCAATATAATCTATGCATACTTTGGTCACGCTATGGGAGCAAAGATGGAACAGTCAATGCGGCAGGAGCTGTTTGACCACTATCAGAAGCTTTCCTTTAGCTTTCACGCCCATAACAGTGTAGGTAAACTTATGACCGTTATCTCAAATGACCTTGCGGGCATGACCGAGCTTTTCCACCACGGACCTGAGGATATACTTATGACACTAATAAAGTTTGTGGGTTCATTTGTTATCCTTATAAACATTAATATACCACTTACCGCTATTGTATTTTTAGTGCTACCCGTACTATGTTACTTTGCTGTTAAGGCGGATAAGGTTATGGAACGAGGACTGCTAACTGCAAAGAAGAATCTAAGTGAGCTAAATGAACAGCTAGAGGACGACCTTTCTGGTATTCGTACCGTTAAGGCGTTTGGCAACGAGTCATATGAAAGCCAAAAGTTTTATAAGCGTAACGACCGTTACACAAAGAGTAAATGCTACTTTTACAAGGTGGAGGCATACTTTTACGAGGTGGTAGAAGCCTATCCTCAGTTTTTAACAATGCTTACTGTATTCTTTGGTTCACTGTTTATCGGGCAGGGTACCTTGGATGTGCCGGTAATGGTTACCTTCTTACTATATGTGGGATCGCTTTCTGAGCCTATCCGTACTATGTTAAACTTTATGCGGTTATACGAAGAAGGTAAATCTGGGTTTATCCGCTATATGAATATGTTAGAGATTAAGCCTCTGGTATGTCAGGCTGAAAATGCTGTGGATATCGGCTACTCAAATGGTGCGGTTTCGCTGGCTAACGTTTCATTTAGGTACGACGATGGTGACCATAACATTGTGGAGGATCTTTCAATCGAGATAAAAAGCGGAGAGTCGGTAGCGTTTGTCGGGGTATCAGGTATTGGTAAAACCACCATTAGCATGCTTATCGCAAGGTTTTATGATGTGACAGGTGGTGCTATAAAGATTGACGGTGTGGATATCCGTAACATATCTATAGATTCACTTCGCCGCAACATCGGGATTGTACAACAAGAGGTGTTTATCTTTAACGGCACTATAAAGGATAACATCCGTTACGGGAAACAGGACGCTACCGATGAGGAGATTATCCTTGCGGCAAAGCTAGCCAATGCGGCTGATTTTATTAACGAGCTTAGCGATGGTTACGATTCAATTGTGGGAACACATGGTATTACACTATCGGGTGGTCAACGTCAGCGGATTAGTCTGGCACGGGTATTTTTAAAGAATCCACCTATCCTTATCCTAGACGAAGCTACTAGTGCGCTAGATTATGAAAGCGAGCTGTTAATCCAAGCTTCATTAAACAGGCTTATGGAGAACCGTACCTGTATTGTTATTGCTCATCGTTTATCTACAATTAAAAACGTGGACACCATTGTAGTATTAGAGGATAAGCAGATTAAGGAAAAAGGCTCTCATTATGAGTTAATACAAAAAAATGGTGAGTATGCTAGACTGTACAACCTACACGATACCTCTCTATTAGAGGATGAGGCTTTTGTGTAACGTCTAAGCACTAACCAAACAACAAATCCCCTACCGAGCTAGCTGTGCTTGGTAGGGGATTTTGATCGGCTGTCTAACTGCTTTATCTTTTTAGTTAGTAGAAAAAGATGGACAATCCCCCCCGCTGTAACAAATCCCGCCGCTATAAGATACATAACGGTGTATCCAAAGCTTTGGGTAACAAATCCGAACAACCCACCAATACCCATCCCAATATCGTTAAATAACCCATAGGTCGCATTTCCCACACCCTTTCGCTCATTTGGGACAAACCTAAAGATTAGCGATCCGATTAAAGGTGCTACAACCCCAAATCCAAACCCCGAAACCGCTCCCGCAACAATTATTAGCACTACCGATCTTGCAAAGGATACCATAATAACCGACACAACAAACAGTGCTATCCCTGTAGCTATCAATACCGATATGCTAACACGCTTTGCAAGCTTTCCTGTAACAACCCTTACCGCTATTACAGCAATACTGCTAAAGATAAAGAATAACCCTGTATTCTTTATCCCTCGCTCAACCCCGCAGTCTGTTAGAAAGTTTGTAAGTGTGCTATGTCCCACCACCACTAACATCCAGACGACCGAGGGGATTACCACCGACAGCTCCACAAACGAGTATATCCCCCTTAATATCTTTTTTGTACTCTTAACACAATTATGCTCTTTACCCCTATGCCGCTTAGACGCACGCTTTGATTGGATAAATAAAGGGGATAACGCACCTGCTAACGCTATTACTGCACTATATATAAATAAGATTAAAACGCCTTGATTGTTAAATACCCAAATCCCTAACATTGGGGAAAAGGACATGGCAAGCGCTGTAGCGGCTCCAAAGTACAAAACCCCATCAACAAGTCTTTCCTTGGGTACTACATCCGCAACAATGGTTGCCGCCGCACCAAAATAGATCCCTTGGCTTATTCCGTTAAGAAAGCGGATAACATATATTACCGTTATATCCCTTATGAAGATGTACGATACAGTGGTCGCCAGATACGAGAACCCTCCTATAATCAACATTAACCGCCGCCCAAACCTATCCTGTAGTCGCCCCGAAACAAGTCTGGTTGCCGCCATTGCCACTAGCTGTACAGTTATCATAATCCCCGAAACACCATTATCTCCACCTAAACTTTTTATGTATAGCGGGAAGGTTGACATTAGTAAACTATTTGTCATCGCAGAGAAGAAGGCTGTTAAAAGCACAAAGATAAAATCCTTAGTCCATAACCTCTCTCCACCCATAGCCAGTACCCCCAAATAAAAATATAGATAATCAAAGCTGATTATCTATATTCTTAGTTAATATTCTAAAATTATCCTCATTTATTTTAATCATAAAAAATGACCTGTTTATGATATACGCCCTCCCGCTACTGCGTCGTTACAGCGCTGACAGCTTAGGTCATCGCAGTGGGTGATGGACTGATTTTGCAGAATTGCTCTGGTAGCTATCTCTATCGTAGTCTTTGCGGGGTAGATCCTCCATAGGCTATTTCCTACGGTCATCCTGCTCTCAACAGATGATAGCGGCTGTTCAAGATTGTTAAACCCCTCCGAACAGCTTCCTACTGACACTGGGATTGGTTTACCGTCCCTTCCATTTGCGTACTGCACAAAAAGCGTTCTTCCAGATAGCTGTTCGGCATAGTGTATGGCGGTCATTTTAGTTAGGTCAACCCCCATTAGGATAATGTAGCCGTCAAGCTCTGCAAGTGCTTTAAATGGTGCGTATACGTTAGTCTCAGTCTGTCCTAAAACTAGAAGCTTTGCCAGCGACCCTAAAGCGGCAAAGGAGTTAATAGGGTGGTACCCTCTTTCTCTATCGGGATAGCGTAGTAACTCATAGGGGATTCTTCCTAAGCTATCCCAAGAGATATCGTTTGACCGCTCGGTAAAAATCTTTCCTTTATCCTCAATAATATAATCATCTCTGTATACACATCCATTCCTTGCAGGCCGTTTGTCCTTAGGAAAGGCTATGGTATAATCATATGTAAAGGTCGGTACTAAAGCTGTGCAGCCCTTATCGATAAAACCGTCTATCACCGTCCTTGCTCCACCCTCTACCTTGCCAAAGGAGCTAAGGGATGAATGGATACAGATTGGCTTGCCTGCAATACCGAGTACTTCAATTGCACTATAAATATCCTGCTTTGTAACAGTTGTCATCTTAATGCTCCCTATATACAGAATAATGCTATCTAAACCTATTAACAATACTAGCTGTAGACTTCTTTACATGTGGCATAAAAAATTGTGCAATAGGGCCTATTAAGATAATATTTACAATAGTACCAATCCCTACAACCCCACCAAGGAAAAATCCTACCACAACAAGGGTGGCATCCACCGAAATTCTTGCCCATCTAAACTGAATCTTTGCCTTATCCGAAAGGATTACCGACATCAGGTCGTTTGCACCAATCCCAATATCCGCACAGATGATAACTGCAAGCCCAAAAGCGCACACAACGCACGCTAACGCCATTATTATTAACCGTAGATAAAAAGGAGTTGCGGCGGTTATAATACCGCCTAAAAGATACGAAACGAAGTCTATCGACGGCCCCATTATTACAAGCGCTGCTATTGTGCCTAGCTTTATATAACCTTTTGTAAAGATTAAAATTCCGATAATCATGGTTAGGTTAATTAAAATATGTGCCATACCATTAGAAACACCTAGCGTTCTGGCAACCCCTTGCATAAATACGGAAAAGGTATCAGAGCCTGTATCTGTTAGCACAAAGGCGGATACTCCTATCGATATTATAAAGCTTCCTAAAGCAAATAACACGGTACGCACCGTTAAGTTCTTTACGCTTCGTTTCTCCTTTTGTAACCGTTTAGCTTGATTATCCACCATCAACACTACCCTCTCATCTAGCTATCTATTCTCGGAATTTTTTCTAAACTGTACCGTTGCAAACACACGTATCTCCTCATAAATCCGTTCAGACTCTTTTATCCTCCAGATAATCTGGCTGGCGATACGCTTGCCTATGTACTCGTTAGAAACGCTAGCGGTTGTAAAATACTGCTTTGTAAAGGAGGTGTACTCTATGTCTCCGTGTCCCGAAACCATAACGTTTTCATAAAGGCGTGGATTTTTCACCTGCATTGTAGCTATTACCGCCCCCGCAATCTGATCATCGATACATACTATTGCATCCGGTACACAGCTTAAAGTCGATAGCACATCTTCAATGGACTGGCGCTTTGAAAATCTATATGGGTCAGAGGTAAAGCACAGGGATTTATCTACCGACATCCCTATCTCCTCATGTGCTATACAAAATCCCTGCCATCTATCATATGCAGACTTTGAACTATGGATATCCCCTATGAATGCGATATTCTCACACCCGCTATTAAACATATGCTGTGTTATCCGTTTAATGCTATCAACCCCATCAACACAGATTACATCTCCATTTAAGATAGATGGTGTATACCCTATAAGGCTGTCATAGTAAACCTTTGGTACTTTTAGGTTTACAATCTCTTTAATCGCAGTTTCATTCTTTACATTAACAACAATAATACCGTCAACTGTGCCGCTAGTTACAATTGAAGGCATGGAAACCGTTCCATCACCTAACACCTTAACCTCACCGTAAACAAGCGAGTATGGGGTATTTAAAAACTCTTCATATGCACCACTGGTTATCGAGCTGCAAAACCCCTTGGAATCATCCTTCATGGTAAGCATTAGTATGACCTTACTGCCATACACGCCCTTAGCATCCGACACGGAGTTTGCAACGCTTGCTTTTAGCTTGTAATACCCCATCTCCTTAGCTGTCTTTATTATTAACTCCTGTGTCTGAGGCAAAACACCTGCCTTACCATTTAACACCCTTGATATGGTATTACGTGATATACTAAGCTTGTTTGAAATATCTTGTATCGTTACTGGTTTCATAGCACACCTTTTCTCTACTAATTTATTTTATTATCTATGACTACTTTCATTACTGTGGTATATCTGCCAAAGCTTAACTGCTTTTATAATAATGAATTATCTGTAATGTGGTAATAAAGATAGCAGAAAAAGATGAATATCTTTATCCTCTTGGCTCTGCTATCATAACACAAACCGACCTTGGTAAAAGTTCAATCCTTCCGGGTACATGTACTAGCTCTCCCGCAATCGCTCTCTTTATCGACGCCTTTGTGTCCTCCTCGGCGGTATTAACCGCAATCTTCCAAGATAGGTTTGGCGGTAGTATAGGTAGCGAAAGTCCGTGTGGCTCCCAATGGGCGTTAACAGCTACAAACACTATATCATCCTTAGTGTCTGTACTATCCCTACCCGCAAACATAACCCCTATAACCCTATCTTCTTGTGAATATCCTTCTACCCAAGGCTCTACCCCATGAAGGCTCATATACGGAAATCCGCAAACAGCAGGGCTTGTATCCTTGCGTATAACAACATGGTTGTTCCTAAAGTCTATCATATATTTAAAGAAGGTATAGATATCCTCATTCTTCTGGGTAAAGCTCCAGTCAAGCCAAGATATCTCATTATCCTGACAGTAAGCGTTATTGTTACCAAACTGAGTGTTGCAAAATTCATCCCCCGCCAAAAACATAGGTGTACCTCTACTACACATAAGCACTGCACAAGCATTCTTTATAAGCCTTTTGCGTAGTGAAGTAACGTTGTAGTCATCTGTCTCTCCCTCTGCGCCACAGTTCCAGCTTCGGTTGTCATCAGCACCATCGGTGTTGTTCCAACCGTTATCCAGATTGTGTTTCATGTTATAAGAGTATAGATCATACAGCGTAAACCCGTCGTGGCAGGTAATAAAGTTTACAGAGGCATCTACCCCTCGCTTTTGAGGGTTATATAGATCTCGTGAACCTGTTATCCGCTGTGCGGCATTATTTGCGGTATTGTAGTCACCCTTTAGAAAGCTTCTAAGGTCATCGCGATATCTCCCGTTCCATTCAGCCCATCGGCTCCATGACGGAAAGCTACCAACCTGATATAGCCCACCCGCATCCCATGCTTCTGCAATAAGCTTTACGCTTCCTAATATAGGATCAAACGCTAGGCTTTGAAGTAGCGGTGGTTTGCTCATAGGTGAACCATCCTCGTTTCGCCCTAGTATCGTTGCAAGGTCAAACCTAAACCCGTTTACCCTATAGGTAGTAACCCAGTGCCTTAGACATTCCAGTATCATCTGCTGTACTATAGGGTGGTTACAGTTTAAGGTATTGCCACACCCGCTAAAGTTATAGTACTTACCGTCAGGGGTTAACATGTAGTATATATTATTGTCAAACCCCTTAAACGAGAAGAATGGCCCATTGTGATCACCCTCTGCCGTATGGTTAAATACTACATCAAGGATAACCTCTATTCCATTCTCATTGCAAGCTTTTACAAGGCTCTTTAGTTCATTTCCCTCTCTGTTATACTCTGCACTGGAGGCATAGCTTGTGTTTGGTGCAAAGAAGCTAACCGAGTTGTATCCCCAGTAGTCAAGGAGTTCTCTACCATTATGCTCCCTTGCACCCATCATCTCGTCAAACTCAAATATTGGCATTAACTCTATTGCATTAATACCTAAATCCTTTAGGTATGGAATCTTTTCCATTACACCCGCAAAGGTTCCTGGAAACTTTACATCAGAGGATTCATGTTTTGTAAACCCCCTTACATGCATCTCATATATTATCAGATCCTGCATTGGAATAAGTAACTGCCTTGCATTACCCCAGTCAAAATCATCCTTTACCACCCTTGCTTTATAGATATTGCTCTTGTTAGACTTAACCCCCCATGCGCTCTGGCCTGTTACCGCTTTTGCATACGGATCAAGCAGATAGCTATCCTTATTAAAGATAAACCCCTTTTGCGTATCAAATGGGCCATCCAACCTATATACATACTCAAAGTCACCAATATTAAGCCCAAACACTATCATAGAGTATACATTACCTATCTTATAGTGATCGGGAAACTTTAACACTGCATAAGGTTCTGTCTGCCCTCTTTTAAACAAAACTAGCTCACAGGACGTAGCGTTATGAGAGTGTACCGTAAAGTTTACCCCGCAAGGGATAGCCATAGCACCATTAATCTCAAAAAAACCCGGCCTTACATCAAAGCCATCTATTACATCGAGTGGGACAAGGTGAATTGCGCGTGGAATAACCTGTTCATCATTAGCTACGTTATCTACTAAGCCTGATACTCTTTCTTGCATTTTGGTACACTCCTTTTTGTTGCATATTAAAAAGCAATTAGTACAGTAGCCTTTCATTTGCTAGCTTTGAAGAAACGATTAATTCCCAACAGTATTGGACATTCCATGTCAGCAATTCTTTACAACATTATAGCATAATCAAAGGTACTTAACAATATAAAATTCGAGGTTATTATGCATTTTGCTACAAAAACTTTTAAATCTTTAAGAAAACTTTAACCCTCTCGGGTGTACTTACACGAAAGGGTTAGTTATCGTAAACATTCAGGATATAGCAATGTTCTTAGCTAATAATTAAGCGGTTACAACTAAATTACAACAGAGAATGCATAATCCCTAATTTAATTATATCAACCCCATAAGGTTTTGTCAACCTTGCATTATAATAGTTTACATAATAGTTATATATATTATTATACAACATCTGCTACATTGTTACAGTCTAATCATATATAAAGTTACATTACTGCTTCCTCTGCCATAGCAAGGATATTTTCAGGAGGTACATTGGGTAGGATATGTTCGTGGCTAGGCGACACAATATAGTTTCTCCCTAGTATCTCCTTCACTCGTTTTACCTCATCCCGTACCTCACTTTGTGTTCCGAAGGTCAAAACTCCCTGCATATCGATAGCTCCTAGGAATATTAAATCCTTACCAAAATGCTGATTTAACGTAACCGCATCCATATTTACCGCCTGTGCTTGCAGTGGATGGAGTATATCTACCCCCGCATTTACTAAACGTGGGATAACCTTAAAGATACTTCCACAGGAATGAAGCGCTACCTTATAGCCATACCGTTTACCCTGATCGGTAAACATCTTTAGATAAGGCATAACAAAGCTATCAAAGCATTCGGGGGATATCATAGTATCTAGCTGTGTACCAAAGTCGTTACCAAAGAAGGTTGCATCGATTCTATCCCCTACCTGTTTAAAGTATATCTCATTCGCTTCATAGTAGTATTCCACCACCCGCTCGGTTACAGCTGAAACTATCTTAGGATCGGTATACATCTTTGTAAAGTAGTTCTCCATCCCAAAGAAATCCGCAACTACATGGTAAAAACAGCTCCACATCCCCGAAAATACCGCAAATCCGTCTTTGTTCGCGCGCTCCACCTGCTGTATAACATCGGTAAAGTCTAGATGTTTAAGGTCAGGCCATGGATAATCCTTAACTTTGGCAACATCCGAGTCGGTATATTCTGCAAAAAAACCGCTATCACCTAGGTTTTTATGGCTCATTATGTTGTAGTATGGGTCTAGCGCAGGGCGGTTGTCGGGTGATCTATACCCGCTGTCCGCCGTTATCCAGTGGATTGTATCGTTTAATCGTAACCCTATATCATACTGATCCCCTCCCTTACAGCCTAGATAGTCAAGCATACTATCCATAGCCCTATCATCTACATTACCATGCCAAAAGCCGCAGGTATCGGATCTTCTTTCCATTATTAGGTCAAACCGTTCTTTCCCCGTCATAAAAATTCTCCTTTTTACTACTTAAAATATAGTATGCTATGATACCCATAACATCCGTTAAAGGTATCATAGCATATTCTTTTTATGATTGCAATACACAATTTTACTTTTTTATGTCTTATAGCTTTGGTAGTGTATCAAACCCCTTTTGTAGCTCCTCGTCTGTAGGGATGTAATCACCCATCTGCCCGCTGTTGTAGTTCATATACGCCGCCATATCAAAATATCCTGTACCGGATAGACCGAACACAATATTCTTATGCTCGCCTGTTTCCTTGCATTCTAGCGCTTGATCGATCGCTACCCTTATAGCATGGGAGGATTCAGGTGCCGGAAGTATCCCTTCACAGCGTGCAAACTGGGTTGCCGCCTCAAATACATCGGTTTGTTTAACGCTTGTAGCTTTAATATAACCATCATGGTATAGCTTTGATAGTATAGGGCTCATACCATGGTATCGTAGCCCGCCCGCATGGTTTGACGCCGGCATAAATCCGCTTCCTAGAGTGTACATCTTCATTAGTGGAGTGGTTTTTCCTGTATCACCAAAATCATACGCATAAACACCACGGGTAAGTGATGGGCAAGAGGCTGGTTCTACCGCTAAAAATTCTACATCAGAGCTTCCATTAATCTTATCTGCAAGGAATGGCGCCATAAGTCCGCCAAGGTTAGAGCCACCGCCTGCACAGCCGATGATTATATCAGGCTTAATATCATACTTTTCAAGCGCCTTCTTAGTTTCTAGCCCGATTACAGTCTGGTGTAACAATACATGGTTTAGCACACTTCCAAGCACATATCTACAGTTTTCATCCTGTGCTGAAACCTCGATAGCCTCACTAATAGCACAACCTAGTGACCCGCCGGTATTAGGGTTCTCTGCAAGTATCCTGCGACCTACCTGTGTTGTATCCGAAGGGGACGGTATAACCTTTGCGCCGTAGGTTTCGATAACCGCTTTACGGTAGGGTTTTTGCTCGCTAGATACCTTTACCATATACACCGTTAGATCCATTCCAAAGAATGCACAAGCCATAGATAACGCTGTACCCCATTGGCCTGCTCCTGTTTCGGTGGTAAGCTTTGTTAGACCTTGTTGTTTTGCATAGTAAACCTGTGCCGCCGCTGAGTTTAGCTTATGCGACCCTGAGGTATTGGTGCCTTCAAATTTATAGTATATATGTGCGGGTGTTCCTAGTTCCTTCTCTAGGCAGTATGCTCTAACAAGCGGGGAGGGGCGGTACATCCTATAAAATTCTCTAATCTCTTGTGGTATCTCGATAAATCTGTCGGTACAGTTTAACTCCTGTTCTACTATAGCATCGCAGAACACCTGCTTAAGATCCTCTGCGGTAGCGGGCTTTCCTGTGCCTGGGTGGATAAACGGCTCGTGCTGCTGCTTCATATCCACACGAATGTTATACCACGCCTTTGGTAGCTCCTCCTCAGTTAGATAGATTTTGTACGGTATGTTGTTACTCATAATCTTCATCCTTTCTATAACGAAATTATTACCCTGTAAAAATGTTTCGGATAAAACAAAAAAGCCCTTGTCCTCGAAAGGGACAAGAGATTCAATATCTTCCTGCGGTACCACCCAAATTGGCTAAAAGCCCACTTAAGTCACATACAAGCATATGTGTTCAACCTTATAACGGGCTTGAATCCCCCGTCAACGCCTACTGTGGGTTATATAAGCTTTTAAAAGCCTAACACCATTTTGGGTTGCCCTCGTAAGTCCATTCAAATCCACCCTCACCGTTATCTTACACCAACCGATAACTCTCTAAAGATTACAATAGATTCTACTTACTCTTACTCAACGGTTTAATACTGCTATTTAGTTTAGTAGCTACTGTTAATATCATACTCTTTTTTAATCTTTTTGTCAATGGTTTTTTACAATTTTATCGATAATTGTTATTACTTCCTAAAAACACTTTATTTTTAATCTGTTTTTATTAAAATATCATAAAAATATATTTTTTGGTTTATACGTCATATTACATTGACAAACGACATTACAGATGATATAATTTATTGTATTGATAATAATTATCAACTTATCAAGCTACATAACTATAATTAAGATAAAATACCTACCTTGGAGGAAAAGATGAATAGAGTAGATAAATCAAACTACTACCTAGATATAGCACAGACTGTATCGGAACGCTGCACCTGCTTAAGACGCAGTTACGGCGCAATTATTGTAAAGCACGACGAGATTATCTCTACAGGATATGTGGGCGCGCCACGTGGTAGAGAGAACTGCAGCGATATAGGCTTTTGCATTAGAGAAAAACTAAACATCCCTAGAGGTGAGCGGTATGAGCTATGCCGTTCTGTCCACGCAGAGGCTAATGCAATTATCTCTGCACCACGTGATAAGATGATTGGCGCTACATTATATATGGTATGCGTCGACCCATCATCAAAGGAGCTTGTCCCTAATACCTCTTCCTGTTCTATGTGCAAGCGTCTTGTTATTAATGCGGGTATTGAAAAGGTTGTTATCCGTGACACAAAGGACAGCTTTAGGACTGTAACTGTCGCCGACTGGATTGAGAACGACGAATCACTTGAGGGTAAATTTGGATATTAAGTATATAATGATACTATAGTGGAAGGAAGCTCCGTACGAGACCCGTGCTCGTTTGGAACATGGTCATAAGTATGAAACTAATAGATAATATAGTTATCAAAAGGGTACTACTTAATGTAATATACCCTAATAAATGTATGTTTTGCGGCGAGATTATCAATACTAAAAAGAGCTGTTGTGACAGTTGTCGGGATAAGATTGTAAAGGTGCCGGATGATGTCTGCCACACCTGTCTACGCAAAAGCTGTATCTGTAACGATCTACCCTATAAAAAACTGCTTACAAACTACTTTTATGACGATCTATCAAAGCATAGCATTCTAAATTTAAAGTTTAACGGTGTAAGAAAACATGCCGCCTCATTAGCGGCAGAGATTGTAAACAACCTATCACGGCTTTGCTTGCTTGAGGGGTGTAGTGCGGTTATCCCAGTACCGATGTATAACACAGGTAAACGGCTTCGTGGATACAACCAGTCCGAGATAATCTGCAAAAACGTTACCGCAATTTCGGGTATCCCTACCGTTACCGACCTACTTTACAAGGTGGTGGATACTAAAAAACAGCACGACCTTGACAAGACTTTGCGCCAGACTAACCTGATTGGGGCTTATAGAGTAAAGAACGGTGAGCGTTTTATGGGTAAAAAGGTGCTATTAATCGATGATGTCTATACTACCGGGAATACCATTAAAGAATGTTGTACCACCCTTCGCGGTAGTGGGATTGAAGATATCTATGTAGCGACCTTTTTAAACGCTAACCCTATATAATAATCGATAGAATTGGAGAACTGTATGAACTGGACAAAGGCGACCATCTACACAACCAGCATTGCTTTAGAGATCGTTAGCGGATACCTTCTATCCTTTGGGATAGGCGGACTTGAGATTGAGGACGCTAACGACTTTTGCGAATTTTTAGAGGATACAACCATCCACTGGGATTACATCGAAGATGAGCTACTAAAGAAGAAGGAAGCGGTTACTAATATAAAATTCTACCTCCCAGATAACCTTCAAGGATATGAAACCTTTAAGGCTATAAAATCCGGTATCGCTGATCTTGTTAACGCCAACCCTAATCTAGATTTAGGACAGCTTAACATTGTATCGGAAGATATTAAGCAGGAGGACTGGGAAACTGCTTGGAAGAAATATTACCATCCTATTAAGGTAGGTAATGGTATAATAGTCTGTCCATGTTGGGAACACTATGAAATAAAAGAAGGACAGACTAAAGTTTTGCTAGACCCCGGAATGGCATTCGGAACAGGAACACACGAAACCACAAGGCTTTGTATGGAGCTTTTGGAAGGATGTATTACCTCTGAGTCAACAATGTTGGATATCGGTACAGGTTCTGGGATTCTAGCTATAACCTCACTGCTTCTAGGTGCAAAATCGGCGGTTGGGGTGGACATCGATGAGCTGTCTGTAAAGGTGGCGGCGGATAACGCTAATCTAAACGGAGTATTAGATAGATTAAAGCTAATCTGCGGGGATCTTACTAAAAAGGTATCGGGCAGATATAACGTTATCTGCGCAAATATAGTGGCGGATGTAATAATGCGTCTATCAAAGGATGTTTTGCAGTATATGGCAAAGGATGCTATACTGCTAGTTTCAGGCATTATCGACACCCGCTGTGACGAGGTTAAACAAGCGTTAACCACAGCAGGGTTTACAATAGAGAAAGAGATCACCGAAAATGGTTGGGTGGCTCTAAGGTTAAAGGCTTGTGTAGTATAATCTAATTAAAAAGTATTTTAGACAAGCTAGATAGAAAAGGACAACTATGCAGAAAAAATACGGACTAATAACTTCAATAGCAATGATCGTGGGAATAGTAATCGGCTCAGGAATCTTCTTTAAAAGTGACGATATATTAAAGCTAACAAACAGCAATGTATTTATGGGGGTAATAGTGTTTTGCATTGCCGCCGTAGGGATAATCTTTGGAAGCCTATCGATTGCACAGCTTGCCTCCCGCACCGACGAGCAAGGTGGTATTGTTACCTATGCCGAGCGTTATAGCAGTAAACTAATGGGATGTATTCTAGGATGGTTTCAAACCTTCTTGTACTTCCCGACAATAACTGTGGTAGTATCCTGGGTTTGCGGTATCTACACCTGTCAGCTTTTTGGGATACCTTCATCTATGATTACAGAGATGGCTATTGGATTTGGTGTCGTAGTGATGTTATACCTTTTAAATATTCTATACGCTAAGGGCGGCGGCTTTTTGCAGTCTGGAGCGATGATAATAAAGCTTTTTCCGCTATTACTAGTGGGTGCGGCTGGGATTATCTTTGGTAACCCTGCCGATACTGTTTTTTCCGATATCGGTGCGATAGGCAACTTTAGCTTTGTTGCCGCTATTGTACCTATCGCATTCTCATTTGACGGCTGGATTGTTGCCACCTCTATAGGTCACGAGATTAAAAACAGCAAAAGAAACCTCCCACTAGCACTTACCATCTCACCGCTTATCATACTATTTATCTATCTTGCCTACTTTATCGGGGTAACCTCGCTAATTGGCGCAGACCAGGTTCTTGCACTTGGTAACGGACATGTTGATATGGTTGCAAAGCAGATCTTTGGAGATAACGGCTCTAAGATAATACTAACCTTTGTGGTAATCTCGGTTATCGGTACGGTAAACGGACTTATAATCGGGAATATTCGTATGCCTTATTCCCTGGCAATTAGGGATGTATTCCCAAAAAGCGATAGTGTTAAATCGGTTAACTCGAAACTTTCTCTTCCAGTCCCTTCCGCAATTATTTCATTTATAATAGTAGCATTTTGGTATGCAGTTCACTTTTTAAGTATAAAGTATAATATTATGCCAAACGGGGATATCTCGGAGATATCTATTGTAATAAACTATATGTTCTTTATTATTCTATATGTTGCGGTAATAAGACTATATCTAAAGGGCGAGATTCAGAGTATATTTTTTGGTATTATTTCACCCTGTCTTGCAACCATAGGGTCTATTATTGTGCTAGTTGGCGGGCTGTTTAATCCTATGTTTATCTACTACTGCTTAATCTGTGGGGCTTTGGTAGCGGTATCGGCAATCTATTACTTTAAAAATAAAAAAGCTTTAAATTAAGGGGTGTTTTTGTGACGTACGAGCAGGCGGTAGAGTATATCCATGGGTTTTGTAAATTTAGGAAGAAGCCCGAATTTGTGGGGGTTAAGAGCCTTCTTACTCTGTTAGGGAATCCGCAGGATAACCTAAGATTTGTGCATATATCAGGGACTAACGGTAAAGGCTCTATCGCTAGCATGACGGCTAATGTGCTTACAAAGTCTGGGTACAGGGTTGGTGTCTTTACCTCCCCTTACATAGTAGACTTTAGAGAGAGATTCGTTATCGGCAATACCCCTATATCAAAGGAAGACTTAACCCAGATTGTCTGCCGTATAAAACCTCTTGTAGAAACCCTTGTTAAGCGAGATATCTTTGTTACAGAATTTGAGATTGTAACCGCTATAGGGCTATTATACTTTAAACAACAGGACTGTGATATAGTCTGTTTAGAGGTTGGGATCGGCGGACGTCACGACACTACTAACATTATATCTACCCCTCTTGTCTGTTGTATCGGATCAATCTCACTGGATCATACCGAGCTTTTAGGGGATACTGTCAAAGACATTGCTTATGAGAAATCCGGAATTATCAAGCAAGGCGGAACCTGTGTATGCTACCCTTGCCTTGATCCCGATGCTATGGAGGTAATACTTAAGCAGGCATTTTTAACTAACAGCACCGTTATCTTCCCAAACCAGGCGGGTATTACAATCCTAAGCTCATCTCTTGAAGGCAACACCTTTATCTATCACAACAAGGAGTATAAAACCGCCCTAATCGGTGAACACCAGATATATAATGCTGTAACGGTAATTGAGGTCTGTAACTGCCTAATCACAAAAGGATTTTCCATATCTGAGGAAGATATTAAGGTGGGTATCCACACTGCTAGTTGGCAAGGTCGACTTGAAATTATCTCCACTAATCCACTGTTAATTATTGACGGTGCTCATAACACTGACGGTACAAGGATACTGGCAAAGGAGATTAATAGGCTTAATGTTAAGCGAAGGATTGTAGTTATCGGTATGCTTAAGGGTAAAGACTACAGACAATCACTGGAAAATATCGCTAGTGTTGCCGATATAATTATATGTGTACCGGTTGACAGACCTAAACGACTCCCCGCCGACACCCTGCTAGGGGCTGTGCCAGCAGGGATAGAGCGGTATAGCTGTGCTGACGTAATCCAAGGGGTTGCTAAGGCTAGATCCCTGGCAGATAAGGATGACGGTATCATCGTCTGCGGGTCGTTATACCTAATCGGTGAGTTTAAACAGAGATTATTAACCGAGCAGCAGGATAATGCGTGATACTATCATGTTAATTTGATAGATATTGTGTTTTTACTGACACAATTGTTCAATTAATAGATAATTAGTTGGAGGAAACTAATGACCAATTTTTTAGTAAAGCTACTGGTAAAGGATTGTTCCGATACCCAAAACCCTGCTGTAAGAGAGCGATATGGCCAGGCGGCAGGATCTGTGGGGATTGGAACAAACCTGCTATTGTTCTGCATTAAACTGTTTGCCGGGTTGTTTGCTAACAGTATCTCTATTATGGCGGACGCTATAAACAACCTATCTGATGCGGGTTCTTCTATCGTTACGGTGGTAGGATTTAAGCTAGCGGGTAGACCGGCAGATAAAGAGCATCCATTCGGTCACGCACGTATGGAGTATATCTCGGGGCTTGTAATCTCGTTTATCATAGTTCTTCTAGGGGTAGAGCTCTTTAAATCCTCACTTAATAAGATACTAAACCCTACCGATGTTGCTTTTAGTTATCTAGTAGTTGTGATACTAATAATCTCTATCCTTTTAAAGATATGGCAGGGACTTTTTTACCGCACCATTGCAAAAAGAATTAACTCAACCACCCTTAAGGCAACCTCCACCGACAGCTTTAATGATGTAATCTCAACCTCGGGGGTGCTTGTTAGCACAATTATCTCACGTTTGACGGGGTTCAATCTGGATGGTTATATGGGTGTTCTTGTAGCGGTTATAATTGTTATCTCAGGGGTAAAGCTTGTGGGTGAAACCATCAACCCACTGCTTGGATTAGCCCCTGAAAAGGATTTAGTAGACTCCGTCACAAAGAAGATTCTAAGCTATGACGGTATCTGCGGTATGCATGATTTAAACATCCACAACTATGGTCAAAACCGTTGCTTCGCTTCGGTTCATGTAGAGGTTAGTGCAAACCAAGATATTATGCTAAGCCATGACATTGTGGATAATATCGAGCGGGACTTTGAAAGGGACTGCGGTATCCATATGGTAATCCACCTCGACCCTATAATAACGGATGACAAACAGATTAGCGAGCTTAAGGAGCTAGTGTCACAAAAGCTTAAGGAAATTGATGAGAAGATACAATTTCACGATTTTAGGGTGGTTTTTGGCGCTACCCATACAAACATTATCTTTGATGTATGTATTGGGTTTGACTTTAAATACAGTGACTTAGAACTTAAAGGTATAATTGAGCGTAAGATAAAAGAGATAGATGATAGCTACTTTGCAGTTGTAGTAATCGACCATTCACCATACTAGGAGGGTAGATAAATGAAGCTAAAGTGTCTAGTGGATACCCCGATAATAGAGTTGCCTGACCACCCCTTCATCTCAATAGAGGAGTCAAACGAACCTATCGTAGATATCACAGCAATAGATCCCCGCATAAAATATGACCAAAGCTACTATAAATTAGGATATAAAGACTCCCTAACCCGCTGTTACGTTAGGGAATCGGTCTGCGATCGGCTGTTATCAGCACTAAAGTCCCTGCCTGATAACTACAGCTTTTTAGTGTTTGATACACTCCGTACTGTAGCGGCACAGCGTTCATTATACGACGACTGCAAAGCTACGCTGTCTAAAAACCACCCTAATATATCTGCCGATGAGCTTCTAGGGTTAGTGGCAAACTTTGTTGCCTCCCCTACGATAAATCTTATCTCCCCATCACCTCATATGACGGGGGGAGCTATCGATCTAACTATATTAAAAGAGGATGTCCCGCTTAACATGGGTACAGCCTTTGATGAGTTCTCCCCCCTCTCCCACACAGCTTATTTTGAGAAGCACTGTAAGCGGGATGAGGATTTACTCTACCGCCAAAATCGCCGTATACTGTATAACGTTATGATTAATGCGGGATTTTATAACTACTGTAACGAATGGTGGCATTTTGCATACGGGGAAAGGCTATGGAGCAAAAAGACAGGTAAACCGCCGATATACGGCTACTTTGACCCCACTACCGCTAAAATACAGATTTCGTAGCTAAAGCTACTGTATAAAGGTTATTACATAAAATGCAATATAGATAAGGAACAAAATAATGAGTAACATCTTTGATATCTTTGCACAGCTAAAAAAGGATAAGGATCCAACCGGCCCTATAGAATATATTATTGTAGGGCTTGGAAACCCAGGTCCTGAATACACCCTAACCCGCCACAATGCGGGCTTTATGGCGTTAGACGCCATCGCAGAAAAATTTAACACCACCATTAAACGGATTAAATTTAAAGCACTTACTGGAGAAGCGGTTATTACCGGCCACCGCTGTCTGCTTTTAAAGCCATCCACCTTTATGAACAATAGCGGACAGTCGGTGGTTGAAGCTATGCAGTTTTATAAGGTGCCAATTGAAAAGGTAGTTGTTATCTACGACGATATCTCCCTTGAGCCGTCACGGATTAGGATACGCAAAAAGGGTTCGGACGGCGGCCATAACGGCATTAAAAGCATTATCTACCTCACAGGTGCTGATACCTTTCCTCGAATAAAGCTAGGGGTAGGCAAGAAGCCTCATCCCGAATATAACCTAGCCGACTGGGTACTTTCAAACTTTAATAAAGATGAACAAAAGCAGATGAAAACCGCATACGACAGCTGTCCAGATATAGTATCGCTAATCGTTTCGGGTGAAACCGATACAGCTATGAACCGATACAATGGATAGACGACATATCTAATCCTTTGTCTTTACTTTGTGAAAGGGTGGTAACTTTATGAATTTATATCAAAACATAGCACTCAAACTGCCCGCATTTAACGAGCTGTTGGATAGCCTTAAGCATAACAACAAGGCTTCTTTAGTGGTTGGGCTGTCGCACATCCATAAAGCACACTTTACCTACAGCCTAGCTTCGGTTTTAAACGAACCCTTCTTGGTTATTACCGAGGACGAGCAGACTGCCAGACGGCTTACCGATGACATTAATGCAATGCATAAAAACCCATTAGAACAGGGCGGTGACGACAGCCAGTTTGCCTATCTGTTCCCTACTAAGGATTTTACCTTTAGGTCTGTGGATGGTGTATCCAGAGAGTATGAGCATATCAGACTCGGGGTGTTATCTAGGGTATTAAATGGTGAGTGTGGGGTGGTTATCGCGCCTATAGAGGCAGTACTACAACATACAATCCCGCCTAGTGTGCTTTCAGAGGACACCTTTACCATATCGGCGGATAAGAGCTATAACATATCAGAGCTAACTAGTAAGCTTCAAAAGAGTGGGTATGTTCGCCGCCCGCAGGTTGATGGTATTGCCCAGTACTCACTGCGTGGAGGAATACTGGATATCTACCCTAGTGATTCCCCCTACCCTGTACGTATCGATTTCTGGGGAGAGGATATCGACCAGATGGGATACTTTGATATCGAGTCACAGCGCAAAACCGACCCACTTTCAAGTATACGTATCATCCCTGTAGTTGAAACGTTGTTTGAGAGTAGCGAAGTGCTAAAGGACAAGATAGAAAAGCTTATTAAAAAGACAAAAAACCCTAAAGCAAAGGAATGTTTAAATCGAGATCTATCAAAGATCTCAGCAGATATCGAACTTAACGCTTTAGATAAATATCTTCCGGTTGCATATGAAACACAATGCAACCTACTTGGTTATTTCCCTAAAAATAAAATTATTGTAAATGAGATCTCAACCATTAAGGAACGGGTTAAAACGATACTTTGGCAACATCATGAGGATATTAAAACCTTACTAGAGGAAGGCGAGCTTGTAAAGGATATTAGTATCTTTTACGATGAATTTGCTGTGGTTGCAAACGAGCTTTCCCGACACCAAACGGTATATCTTGATACCTTTGCAAAGTCGAATGTAGGAGAATCCTTTCAAAAGCTAATTACAATCAATCCCCTTCAAAACTCAGGCTGGGGCGGTGAACTAAAGCTTCTTTCAGAGGATATAAAGCCGCTATTACATCAGTCATATGCGGTTGTGGTCTTAGCGGGAACGCCAAAGGCGGCTAACAATCTTGCGAATGATCTGTCAGCGCAGGGTATAAAAGCCTCCTACGTTACCCATAACACCGATGTTGTGACCGGTCAGGTTTCGGTGCTTTCAAATGCTATCTCATCGGGGTTTGAGTACCCTGACATAAAGGTATCGCTTATCACCCTGCTAAAGCATACGGCAATTTCAAAGCGAAAGACCCGCTTCAAAAAAGGTAAGGTTATCCAGTCGTTAACCGACCTTGAGAAGGGGGATGCGGTGGTGCATGTTGCCCACGGTATTGGAATCTTTGAGGGTATCCACAAGATGGAGCTTCAAGGTATTACAAAGGATTACATCAAGATTAGCTATGCCGGCTCGGATCAGCTCTATATCCCGGTAACACAGCTTGACCTTGTTTCTAAGTATATAGGGCCTAAGGAAGATAAATCTCTAAAGCTAAATAAGCTTAACAGTACGGAATGGCAGAAAACCAAAACTCGGGTTAAAGCGGCTGTAAACGAGATGGCAGATGAGCTTATACGGCTTTATGCCGAACGTGCTAAGGTAAAGGGCTACTCCTTTTCACCCGATACCGTCTGGCAGAATGAGTTTGAGGAACGGTTTGAGTACCAAGAAACAGGCGATCAGTTAAGAAGTATTGCCGAGATTAAGGGGGATATGGAAGCCTCCACCCCTATGGAACGGCTTCTATGCGGTGACGTTGGATTTGGTAAAACCGAGGTAGCGGTACGAGCCGCCTTTAAATGTGTTATGGATTCAAAGCAGTGCGCGCTACTCTGCCCTACCACAATTCTAGCATGGCAACACTACCAGTCTATCACTAAGCGTATCGGAGATTTTCCTATTAACATTGAGCTTTTATCACGGTTTAGAACCCCAAAGCAGATTAAGGAAACCTTAAAAAAGCTTAAAAAAGGTGAGGTAGATATAATAATCGGAACTCATAGGCTTATCCAGAAGGATGTCGAGTTTAAAGACTTAGGGCTTGCTATTATCGACGAGGAACAGCGATTTGGTGTTTCTCATAAGGAACGGTTTAAAGAGGTATTTAAGAGCGTTGATATGCTATCCATCTCTGCAACCCCGATCCCTCGTACCCTTAATATGGCGCTAACCGGTATCCGTGACATGTCCACCATCGAAGAAGCGCCGCAGGATCGTCATCCTGTACAGTCCTATGTGGTCGAGCATGACTATCTAATTATTGCCGAGGCTATAAGAAAGGAACTGCGCCGTGACGGTCAGCTTTACTATATCCATAACCGAATTGAAACTATCGAGCTTTGTGCTTCAAAGATATCACATTTTGTACCCGAAGCTAAGATTGGTATTGCCCACGGCAAGATGGATGAGAAGGAGCTTTCGCTAATCTGGCGACAGCTATTAGAGCGAGAGATAGATATACTGGTATGCACCACCCTAATTGAAACGGGGGTTGATGTGCCAAACTGCAATACCTTGATAATCGAGGACGCAGACAGGATGGGTCTGTCACAGCTGTATCAGCTAAGGGGGCGGATTGGTCGGTCTAACCGCCGTGCCTTTGCCTACTTCACCTTTAGGCAGGGTAAGGTTTTAAGTGAGATAGCAACCAAACGGCTTAATGCGATACGAGAGTTTACAAAGTTTGGGTCAGGCTTTAATATAGCAATGCGAGATCTGGAGATTCGAGGTGCAGGTAATATCTTAGGTACTCGCCAACATGGGCATATGGAGGCGGTAGGGTATGATATGTATCTACGGCTTCTAAATGAGGCGGTAAGCGTTAAAAAAGGCGAGGCTAAACCTATTGCTTCACTGGAATGCACCATCGATATTAAGTCGGATGCGTATATTCCACAGCACTATATCGATGACACATTACAGCGTATCGAGGTTTACCGAAAGATTGCAACAATCCAAAGTGAAGAGGACGTTACCGACGTGCTAGACGAGCTTATCGACCGGTTTGGTGATCCGCCATCTAGCGTTAAAAGCCTTGTGGATGTTGCGTTACTGCGTAACACTTTAGCGATTAACGGCATTAACGAGGTAACACAGCAGGGCAGTAACCTATTGTTGTTTAGCACCTCTATAAGTATGGACGTTGTAAAGAAGATTATCGAGGGATTAAAGAAACGGGTTCATGTAAACTCTGGAAAGCGCTCCCATATTGCAGTTAAGCTTTCCGAGGACAACAACCCTATCACCACCCTTAGGGAGATTGTCGCTATTCTACTTGAGGATAATAACGCTAATCCACAACCAAGCAAAAACCCAAAAGCTTAATATTAACTATGTGATAAACAATTCTACTTTTTATAGTTTTGCACAACGACCGTATAGTTAAAGCTTTTACAGTATGACTAGAGAAATTTTATGGCTATAATATAAAGGAGTTTAAAATGCCGATTAATATACCACATGATCTGCCGGCGGCGACCACCCTAGAAGCGGAGAACATCTTTGTAATGAGCAAAGAGCTTGCCGTCCATCAGGATATCCGCCCGCTTAAGATTGCGATACTAAACCTAATGCCAAAAAAGATTGAAACCGAAACGCAACTACTACGGCTACTGGGAAACACCCCTCTACAGGTTGATGTTGAGCTGGTTCAAACCGCAACCTACACCTCTAAAAATACCGCCGCAGAGCATCTATTAAAGTTTTACAAAACCTTTAACGATATAAAACACCGCCGCTTTGATGGCATGATAATCACAGGCGCACCGATTGAACAGATGGAGTTTAACCAGGTTAACTACTGGGATGAGCTAACAAAGATTATGGAATGGACAAAGACTAATGTATACTCTACCTTCCACATCTGTTGGGGGGCACAGGCGGCACTGCATTACCACTACGGTATCAACAAACACCCGCTTGATAAAAAGGTGTTTGGGATCTTTCCCCATACAGTTCTAAACCAAAACCACAAGCTTTTGCGTGGTTTTGATGAGCAGTATCTCTGCCCCCACTCTAGGCATACCACCATACTACGTGAGGATATCGAAAGGGTGGATGATCTTGAGGTGTTAACCTATTCAGAGCAGGCTGGAGTTAACGTTATCGCCTCGAAGGGCGGCAGACGATTCTTTGCGACAGGGCACTGTGAATACGACCGTGATACACTGGCTAACGAGTATTTTCGTGATCTAAATCAAGGACTACCTATAGATATCCCTTTTGGATACTTCCCAGATAACGACAACAAAAACACGCCACAGTTTTTGTGGCGTGGTCATGCTAATCTGTTATTTACAAACTGGCTAAACTACTTTGTCTATCAGCAGACACCTTATGATCTTGCAAACCTTTGAGCGTTCGCTACATAATCGATCTAACCTTAACACTTTCATTTTTAACCTGTTCTATAAGTCTTTCAAGATCAGAAAATGTAGTTAATTGACCGCACTGTGCTCTAAAGGCGGCTGCACCGTGTATCCCTTTAAGGTACCATGCTGCATGCTTTCTCGCCTGGTTCATCCCTACCTTTTCGGTGTTGTACTCGCATAGTAGGCTGATATGGCGGTGGAGCACCTCCATCCTCTCCTCAAGAGTCACAGGTGGTAGGCGTCTGCCGCTTTTAAAGTATTCATAAATCTCTCTAAAGATAAATGGGTTACCGTATGCGGCACGCCCTATCATCACAAGATCACAACCGGTATATTCATACATCTTTATTGCGGCATCTAATGAATCTACGTCACCGTTTCCTATTACTGGGATTGATACCGCCTCCTTGACTGCCTTTATTATGGTCATGTCAGAGTATGGGCGGTACATCTGATCTTTTGTCCTTCCATGCACAGTAATAGCGCTTGCACCCGCCTGCTCTAACAGTAGCGACAGTTCTACCGCATTAACGCTGTTAGCGTCCCAGCCTTTACGTATCTTTGCTGTAACAGGTACAGTGGATACCTCAACCACCGCCTTTACAATCTCAGCTGCAAGTTCGGGGTTCTTCATAAGTGCCGCACCACTTCCGTTTCCCGAAACCTTAGGCACAGGACAACCCATATTAATATCGATAATATTAGGGTTATACTCCAAAGCCTTTTTAGCCGCCACCGCCAGATACTGTGGATCATCACCGAAAAGCTGTACCGCCATGGGACGCTCTTTATCCGATACATAAAGCATTTTTTGCGATTTTTTATCATTAAAGCTAACACCCTTAGAGGATACAAGCTCACTTACAACATACCCTGCATTAAATTCCTTGCATATCTCCCTAAACGCACGATCCGCAACCGAAGCCATAGGTGCGAGCGCCGCAGTTTTAGCTATTGCAACATTTTTTATCTTAATTGTTTCCATTAATCCTAATTCCCGCCTTTTTTAGTATACAATATTTTATCATAAATATAGCTAATTTGCAAGCGGCTGAAAAAGTAAATATTAATGGATTAGATAAAAATTCCAAAATTTTTATGAAAACTATAGACATTTTAAGTATTTAGAGGTATAATATTATTTAGTGGGAAAACTACGATTAAAATTAGTTACATGTATACATCCTAGTCGGTGTATCCTTAGTAATATAACATTAGGAGGATAAGATGAAGATTTTTAAGAGGCTAACAATTGGAGTTATCTGCATTGCAGTTGTGCTTTCCTTTACATCCTGTTCAGACACAAGCTGGGTTGTAAAGTCAGGTGATAACGTAGTAACAGGTGGGATGTATCTAGGTTATGAGATGAATGCGTTAATGAGCATATTCCAACATAAAGACTACAATCAAGAGATTGATGACCCTATCAAACAAACAATTGATGGCAAAGACGGAAAAACCTACATCAAAGACACCGCACTAGAAAGTGCAAAGACCTATCTTTATATCGAAAATAAATTTAAAGATATGGGGCTAGAGCTTAGTGCAGAGGATATAGATAATCAAGACAAACGCTTTAACTTTGAATGGGACTATTACAGTGCTCTATTTGAGAAGAACGGCACTAGCAAAGAATCTTATAAAAAGCTTTCGGATAACCGTGCTAAGCAGGAGCTAATCTTTAAAACACTATATAGCGAGGGCGGAGAAAAAGCGGTTTCTGACGCTGATCTACTAGTGCATTTTAAAGAAAACTATGTTGATATTAACTATATCGAGATGACCACTACAGACGACCAGAATAAACCCCTTCCCGCAGACCAGATCCAAAAGATTAAGGATAAGGCAAAGGCTTATGCGCAGCGTATTAAGAATGGTGAGTCTTTAAACAAGGTAAAGGTTGAGTATCAAAACGAAAACATACCAGAGGGTGAAGAAAAGAACACCATCATCTCTGACGACAAGGAAACTAAAGAGGTGTTAAGCAAGAACGACGAGTACACCGACGCCGATCTACTTAAAGCGGCTTTTGCTGAAAAACAACTTGATACCCCTGTAGTAGTTGAAGGTAAAGAAGCAGTATTTGTAATGGTTAAGTACGATGTTACAAGGGATGAAACAAACTTTGATAAAATGCGTACCCAGGTGCTTGCAAACCTTAAAGGTGAGGAATTTAAAACTGCTGTTAAGGACGAGGTTGCTAAGCTTGATGTTACTGTAAATTCAGCGGCTGTGTCATACTACAATCCTAGCAAGTTAACCCTTGATACCGGAGCAAACGATTAATTAAGGATATAACAACACCCCCGAAACTCGGGGGTGTAACTTTTTAGTTTACTATCTTGCGGTATGGTTATTGTATGCTTCTATTACCCTATCAATATTAAGCTCTTCTGTAGATTTAAGGATTAAATCTGGGGTTTCGGAGGTAACCTCTACGTTAATACCAACCGAAAACATCTTTGCCGCATGTATAGCTTCGATACCAGACTGCGCGTCCTCAAAACCTATACATTCATCGGATTTAAGCTTAAGGGCGTCACGGCAAACGATAAATACTTCAGGGTCAGGCTTTGAGTTTTTAACCTTAGCTGCGTCTGCAATGTAATCAAAATAATGGCTGATGTTAAGCGAATTTAACACTTTGCTTGCATTCTTGCTTGCGGAAGCTACCGCTAGATAGATCCCTCTTTCCTTTGCGGCATCTAAAAACGACATAACTCCTGGAAGCACGTCAGCCGGGGTTATCTGCTGTATAAGCTTAACATATTTATCATTCTTCTTGTTTGCGTAGAGCTCTTTTTGATCCTCGGTATACTGGTCTAACGCGTTGTTAATCTCAAGGATTATCTCAAAAGAGCGGATACGGCTCACACCCTTTAGTCGGTCGTTATCCTTTATGTCAAACTTGTATCCTAGATCATCCGCTAATTCCTTCCATGCTAGAAAGTGATAGTGTGCGGTGTCTGTTAAAACTCCGTCTAGGTCGAATATAAATGCTTTTGGTGTCATAGTAATCTCCTTTGTTATATTGAAATTTTAGGTAGTGGCTTTACATAGCTAACCTCTGGGAATGCGTGAAGGTGCATAGGCAACAGCACCTTAAAGTCCTCCGCATAAGACCTGTCTATACTTTTTCCTAGTATACCACATTTTGTTGTAATATATCCTTGTATTAACTGTAACGATCCGTCTGCAAATTGACTTTCATGCTTTGACACTGCTTCAAGCTTTTTTGAAAGATGGTCGGTAATGTCAATACAGGTATTAGGTGCGGCGGTGTAGTAGAATGCAATCCCTGATACTGCCCACGGATCAAGCGCTTTGTCCTGGCTTATCCCCGCAAAGGAGCAAAACATCGCCGCTCTTGCGGTAGCCATCCCTATCTGCGTATGGTCAGGGTGAATCTCATATGATAAAAAAGGATCTGCCGTCATGATAAAGTCGGGTTTTACTTGACGGATTACATCGATAATATCAAGCATTAGCTGTTTATCATCATGAAACCCTAGGTCTGGATATCCCAAAAATATGGTATCCTTCACACCTAGCACCTCTGCCGCCAACTTTGCTTCTTTCTGCCGTATGGTAATAATATCACCTTGTGCATATGTACCGTTACTGTCACCAAACGCTCCGTTAGTCACGGTAACGTAGGTAACGGAAATTCCAAGAGATGTCAGTAGTGAGATTGTTCCACCTGCGCCGATTTCATTGTCGTCAGAATGTGGTTGAACACATAGTACATGTTTTGCCGATAGCAGGTCTGGAGCGGGGATAAGCTGATTAATAGCCTCAAACATAAAAACTCCACTTCTCCGCCGACATTGTTAACTGGTTACCATGTTATTTCTTAATAATTTTTAAAGTAATTATTTTGCCCAATTAACAGTAGATTACCAACATCCACCTACGGCGGAGGGTGAAAAGTTAGTGAATTTCATTGTACCACTATTTCTTTTTTATCTGTTTATTATACCATAGCTTAAAAGCCGTCTAGGCTTTTTTCCTTTATTGGCAGAATAAACACATCAGCGTAAATCGAAGATTTACATTTCCTTTTTATCTGTTTATTATACCATAACTTAAAGCCGTCTAGGCTTTTTTCCTTTATTGGTAGAATAAACACATCAGCGT
>CAZAOY010000011.1:50542-51782 GCA_964486925.1 uncultured Oscillospiraceae bacterium
TACCAATATGTAAAGTAGATATTATCCTGCATAATCTGTCATTTTTTATTAATATAAGATATCTTAGTTTTTCATAATAAACAAAACGAGGATGTTACATAACTGTAAAATCCTCGATAATCTCTATTCAAATGTCACTGACGCTTCTTTTTCGTGTGATTCAAAGCAAGCTTCGATAAACTTTAACACCCTCATAGCCTGAGCGTGGGTAACAATCTGTGTTGCATTGCCCTTTACACATTCAACTATATTTAGATAGTATTCAGCTAGGTCAGCCGGTACATCAGGAAGTTCAGTGGTAACTATTGTATCCTCCGTACGAGGTGCCATAGTTTTGGTTAAACCGTTTGCCGCTCTAATTGGAGTAACATCCTTTTCATCCCAGTTTGTAACCTTTACTATCTTACCGTTAAGCTCCCAGTCGTTTATTACTACAGAACCAAGGTCACCTAACATATACCAGCGAGGTAGCTCGATAAAGTTGCTTGTACCAACCTCAAGAAGTGCCACAAGTCCGCTTTCAAAGGTTATTGTTAGCTTAAATCCATCATCTACTTCAAAATTTGTTACATTTGTTAGCCTACAGTAGAGTGATTTAATCTTTTCAGGTACCATCATTAGTATCTGATCGATAATATGAACACCCCAGTCTAGCACCATTCCGCCACCATGACTTTTTATACCACGCCAGTCACCAGGGATACCACGTGATCCATGTACACGTGACTCGATACAGTACACGTCCCCGATAATCTTGTTATCAAAGATATGCTTAATGGTAAGGTAATCCTTATCCCAACGCCTATTTTGGTGTACTGTAAACAGCTTTCCTGTTGCGTTAGCAGTGTCGATCATCTCTTGTAGTTCAGTAGTATCCATAGCCACAGGCTTTTCGCTAATAACATTCTTGCCCGCCTTCATCGCCTTTACGGCAATCTCTTTATGGACATCATTTGGAGTTGCTATTAATACAACATCTATCTCCTCATCAGAAAGCAGAGCTTCAAGACTATCATATGCAATTATACCCTTATCTCTTGCAAACTGCTGTCTATCCTCTTTAATATCAAAAGAACCCTTAACCTCAATCCCAGGAATACCATTGCTATTGCTTACATCCTTGTACCAGACGCCTTCCCCGGATATCCACTCCCTATGCCAATTTCCCATACCACCTAACCCAACTATGGCAAGCTGCACTGTATTATCTTTCATTATAAATTCTCCTTTTACTTTAAAA
>CAZAOY010000012.1:0-51661 GCA_964486925.1 uncultured Oscillospiraceae bacterium
TGACATAAGCTTAAATTTACATAAAGTGTAAATTAAGTATTGAAAATATTAGAGTAATGTGTTAAAATATAATTAGAATAATAAAGTATATATAAGACTTCACGTAAGGATGTGGCTTACTCATAAATTAACTACAGGTAATGAGTGATATAATGATATGTAAGGAGGCGATGGATATAAAAGCAGGATTAGGATTAGGCAAGGGGCTTCATGCACTTTTTGAAGATAGCGAGAGTGATACTTCACAAGAACCAGTGCGTGTTGTAAAGATATCAGAGGTAGAGCCTAATAAACATCAGCCACGTAAGGAATTTGATACGCAATCTTTAGAACAGCTAGCCGATTCGATTAGACAGTATGGTTTGTTGCAACCTTTGTTAGTTGTCAAGAGATCTGATAATGTATATATGATAGTTGCCGGTGAAAGGCGTTGGCGTGCTTGCAGGATGGCAGGGATTGATGAAATTCCAGTTATTATTAAGGACGCTAGTGAAAGTATGATAATGGAGCTATCATTAATTGAAAATCTTCAACGTGAGGATTTAAATCCTGTTGAAGAGGCGTTAGGATATAAGGAATTAGCGGAGAAATATAGCTTTACCCAAGAAGAGATTGCTACTAAAGTAGGAAAATCACGATCGGCAGTAACAAATAGCATGAGGATATTAAACCTTCCAAAATCCGTTCTGGAGATGTTAAAGGATGGGAAGATAACTACCGGTCATGCGAGAGCCTTATTGTCGCTACCCGGTGAGCTATGTGAGAGTTATGCAAGGCTAATTGTAAGCAAGGGTCTAAGTGTACGTGATATAGAACGGCGGGTAAATGAGGTTAACCGTTCAGCCAATACCCCCGCACAGAGAGCAAAGCTAAGGGATAGCTATTATGATGAGGTTGAGATTGCCCTTAAAGAGTATCTTGGCAGTAAGGTCAAGGTTGTGGAGAACAAGGGTAAGGGAAAGATTGAGATAGAGTTTACAAATATGGATCAGTTAAAGACTATAATGGGTCAGTTAAGTAATGATTTAGAGTAGATATAAAAACGAAAGGGTTGGTTTAATATGTTAGATATCAAGCTAATTAGGGAGAATGAACAGTTTGTAAAGGCGGCACTGCAAAAGAGAAATGGAAGCTATAACGAGATTATTGATGAGATTATCGCAATTGATGAAAAGCGCAGAGAGGTTATCTTAACATCTGAAAAGTTAAAGAGTGAGCAGAATGTAATGACAAAGCAGATCCCAATCCTCAAAAAAGAGGGCAAGGATACAGCGGAGTTAATGGATCAGATGAAAGAACTATCAGAAAAGGCAAAGGAGCAGGCTGCTATAGTTGCACAGCTGGAGAGCAAGCAACGGGATCTGTTACTATCTGTTCCAAACCTACCAAATGAGGCTGTACCTGATGGTAAAACAGAGGATGACAATGTTATCATAAGAACTCATGGTGAGCTTCCAAGCTTTACCTTTGAGCCAAAAGCCCATTGGGATATTGGTAAAGAGCTCTCTATCCTTGACCCTGAAACAGCGGCTAAGGTTACAGGTGCAAGGTTTCATTTCTATAAAGGACTTGGTGCAAGGCTCGAGCGTGCGGTTATTAACTTTTTCTTAAATACCCACACCCAGCATGGATATACCGAAATTCAACCTCCATATATGGTAAACCGTGCTTCAATGACCGGAACAGGACAGCTTCCAAAGTTTGAGGAGGATGCATTCAAGCTAGCTGATGTGGATTACTTCTTAATCCCGACAGCTGAGGTACCTGTTACCAATATGTATCGTGATGATATCCTTAAGAATGAGGATCTACCTATACGGTACTGTGCTTATTCAGCATGTTTTAGGGCGGAGGCAGGAAGTGCCGGTAGAGATCAACGTGGACTTATCCGTCAGCACCAGTTTAACAAGGTCGAGCTAGTTAAGTTTGCTAAGCCGGAGGAATCTTATGATGAGCTGGAGAAGCTAACGGCGGACGCAGAGCGCACTCTACAGCTTCTAGGACTACCATATAGGGTAATTAACCTTTGTGGTGGGGATTTAGGATTTTCAAGTGCTAAGACCTATGATATTGAGGTATGGCTTCCTTCTTATAATGCCTATAAAGAGATCTCATCTTGTTCAAACTTTGAGAACTATCAGGCAAGGCGAGCCAACATTAAATATAAGGCTGATGCAAAGGCTAAAGCGCAGTTTGTTCATACCTTAAACGGATCTGGCCTAGCGGTCGGAAGAACTGTTGCGGCAATTCTAGAAAACTACCAGAATGAAGATGGTTCTGTAACAGTACCGGATGTATTAGTTCCATATATGGGATGCGAGGTAATTAAAGGGATAGATTAACCGAGAGATTTCTTTTTCTTTATTGCTTTTTGAGAACTGCTAAAATTGCAGGTTGACTGTGTGGGAGGTTAGTTAGGTATGGGAGAAGTTAATGGGGGAAACGGTATATATTGCAAACAAACTGATGTAAATTTTTATGATTGTGACCTTAACAAGTTAGCTAGAATGTCCTCTATAATGAAGCAGATTGCAGATATTGCAGGGGTAGACTTTACCAATCGTGGTTTTTCTCATAGTTTCTTGATGGAGAATAACATGGTATTTCTTCTTTCAAAGGTTGCAGTTGTGCAGGATAGGCCTATCGCTTCAGGAGAGAGGATTACTGTAAAGACCTTTCCACGTACCCCTAGCGGATCTACCTTTATCCGTGAGGTTATCTTTGAGGACGTTAGCGGTACGGAGATACTTTGGGCGACCACCTCATGGCTAATGGTAAACCCTACTACAAGAAGGATTTTGCGGACTAAAAGCTTTACCGATAACTACAGTATCCCATGTGATGATACCACCCCGACTAGATCAGATATGTTTAACAGGATTAAATATGACGAGGATAGGCTACAGTCTGTGGGAACACATAAAGTTTGTTTTTCCCAAATTGATGGAAACAACCATATGTATAACGCCTTTTACAGCGATGTGGTTTATGACTTTATACCATACTCTATTGCAGTTAAGAGGGTGAGAGAGTACAATATAACCTTTAAGAAGGAAGCTGTACTAGGGGATGTTATAGAGGTATATACCTATGATAATCCAGATGAATTTAGTTGTACCGTCGTAGGTAAGATAGATGAGAAGGTATGCTTTGAAGCACAAATATTCTATATAGATTAAGCAGTAGTTGCGATTGTGAATCTTTACTAGAAATGTGTTGTAATATACAGTAAAGTTCTAAGATAAATACAGTTGAAAAAAGTAAAAAAAAGTGATACAATATATAGAAATACCAATTTAACTAAAACTTTTCTTCTATAGGGTATACCTGTCGAAGAAAAGTTTTACATATACATAAAAAAGAAGGAGAGTTAAGGATGATAACAACCAATTTTTCTGACAAATTTGTAAAAGAGGGTCTTACCTTTGATGACGTGCTGTTAATTCCGGCAAAATCCGATGTTTTACCAAGCGAGGTAGACGTAAAGACTAGACTCGCTAGGGATATCTATTTAAACACCCCTATTATAACGGCGGCGATGGATACTGTTACAGAGGCACGTATGGCGATTGCAATTGCACGTGAGGGTGGGATTGGTGTCATACACAAAAATATGTCGATAGAGCGGCAGGCGGATGAGGTTGACAAGGTTAAACGTTCAGAAAATGGAGTTATTGTAAATCCATTCTTTCTAAGCCCAGATCATTTTGTTTTTGATGCAGACGAGCTTATGGGAAAATATAAGATATCGGGTGTTCCGATTGTAGAGGATGGTAAGCTTGTTGGGATATTAACAAATAGGGATTTAAGATTTTTAACCGATTTTAGCATTAAAATCTCGCAGGTTATGACAAAAGAAAACCTAGTTACCGCTCCGGTTGACACTACATTAGAGCAGGCGCAGGATATTCTATGCAAGTATAAAATCGAAAAGCTTCCACTGGTTGACGATAAAGGTAACCTTAAGGGACTTATCACTATTAAAGATATTGAGAAGGCTGTTCAGTATCCAAACTCTGCTAGAGATAAGAGCGGGCGACTACTTTGCGCGGCGGCGATAGGGGTTACAGCTGACGTTTTAGAGCGCACAAGAGCGCTTGTTGAGGCACAGGTTGATGTACTTGTACTAGATTCCGCGCATGGTCATAGTTCAGGGATTATTAACTGTGTTAAGAAAATTAAAGCAGAGTTTCCTGATATCGCGCTGATTGCAGGGAATATTGCAACTGCGGAGGCGGCTGAGGAGCTGATTGCAGCGGGGGCTGATGCTATAAAGGTAGGGATTGGGCCTGGTTCAATCTGTACAACCCGTGTGGTAGCAGGGATTGGTGTACCGCAGATTACGGCGGTGTATGATGCGGCGTGTGTGGCTGTAAAGCATAACATCCCAGTTATCGCTGACGGTGGGATAAAGTATTCCGGGGATATTGTAAAGGCTTTAGCGGCGGGTGCGTCAACCGTAATGCTAGGCTCTATCCTTGCAGGATGTGAGGAATCCCCTGGTGATAGCGAAATTTATCAAGGTAGACAGTTTAAGGTGTACCGTGGTATGGGAAGCCTTGGTGCAATGGCAGAGGGTAGTAAGGACAGATACTTCCAACAGAATAACAAAAAGCTTGTTCCGGAGGGTGTAGAAGGTAGAGTACCGTACAAAGGACACCTTGTGGAAACTATATATCAGCTAATAGGCGGATTACGTGCCGGTATGGGATACTGTGGTTGTGAAACTATTGAACAGCTACATCAAAAGGCACAGTTTGTAAAGATTACAGGTGCAGGGCTTAAGGAAAGCCATCCACATGACATCTATATTACTAAGGAAGCGCCAAACTACTCGGTAAATCCGGATAATTAGTATGCAACTACTATACATTACCCTAAGTTTAAATGGCAGATAATAATACGTTTTGACTTAAGGCAGTTATCTGCTGATGGGAAGGTAAAAATAACAAAAGCACGACAGAGGTTGTGTCAACCATACGAGTCCACGGTTTAGACCGTCCTTGTATGTACTGGCATAACCTCTGTTTTATATATTAATATAACTATATGTGTATATTAATTTATGACGCCCGAACCTGAATCATAACAGGTTCACTACGTGCGTTATCTGCATTCTTTGCATAGATAGACACAGAGTATACCCCTCCGCCACCACCGTATGGCACATCGGTTCTTAGGATATATTTATCTTCTACCTTTTTAAACTGCTCCATCATACCCGCCATTGGCACAGATATATAAACTCCGCTGACCTCTTGGTTACTGGAGGTAACCTCCGCTTCGATAACAATACGTTGTCCGGCTCTCACTTCACGTGGTAGTCCGGTTACTCTAAGAGTGCATTCAAACTTTTCCATAGCAATCCCCCTTATCCTCGCCTTTATATTAGTATGATCCACCAAGGCGAAGTAGCAGATCATAACAATAGTATGGTTTATGGTAGATATACCTATATCTATGCTGAACACTAAAAAACATGCAGTGCAGATGTGATTTATATAAACTAGTATAACATGAAATATGATAGATGTCAATAAATTTTAGTAATATTACCCTAAATTTATAAATTGCGCAAAAAATTAGAAGGAATAAGATCCTTCTAATTTTAATTAATCTTTTATAGCCTTGGGGTATCTTCTTAGTACATACCGCCCATACCACCCATGCCGCCCATGGTAGGAGCAGGAGCCGGTTCTGGTTCTTTAATATCAGAAACTAATGATTCGGTGGTTAGCACCATTGAAGCAACGGAAGCGGCGTTTTGTAAAGCACTTCTTGTTACCTTAGTAGGGTCAACAATACCACTAGAGATCATATCAACGTATTCTTCTTTATAAGCGTCAAAGCCGTAACCAACTTTATCAGCTGTTAAGATGTTGTTAATAATAACAGAACCTTCTAGGCCTGCATTTAGAGCGATCTGGCGGATAGGATCTTCAAGAGCCTTAAGCACGATAGAAGCGCCTGTCTTTTCATCGCCGCTTAGGGTTTCCATAAGCTTAGCAACATCAGGGATAGCGTTAATTAGTGATGTACCACCACCGGAAACGATACCTTCTTCTACCGCAGCCTTAGTAGCCGCAAGTGCATCTTCAATACGTAGCTTCTTTTCTTTCATTTCAATTTCGGTAGCCGCACCAACTCTTATTACAGCAACCCCGCCTGAAAGCTTAGCAAGACGTTCTTGTAGCTTTTCACGGTCAAAATCAGAGGTGGTAGTTTCAATTTGAGATTTAATCTGGTTAATTCTAGCTTTGATCTCGTCGGCATTACCAGCACCATCAACGATAATGGTGTTTTCTTTTTGAATCTTAATCTGTTTTGCACGGCCTAGCTGTTCCATAGTGGTATCCTTAAGCTCTAGACCAAGCTCTTCAGTAATAACCTCACCACCTGTTAGGATTGCGATATCACGAAGCATCTCTTTTCTTCTGTCACCAAAGCCAGGAGCTTTTACAGCGATACAGGTAAATGTTCCACGAAGTTTATTTAGAATTAGGGTAGCAAGTGCTTCGCCTTCAATATCTTCAGCGATAATAACAAGCTTACGGCCTGATTGTACAATCTGTTCTAGAACAGGAAGAATCTCTTGGATGTTGGTAATCTTTTTATCGGTAATTAGCACTAGAGCGTCGTCGATAACTGCTTCCATCTTATCGGTATCGGTAACCATATAAGGTGAAACATAACCACGGTCAAACTGCATACCTTCAACTACTTCACTAAAGGTTTCAGCAGTCTTAGATTCTTCTATAGTAATAACGCCATCAGCAGTTACCTTTTCCATAGCTTCAGCGATAAGCTTTCCAACAAATTCATCTCCGGCAGAGATGGTAGCAACTCTAGCAATATCCTCTGTACCATCCACCTTTTTAGAGTTTTTGATAACGGTATCAACCGCTACATCAACAGCTTTGCTAATACCTTTTTTTAGCACCATTGGGTTTGCGCCTGCCGCAACGTTCTTCATTCCTTCGCGCACTAGAGCCTGAGCAAGCAGAGTTGCGGTGGTAGTACCATCCCCTGCGGCATCGTTAGTTTTGGTAGCAACCTCTTTAACGAGCTGTGCTCCCATGTTCTCAAATGCATCTTCAAGCTCAATCTCTTTAGCGATAGTAACACCGTCGTTAGTAATAAGTGGTGCGCCAAACTTTTTATCTAGAACTACATTTCTGCCTTTTGGTCCTAAGGTAATCTTTACGGTATCTGCAAGCTTATCGATACCGGCTTGGAGTGCTTTTCTTGCCTGTTCTCCGTATACAATTTGTTTTGCCATATGTTTTGCCCCTTTCAAAGATGAAATTAAATTCTTTTAGTAATACTGTCTTACCTATATAACAACAGCTAAAATGTCTGATTGACGTACAATAATATATTCTTCGCTATCTAATTTAACTTCTGTTCCTGCGTATTTGCTGTATAAAACTTTATCTCCTACAGATACTTCCATTACAATCTCTTTTCCGTCAACAACGCCGCCAGGACCTACCTCAACAACCTCTGCTAGCTGTGGTTTTTCCTTTGCCGCTCCAGCTAGGATGATACCGCTTTTAGTTGTTTCCTCTGCTTCAACCATCTTTATTACTACTCTGTCTGCTAGAGGTTTAATTTTCATAATCTGTTTCCTCCTAAATTTGTTTGATTGTTTTCGCCACTTGTAGTGGGACGCACTGCGTTTTCATGCAACCTATACCCTGATTGATTAATATAGATATCGGTTGACAGTTTGACTAGTCAATTAACACTCAAACCATCCGGTTTAAATAACTTATATTTAAAGTATAGATATCCAGATCGCTTGAGTGTTAGCACTCTTATGGTTTGAGTGCTAACACTATTTATTTTAATAAAAAAACTTGTAATTGTCAACATGTAAATTGTTAATAATTTTTAAATTATATTGACTTAATTTAATAAATAGTATACAATATATATACTTAAATATGGAAATTAGATTTTTCTATAATATTATAACTATGCCGTTAGCTTTTAGCTGTTGGTTTTGCTTTTACGACAATTCTATATACATTAAAGATAGCTAGTATTATTTAGCGATAGCTTAAAGGGTAGTTTTTAATTGGGCAACAAAATATTTCGTGATACTGTTTTGTTGATCCCAAAATGTTGAGTATTAAGTAAACGTGCAATATTTGATTGCCGAATTAATATCTAAAGAAGGAGAAGCTGGAATGAAAGAATGGGTTATCCTAACGGATAGTAACTGTGATCTACCGTTAGACTATTGTAAAAAAAACAATATTGAAATGTTGCCTTTGTCCTATACAATTGGGGATACAGAGTATCTGGCATTATCTAAGAACGATCTAACTCCAAAGGAGTTTTATGACAAACTAAGACAGGGTGCTACAGCTAAGACTGCTATGGTATCGGTGGATAAATTTAAAGTAGCGTTTAAGGAGAGGATTAAAAACGGTTTATCAGTGTTGTATATCGGATTCTCCTCTGCTCTAAGTGGGACGTTCAATAGCTCGCGACTTGCGGTTGAGGAGCTTTTAGATGAGATGGATGGTAGCTGTAAGATTATCGGCGTGGATTCGCTAGCGGCATCGTTAGGACAGGGTCTTATGGTAGATGTGGCGGTGACAATGAAGAATGAGGGGCGCACCCTAGAGGAGGTTGCGGATTACCTTGAAGGTGCAAAACAGGACTTTTGCCACTTCTTTACCGTAGATGATCTAAACCATCTTTACAGGGGTGGACGGGTATCTAAGGTATCGGCTATGATGGGGACTATGCTTGGGATAAAACCGATTCTACATGTAGATGAAGAAGGAAAGCTTGTACCTATTGGCAAGATTAGGGGACGTAAAAATTCCATTGACAGCTTAGCGGAATATATTGAGAAGAATATTGACAAGTCCAAATCGCAGAAGGTTTTTATAAGCCACGGAGATTGTATTGACGACGCTAGGTATCTGGCTTCAAAGATAAAGGAAAAGTTAAATATTAACTGTAACATGATAAACTATGTTAGCGCTAGTATAGGTGCACATTCGGGTCCTGGGACGGTAGCGGTATTCTGTATGGGTAACGGCAGGAAGGCAAAGTAGATGAAGGTGTACATGATAGGTGATGTTATTGCATTACCAGGGTGTGAGTATGTTAGAAGGGTGCTACCTGAGTTTAAACGTAGGATGGGTATTGACTTTGTTATAGCTAATGGTGAAAACTCTGCGGCGGGGAATGGTATACTCCCGGTTTCGGCGGAGCATCTGTTTGACAGCGGGGTTGACGTTATAACGGGTGGAAACCATACCTTTAGACGTAAAGAGATATATGAGTATATGGAACATCACCAGAATGTCATAAGACCAGAGAACTACTATAGCTGTCAGATAGGCAAGGGGTATCACATATACGACCTTGGAAGATGGCAGGTAGCGGTGGTTAATCTGCAAGGGCGGGTTTACATGGATAACATCGACTGCCCGTTCCAGACGATTGATAGGGTGCTTAATGAGATAGATACAAAGTATATCTTTGTTGATTTTCACGCAGAGGCAACAGGGGAGAAGAAGGCGCTAGCCCACTACTGTGACGGGCGTGTGACAGGATTCTTTGGAACTCATACCCATGTACAGACAAACGATGCGGATATTTTACCCAAAGGAACAGGATATATAACCGATGTGGGGATGACTGGGCCAATTAATTCAGTGTTAGGGGTATATCCTAACATTATAATAGACAAACTTAAATATGGACTTCCGATAAGGTTTGAGATATCTGATGAGCAGTGTATGCTAAACGGTGTACTTGTTGAGGTAGACACCGCCACAGGTAGGACGAAAGAGATTAAGATTGTTAATATCTAGATAACATCATTTTGTAGAACTGCAGATTGGTGGTTTAACTTTAGGTGTAGAAGGGTAATATGGCGAGCTTTTAGAGGGTTCATCTAAAGGGTTAAACACTAAATAAAAAATAACGTTTAGGATGTGAAGTAATGATTAATGGAAATATGTTAGCGCAAGCAATTATCTCTGGGGCAAATAACCTTTCAAATAGCCAAGTGTTAGTGGATAACTTAAATGTATTCCCAGTACCGGATGGGGATACAGGTACAAATATGTCCATGACCATAAACTCTGCGGTAAAGCCTTTAGAGGATCTTTCTAACCCTACGGTGGAGGCGGTTTCTGAGCTTACGGCTTCGTCCTTGTTAAGGGGGGCAAGGGGTAACTCCGGAGTTATCCTATCACTGCTCTTTAGAGGTTTTTCTAAGGGGTTAAAGGGCAAGGTAACGGCTACGGCGATGGATCTTGCTACTGCGCTCCAGATGGGGGTTGATGCCGCCTACAAGTCGGTTATGAAACCTACCGAGGGGACTATACTAACGGTAGCAAGAGAGGCGGCAGAGAAGGGGATTGAGGTTTGCAAAAGCACCAATGAAGTTTCTGTGCTGTTTCACGAGATGGTAAACCAAGCAAACATCTCACTGGAGAATACTAAAGAGATGCTGCCTGTCCTTAAAAAGGCAAACGTTGTAGACGCGGGAGGCAAGGGATTTTGCTTAATTATTGAGGGAATGTTATCGGTAATTCGGGATAACGTAGTGGTTGACCGAAGTGCTGAGGAAACCGATGAGCTAGGGTTTGCTCCAAACAACTATGATATGGAGGAACACATTACCTTTACCTACTGCACCGAATTTATTGTAATTAAGAAGGAAGGCTGTGACGAAAGCTCTGTTTTACGTGAGCAGATAGAGCCATTAGGAGATAGTGCGGTTGTAGTTGATGATGATGATATAATCAAGGTGCATGTTCACACCGAGAATCCGGGTGATGCTCTACAGCTAGGGCTTAGGTTTGGGCAGATAACAAACATTAAGATAGAGAACATGAGAGAACAGTTTGCTAAGAATCAAAAGGACAAGGAGAAGAAACAAGCCGACAAGGATAATAGCAAGATATATAACTTTTTACCTGTAGAGCCGACTAAACCTATTGGGTTTGTTGCTATTGCTAACGGTGAGGGGATACAGGAGCTCTTTAAGGATGTAGGGGTAGACGTTGTAGTAAGCGGCGGACAGACCATGAATCCTAGCACAGAGGATATCCTAAAGGCGATAGAGGCAACCCCGGCTAAAACGGTGTTTGTACTGCCAAACAACAAAAACATTATTATGGCGGCAGAGCAAACCATACCTTTAGCTACAAGGAAGGTATGTGTTCTACACACTAAAACTATACCGCAGGGACTATCGGCAGTACTTGCCTTTGATGAGTCATTAAAGCTATCGGAGAATGTGACTAATATGACAAAGGCGGCAACTTCTACCCTGACGGGTCAGATTACCTTTGCCGCACGGGACTCGGAATTTACCGGAGTTCATGTAAAGCAGGGTGAGATACTAGCTATTGATAACGGACGTATCTCCTTTATAGAAAAGGATGTTAGTAAGGCGCTATATAGGCTTATTAAGATTATGGTTAAAAAGACAGAAGGAAACTTTATTACCATAATGCATGGTAGCGATATTTCTGAGGAACAAGCTCAGGCGGCGGTGCAGATAGTGCAGAATAAATTTGGCCACGACTATGAGATAAACCTAATTAACGGTGGTCAGCCTGTGTACTATTATATAATTTCAATAGAGTAATCCCCATGTATATTTAATAAACTACCTTGGATTTTGCTATCTGTAAAATCCAAGGTAGTTTAACGTTAAGAACAGTTTTGTAAATTTATAAAGAACAAAGCTAAAAAAGAGAGCGTTTACTCTTGCTAAAAATCGTTATTTATGGTATGATATATGGTGAGTAATAATATATATTTGTAATGTATTATCGGAATTTTCCCAAATCTACCCTATATAGTTAATTAGCTTAAAACGGTAATGACGGCTTTATCCAGTAATTATAGCTTTCTAAACTCTAAGCTGTAATTTACTATGATTCACCACTAGTGGTGACGCGATGATAGCTATTATAAGAGAATTATCATAGCGGGTTATAGATACAAAAGGGGAATATTTTACTGCTTTATAAGGAGTTTTTATGGAGAAGATAAATCTTGGAATAGTCTTTGGCGGAAAATCCAGTGAATATGAGGTATCGCTTCTGTCGGCGGTATCGGTGCTAAACAACATCAACGCTAGTAGATATAATATAATAAAGATAGGTATTACAAAACAGGGAAGGATGTATTACTACACTGGTGACACCGCTAGCATTGCTGATGGTAGCTGGTGTGAAACCCAAAAGGAGATTATTCCTTGTCAGATTAGCATATCAGGTGATCCAAAGGAGAAGGGATTAGTCCTTTTGCAGGATAGTATTAGTTACATACCGATTGACGTAGTGTTTCCTGTGTTACACGGAAGAAATGGCGAGGATGGTACGTTACAGGGGCTATTAACCATAGCGGGTATCCCGTTCGTAGGGTGTGATACGGTATCCTCTGGGGTGTGTATGGATAAAGAGCTTACTCATCTTATACTAAAGGATATTGTGCCTATGGCAGAGTATGTTGCGGTAAAACAGTCAAACTTCGCTAACCAGAGGGAAGCTATAGTTCTAGAATGTGAGCAGAAGCTTTTGTATCCTATGTTTGTAAAGCCAGCAAATGCGGGGTCGTCAGTAGGTATTACCAAAGCGCATGACAGACAGGAGCTATATAATGCCATTGAGGTAGCGTTTACCCATGATAAAAAGGTTATCATTGAACAGATGCTTGTAGGCAGGGAGGTTGAGTGCGCAGTGCTTGGAAATGATAGCCCTGTGGTAGCGACCCCTGGGGATATCGAGCCATGTAATGAGTGGTATGACTATGATGCTAAGTATCTGGCAAACAAGACAAATACAAATATCCCCGCTAAGATTACTGATGAGCAGACTAAACAGGTGCAGGAATTGGCGGTAAGGGCATTTACCCGTCTAGGTTGCAGTGGGTTTGCTAGGGTGGATTTCTTTGTAGGGGAGGAGAGTATCTACCTAAATGAGATTAACACAATTCCGGGGTTTACAAGCATTAGCATGTATCCAAAGCTGTGGAGCTATTCGGGTCTTTCCTATCCTGATTTAATAGACAGACTTATTGAATTAGCGCTTGAGGGTTAAATATATTAACCCATGTAGCTTTTTGGATTGGAGGGATAGGATGGAGATATCTGGTAGCAATGGAGGCACTATAGGGGTGTTTGACTCTGGACTTGGCGGGTTAACGGCGGTTAGAGAGCTTAGCCGGATACTGCCTTGTGAGGATATTGTATACTTTGGGGACACCGGCAGAGTGCCGTATGGAACCCGCAGTGTTTCGATTATTAGGCGATACACAAGCCAGGATATTAATTTTTTAGTGTCTAAAGGTGTTAAGATTGTCGTTGCCGCTTGTGGAACAGCAAGCTCGGTTGTAACCGATGAGATGGTTTTAACGCTAAAGGAGAAGGACATTTTATATACAGGGGTAATTGAGCCAGCCTCCCTAAAGGCAAGCCGTATTACAAAGACCAAGAAGGTAGGGGTTATCGCTACTAACGCATCAATTAACAGCGGTGCGTATAACAAGGCGATTGCACGGTATGATAAAGATATCACTGTAATAGGCGTACCCTGTCCGTTGTTCGTTCCCCTTGTGGAGAATGGATATACCGAGAGGGATAACACTGTAACTAAGATTGTTGCAAACGATTACCTTAAGGCGTTTACGGGGGAGAATAAGGTTGACACACTAATTCTTGGGTGCACCCACTATCCTGTGATAAAGGACATTATTGCTGATATAATGGGTGATGAGGTAACCCTCGTTGACACAGGAAAAGAGGCGGCGGCTTATGTAAAGCTGCTATTAGAGGAAAGAGCTTTGCTAAATAAATCAGATACTGTGGGCAGGGTAAACTACTATGTCAGTGACAGTGTTGATAGCTTTGCAGATAATGCGAGGGTAATACTAAAAGAAACGGCAGTAGGAGAGGTTAAAAAGCTCGATATAGAGAAGTATTAGAGGAAAGGGAAAGTTTTGATGGATACTAATAAACACAACGCTAGGATACAGGTAAAGAGTAAACTAGGCGCTTTGCAGGAATCGGACTATTATGATCTATACACAACAGGTGTTTACACCGAAAAGAACGGTAGCTACTACATAAGATATAACGATGAAACATTAAAGCAAGAGCCGTCTAGCACCACAATAAAGGTAACGGAAGATCGACTTGTAATTATGCGTAGTGGGGAGAATGAATCCCACCTTGTGATAGAGAAGGACAAACGCTCTGAAGGTCACTATGTAACTCCTGTGGGAAGTCTACTGGTTGGGATTAACAACGGTAAGCTGAACAACAGGCTTTCAAAGCAGGGCGGGGAGTTGGATTTTAGCTACGATCTTGACATGAACGGTAAGTTTGTTGCAAGGAATGAGATATCAATTAATATTAAGATAAATGCTTAAAGGTAAGGATGGATAAAGATGACGATGGAGAACAACCCGATTAAGGCTCTCAAAGGTGAGCTGGAGGTGCTAATAAAGGAAGCGATAGGAAGGGCTATTTCAAAGGGTGAGCTACCGAGTGCGGCTATGCCAAGCTTTACAGTAGAGATCCCTGCTGATAAGAAGAATGGCGATCTAGCCTCTAATGCGGCGATGGTATCGGCTCGTGCTTTTAAGCTAGCGCCTATTAAGATTGCAAACTTAATTGCCAGTAATATGGAGTTTAATGACAGTAGCTTTGAGCGCTGTGAGATCGCAGGACCTGGATTTTTAAACTTCTTTATCGGTGTAGACTGGTACTCTAAGGCGGTAACGTTGATTAACACCCGCAAGGCAGATTTTGGAAAGACAGAGTATGGTAATGGTAAAAAGGTACTAGTGGAATTTGTATCGGCAAACCCAACAGGCCCTATGCATATCGGTAATGCTAGGGGTGGGGCGATAGGAGATAGCTTAGCTTCGGTGTTTGAATGGGCAGGGTACTCTGTATCCCGTGAGTTTTATGTTAATGATGCGGGTAATCAGATAAATAAGTTTGCCGTGTCGCTAGAGGCAAGGTATCTACAGATATATGACGACAGCTTTATAATGCCGGAGGATGGGTATCTCGGTCAGGATATAATCGATCATGCTACAGCGTTTAGCAAGATAAATGGTGACAGATACGTTAATCTATCGTCGGATGAGCGTAAAAAAGCTTTAGTAGAGTATGCGCTGCCGCTTAATATCAAGGGGTTAGAGCAGGATTTACTACGGTATCGCATACAGTACGACACATGGTTTATGGAGTCGGTACTGCACAACAACAATGAGGTAGACAGGGTTATAACTCTGCTTAAAGAGAGTGGACATACCTATGAAAAAGAGGGTGCGTTATGGTTTAAGGCTACCGATTTTGGAAACGATATCGACTTTGTACTGGTACGTTCAAATGGAGTACCAACCTATGTAGTACCTGATATTGCCTACCACTACAACAAGCTTGTAACACGTCAGTTTGATATGGCGGTGGATGTGCTTGGGGCGGATCACCACGGATACATTCCACGTTTAAAGGCGGCGCTTTCAGCACTAGGGGTTGATTCAAACAGGCTTAATATTGTATTAATGCAGATGGTGCGGCTGGTTAGAGGCAAAGAGATTGTTAAGGCTAGTAAACGGTCGGGTAAGGCGATAACACTGGTAACGCTACTTGATGAGGTGCCGATTGATGCGGCGAGGTTCTTCTTTAACCTACGTGAGCCAAACTCACAGCTTGACTTTGATCTGGATCTAGCGATAGAACAGTCATCCCAAAACCCTGTATACTACGTGCAGTATGCCCATGCGAGGATATGCAGTATAATCCGAAACCTACAAAAAGATGGGGCTACACAAGCTGATATTACATCAGCACCCCTACACCTGCTAACCACAGCGGAGGAACGTGAGTTAATAAAGCTTGCCTGTCTATTACCAAATGAAGTTGAAGATAGTACACGTCTGCTTGAACCGTCACGCATTACACGGTATGCAGGGGAATTAGCCTCGGCGTTTCATAAGTTTTATAACTCATGCAGGGTTATGTCGGAGGATAAAGATCTAACCTGTGCGAGGATGTATCTATGTATGGCGGTAAGAGAGGTTTTAGCTAACGTACTTACTATGCTAAAGATTAGCGCACCGCAGGAGATGTAGAAGGATAACAAAGATTAAGCAAGGATAGATTAAAGTGAGGAGGAGTTTATATATGTGATCTAATAAGTCCATATACACCTTGAGCTGGGTTTATGCCAAACTTTTTAGCGGGTAGGGAAAAAGCCCTTGAAGATTCTGAAAAGTCTATCCCCATAGCACTTAAGGCATTAGATAAAGGCTTTTTCAAGGTTAGATATGATAAGTGCACAAAGCTAGAGAAAGCATTCATGTTAGCTATGACACAATGCGGCATATTGCCTTGTACAATTGCGAATGTAGCAAAGGCAATGGGAAAAGAGGTAAACTCTATATCTATGACACGTGGAACACTAATCAATAAAGGTGTAATCTATGCAACACAACATGGAGAAATAGATTTTACTGTACCGCAGTTTGATCTGTTTATTAAACGCGTTAATCAGATGAGATAGGGGCGGACACGTTGTCCTGTAAGTATAGTAACAACAGGCAGATAGTACCGAGAGGGTAACTATCTGCCTGTTTGTATTATGATATAATAAAGCTATTAAATTTTAGAAATTAAAGAATATCACCAATTAGTTGATATCTCCAAATGAAATACCTATTGAGCGTGCAACCGAGATCATCTGGTCATTAACTGGAACTAGCTTGGAAACTCCTGCGACGTCAGAGAGCTTATTGTGGGTAACTACGTTACCGGATAGTGCAACCGTTACACCAAAAATTTTATCCTTTACAAGCTTAGCGGCATACACACCAAATTCGGTAGCAAGCACCCTGTCGTACGCTGAAGGAGAACCGCCGCGTAAAAGATGACCAGGGATTACCACACGTGTGTCACAGCCTGTAGCGGAGATAATCTCTTTAGCTAGGCGGTTTGTGATGGTGGTTTCACCACGGCTTGCACGAAGGCTTGCACGTTCCTTCTTTTTAAGCTTTGCTTCTTGGTCGTCGATAGCGCCCTCTGCAATAGCTATAATGGTATAGGATTTACCACTATCCACACGTTTTTCGATGGCCGAGATAACATTACTGATTGAGAAAGGAATTTCAGGTAGTAGGATTATATCAGCACCTCCCGCAACCCCTGCATATAGTGTAAGCCAGCCTGCTTTGTTACCCATTATCTCGATTAACATAACACGCTTGTGGCTAGCGGCAGTTGTGTGGATACGGTCGATAACGTCGGTAGCGATATCAACTGAGGTGTGAAAACCAAAGGTAAAGTCTGTACCATAGATGTCGTTGTCGATGGTTTTGGGTAGCCCTATAACGTTAAGCCCCTCGTTTGAAAGGAGGTTTGCAGTTTTATGTGTGCCGTTACCGCCTAGGGTTAGCAGACAGTCGAGTCCCATCGATTTGTAGTTGTTCTTCATGGATGATACCTTGTCGATCTGGTCGGCTTCTATTATCTGCATCTTTTTATGTGGTTGTCTGGATGTACCTAGGATAGTACCGCCTCGAGTTAGGATTTCGGAAAAATCTTCCTTTTGCATAATGCTGTATTCGCCGTGGATTAGACCGTAATAGCCGTCCTTTATGCCGATAATCTCAATGTTTTCGTCAAGCTCGTATAGGGCTTTTGCTACCCCTCTAATGGTTGCGTTTAGTCCTGGGCAGTCGCCCCCGCTTGTAAGGATACCAATTCTTTTCATATTAGACTCCGTTTCTCCGCTGAGATAGATCGATAGGATAGGTATAATGGTAAGGTCAGCGGCAGATTACCATTCTAAGGGTTTATCCTAAAAGTTGTATTTTATCAACTAGAAATGATATTGTTTTTAGTACAAAATCTGAATGCTCAATTGATACTAGTTTAACTGTAGCGTTAAACCGAGTGAGCTATTGTTGTATGAATATGAGGCTCTAAGGCTATTCTGCTTTAACCCAAGCTTATTAGCAACAGGGGTAGCGATTTTACTGTACCAACTTCCGTCTACAAGCATTGTACGTGCCTTACTATAGACATCAGCAGAGGAAAATTTTGCTGAAAATGGCTTTTTTAACTTAGATGAGGACAATGAGGAAATTGCCGCCTTAATGTATGAGTTTATGTCACTAAACAAAAGCTTCTCATAAATATAATAGTTATACTTTGTACCCTTACAGACAGGAAGAGACTTAGACAGACCTGTTCTAACATGGGTTTTATACAGTTCATTGTCGGTTATGTTAAAGTATTGGTAGTGGTAGCTGTTAGACGGGTTACCGATAGGATCATCGAAGGTAACATCCATATTGTAGAACTCCCCACCAAGCTTAACCATATTCCATGCATGATCTTGACCGTTTGCAACACCTGTTACATAGGTGCATTGTATCCCTAGCATATTCATATAGTATTGAAATGCTTTGGCATAACCCGCACACACCGTCTTTCTAAGCACAACGGCGCTATAGATTGACTGGTTAAAGTTTGAATTATAGGTATAGTCAATGGATGAGGTAAGTTGATCATGGATATACCTAACCTTTTTATACAAAGTGCTTTGTGCCGCCGCCTTTGCAAGGACTGCTTTGGTGTTCTTGTTAAAGGCGGTATTAGCCGCTTGCCAGTTTTGCTCGTTTGCTAGGCTGTTATACTTTAAAGTAACCTGTGATACAATGTTATTGGAATAGAGGTAGCTGTAACCTGTTTCCAACCAAAATAGCTCTGGTGAATCGTTGTACAACGCCTCCATTACAAATTGTAGATCTTCAATCGTAATATCTATAGAGAGGGTTATCTTGCTAACTCGGTTGTATGCGTATCTATAGATCTGGTCGTAAACAATCTTACCCTCATTTGTTAGCATATTACGAAACATAAGTGAGCTAAGCTTTATAGGGTTTTTGTAGTAATCCATCCTGTTTGGCGTGGCTAGGGAATCGTTAAAAAGTATTAACGATGTTTTAGTCACTTCCTGTAGAGTGGTGGTTTTTTGTGCTTTTGCAGGGAAAGTTGTGAGAGAGATAGCCGTTAAAATCATTAAAACTACGCTAAAAAAATTAACTAACTTTCGAGCTTTCATAAGCAAAACCCTTATTCTCCGCCTAACATTATCTTATCAAACACCCTTGCTATCGGCGGTACAGCAAGTCTGACTGGTAAAATACGACTTATGTGAAAGAGAACTATTATAATTATAAAGTATAATTAATCGTTTAATAACGTTAAAAGATCTGGTATTAACGTTATATGCTACTAAAAGGTATCCGTTAATATACTATTCATCAAGCTTTAGTATCGACATAAATGCTTCTTGTGGAACCTCAACAGTACCTACTTGACGCATACGCTTTTTACCTTCCTTCTGCTTTTCAAGTAGCTTTTTCTTACGGGTGATATCACCACCATAACATTTTGCAAGTACATCCTTGCGCATTGCCTTTACGGTTTCTCTGGCTATAATCTTGCCGCCCACAGCCGCTTGGATTGGAACCTCAAACATCTGGCGTGGGATATGCTCCTTTAGCTTTTCTGCAATTCGGCGTGCACGCTCGTATGCTTTATCACGGTGTACAATAAAGGAGAGTGCATCTACTACATCACCGTTTAACATAATATCAAGTTTAACCAATTTGGATGGGATATATCCAATTAACTCATAGTCAAATGAAGCGTAACCTCTGGTTCTGGATTTTAGCGCGTCAAAGAAGTCGTAGACAATCTCGTTAAGGGGTAGCTCGTAGTGCATCTCTACGCGGGTTTCATCAAGGTACTTCATATCCTTAAACACCCCACGGCGATCCTGACAAAGATCCATAATGTTACCCACATATTCAGAAGGGGCGAGGATGTCTGCCTTAACAAACGGCTCTTCTGCGGTTTGGATAAGCGCAACATCAGGGTAGTTTGTTGGGTTGTCGATAAGGATGGTTTCGCCGCTCGTAAGGGTGATTTTATATATTACCGAAGGGGCGGTGGTGATAAGCTCTAGGTTAAACTCTCGCTCTAATCTTTCTTGGATAATCTCCATATGCAAAAGGCCCAAGAATCCACAGCGGTAACCGAATCCTAATGCTATAGAAGTTTCAGGCTCGAAGGAGAGGGAGGAATCATTTAGCTGAAGCTTCTCTAACGCTTCCCGAAGGTCAGCATACTTAGCGCCGTCTACAGGGTAGATACCGGAGAACACCATAGGATTAACCTTGCGGTAACCTGCTAAAGGCTCTAGGGCAGGATTATCAGCAAGGGTAATAGTATCACCTACCTGTGTATCACCGATATTCTTAATGCTAGCGGCTATATATCCTACATCCCCGGCGGACAGCATTCCGGTGGAGATAATAGACTTAGCACCCATTACCCCAACCTCTACCACATTAAAGGTGCTTCCGGTAAACATCATCTTAATGGTGTCACCCACCTTAACGGTTCCTTCCTTTACCCTAACATACACTATAACCCCTTTATAAGAGTCATAGTATGAGTCAAAGATTAAAGCCTGTAGTGGTTTGTCATCATCCCCTGATGGAGGCGGAACCTCCGCTACTATTGCCTCTAGCACAGCTTCGATGTTAAGCCCTAGCTTAGCGGATACCCTAGGTGCGTCAAGGGCGGGGATACCGATAATATCCTCAACATCCTTGCAGACTCTATCGGGGTCGGCGGATGGTAGGTCGATTTTGTTAACGATTGGGATAATCTCAAGGTTATGCTCCAACGCAAGGTAGGTGTTTGCTAAGGTCTGCGCTTCGATCCCTTGAGAGGCGTCGATAACCAGTATTGCACCCTCGCATGCCGCAAGCGAGCGGGATACCTCGTAGTTAAAGTCAACATGACCAGGGGTATCGATTAGGTTAAACTCATACACCTGATTATCCTTAGCAAGGTAGTTGATACGAACAGCCCTTGCCTTTATGGTAATGCCCCGTTCCTTTTCGATGTCCATGTTGTCCAGAATTTGATCCGACATCTCACGCTTTTCTAGGGTTAGGGTCTGCTCTAGTATTCTATCAGCCAGAGTGCTCTTTCCATGGTCGATATGGGCAATGATACAAAAATTTCTAATGTAGCTACGTCTATTTGACAAAAAGTTCACCTCGTTTTATTTTTAAAACACAGATATGCTGTGTACATGTATCTATTCGTATTAAGACGGTGGGATTATGCTGTCGCCATTAACAATATATCCGTTATTTTGGATAAATAGATTAAACGCGTCCTGGATAGCGTACTTTATCTTTGAACCCATCTTAATAAATCCAAACAGATTTGCAGTATCCTTTTGTAGCTCGGACACCGTTATGGAAGGGTTGTTTTGATATAGTCGCTGGATTGCCTGCGCAAGCTCATTTTTACTTATATACTGTATCGGTCGTGTATCTGATCCTGTGGATGGTACTCGTACAGGCAGAGGATCATCCGACTTTAGATAGTAAAAATCATCGTGGATGTACATCTGTGAGGATAGATTTTCCTGTATTACCTTTTGAATCAGTGCTTTAAATCTAATGCTTACCTTTGGCTCACCCACCGCTACACAAACTCGCTTACATAGGTGATCAAACAGTATAGGGTACTCCTTTGATACCAGAGTGGACACACAAGCTTTAATATTCTGCTCAATAGGGATACCCGGAATAACAAGCTCATTTACATCCACCTGCTCATATATTAAAAGTCCTAATTTCTTAATTAAATCTGCTGTACCTAGGGTATCCGAGGTAGGACTGTAGATACTCTCTGTACTAACTGAGATAGGAGTAGGGGGTTCGGATATATTACTGTTGGATTTTTTATCTGGCTGATACTGGCTTTGCAGATCAGGATTTATCACTACAACACGTTGCTTCTTTGTCGGGCGATCTTCAAGATTCTTCTTAACTTTAATCTGCGCTACCTTAATAGCGGTGAACAGACGATTTCTCTCTCGACGGTTATCCGCAACCCAATCATACCCCCACATTCGATGTACCGACCAACCAATGTCCGAAAGGGTATCGCAAGAGGTCATCTGGCTGTTGTGGTTTAGCATATTATCATCGTCAAATATTATAGCTAACAGATTTATCAGTGGCTGTTTTCTATCATATACAACGATAGGAAGCTTAAGACTGCTGTCGCCGTACAGGTACTTAACCCCATATCCCAGAGAGAGTATATAGCTGCCAACCGATTTATAAAGGTTAGACGCACTTATATCTTGGTGATAGGTAAAGGCTACAGAAGGATTTTTCTCTGTAGTACAATGTATCAGCTCTTTAATAGCGCTAATACCCTCATTCCTCTCGTTGGTTGTTCCTTCGGTGGATAGGGAGGTTACGATGTGAAGCAGGTTTCTTGGGCAGAGGACAAGGTTGTTAACAAACCCTAAAAGATCGGGGCTGTTTAACGGCGGGGTATCCATATCAGTAGTCTTACTGTAATGCTTTGATAGGGAGGTAGCAAAGATAATGATATCCCGTCTGGTGTCCTCAAGCTTGTGGATAGGACGGATAAAGAACGGTTCGTCCTTACTTGCAGAGAATAGGTACTCTAATGAGCTGTCCTGCTCACATAATATTAAGATTTGGGTCATAAGCTCTTGTGCTTGTGACTCTAATAACGTTACAATACCAAGGGTTTTGTTAGGGAAATTCCAGTAACACCATAAAATCTTCTGTAAAACATTTGCGGTTTCATTTGTATTCACGCCATCAGGTGATAGCGTACCCGCAGTAACCTGATGTGCAGTAATCCCTAGATTGGTGGACTGCATGTCAAAGTAGGGGAAGATAGTAAGACTGTTATGGTAGAACCTAGAGGAAGCAAACTTAACCATGTCCTCATGGGTATGGCTGTAGCACACAGAAAGGTTTTTATGCGAAAGCTTACTATTTAGCAATGTTAGCGCTGATATATTTAACGGGCTAATGCTAGACTTAAGGTTAATCTCCCTTTGGAATAAAGGTAGGTTAGTATCACCTGAAATGATAACCTGCGTACCCTTTAAGGCAAGGTATAACGCAGTGTATGCGGGTAGATTAGAGGCATCATCTAGTATAACCATATCAAAGCTATATGCGTCGGTTATAAGGTCGGTAGCGGATGGTGGGGTCATTAGCATACATGGAAATCCCGAGGACACCAGTAGCGGTATCTTTTCAAAGCTTTGTTGGGTGGTAAGAACCGAATTGCCTACAAGGTTACTCTTTACATAAGCAATCTCCTTCTTAAATACTCCATTTGAGATGGCTCTTGATATATCCTTTACATGGGTGGAGTTAATCCTCTGGCCGTTAGTGAGATAGAGTTGTCTTTGTGCTTTCCTTGCGTTAACAATAACGCGGGATCTATCTGCTCCGTTCTTTGAGGTGTACTCTAAAACAGCTTTATCGCTCTCTTTTAGAGCGTTTAGATAAGCAAAGTAGAACGAGTGTAAAAAGCTACCGATACAGGAGCTAATATCCTTATACTCTCCTCTTTTAATATAGCCGATATATTTTGTTAGGTTATATAGATTAGCTTTCTTGGTAATGTTGTTATTCTGTACTAAGGATAGTAACTCATCCTTGTTTCTAAGCCGCTCTGATAGATTATTTATAATGTAATCAAAGGTATGGCTTAGCAGGCTTTCGGTATCGGTAAACATGCTTTTATACCGTGCTACTATATGGTCGTGTTCTGCCATTAATGATGGAAGGGATTTTACTGTAGGGGTTGCTTTTACGGAGATTCCAATAAAGTCATCCTTGTTACAGAGTCGTCTTAAGAAGCTGTCGTCATATCGATGTTTTCGATACAGCTTAGTAAAAGCGTTGGCAAACTCTACCCGAGAAAGTATATCGGAGAATACAGTATTTGTACCGTCGTAAAATTCCCCGCAGATATCCTTAATTATAACCTCGTTATCACAAAAGCGCTGGTAGCTATCCTTAGTTGAAGCAATATCAAGCAGGTTTTTAAGCATAACTGGGTATGGGGTATCCTCCACATGGAACGACTTAATGGTTTGGTAATCAGCTTTAATCTTAGTTAGTATGCTAATAATATAGGTTAGAGATTTATTAAGCTGTAGCAGATCCTTATCCTTGTAATCTACAGCAATAAGATCGGTGGATAAACGTTTAGCCGCTTCTCGAAGGGATTCAGAGATGGTAGGCTGTAACAGGTGGTTATCTAAAGCACTGGAGTCAAGGTAGGTTTTAAGCTGGCTTGGGATAACCTTATCATCAAATAGGTTATATACCTTATCAAACATCTCTATCTGTAGCTTGATAGCGTTCCAGTCGGTGTTTTCTCTTTCGTAGTAAGCGCCAAAACTTTCTTTTAGCAACCATTCGTTTTCAGCGACCCACTGTTTATTTTTGCCAATCTTTTCTAAGGTGGCAAGGGTTGAGAGGATAAGCTCATCTGTAACGGGGGTATTAGGGGATAACATAGCGTTAGTAAATAGACGTTTATCCTCCTTGTAGTTCTTATTTAGGAAGAGTAGTCGCCCGGAATATTCATTCTTAAACCGTGACAGCATGCCCTTATAATCTATCGAAAGGATAGATGGCTGGAAGGTATTTAGCAAAATCCCTTCATCGGTAGCGATAGTTGAGAAGGTAAGGCTAGCTTCCTTTATAAAGGTATCGCCTCTTGAGGTCTGGACATTGTCAAAATAAAATTTTACAAAGGATGGATTATGGATTAGCTCATAGATAAAGCTTTGCACAAGGATAAAAGAATCTATAGTCCTTATGTTTTGAATGCCCAATACAGAGGCTATATAATTTATATGCCCTAGCGCTTTGTTAAAAGCGCTTTGAACAATCTTAAGACTAAGGATAATTTTATCTGAATCCTTTACAATCACTTCATCGGTTTGGTGGCTGTCGCTAAGTAGTTTTCTTATCGATTCACATTTAGACTCTATAGAGGTAATAAGCTCGTCTGCTTCTATCTCGTATACGTTTAGATCCTTAATAAAGGTATCGTTTTGCTTTGCCCATGCTAGTTGGATTTGTAGGGTAATGCATTCCTTTAGTCGTATCGCGATATCAGAGAAGTCGCTTATACTAAGCCATGCAGTAGGAAACGATCGTGAGCTTGAGAAGGTGGAGAACAAATCCTGTATGCCACGTGCCCTGTCGATGTTTAGTCGGTCATAAAAGTTACAGCTGTTGTTAACTGCGCTGATAATCTCATATATCTTTACAAGGCTTGTATGGAGATCTGAACAGGTCAAAAGGATCTGGTCATAATCAAGATCATGGGAGTTTGTGTTACAGCTTGCCCATGAATTGTGGGTAATAACTGTTTTGTTGTTTGTGATAAAATCGTAGGACTCTCCGATAAACGAGGTGTATTCCTTTAGCATATCCTCGGTTGTATCTAAAAGGTTATTAAAGTCTATCTGAATCAGCTTGTTTTTGCTATAGTAGTTTATACGGGAGATAACCTCGTTTAACGTTACAGACAGAGGGGTTTTCCTTACGTTGGTAAGATAGTCGTTTTGCATTAGCTTTTCGGCAAAACGATTTTTAATCTCGGTGGCGGGCTCGTCCTCTTGGGGAGAGGTAGCACTGGAGAGTAGGTTAACAATGCTGTCCGTTACGGTAGGACAACGCACCTCTTTATACGCGGCTACTAAAGCGGTATTATGCATACCGCATTCCGACAACACTTTATAAATCGCACAAAGCTTTTTTGACTGGTTGTTAATATATAAAACATTTTTCTTATCGGCGAGTGCATTTGCCATAATATTAATGAGCGTTTGGGTTTTACCCGTTCCCATAGCTCCATTTAGGATAAAGCTGTTACCCTGTCTGGCGTACCGTATTGCTTCAAGCTGAACCTCGTCTGCGTCTTGGATTAAGATAGGCGGGGATAGAGGCTCGGGAGAGGAGAGGGGGTCTATTGCTGGATTAGTACTATCTGTGGTGGTATTAGTAGCGGTTAAAAACGGTGCTTCTAGTACAGAGGTGGTGCTGTTTTTATAAAACTCAAAGGTAGGGATATTTTTATCCGGAAATAGTCCTACTGCACAGTCATAGGAAAGAGTCCAGTTATCCTTTAAAATTAGCTTTTCAATAGTTGAAAGGTATTTTGAGATGTTATCTTTTTTGTAGTTAAACGAAGGTAACGTTACCTGATATAGCTGTGAAAGCTTGTACTGTAGCACAGGGTTAACAATAACAGGGAGTGGGGATTTTTTTAGGTAGAATGATTCCTGAGCGGTAGTAATAAGCAGGTCTACAGGCACTAGTATTAAAGGGGAGATTAGACGTTCGTTTGACTCTTTAGAGTCCTTCCAGTTTATAAAACCCATGACCAGATACAGGATATGTTCATCGTGATCGTTAAACCAGTTTTCGTTCTTGTCCTTAAGATTTATAAGGGTGTTTATCTGATCAATCTTTCCGCTGTTTGTGGTTAATACAAATCTACCGTTACTGCGTTTGATTATTTCTAATCCATCAAATGAAAAGGTGGCTTCTTGTATACAAAGCTTGCCAAACAGCTCAACAAGACGAGGGGTTGTTATGGTGATATTCTGCATCTTCTCTTCGCGGTAGTTAACAAGATGGTTTTGCTTTGTTAAATCCACAATGCCGTTAATCCAACTACTAGTATTATAGTCAAAATCTGCCATAGGACAACCCTCCTCATTAATGTTAGCTTGTTAACTGGGCAATAAAACACTGTGTAATATTGTTTGGCTGATGTTACAACTATCTTGTCTTTAATACAAAAACTATACAGTTGATTGCACAGTTAATAAATCGTTACTTATCTATACAGTTATTATACAATTTTTCTTGAATTATAGCAAGTGTTTTGTTGGTTTTTGTTATAGTGCACTAATCTGTTAATATTATTAGCGGTTTTTTGGCAAATAATATTTTTTATGGTGAAATAAGGCTTGTTTTAGATGTTTTATTACACTAAAATATCAACTTTGATAATTTAATAACTATTTGATTAACATACTATTAAAATTACTAAAATAACACAATTGATATATAAATAAGGATAATATGTGTAATATATATAAAAAAACTATTAATAGTTTCTATAAATTCGTTTTTTTAGTGGTTGCAAAATTATGGGTAATGTATTATACTTAAATACAGCGCCTTTTGCTAGCTATTACCGATATATAACAAAACTTTATAATGTCAATTACAGGTTAAAACCATCGCCATTAGGCGAATTAGCTTTTAGCAATTTAACATCTAAGCGAAGTATTCCAACGTGTTTACATTAGGCTTTAATTATCTGACCAAGCAACCGACCTTTTGTCGGTGGTAATTGACTAGTGCAATGCTATGCGAAAGCGAAATAAAAGAGCTACAGGCAGACAAGGTTTTTAATACTAACGAAAACCGAAAATACCAGTATCTAGGCTTTGTATAATCTCTATGAAGTGATTTAAGGGTATTTTTACTCAATATAGTATGCGCAAATTCCTTGTTAATTTTGTTGTAGGGATGGAGAAGGTATGTCATATAGATTTCTTTTTGATATTGGACTTATACTTATTAGCACAAAGCTATTAGGTCTTGTTACTAAGCGATTCCACATGCCACAGGTAGTAGGTGCGTTACTGGCGGGGGTAATACTTGGGCCTGCGGGTTTTAATATCCTTCATGAAACGGAGTTCATTAAACAGCTAGCAGAGCTTGGCGTAATTATACTAATGTTCTCAGCGGGTCTTGAAACCGATATTAAGGAGCTTAAAAATTCGGGAAAGTCCTCCTTTGTTATAGCGGCTTTAGGGGTTATTGTACCTTTAGTAGGCGGATTTGCGGTGGCATTTTACTTTAACCGCGGAGAGCTGGCACAACCCGATGCAAACATCCTACTTCAAAACATCTTCATAGGTATTGTGCTTACCGCTACCTCGGTTAGCATTAGTGTTGAAACCCTAAAGGAGATGGGTAAGCTTAACACTAAATCAGGTAATGCAATACTCGCGGCGGCTCTAATCGATGATGTTATCGGTATTATAGCACTTACTGTTATTACCAGTATCGCTGACCCAGACGTTAATATACTGCTTGTGTTAATCAAGATTGTGCTATTCTTTGTGTTCTGTGTGGTTGCGGGGATTATATCCTTTAAGGTGTTTGACTGGTATATGAAACGGTCTAAACGAAACCTTCATAGATTTCCGATACTGGCGTTTGTACTATGTTTAATTATGTCGTTTGTGGCAGAATATGTATTCGGAGTTGCTAGTATAACCGGTGCGTTTGTGGCGGGACTTATCGTTTCTAACACTAGCAAAGCGGAGTACATTGAATCTAAATTTGAACCGTTATCCTATCTGATGTTATCACCTATATTCTTTGCGAGCATTGGTATATCGGTTGTAATCCCTAAGATGACGGGTGATATTATAGCTTTTGCAATTATACTTCTCTTGGTTGCTATCCTTACAAAGATATTTGGATGTGCGCTTGGGGCTAAGCTATGCAAGTTTAGCAACAAGCAGTCGATTCAGATTGGTACAGGAATGGTATCTCGTGGTGAGGTAGCTTTGATTGTGGCTAGTAAGGGGTCTGGGCTTGGCTTAATGTCCCCTATCTTGTTTGGGCCGCTTGTAATAATGGTGGTGGTTACAACGATAATTACCCCAATTTTACTAAAGTTTAGCTTTAAATCCCATCAGGCTACAGAGGATCTTGAACAAAGCGACCTTACCGACCGATACGAAGACGCACAAAACCGAGATATTGTACACGATGACCTACTAACCAGAAATAAACGTTATCGTGATAAAGATAAAGACAACAATAAAAAGAGATAACAAAGCTACCACTATAATACGTAATAATGTAGGACAGCATTATAAAGTAACAACCGACCACTAACGAAAGGTAGGATATGGAGAATCTTGTTTTATCGCTAAATGTTGTGTTACCTTTGTTTATTAACATCTCTTTAGGGTATCTTTTAGTTAGGGTTAATCTTTTAGATGATTACTCGGTAAAGAAGCTTAACAATGTGGTGTTTAAGGTTTTCTTGCCTACGCTTTTGTTTATGAATATATATAACACCGATGTATCGGGAGTTTTTGACGCGCCGCTACTTATCTTTTCACTGGTTTGTGTGATGATAATATTCGGGTTAGGGTTAATATTCATACCTATTATCGAGAAGGATAACAAGCGTAGGGGAGTGCTAATGCAGTGCTTGTTTAGAAGTAACTTTGTATTCTTTGGAGTACCGATCTGTCAGTCCCTCTCATCGGGGGAGGGGATTGGGGCGATTGCGCTACTGGTTGCGGTGGTAGTACCTGTCTTTAATGTATTAGCGGTGGTTTCGCTACAGCTTTATATGACGGGAGAGGTAAAGCTAAAATCAGCGTTAGTTGGGATTGCAAAAAATCCTTTGATAATTGGGTCGGTACTTGGTGTTTTAGCACTGCTGTTAAGGATAAAGCTTCCGACGGTAGTTGTTACGGTGGGGAATGATCTTAGCAAGATGGCTACCCCTCTAGCGCTAATCCTTTTGGGTGGAACCTTTAAGTTTCACACCCTACATCGGGGGATTAAGTCACTTGTTAATGGAATGCTGTTAAAGCTGGTTATTGTGCCTATATTGTTTATACCTATTAGCATTGTATTTGGCTTTAGAGGGATCGAGCTTGTGGGGCTTATGGTGCTGTTTGCCGCACCTATTGCAGTATCTTCCTTTACTATGTCGGTACAGATGGGAGCGGACGGGGATTTAGCGTCACAGATGGTGGTGTTTACCTCTCTTGTTTCTATCGTTACTGTCTTTCTTTGGATATTTTTATTAAAGCAGTTTGGGTTAATCTAGTTCATTGGAGAATAGCGGCGGGTTAAGACTGCAAACATGCTGCTATCTGTCTAAACTACAGCTTCTGCTGTAGATGTAGTTTAGATATAACATACTAATATGCAGTGGCATAGGCTTTATACGGTTTTGTATAGTGCCTATCATTTGCATATTAGTATAATTTAATGTTACAGCAGAGAGATGGGGATTTTATTATGAATATTGTTATGGATAGGATAAGCAATAACACAGTAAGCTTTGTATGTGAATGCGGTGATGGTTATAGCAGATTACCGGAGCAGGTAAAATCGGTATACACTCCAAAGTTGTTTAAGACCTTTAGCTACTACGACGAGGCAGACAAGGGATATAAGCTAGTTGTAGGACTTGGGGAGTACGACAAGTTAGGTAAACGTGAGTTTATCGAGGCGGGAGCAGTAGCGGCAGGTGCTATGAAGGCGCTTAACATCACCGACTACACCGTTATTTCTACAAAGGACACAAAAGTGTTACCGTACATTGTACAGGGTGTGATACTATCCGACTACAAATTCTACGGTTACAAGCTTGATAAAACCGATGAGAAAGAGGTTACCGTATCCTTTAAAGCGCAGAATGATGAGGATATCTCAAAAGTGGTTACAAAGGCGGTAAATCTAGCTAACAGCATTAACTATGCTAAGGATCTGGTTAACATCCCTTCAAATATGATGTATCCAGAAACCCTTGCTGATATGGTTACAAAACAGCTGACACCATTAGGGCTTCAGGTAGAGGTTACTGACGAAGCGGGTATAAAAGAATTAGGTATGGGCGCATTCCTAGCGGTTGCAAACGGTTCTGTAAAATCCCCTCGTCTTATCGTAATCCGCCATATGAAGGGCGGGGACAAGGCTATTACTGCATTAGTAGGTAAAGGGCTTACTATGGACACAGGCGGATATAGCCTAAAGCCTAGTGCGGGGATGGAGAACATGAAGGGCGATATGGCAGGTGCTGCGGCGGTAATCGGGGCAATGCAGGTTATAGCTTTAAACGATGTACAGGAGAATATAGTGGCAATAATTGCCGCTTGCGAGAACCGTATTGGAGATAATGCCCATGTTCCCGGAGATGTCATTACCGCTATGGGTAACAAGACTGTAGAGATTCTAAACACCGATGCAGAGGGAAGGCTGACGCTAGCTGACGCTGTAACATATGCTATTACTAAGGAGAAGGCAGCCACTGTTATCGATATAGCTACCTTAACCGGTGCGGTTGTAGCGGCGCTTGGATTCTCAACAGCGGGGGTTGTAACAAACAGCGACAGCCTGTTTGACACCCTTACCAAGGCGGCTGACGTTTCATGCGAACAGTTTTGGAAGCTTCCTACCTATAAAGAATATGGTGAGATGTTAAAGAGCGATATCGCTGATCTTAAAAATATCGGTAAACCTCAAGCGGGTTCTATTACCGGTGGATTGTTTATCGGTGAGTTTGCGAAGGATGTAGAATGGATGCATATTGATATTGCGGGTACATCCAGAGTAGATGCGCCAATATTTAAGTATCAAGCCGCAGGTGCTACAGGGTTTGGAGTATCCACCCTTTACCATCTGTTTGACAGATAGAGTATAGCAGTTTTAGAGGTTGTATCAAAATAAAGTTTTGATACAACCTCTTTTGGTTATTGGATCTATATACAAAGCATTAACAGTATGACCATAGATAATAAAAGAAGGATAATAGAGTTACTCATAGATATGTAGATAGATTAAGATAAAAATATTATGTTAAAGTAAAATTTTTAATTATGGGGTTGCTTTTTTAATAAAAATACTTTATAATTAGTAAAGAGACAGTATTGTTAATGCGGTTTACACTGTATTCTTTAGTACAGGATTATATGGAATAGTTGCTAAATGCAGCATAAGGGGGATAGTTAACTATGGCAGGAAACGAAAAGAACGATATTTTGCTTGAATCGGGCACAAACGAGATGGAGATTATGGAGTTTACTATCGGCAACAATATATTCGGAATAAATGTTGCTAAGGTTCGGGAGATTATGATGCCCGCGCCGGTAAAACCAATGCCGCACGCACATCCGGCTGTTGAGGGGGTATTCAAACCACGTGATATGGTTATTACGGTAATTGATCTCCCTAGATATCTTGGTATCACTTCCGATGATGTTGAAAAGACCTTGTTTATCATTACAAACTTTAACAGAACATCTATTGCATTTAGGGTGCATACTGTAGTTGGGATAGACAGGGTATCGTGGAGCGCTATAGAGAAACCCGATAAGACTATCTATGGTGGCGATGATGGTGTGGCTACAGGTATTGCACAGTTTGAAGGTAGGCTTATTACTATACTCGACTTTGAAAAGATTGTTGCGGACATATCTCCTCAAACGGGTATACAGGTAGCGGACATCGATACATTAGGGTCACGTGCTAACAACCAGCACCCTATAATTATAGCGGAGGATTCCATTCTGCTATCTAAGATGATAACAGAAAGCCTAAACAAAGCGGGATATACAAACCTTATCAAGTACGATAACGGTAAGGAGGCGTGGGATCATCTTCAAAGCATAAGAAATGATGAGGATCTATCGTCAAAGGTATCGCTGATTATTACCGACATTGAGATGCCGCAGATGGACGGACACAGGCTTACACGGCTTGTTAAAAATGATGAAAAGCTAAAGGGGATACCTTTAATTATCTTCTCCTCACTTATAAATGAAGCTATGTATCGAAAGGGTAAAGAGCTGGGTGCGGACGAGCAGCTTGCAAAGCCTGATATTAAGCATCTTGTAGAGGTTATTGACCATCTGGTGCAGAAGTAGGGTTTGATACAAAGTTCACAAAAGATTAATAAAAAAGGTTGCTAATTGTCTTGACATATTGACTAATACGATATATAATTGTAGTTGAGGAAGATTGGTTTTTTATACTATTTTGTTTGGAAAATTTGTAAAATAATTAGCTTAACTGGGTAGTAAAAGCCGCTTCAAAAAGCAAATAAATAATATACCTGCAATTCGAGAGGAGAAGTACAAAATGTTAACAAATAACAAGAATGTTCTTTCGTGGGTTGAAGAAATGGTTGCTCTTTGCAAACCAGACAATGTAGTTTGGATTGACGGAAGCGAACAACAACTTAACGAGCTTAGAAAGCAAAGCATTGAAAGTAAGGAAATCTTACCTTTAAACGAAGAAAAATTACCTGGATGTTATATCCACAGAACTGCGGTAAATGACGTAGCTCGTGTAGAACATAGAACCTTTATCTGTTCTAAGAATGAAGCGGATGCAGGCCCTACTAATAACTGGTGGGATCCTAAAGAAGCTTATGATAAGCTATCTTCAATGTTTGATGGTGTTATGAAGGGTAGAACAATGTATGTTATCCCTTACCTAATGGGTCCTGATGGTTCTCCTCTTGCTAAGGCTGGGGTTGAGGTATCCGACTCTATCTATGTTGTACTTAATATGGACATCATGACTAGAATGGGTAAAGTTGCACTTGATAACCTAGGCGAAACTTCAAACGACTTTGTTCGTGGTCTACACTCAAAGGCACAGATCGATGAAGAAAACAGATATATCTGTCACTTCCCTGAAGATAACGCTATCTGGTCTATTAACTCTGGTTACGGCGGTAACGTACTACTAGGTAAAAAATGTTTTGCACTTAGAATTGCTTCTTATCAAGGTAAGAACGAAGGCTGGATGGCTGAACACATGCTTATCCTTGGTCTTGAAAATCCTAAGGGTGAAGTTAAATATATCGCTGCGGCATTCCCGTCTGCTTGTGGTAAAACAAACCTTGCAATGCTAATTCCACCAGAAATTTATACCGAAAAAGGATATAAGGTTTGGTGTGTTGGTGATGATATCGCTTGGCTTCGTCAAGGTGAAGACGGAAGACTTTGGGCAATTAACCCTGAAAATGGTTTCTTTGGTGTTGCTCCTGGTACTAACGATAAATCTAACCCTAATGCGCTTGCATCAACTAAGAAGAACACAATCTTTACAAACGTTGTGCATAACCTTGATGATAACACTGTATGGTGGGAAGGTCTAGATAAAAATCCTCCTACAAATGCATTAAACTGGAAGGGCGAAAAATGGGATGCAACCTCTGCTGAAAAGGGTGCTCATCCAAACAGTCGCTTTACTTCTCCTGCTAAAAACTGTCCTTGCATAAGCTCTGAGTTTAACAGCCCTAACGGTGTTCCTATCTCTGCTATCGTATTCGGTGGACGTCGTGCTAAGACTGCTCCTCTTGTATATCAATCATTTGACTGGGCACATGGTGTGTTTGTTGGATCGATTATGGCTTCTGAAACTACCGCTGCTGCTACCGGTGCTGTTGGTGTGGTTCGTCGTGACCCTATGGCTATGCTACCGTTCTGCGGATATCATATGGGTGACTACTTCAAACATTGGTTAGAGATGGGCGAAAAATTAGGTGATAAAGCTCCTAAGATCTTTAACGTTAACTGGTTTAGAACCGATGATGAAGGCAAGTTCATCTGGCCTGGATTCGGCGATAACATGCGTGTACTTTCTTGGATTATCGATCGTTGCGATGGTAACGTTGAAGCGGTAGAAACTCCAATCGGATATGAGCCTAAGGCGTCTGATATTAACGTTGAAGGACTAGATATCGATACTGCTGTAGTTGAAGGATTACTTGTAGTTGATACTGACCTTTGGAAGGAAGAAGCAAAGGGTATCCATGAATTCTACGGTAAGTTTGGTGATAGACTACCTGCTAAGCTTAATGAAGAACTAGCTAACCTTGAAAAAAGACTTGGTTAAATTATAGTCGATAGATTGCTAATTAAGCAATTAGATGTCGCTAATCTAAAACCCTCGATGTATTTCGGGGGTTTTTTGCTATTTAAGAGATAGTAGTATTGACAAAAGTTGCAAAATACAGTATAATTAGTGTAATATCATATTAATTGGGCAATTATATGTTACATTTTTTAACCTAACGTTTGTGAGGTTAGTAAAACGCTAATGCATAATATTTTATTGCGCAGTTATACACTATATTGAATGAATATTTATAGATATGAAGTATGTAGATCCTTGCACTATCGTTTATGAGCGGGGGATTAGGATACTGATTAATGCAATAATTTAGAAGGGACATTGCGTACTGATCGTTAGCTACTTTCAAAAGGATATACCACATGGGCTATAGTGCCCTACAACCGGATCTTTGGATAGCAGAACATCAGCGCTGTGAAGTAGAATAGTATGAAATGGACAGGGCTTAATGAATTACGGGAGATATTTCTCTCCTTCTTTGAATCAAAGGGACACACAAGACTAAAGAGCTTTCCGCTGTTACCTCAAGGGGACAACAGTTTACTACTGATTAACTCAGGGATGGCGCCCCTTAAAAAGTTTTTCTCTGGGCAGGAAGTGCCGCCAAATACAAAGGCGACATCATGTCAAAAATGTATTAGAACCCCTGATATTGAGCGGGTGGGAAAGACCTCACGTCATGGTACCTACTTTGAAATGCTTGGAAACTTCTCCTTCGGGGATTACTTCAAAACCGAAGCTACTGCATGGGCATGGGAGTTTTGTACAAAGGTACTGGATCTACCTGTTGACAGAATCTGGATATCCATCTATCAAGATGATGATGAAGCGTTTGATATCTGGACAAAGAAGGTAGGTATCCCTGCTGATAGAATAGTTAGACTAGGAAAAGAGGACAACTTCTGGGAGATTGGAACAGGCCCTTGCGGACCTTGTTCAGAGCTATATTATGACAGAGGGGTAGAGCATGGTTGCGATAGCCCTAGCTGTGCTGTGGGTTGTGACTGTGATAGATTTGTTGAGTTTTGGAATTTAGTATTCACCCAGTTTGACAGTGACGGAAACGGTAACTACACCCCGCTTGCAAAGCCAAATATCGATACAGGGATGGGACTTGAACGTCTTGCATGTATAATGCAGGGGGTGGATAACCTGTTTGAGGTAGATACTGTAGCGAACATTATGAACCATATCTGCCGAATCGCAGGTGTGGAGTACAAAAAGGATGATAACACCGATGTATCTCTACGTGTAATAACCGACCATATTAGAAGCACCTGCTTTATGATTGCGGATGGGATTATCGCTTCAAACGAGGGGCGTGGGTATGTTTTACGTAGATTACTACGTCGTGCGGCTAGACATGGAAGGCTTATTGGGATCAACCGTCCATTCCTATATGAGGTGGTGGATACAGTGGTTTCGGAGAACAAGCTGGCATATCCGGAACTGGTTGAAAAACAGAAGTATATTAAAAACGCAGTACGTAGGGAAGAGGAAAGCTTTGATAGAACTATAGGTAAGGGAGTTGAGATGCTTACCGCTATTATCGATGCTATGGATATAGAGGATATCGAGGATGACAAGCGTATGCTATCCGGTGAGGACGCATTTAAGCTGTACGACACCTATGGCTTCCCTATTGACCTAACAAGAGAGATAGTTTCAGAACGAAACATTCCAATAGATGAAGAACATTTTACGCAGCTAATGCAGGCTCAAAGGGATAGGGCACGTCAGGCGAGGTTGTCTAACGATATTATCTCATGGAGTGAGGATTCCTTTAACATTGAAGCCGATCCTACTGTCTTTGTAGGTTACGATACCCTTACAGCTACGGCTAAGGTGGTAGCGTTAGCAAACGGCGAGGAGCTTACCGCTACTGCATTTGAGGGCGAGGATGTTGTGATTGTTACCGATACCACCCCATTCTACGCTACAGGCGGCGGACAGGTAACGGATATAGGAAGGATTATTACCGCTGACGGTGAGATCGAAGTTTTAGGGGTTTCTAAAGGCGGTAAGGGTCATTACTTCCATAGCGGTAGGGTGGTAAAGGGTAGCATTGCTGTATCTCAGGAGGTTACCTTAGAGGTAGATAGCCAAACAAGACAGGCGATAATGAGAAACCATACAGCGGCTCATCTACTCCAAAAGGCGCTTAACAAGGTACTTGGGGATCATGTTCACCAGGCAGGACAGCTAGTAGATGATAAGCGTGTTCGATTTGATTTCTCTCATTTTGAGGCTATGACCAAAAAACAAATTCAAGAGGTTGAAATGCTGGTAAACTCTGCTATCCTAGCAGGGGTGGATGTTAAGGTGTACGAGGCTGATATTGAAACGGCGAAGCGAAATGGTGCTACGGCACTATTTGGAGAGAAGTACGGTGATGTGGTACGTGTTGTAGATGCGGGGGATTATTCCATCGAACTATGTGGTGGTACCCATGTGGACAATACTGCAAAGATTGCATTATTTAAGATTATCAGCGAAAGCTCTGCGGCGGCGGGTGTTAGAAGAATCGAGGCTACTACCGGCCTTGGTGTGCTAAACATGTTAAACGACACTATATCGGTGATAACTAAGACTTCATCCTTGATGAAGCTATCTAACTCTAGCGAGCTTGTATCTAAAACAGGGCTTATTATGCAGGAGATAAAGGATAAAAACAGTGAGATAGAAGCTTTAAATCAGCGGCTTGCTGACCTTAAGGTAGACGGACTATTTGCAAGTGTGCAGTCGGTAGCGGGTGTTAACTACTTTAGTGCGCTGATTAGCGGGACTAAATCGGAAGCTCTTAAGGTTATGGGCGACAAGATTAAGGATAAGGCGGTAAACGGAGTAGCGCTTATTGTAGGGACATATCAGGGTAAGGCTACTATGATGTGTGTCTGTGGTAAGGAGGCTATTGCGAAGAAAGCCCACGCAGGAAAGATTGTTGCAAAGGCGGCGGCAATTACCGGAGGTAAAGGCGGCGGTTCGGTTGACAGGGCGATGGCTGGTGTTGTTGATCAGTTTAAGATTGACGAGGCTTTAGCAGCACTTCCTTCTATTATAGAAGAGGTTATTGCCAGCGCAAGGTAGAATAGAATTAATTATAGAGATAGCGCCTATATGGAGTTATCTCTATACAGGTTATATTAGGAGGTTTTAAAGATGCTCCTTAAGGTGAAGCGAAAGGTTGCGGTACTAGGGTTTTTATATCTGGCGGCGGCGCTTATCGCTTCTTATTTTCGTGTGGATATACAAAAAGCAATATATCTATTTATCGGGATCGGTCTTGGTGGTTTTCTTTGCTACTTTCTGGACAAGAGGTATCTTAGGGTTTTTACCTGTATGGCTTGTGTTATAGTAATAGCGGTTTTAAGCATTGCGGTAAGGTACAACAGATTTTTGCAGGTGGACAAGCTTTCAAATACGACACAAGAGATAAAGGGTGTAGTGGTGGATGTATCTACACTGGATAACGTCTATAACAAGGTGGTTTTCTACCTTCCTAAAGAGGAGAATGGGTATCTTCCTTATAGTACCACAATTGAGATAGGAACCTACGAATATCTAGATGTTGGAAAGAGCCTTAGCACCACGGTACTACTCGAGAGTGTGGAGAATGAGGATTCTAGCTTTCTTTATAACAAGATGTTAGGTAAGAACATCTATCTCAAAGGTGTTTCATATGCGGGGTTTAAGCTAATTCCACCAATCAGTTTGCCACTGAATCGTACTCTACAATGCTGGTTTGTCAGCGTTAGGGAGAGTATTAGTCAAAAGATAGATATGTTTATCAACCCGCAGGAGGCGGGGATGTTTAAGTCGCTTATACTAGGGGATCGCTCCGACATGGATTATGGGGTTAATCTGGATTTTGCGTTTGCTAATCTCGCCCATATGCTAGCGATATCGGGACTTCATATCGGGATAATCGCTACCATCCTAAAATCCATCTTTGACTCCTTTACGATACATAAATTCCTTAGTAACATAATGGTGATACTAATTACCTGGGGATTTGTTCTGCTTACCGGTGCGCAAAACTCTACTATAAGGGCGGCGATTATGGTTACCCTGTCGTTATCTGCCTATATTATAGGGGAATATTCGGACTCGATTACTGCGTTAGGGGTATCGGTGGTAGTTATACTTGCCGTAAATCCATTTGCCGCATTCGATATGGGGCTTACACTTTCTGTGCTTGCAACCCTAGGGGCGATTCTATCAGTACAGGCGGTTGCAAGCTTTATTGAGCGAAACAAGATACAGCACAAGCTACTGCGAAACCGATTTGTGGTGATGTACCTTAACACTGTAGCGATTACGGTAGGGGCGACAATAGCGTTAATACCGTTTTATGTGCTTGTGTTTAAACAGCTGTCGTTAACAGTACTTATAACAAATTTTATCTTAACACCCGTGCTTTATCTTATATTAATCTTTGGGTTTAGCTTTATTGTGGTTTCGATACCATATTCAGTAGCGTTTTTAATGTTATATAGGGTATTAGGTCAGATAGTGAACAGTCTATGTGAGATACTGATCACTTCTGTCGGCTTTGTATCTAAGCTTTCGGCGGTTTCTATCTCCTTTAAAAATGATGTGGCGGTTATCTGGCTTGTATTTACCGTGATAGCCGGATTTGTTGCGTTTAGGTCAAAGCTGTTAAAGTGGCGGGTTCAGACGGTAGGATTTGTTATGGTGTATCTGGTCTGTGGGATAACCCTTACCTGGTGGTACAGCTATAATACGGTAGAGGTTATAACCTTTAGCAGTAAACGTGCAGGCGCTATTGCGGTTGTATATCAGAACAAAGCTGATATAATAAACGTTAAGGACGATAGCTTTCTTGAGTATCGTATTACCAAGTATCTACGGGAACGCGGGGTTTCTAAGGTTAACAGATATATTAATCTTGATTACGACGGCAAGCAAGTCAAGGTCGATAACCAGTACCTTATTAAGACCTTAGAGGTCAAAGAATGTTACCTAGACGCAAAGAGGTTTAATCCTTATCAGGATGACAGTATGCCTATAAATAATATTATCCCCACTAAGGCGGTTGATGTAGGTCAGCTTAACGGACAAAGGTTTGGCGGCGCTGTTTCTTATGAGGTGGATACAGAGCTTAGTGAGCAGGGTGTGTATGGTATAACCGTTAATGCCTTCGATAGGCAGGTGCTTATTACTCCACGGATTAGCTCTAAACAGACACATGATCTTTATATCATGTACGCAAACTATATACAGGAAAAGCAGAGGATAAAGTCCGATAGGGTTATCCTGTTTGATGGGATAAGCGTTGACAAGACAAAGCTAAACTATGTGTACGATAAAAAGGACGGGGTGTACAAAACCGTTATTAGCAAGGATGATATTACCGTTTTGGAGGACTCATACTACTAGAAAGGGGGGTGCATATGGCGCTTTTACAGGATACAGAGCTTGAAAGGGACGTAAAAAAGGGCGAGATCAAAGGTATTTACTTTTTATATGGCGCGGAGTATACAGGGATAGAACGTGTTGTAAGCCGTATAATAAAAAAGACAGTTTCGCAGGAGTTTTCTTCCTTTAATCTGCAAAAGCTAGATGAAAAGGCAAGGGCGTTTGAGATATCGGATGGATACAGCGCCTTCCCGCTTATGGGCTCTAGGCGGTGTATAACCGTTAAAAATTTTGATTTTGATGGGATTGACAACAACGAATTTAAGGAGCTTGTGTCGGTGCTTGAAAACCCTAATGATACTACTGTACTTGTATTTTTCTATGTTAACAAGGAGATTGATGTTAAGAAGAGCCGTTACAAAAAGATTATCGAGCTAGTACAAAAGCAGGGTGTAGTAACGGTGTTTTCCCCTAAGGACAGGGCTTATATTAGGCGGTATATACTAGACAGCTGTAAGAGGTATAATGTTGATATTGAAAGTAGTGTGGCTAACAGTATTATCGATAGGTGCAGAGAAAACCTAAGCGTGGTAAGGACGGAGTTAGACAAGCTGATAATGTCGTCGGTGGGTAACGATGGAGGGAGGATTACCGCAGAGGCGGTAAGGCTTTTGTGTGTGCAGACGCTGGAGGATTCGGTATTCGATCTGGCAAATAGCATTATCCAGAATAGATATAAGCAGACCTTTAATCTGTTAAACAGTATTCTAGTGCAAAAATCAGAACCTATTGCCATTATAGGAGCGCTTAACATGGCATTCACCGATATATATAGAGCAAAGCTAGGGGCACTCAAAAACTATCCTGCCGCCCAGATTGTAAAGGATTTTTCCTACAACCCACGCAGAGAGTTTGTAATACGAAATGGCATTACCACCGCTAACAAATTTTCATTAAAGCGGTTTAACCTATGGTTTACCATACTGCTAGAAACTGATATACAGCTAAAGTCCTCACGTATGGACAACAGGATTATCCTAGAACAGATGATTGGCAGGTTGTTACAGTCATGAGCGAGAAGGATACAAAGCTATATATCCCCCAGACTATTATTGTAGAGGGGAAATACGACAAGATAAAGCTTAGCCGATTTATTGGAAGCCTTATTATCCAGACCGATGGGTTTAGGGTGTTTAAGGATAAAGAGAAACGAGATTTAATACGAAGCCTTGCAAAAAAGAATGGGATAGCGATTATCACCGATTCGGATGTAGCTGGATTTAAGATAAGATCTTTTATAAAGTCCATTGCAAAGGACTGTTCTATCTACAACATATATATCCCGCAGATACGAGGTAAAGAGAGCCGAAAGGCCAGCCCTTCAAAGGAAAACCTTTTAGGGGTAGAGGGTATGAGCGATCAGCTTTTACTAGAGTTGTTTGAAAGATATGGTATAATAGGTTGTGGAAGGAATGACACTCCTATTACAAAACAGATGATATACGAGGACGGCTTAATCGGAAGGGACAACAGCCGACAGATTAGGGCGGTTTTACTAAAAAAATTAGGACTACCTACCTATACCTCCACTAACGGACTTGTTGATGTGATAAATCAGATGGTATCACTGGAGGAATATAAAGAGTTAGTTATGCAGATTAATACTAACCCTAGATAAAATACTGACTAAAATCCAAAAAGTATAGGCTTTGCACGCTTTTAGAGTGTTTTTAACAGGTCTTAATAAAGATAGATTTAGAGGTGTAAAATGGTTTTTTCAAGCTTGTCATTTATGTTTGTGTTCCTGCCTATTGTGCTGGTAACCTACTATCTTTCACCATTTAAGGTGAAAAATCTAATAATTCTTGTTTCGGGGATAGTTTTCTACGCATGGGGAGAGCCGTTTTATATCTTAATAATGCTGTTATCCACCGTGATTGACTACACAGCGGGATTATTTATGGACAGGTATGATCATAATAATCGGGTTCGTACTTTGTTTTTAATCCTTTCGGTATGTATGAATGTGGGGCTTTTAGGGATATTTAAATACAGCTCGTTTATAGTTGATAATCTAAATAACATATTTAACCTATCTCTTACCGACCCAGAGCTACCACTTCCTATAGGTATCTCCTTTTACACCTTCCAAAGCATGTCATACACGATAGACCTTTACATGCGTAAGATTAAAGTGCAACGGAATATTATCAGCTTTACCTCCTATGTAACACTGTTCCCACAGATTGTAGCAGGGCCGATTGTGCGATACAGCGACGTTGCTAACGAGATAGACAAGCGGGTTGTGAGTATTGGAAAGGTATCAAAGGGGATTGGTATCTTTATTAAGGGGCTTGCAAAGAAAATTTTGCTTGCAAACACCATTGGTGCGGTATGGGTTTCTATAAAGGCTATGGAATATAGCGAGCTACCGATGGTTACGGCTTGGCTTGGGATAATCGCCTTTACCTTTCAGATTTACTATGATTTCTCGGGTTATTCTGATATGGCTAAGGGGCTTGGAAAGATGTTAGGATTTAATTTCCCGATGAACTTTAACCATCCATATATCTCTCAGAGTGTCAGCGAGTTTTGGCGGCGGTGGCATATTACCTTAGGTTCATGGTTTAAATCTTATGTCTACTTCCCGCTTGGTGGGAATAGGGTATCTACCTGGAAGGTGTACCGCAACCTATTTGTTGTATGGTTTTTAACTGGATTATGGCATGGAGCTAGCTGGAACTTTATCGCTTGGGGGCTTTACTTTGGGCTATTGATTATTCTAGAGAAGTTGTTCTTAGGGAAGCTACTGTTAAAGCTTCCTAAATGGGCACGAATTACCTATGCGTTTTTAATGGCAGTGTTTGGTTGGGTGTTCTTTGAGATAATGAGCTTTTCGGATATTCTAGCATACTTCTCGGCGATGTTTGGATTAAATGGTGCAGGGTTTGCTAATGGGTATTCTTTATATGTAATTGCTACTAATGGGCTTTTGTATATACTTTGTATCGTGGGATCAACCAGATTTTTTGACAATACGGTATTAAGGTTGTGGAGGAAAGCTCCGAGGGTTACTCCGCTTGCTATGTCGGCAGTTCAGGTTGTTACCTTTTTAGTATGCATAGCTTTCCTTGTAACTGCAACCTACAACCCGTTTTTATACTTTAGATTTTAGTAGGGGAGGGTAAAGATGAGTAAAAAGATAACGGTATTTATGTTTTTTCTAATACTGACACTACTTCCTCTGGTAACGTTAATCCTTCCTAAAGAGGAGTTTTCAGAGGCGGAGAATAAAAAGTTAGCCAAGTGGCCGTCCTTTTCGTTTAGCAGTATAATGGACAAGCGGTTTATGGATGGTTTTGATAGATTTATATCCGATCACTTTGTGCTTAGAGAGCAGTGGATTTCAGCTAAGACTACAATGGAGATGATGTCTGGGCAAAGGGAGATTAATTCGGTATTTATCCTAGATGATATGTTAATAGAGAATATCGGTAAAAAAGATACGGATATATTTAACAAGAATGTAAAGACTATTAATGAATTTGCAAAAAAGTATAAAAATCAGATGACTGTAGCCGCAATGCTAATTCCTACTGCGGCAGATATCTATAAGGACAAGTTACCTAAATATTCGCCTGTAATAAACCAGACCGACTATATTAACGCATTTTATGACAAGCTTGTTGACGTTGAAACCGTAGATGTAGAGGCGGCGCTTAGAACAAAGGCAGACTCCTATCTTTACTATAGAACCGACCACCACTGGACAAGCTATGGTGCATATCTAGGCTATGAACTACTGGGAAAGACCTTAGGTTACAAGCCTGTGACCCACTCTATGTTTAACACAACGCTTGGTAGCAACAAGTTTTTAGGTACACTCTATTCAAAGGTTTTGGTTAAGAAGGAGCTTAAGGACACTATCGATCTATACCGCTATATTGGAAATGCTCCAAAGCTAGAGGTTATAGTCAACAATGGGACTAACGAAACCACCTATGACTCTATCTTCTTTGAGGAAAACCTACAGACGAAGGACAAGTATTCGGTGTTTTTAGGGAAGAACCAACCGTTTGTAACCATTAAATCCTCTGTTAAAAATGGGCAGAAGCTTATAATGTTTAAGGACTCCTATTCTCATGCGTTAATGCAGTTTTTGCCGCTTAACTATGAGGAGATAACACTAGTAGACCTTAGATATGTGGCGGGAGATATACGTAACTATGTAGACCTAAAGGATTATACTGCGGCGCTGTTTATCTATAACATGGGTGCTTTTGTTGGCGATAAGAGTTTAAATACCTTAAGGATATCTTTAATCGATAAGTAGTTATTTGATTATATAAGTATAGGAGCGATTATGAGTAATGTTAATGGGATAAAGAGGGTAATAAGCGGGTTTTGTATAGCGTTACTGCTGTTTGGGGTTATGTCAATTGCGGGCTGCAAGAAGGTTGAGGATGTAGAGGAGATGTCATCCACCGCGTCATCGAGTGAAGCCTCGTCAAGCGAGCCTGAACCAGAGCCAGAGAGGTTTTACAACCCACTTACTGGAAAAGAGATGAAGGATGACAAGCTGTTAGCCTATCGTCCACTAGCTATAATGATAAACAACATTAAGATATCACTACCTCAAAAAGGTATCTCCGAGGCCGATGTGATATATGAGCTACCTGTAGAGGGCGGGATAACACGGATGATGGCGCTCTTTTCCGACTACAAGAAGTTACCGTTAACAGGTACGGTAAGATCCTCACGGCATGACTATCTGGAGCTAATGCTACCGCTTGATGCAATCTACGTGCATTTTGGCGGGAGCAAATATGCATATAATTTTATTAGAAAGCATAATCTTGATACAATCGATGGTATCCAAACCTCCAACTACGCCTTCTGGAGAGATCCTTCAAGAGCATGGAAGGGTGTTGAACACACATGGTTTACTAGCTATGAGATGATTAGCAAGGCGATGAAACAGCAAAAAACCAGAACAAAACAGAAGGAAGGCAAGGAGCAAAAGCCTATCTTTAAATTTGCTAACGACAAGATAAAAGCGAAGGTAGGGACAGGTAAGGCGACAGATATTAAAGTACCGTTTTCAACCTATGTAACCGCCACCTTTAAATACAACCCAAAGACCAAGACCTATAGCAAGGGTCAATTTGGGGAGCCACATATTGATGAAACTACCAAGAAAGCCATTGCGGTAAAGAATGTGTTCTTGTTGTTTGCAGGGGTTAAAACCATCTCTAACTATGGTCATCAGGATATTGATCTTTCATCAGGTACGGGGTATTATATCACTAACGGAAAGTATGAAAAGATCACCTGGAGTAAAAAGGATGTAAACTCGCCTGTGGTGTACAAAGACAGTGAGGATAAGACATTAATCGTTAATCAGGGAAAAAGCTATATCTGCTTTGTGCCAAAGGGAAACAAGAAATCTGTCACATTAGCGCCGCCAAAGGCGACAACCTAGTAGGAAAAGTTTACAATTTCGACATAAAAAAAGATATAAGATTGTAAGATTATACAAACTTATATTTTTTTTGCAAAAAAAGAGGAAAAAGGTATTATTTTATTGTATACTATACTACAGGAATTATATTCTGTAGGCTGGGTTAGCTTGCCATATCCAATAATCGTATCAACCTTTGGTGGATACGTACTTTGCAGTTTTTAAGCTAACTAACTATATGACGTCATAAAGAGGGGGTGGACAGGATGGCAATACCAAAGACATTTATTAGCCAGCTATTAGACAGCGCTGATATATATGACATCGTAAGCGGATATATCCCGATTAAGCGCGCGGGGCGGACATCAAAGGCTGTCTGTCCTTTTCATAACGATAAGACCCCGTCACTTACTATCTATTCAGACACCCAGTCCTTCTACTGCTTTGGATGCGGGGCGGGCGGGGATGTGCTTTCGTTTATTATGCGGGCCGAAAATCTTGACTATGTTGAGGCGATACATTATCTTGCTAAGCTGCAGGGAAAGGTTGTGCCGGAGGACGTAGTTGATATACAAGGTCAGCTAAAGGCTAGACTCTTTGAGATAAATAAGGAATCAGCACGATTCTTCTATAGATGTTTAAAGAGCCCTAAGAGCGACATTGCTAAAGCATATATTGACAAGAGGGGGCTTGATGATAAGACTTTGACTACCTATGGGTTAGGTTATGCGCCCGATTCTTTTAATGCACTTACTGAATATCTATTAAAGAAGGGGTACAGCGAGGATGACCTAATTGCCGCCGCAGTAGCAAGAAGGGGCAAGAACGGTGGATTATACGACTATTTTAGGAACAGGATTATCTTTCCAATAATAGATATAAAGGGGAAGGTTATTGGCTTTGGGGGAAGGGTTTTGGATGATAGCAAACCTAAATATCTAAACACTCCCGACACACCGGTGTTTAAAAAGAGCAACAACCTATTCTCTTTAAACCTTGCAAAGAAGGAGAAGATGGATACAATTATCCTCGCTGAAGGGTATATGGATGTAATCTCGGTATATGCGGCGGGGTTTACAAATGTTGTCGCCACACTAGGAACGGCAATTACCGCAGAGCAAGCAAGGATTATTGCTAAGTATACAAAGCAGGTGGTAATTGCATATGACGCTGACGCGGCGGGACAAAAGGCGGTACATAGAGCGCTAAACTACTTTTCAGAGGTTGGGATATCCACACGCATACTTAATATGGCAGGGGCAAAAGACCCTGATGAATACATAAAAAAATTTGGTGCTGTAAGATTTGCAAAGCTTATAACAGGCGCAAAGGATGTTGTGGAGTATGAGCTTAGCAGTCTGCTGAACCAATATGATATCTCCACTAACCAAGGTAGGATTGAGTATATCAACCAGGCTGTTAAGGTTTTAGCGCAGGTTAGTGATAAGGTTACAAGAGAGGTGTATGCGGCTAATATAGGGGAACAGGTTAATGTGTCCACTGGGATGATACTGTCACAGGTTGGTGCGATTGTTAAAAAGACAGCGAAAACTACCGAGAACAAGCTATGGCGTTCTATACTGTCGTCATCGTCTATGCGGCAGCAAAAGGTGGCTAACCCGCAAAAGCAGGAGTTTATGGAGGAGTGTTTAGCGGAGGAGGGGATCATTGCCAACCTATTCTTACATTCTGACAGACTTCCGTTAATAGCTTCACAGATAACCAGTGAGGAGTTTGTCACCGACTTTAACCGAAAGGTATTTGAGTTTATTAAGCGAAAGATAGAGGATGAGGTTGAGGTTTTAATTAGTGATCTTAACGAGGAGTTTTCTATCGATGAGGTAGCGTATATATCGGGGGTTGTGGCTAAGGCGCATGAAAATCAAGTTGGGATAGAGGCGATGGAGGATTATATAGCGGTGTTAAAGGCATACCCCATTAAGAAAAAACAGGCAAATGCAGGGCAGTTAACCCCTGACGAGCTTATACTATATGTTCAGGAGTTAAGCAAGAAAAAAGGAAAAAAGAGGAGTTAGAGAGATGAATACAAACGCTGTTACACCAAAAACACCGGCAGAGAAAAAGGTTGCGCTTCAGGATCTTTTAGATCAAGGAAAGAACAAGGGTAAGCTTTTGGCAAAAGAGATTACCGATCTATTAGAGGAATTAGAGTTTGATGCGGAACAGATGGAGATGCTCTATGACTCTTTAGAAACACTAAACATCGAGGTTATTGAGGATTACACCAATGACTATGAGATAGAGTATCTAACGGAAACCCCGCTAACAGATCTAGATAGTGCTTATTTAGTAGATGGAATCAGCATAGATGACCCAGTTAAGGTATATCTAAAGGAGATTGGTAGAGTACCACTGCTTACAAACGAGGACGAACTAGTTTTAGCCGAGCGGATGTATGAAGGTGATATCTACGCTAAAAAGCGACTTTCTGAGGCAAATCTACGTCTGGTTGTAAGCATTGCGAAACGATATGTTGGACGTGGAATGCAGTTTTTGGATCTTATTCAGGAGGGTAACTTAGGACTTATTAAAGCTGTTGATAAATTTGATTATACAAAAGGATTTAAGTTTTCAACCTATGCCACATGGTGGATAAGACAGGCGATTACTAGGGCGATTGCTGATCAAGCGAGGACGATACGTATCCCTGTACATCTAGTTGAAACGATAAACAAGGTTAAGAAGGTTAGCAGTCAGCTACTTCACCAAAACGGACATGAGCCGAGTGCAGAGGAGATTGCGGCCGCATTAGAGATGCCGCTTGATAAGGTAAGGGAGATAATTCGGGTAGCACAAGAGCCGGTATCATTAGAAACCCCTATCGGTGAGGAGGAGGATAGCCATTTAGGCGACTTTATCCCAGATGATGATGCACTAGCACCAGCGGATGCCGCTTCCAACATACTTTTAAGAGAACAGCTTTCCAGCGTTTTATCGAGTCTTACCGATAGAGAGGAAAGGGTATTACGCTTAAGGTTTGGGTTAGTAGACGGCAGACAGAGGACTCTAGAGGAAGTGGGTCAGGTATTTAACGTTACTAGGGAACGTATTAGACAGATAGAGGCAAAGGCATTAAGAAAGCTAAGACATCCTAGCCGTGCAAAGAAGCTAAAGGATTTTTTATAATTTAAGGGAGATAGCGATGAATTTAACATTAGAGTCGGATTATGCTATTAGGATTGTAACCTATATAGGCCGCAGTGGGAAACGTGTAGATGCGTCTACTATAGCTAGGGAGACAGACGTTACACTTAGGTTTTCATTAAAGATACTGCGTAAGCTTGTAGCATCGGGGATATTATGCTCCTTTAAGGGTATATCCGGTGGGTATCAGCTTAATAGATCTGCCGACGACATAACCTTAAAGGATATAATTGAGGTTGTGGAGGGTGAGTATGCCTTTAGCCGATGTGTTGGAGCAGATTGCGGTTGTAATCGAAATAACGCTGAAAGCGCTTCTATCTGTAAGGTTAGGGCAATATTTGAGGATATATCAAGGGATGTTAACAAAAAGCTCGAGAACGTAACGGTTGCTATGATTATGTAAGCTTTGGTAGTATTGAATTAAAAGGACGCTTCGTACAGACCATGTAGTTATTATTATAGTTGCTTAGTTGGGACGTTATTAGTTATAGTAATGGAGGATTAATGTTTTCAGTTAGTGAGTTTGCAAAGCTTTGTTTGGAAAAGAACTTTAACTGTGGCGGTACATATGTTGATTTTACTATGGGAAATGGGAATGACACTCTTTGGTTGGCGAAGAAGGCAGCTCAAGGGGTTGTGTATTCCTTTGACATACAGGAGATTGCGTTAATCCGAACTAGGGAGTTACTAGATAAAGACGGAGTTTGTAATGTAAACCTAATTAACAGCTCACATAGCAAGGCTTTTGAATATGTAGATGGTCTTATAGACGGGGGTATCTTTAATTTAGGATATCTACCTCAGGGTGACAAGAGCATAACCACCCAGACAGACACTACAGTTACGGCAGTTAAGCTAGCCGTTTCAAGGTTAAAGCCGAGTGGTGTCATAGCGATTGTACTTTATGTGGGTCACGATGGCGGTGCTGACGAAGCGAAGGCTGTGGAGCAAGAGGTGAATGTACTTGATACTAGGATATACAATGTTGTAAAGTTTTCGCCGATGAATAAGAGTAACCCACCATATGTAATAGTAATTGAGAGAGCTATCTAGGTTCGCTCTTGGATGTATTTTAAGTGAAAAATTATATTGTAAACCGCTGATCTTTTGATGGAAATCAGCGGTTTTTGCTAATATATTAAATTAACAGGTTTAATACTCCGTTCCTGCAATCAATACTGCAGAGGGGGTTATCATAATAATAACGACGTAATTCTCATCTTGGTTAACATAGGAATACATCTCGTTGCCGGCGGAAGATATGGATTTTTTATAGAATACAAAGCCATGGGTAGTCAGTAGTTTTTCGTAGCGTTTAAGATCCATAGAGAAGTATGCGTAGATTCCGTCCTCTTCATAGTCGTAGTCACCCTCGTATGGATAGGGGATAAGTGTACCTTTTATAACGTACAGATCCTGTGGGTTTGTCTTAAAGAGGGAGGATAGGGTTATGTTTTTAGGTTTTTTAAGCATGGTTTTGATGTATTCGATGTAGATAGCACAGTTAAGGTTTGCTGAACTCTCAAATCCGCTAGAGGTGATACCAATAGCCTCACCCTGCATGTTAAGGAGCACACCTCCGCTTGATCCGTGGTCAATAGGTGCGTTGGTCTGGAGTACCTTTGTTCCACTAAGAAGTCTTTTTTGACTAATAAGACCTGTTGATACGGTGTTCTTAAAACCTTTTGGGCTTCCTATTGCAACGCAGTTTGATCCTATCTTAACTGATTCAGCGCTTCCAAGAGGAATCCCCTTTGCGCCGCTGATAGTGCCTTTGTAGGTTAGTATAGCAAGGTCATTTGCTTTGTCATAAGCGTAAACCTTATCAACAGAGTATACCTTACCATTCTCTAGCTCCAGCTTAGCGGAATTAGCTCCCTCGATAACGTGGTAGTTTGTTACAACCATAATCTTACCGTTGTAGGAAACCATAAACCCACTTCCTGAAGCAATTCCCTTGCCACCTTTATCATAGACTGTAATTAACACACAGCTGTTAATGTATTTTGTAGTTAGCTGTTCTATAGAGTAGGAAGCTTTAGTCCATTTGGCGTGCAATGTTATATCCTTTGTAGTACCTTTTGTAAAATCAAACTTCTTGGTTAGTGCAGAGTCAGAGTACCAACCAGAAAATTTATATCCTGATTTTGTGGGTGTATAATTAGTACTCGATATGTTAATACTATAGCCAACTAATTGCGACTTAAGGGTTTTACCGTTATCCTTGAATGTAATCGTGGGGTTTTTCGCCCACTTAGCATAGACGGTTTGGTCTTTAGTAACAGCAACAAACTTTATAGTAGTAGCTTTATCTGTATACCAACCACGGAAGGTATAGGATGAGCGCTTTGGGGTAGGGAGCTTATCAGCCTTAGTTTCATAAGGGACTAGAGTACTGCCTATACTGTTACCACCGTTTGTATCAAAGCTAAGCTTAAACTGCGCTTTCTTCCAAACTGAGGTAATATCCAGATCGGATGTTATATTTGTGTAGTCTTGGCTCCAACCATCAAACACATAGCCGTCCTTGGGTTTGGGTGTTGGTGGAACTGCTGTTTCTCCTTCCATAACGCTTTGTGGGATACCATCAAAGGTTACAATATAGGAAGTTTTATCTTCGCTGTTGGATGTTGTTGTAGTTGTATCGATAGCCAAAGCTTGCATAGGAACTGCGAGGGCTACACACAATGGGACTATAAGTAGGATTACTGCTAAAGCTTTTTTCATACTAGACCTCTTTCATTATTATGGTAACAATACAGGATACTATGTTACCATTGTACCACAAGAGGAATAAAAAGTAAAGAGCTTTCTTTATATAATGAAGGCATATATCTGATAATAAGGTAAAGTTAGGTGAGAATATGTAGACGAATTTACCATAAAACTGATATGTTAACCCCATATAAACTATAGGGTTATACAATTCGCTATAATTCTTCAAAAAACGATAAAAAACGTGTTGACAAAGAGATATGAATGTGATATAATAAATAA
>CAZAOY010000013.1:0-51486 GCA_964486925.1 uncultured Oscillospiraceae bacterium
CTTTAAAAAGCCACTTTATCTTCAGTAGCTTGGCTACTACTAATTTTAATCCTATAAAACGCACATTGTAGGACAAAACTTATATTATATTAGCCATATATCAAACATACACTAAAAAAGCGTATTAGGCTAACACATAATAAACTACCAGACAAAAAAACCGTACAAACCCGAGAACCATAGGATTTGCACGGTTTTTTAAAGTGTCGTTAATAGTCTAGGTATAATATATTATCCCTATATTAAACCCCATTATTAAAGCGTTTATTACATTTTAACTAAGCTTATGCCCACCACATTTCGCCCACAGGTTCGTTAAGAACAACCTGATTTAGGCAGGAAAGAGCCTTCTTTAGGCCTTCGTTTTGTGACATTAGTCCATCTTCATGCTCAATGCTCATAACATGATCATATCCAACCATACGTAGGGCAGAAGCAATATCCTTCCAGAAGGAAAGATCATTTCCGTATCCAACAGATCTAAATACCCATGAACGTTCAAGCGCCTTGCCGTAGTGCTTGTTATCCAGCACACCGTTAGCGGCTGTGTTATAACTGTCCATCTTAGTATCCTTTGCATGGAAGTGGAAGATTGCGTTTTCTTTACCAAGGTTTTTAATCGCTAAAACAGGATCCATTCCCTGCCAGATTAGATGGCTAGGGTCAAAGTTTGCGCCTATCTCAGGCCCTACTGCTTCACGTAGTTTTAGTAGAGTTTCTGGGTTGTATACACAGAATCCCGGATGCATCTCAATCGCTATCTTGTTAACTCCATAGGATTTAGCTACCTTAACCTTTTCCTTCCAGTAAGGGATAAGTACATCATTCCATTGATACTCTAACACCTTGCCAAAGTCATCTGGCCAAGGACAGGTAACCCAGTTAGGATATATCGCCGTATCGCTGTCACCAGGACAACCAGAGAATGTGTTGACAATCTCGATACCTAGCTCTTTAGCTAATTTAAATGCATTAGTTAGATCATCATCAAACTTCTTAGCGGTCGCTTTATCAGGATGAACAGGGTTACCATGACAGCTAAGCGCACTGATAATTAAATCATGCTTTGCAATAGTAGCCTTAAATTCCTCTAGCTTAGCAGGATCATTTAGTAGAACCTCTGGATCACAATGTCCTGTACCAGGATATCCGCCACAACCAATCTCAACTGCTCCTGCTCCATTCTCTTTAAAGAATGCACATGCTTCATCTAAGCTTTTGTTGCCAAGTGCAACTGTAAAAACACCTATCTTCATATTAATATCCTTTCTCTCATCTCGCTATTATAGCGAAGTATGGTATTTAAATTCTTAATATGGTTTTATACTATGGTCTTAAGATACTTTGCGGATTCAATAACATCTGAACACTGTTCATCTATAGTAGTGCCAGCTTCTGCTTCAACAACCGCCCATTCGATACCTAGTTCTTTACCTAGGTTAACTACACCAACAAGATCAACCTCACCCGCACCGGCAACAGTACCTTCTTGCTTGTTACCATCCTTAGCATGGAAGATTCCCACTCTGTCTGAATGCTTTTTAATGTATTCTATTGGACATAATCCTGCCTTGTATACCCAGTAAGCGTCTATCTCAAACCTAAGCTCGTCTGGTGTTGTTTCGTTAGCTAGGATATCCATTAGATATTCGCCGCCGTCCTTAACAAATTCAAAGTCGTGGTTATGGTAGAATAACTGCATACCATTCTCTTTAAGCTTAGGAGATATCTCTTTAAACAGCTTAGCAACCCCTAGTACATCCTCCCTATTCTGCATATGTGCGCCAGGGCAGATAATTCTAGTGTTCCCAATAGCCTTGTTATATTCTATAACGTTATCAAGATCATTTGCCAGTAGATCGTATCCTGTGTGGCTTCCCGCCGCAACTAGACCATATTTATCAAGCAGGTTCTTCATCTCTTCTTTTGAAACATCAAAAAAGCCTGCAAACTCTACGCCTTTATATCCTGCATTCGCCGCAACTTCAAGTGCTTTTTCATAGTTTTGTTCACAAAGAAGTCTTATTGAATACATCTGTAATCCAATCTGCATAATCCCTCTATTCCCCGCCTTGTCAAAAAAAGACCTAAGACGATATTATCTGTGTTGTTTTAATCAGGCAACAAATATGCATGTCATTTGTCTTGTTTATACTACAAATATTACGCTAAAAATGTAGCTTTGATTGCCCAATTTTTCTGTATATATGCGAAAGACAAGGACAAACGCCCTGTCTTTCGTATAGTTTTTATGTATTAAGATAATTCCCAAACGAGCACTAACCTTTTAAACCCGCATGGAGTTGTCCTTTAGTAAGGTTTTTAAACCCACTAAACTAATACAAGATTAGTCAAAGTATACTGGTTTACCGGTCTTAGCAGATTCATAGATTGCTTCTAGAATCATAGTAACGGTAGCTGCTTGTTCTGGTAGAACTGTTAGAGGAGTACCCTTGTTAATTGCATCATAGAATACCTTTTGTTCTCTAACTTCAGGAGCATCCTCGCCACCTTCATAGAATGCTATACCACCTGCACCAAGATCTGGATTTTCAGTGTAAAGCTTTCCATATTTGTTTCCGTTGATAGTAAGACCATCTCTCATGTCAGCACCTGCAATTGTACCGCAAAGGGTAGTTTTTGCTTCGATAACGTCACGGGTATTTAAAGCCCAGCTACAGTCAAGTGAGATAGTAGCGCCATCGTGCATTGTGATGAATGCGAACGCAGAATCTTCAACGGTGTATTCTTTAGGATCCCAATCGCCGAACATGTTTCCGCTTTCAGTTAAACCACCTAGCTTTTTATAAACGTTACCAACTACCATCTTAGGTTTGTAGTTGTTCATCTCCCAAAGTGTTAGGTCGATAGCGTGGGTACCGATATCGATTAGTGGTCCGCCGCCTTGTTCATATTCATTTAGGAAAACACCCCAGGTAGGAACTGCACGTCTTCTTACAGCGTGAGCTCTTGCGAAGTAGATTTCACCTAGATCGCCGTTTTCGATAGCTCTCTTTAGGTACTGAGAGGTAGGGAATTGACGAGTTTGATATCCGATTGTAAGTAGTTTTCCGGTTTTCTTAGCCGCTTCAACCATCTCTAAAGCTTCAGCGTAGGTCTTAGCCATAGGTTTTTCACACATAACATGCTTGTCTGCATTTAGGGCATCAATAGTGATAAAGCTATGTGAACGGTTTGGAGTAAGTACATGTACTGCTTCTATCTCTGTATCCTTTAATAGCTCTTTATAATCAGTATATACCTTTGCATCCTCTGTACCAAATTCTTTAGCAGCCTTTACAGCTCTTTCTTCAATTATGTCACAAAATGCAACCATCTCTACATCTTTAACCTTGCTAAGTGACGGCATGTGCTTACCATTAGCAATACCACCACAGCCGATAATTCCGACTTTAGTCTTTTTCATAACTTGCCCTCCAAAAATACTTTATAAAATACGTATGTTACTGATCGAAAACCCTTGCAGTCACTTAGTAAACTACCGCAACAAATTGAGTGTCATATAAAATCACACCCAACTTAAAAGCCGAAACAGTATTACAGCTATAATGTTACTACAATTAACTTTAAAAATCAAGTATTTTATGTAAATTAGCCTATCCAAATTTACTGCGTAATTTTTATTTAATTTTCACAAAAAATATATTGCTTTTGTAGTCTGTATTTAAACAAACATTTTTCATAAATCATATTTTATTGGTGTAACATAATTCATATATTAGCGTTTATTTAACACAAATAAATTTATTTATTATTACTATTGTTTTTTTTAATAAAAAAATGTATAATATATTACATATGTGGTGGCTATAGTTTTGTTTTGTCGTTTTATCATGTTTTATATGCTTAACGACTAGCTTACTATTAACAATTTTTCTTGCCACAGATTTACAAGCGATAGCCGGTTTTGCCGCCGCAAACGAGGTTTTTTGCACTACAAGTATTTGTGTCGGCGGAGAAACGGGTAAGGTATGTTTAACATTTTAGTAGGTCAATCAGGAGGCCCAAGCTGTGCAATTAACGCCTCATTAGCAGGGGTTATAAAGGCAAGGACGGCTCTTTTGGAAAGCTCAAAATCAGAAAGCTTTGCCATAGATAAGGTCTATGGTACTATAGGCGGTATACAAGGGGTTCTTGACGATAATATTGTTGAGCTTACTAAGTACGCCGATGACGAGTCCATTAGCATACTAAAACAAACCCCGGCTATGGCTTTAGGGTCATGTCGTGTAAAGCTACCCGCTTTAGAGTTAGACCCAGAGTTAGAGGTATACAAAAAGATAGAAAAGACTTTATCAAAATATAACATTAAATATTTTTTCTACATAGGTGGCAATGATTCTATGGATACCGTACTAAAGCTAGATCGGTATTTTAAAACCATCGGTGCAGATATCCACGTTGTAGGAATACCCAAAACCATCGATAATGACCTATGTGTAACCGACCACACCCCAGGGTATGGAAGCAGTGCGAGATATCTATGTAACACCCTTACAGAGATCCACAAGGACAGTAGAATCTACCCTGTCCCAAATGTGGTAATCGTGGAGATTATGGGCCGAAACGCAGGCTGGCTCACCCTTGCAAGCGCAATGCCATACTTTTTAGGTGAGGACTATCCTCACATTATCGCGTTACCTGAAGTTAGCTTTGATGAGGGTGAGTTTATCGATACCATTAAAAGGTTGTTGCCGATAAAGAAAACTGTAATTGCTGTGGTAAGTGAAGGAATAAAGGATAGCCGCGGGCAGTATGTTGGGATGGTTAATAAAAGCGGTATCGCTGACAGCTTTGGTCACCTATACCTTGGCGGAACAGGTAAATACCTAGAAAACCTTGTAATGAAGGAGATTGGATGTAAGGTTAGGTCTATCGAATTAAACGTACTACAACGGTGTAGCTCCCACCTTGCATCTAAGACTGATATCGACGAAAGCTACTCTATCGGCCTTTTTGCGGTAGTAGACGCTATCGCCCATAGCAAAACAGGGGTGACCTACCTTTATAAGCGTACCAATAACTCCCCGTATACTGTAGAGTTTGAAAGCTGTGATGTAGATTTAATCGCAAATATGGAAAAAAATGTGCCTAAACGTTGGCAAGATGTATATGATAAGCAGGTTGGACAAGAAATTAAGGAGTATATCCTTCCGTTAATGCAAGGCTTTATTGATATGAGGTATGACGATAATGGGCTACCTCTTCATATTAGCTTTTGCGATTAAGGGTTTTACTCTAGGTTTAATCTTATAAGAATAAAAATGTTATCTTATCTGTAGCGCACTAATTTATAGATATAAATCGGTGTGCTACAGATGTTTTTGTTGTTGATTTTGTATGTATTTACCCTTTAGGCTTGACAAAAAGTAATTTAGCCGTTAAAATAGAGGTATAAGTATTTGAACGGTTGTGCAAATTTTTTCTAACTTAAATTAAAACTTTTGGGTATATATCTGCTGTAAAAGCAAAACCTTATTATGCTAAGTATTACGGAAATTATATCATTATTTCTAGTATTATATAGCGATAGGATATCAACATAAGCATAAAGATAATACATACGACAGCGCAGTGTTTATTCTATTATGCTAATTATTCTCGATTTTTTTAATTGTAACAGTGGTTTATAAGATAAAGCTGCTAGATGTTCGCCTTGTTTAGCCAGCTTTTTTATTAATTAATAAATCCTAGTGGTAATTATATCAGATTTAGCGGTGGGTTATCTATCCTATTTCGGTAATTACTTAGATCGACCTGTACAAATTACAAAACAGATAATTAAATATTGTAAATGCGCTGTACATACTTCTACACATACGAGAGAAAGAGGTTAAACTTGGATAAAAATACAGAACTAAAGACATTAAAAAATCAAAACACTAATAAACCAAAGGCTAAAAGTCCCGATGTAGAGCTAGAGCTTTTAGGACAGAAGATACAGGATAAAAAGCCACGAAAATCTAAAACTGCTTCCTCTACAAAGAGTGATGTTGCTAAACAGATAAATGAAAAGTACAAAAAGAGCGAAAAATCCACCTCTGCTGATAAGAGCAACAAGCCAGATAATTCTTCTAACGGGGCACAAAACAACACTAAACAAAAAAAACCACGGGTTAATCAAAAATCAAAAGCCACCAAACAGTCTAAGACTGTATCTCATGTAAAGACCTCCCCTTCAACAGTAACCCAAAGGGTGGATAACAAAAAGACTACCCGCACTAATTCTACCAGATCTGCTAGTGGGTCTAAAAAGAGCGTTAAGGTTATCCCATTAGGAGGACTTAACGAGATTGGTAAAAACATTACAGCCTATGAATATGACAACGAGATTATAATTGTAGACTGCGGTCTAGCCTTCCCTGACAGTGATATGCTAGGGGTTGATATCGTTATCCCTGATTTCACCTATCTTGAAAAGAATTATGAAAAGATAAAGGGCGTATTTATTACCCACGGACATGAGGATCATATCGGAGCTATCCCTTATCTTATGAAAAAAATCAATGTGCCTGTATATGGTACTAGGCTGACACTAGGGCTTATCGAAGGTAAGCTTAGAGAGCATGGACTGCTTGGTAAGGTTACCCTTAATGTAGTTAAGGGTCGTAGTATCGCAAATATGGGACATTTTCAGGTTGAATGTATTAACGTAAACCACTCTATCCCTGATGCGGTAGCGCTTGCTATCCACACTCCGGAGGGTGTTATAATCCATACCGGCGACTTTAAGATTGACTTTACCCCGATTAATGGTGAGGTTATCGACCTAGCCCGTTTTGCAGAGCTTGGAAGCGAGGGGGTTATCTGTCTGCTTTCCGATTCAACAAATGCAGAACGTGCAGGTAGTACCGTTACAGAACAGAAGGTAGGACAGTCCTTTAGGTCGCTATTTAACAACGCAAAAGGCAAGCGTATTATAATCGCTAGCTTTGCTTCAAACATCCATCGTATCCAGCAGATTATGAACTGCGCCGTGGAATTTGGCAGAAAGGTTGCTGTGTCCGGTAGGAGCATGGAGAATGTAGTTGAGATTGCCCGTAATCTAGGGTATCTTGATGTGGATGAAAGTGTTATTATCGACGTTGATGCGGTATACAACTACCCTAGCGATCAGGTGGTAATTGTCACTACCGGTAGTCAGGGAGAACCTATGGCGGCGCTTTCTCGAATGGCTACGGGAGATCATCGCAAGGTATCGGTTTCCTCTGAAGATTTTATTATTATCTCCGCAACCCCGATCCCAGGAAATGAGAAGCATGTAACACGGGTTATTAACGCGCTATTAATGCTCGGTGCAGAGGTTATCTATCAAGAGATGTATGATGTACATGTATCAGGACATGCTTGCCAGGATGAGCTTCGTACAATTCTATCCCTTACAAAACCTAAATTCTTCCTACCTGTTCATGGAGAGTATAAGCATAGAAAGGCGCATGCCGCAATAGCAAGATCCCTTAAGATCCCTGATGAAAATATCCATATCGGTGAAAACGGCGGGGTTATCCAATTTCATAACGGCAACATGGACACCTCTACCTCGGTTGAGGCAGGGCGTATCCTTGTCGACGGTCTAGGGGTTGGTGACGTTGGCTCAATTGTACTCCGTGACAGAAGGCTGTTATCCCAAGATGGTTTAATTATTGTTGTGGTAACTATAGAAAGCTCTAACGGTTCGGTGATATCAGGTCCTGATATTGTATCGAGAGGTTTTGTTTATGTTCGTGAGTCAGAAGAGCTTATGGATGAGGCTAAAAATATCGTTAAGAAATCGCTGGATGACTGCTTTTCAAGCGGTGTGTTAGACTGGACTTCATTAAAGATAAAGACAAGGGATGAATTATCCTCATTTATCTATAAAAAAACCAGAAGAAGCCCAATGATTCTACCTATTATAATGGAGATATAACGCTAGCTAAGGCGAAGCTAACAAACGGGGAATATAGGGAATTTAGGGAAGGTGATAATTGTTATGAAAAAGCGTATCTTTAGCAAGCGGTTTTGGATAATAAGACCTGTAAATATTGCGTTAATGGTACTTATTTTGCTCCTTACCGGGGTGGTGTACTATTATAACAAGACACTGACCTTATTTATCCTTCCTATTGATGTCATCTTAATAGGGTATAGCTGTTATAAGCTAATGAAGATACAAAAGGATATCTACAACGTTGTAAAAAGCGCTAGCACATCTATCGATAAGCAGTTTAACAACCATATAATTAACTTTCCAATCCCCGCGGCTATCCTTAGCGCTGACGGCGAGATTATCTGGTACAACGACGTATTTCGTGATATCGTCCTTAAAGAGAGCGGTGATATCTTTAGCAAGTATATTACCGATGTCTTTAACATCTCGGTTTCACAGATTGTGTCAAGTCCCGGGGTTATGGTTAAGTATCTCGACGGTTATTTTGAGGCTTACTGCTTCGACACCGGTATACAGGACAGCCTACAGACACTATACCTTATCGACGTTACCGCTTTAGAGCGTATTGCCCTTGAGTACGACTACTCCCGCCCTGTAATTATGAGCCTACTAATTGACAACTATGAAGAGATTACACGAAACCTTAACGACCGCGAGCGGTCTGTAATGCTAGGCGAGGTATACCGTGTTATCGATGACATGTTAGATCAGACAACAGGATTTATCCAACGTGTATCCAGCGACCGTTATCTAATTATGATGGAAAAACGTGATGCAGATAAATTAAAATCAGAACAGTTTCAGGTGCTCGACAAGATTAAAGAGGTTACTACCCCAGACAACACCCCAATTACACTCTCCATTGGATACTCCCACACTACTACAACCTTAAATCAGGCGGCAAGAGATTCTAAGCAGGCGCTTGACATGGCGCTAGGCCGAGGTGGGGATCAGGTGGCACGAAAAACCTCCAGTGGATATGAGTTTTTTGGCGGATTGTCAAAGGGTATTGAAAAGCGAACTAAGGTAAAGACACGAATTGTAGCAAACGCAATTGTGGATTTAATTGCACACAGCGGTAACGTTCTTATAATGGGACACCGTTTTGCCGATCTAGACTGCTTTGGAGCGGCGGTCGGGCTTGCTAAAGCTTGCGCTTCGCTTGGCAAAGAGGTTAGCATTGTTATTGAGCCACGGCGAAATCTAGCGCAGGGTCTTATTAACAAGGTAATTGATGCAGGGTTTGGACACATACTAGCCTCCCCCGAACAGGGCATGTCCATGGTTAGGGAGGACACTCTTTTATTTGTTGTAGACACCCATACTACCGCCCTACTTGAAAGTGTAGCGATCTATAACAAGGCTAAGAATGTGGTTGTTATCGACCACCACAGAAAGCTTGTTAACTACATAGAAAATGCACTGATATTCTACCACGAGCCTTACTCCTCCTCCACCTGTGAGCTGGTTACAGAGCTTATACAGTATTTTGGAGAAAAATGCAGTATCACCTCTTTAGAGGCAGAGGCTCTAATGGCAGGAATTATGCTAGACACCAAAAACTTCGTTATAAAAGCGGGGGTTAGAACCTTTGAAGCCGCCGCCTACCTACGTCGTTCTGGCGCAGATACTCTATCTGTGCGTCGGTTGTTTGCTAATTCAATGGAAACCTATCAGCGCAAGGCACGTGTAGTTGCTTCTGCGGAGATCTATAAAAACTGCGCTATCGCTATCTGCGACTTTACCACTAACAGCCTTAGGGTTATTGCCGCACAGTCTGCTGACGAGCTCTTAGGGATTAATGAGGTTGAAGCTTCCTTTGTAATCTTTGAAGAGAATGATATTGTAAATATATCTGCCCGTTCAATGGGGGTTATGAATGTTCAACTTATTATGGAAAAGTTAGGCGGGGGCGGACATAACACTATGGCGGCGGCACAGATTCATAACTCAGACTGTGATAAGGTTAGGCAGTCTTTACTTGAAGTTATAGATTTAATGAAGAAATAAATTTTATATAACAAAGCTGTGGCTAAAGGTTTATTAACTGGGTACAGATAATTCTATCGATATTGCTTTAATGATACCACTGTGTTTCATTTTGCTAGTTAACAACCGTATGACAGCTAATATGGAGGATGCTATGAAGGTTATATTAACAAAGGATGTAAAAGGAACCGGCAAGGCAGGCGACCTTGTAAATGTTGCGGACGGATATGCAAGAAACTTTCTTTTGGCTAAAGGATTTGCGATAGAAGCCAACGCCGCCGCTGTAAATGCTAAAAAGACAAAGGACGACGCCGCTAAGCACCATGCACAGGTTTTACATGACAATGCTGTTGCCGCATCAAATGTAATTGACAAAAAATCCATTACTATAAAGGCAAAGGCGGGGGCAAACGGAAAGCTATTTGGTTCAATTACCTCTAAAGAGATTGCAGAGGAGCTAAACCGTGGATTTAACGTAGAGGTTAGCAAAAAGATGATAACCTTAAAATCCGATATTAAGTCATTCGGCAGTTATAGTTGTGAAGTAAAGCTACATCCAGGTGTGGTTGCTACTGTGACTATAAATGTAGAGGAATAAAAAAGCTTACTTATATAGCTAGTTAAGATGGAGGGGTTTTTAATGGCGGATGAGATACAGTCCATTGATAGTTTTAATACGCCGATAGAGATGCCCTTTAATGTCGAAGCGGAGCAGTCGGTTTTGGGGGCACTAATACTAGAGCCAGACTGTATATCGGAGGTTATGATGCATATCAAAACCCCCGATATGTTTCATACACCGCAACACAAGCAGCTATTTGTCTGCTTTCTTTCAATGTACAACCAAGCGCTACCTATCGATATTGTAACCTTTGCCAATGAGTCGATGAAGTACAATATCTTTACCGATATCTCACAATCAAGCGAGTACCTTGCACGGCTAGTAGCGCTAGTACCTACCGTTTCTAACGTAGAAGGTTACTGCAAGATTGTCGCAGACAAATACTTTATACGACAGATAATGACAGCGGCCTCTAATATCTTAGACCAAGCAAAGGAACAGCAGTCGGATGCTATGTCGATCCTAGATATGGCAGAGCAAAGATTTGCCGAGATACGTCAAGGCAAGGATAATAACTCCCTAACCCATGTATCACAGGTAGTAATCGACTACTACGACCGACTTGCAGTGCTAACCTCTGAAGATGCGGCGTCTATGATGTCTATCTCTACAGGGTATGTTTCACTAGATAACATAATTACAGGGTTAAGCAGATCGGATCTAATACTTATAGCAGGTAGACCGGGGATGGGTAAGACAAGCTTTGGTATTAACATCGCTACAAATGTGGTGGAGAAATCAAAACGTGACGTTGCAATATTCTCGCTTGAAATGTCCAACGAACAGCTGGTTGGTAGGATCTTTTCCTCTAAAACAGGTATTCGTGGGGATAAGCTCACTACCGGTAAGCTTGAAACAGGTGAATGGACCTTGCTTTCGCAGGAGGCGGACAGACTTAGCGGGCAGGCGCTGTATCTTGATGATACGGCAGATATTACTGTGCCACAGATGAAGGCAAAGCTTCGTAGGGTTAAAAACCTAGGTTTAGTTGTAATCGACTACCTACAACTTATGTCATCAGGTGGTAGAACCGAAAACCGTGTACAGGAGATCTCACAGATAACAAGAAGTCTTAAGATTATGGCAAAGGAGCTTGATGTGCCAGTAATCCTACTCTCACAGCTATCTCGTGCTACAGAGCAACGGCAAGGACACCGCCCTATGCTTTCAGACTTAAGGGAGTCGGGGTCTATCGAGCAGGATGCGGATATTGTAATGTTTTTGTATCGTGAGGGGTACTATAATAAAGAATGTGAATATCCTAACCTGTCGCAGTGTATAGTTGCAAAGAATCGTCATGGTGCGGTAGCGGATGCGGATCTAACATGGTGCGGAGAACGTACTACCTTCTATGATTCGGAGTTAGTTAGAAATGAACAAGATTATTGATACGATAGATAGATATAAAATGTTAAAGCCTAATCAATCGGTAGTCGTCGGTCTTTCCGGCGGGGCTGATTCGATTATGCTTTGTCATTTTTTAAAGACTGTTTTGCAGTATAATGTCATAGCCTGTCATATTAACCACAACCTTAGAGGTGACGAGAGCGACAGGGATATGGAGTTTGTTAAGGGGTTTTGCGATAAACACTCCATTAAGTGCTATATATATAACGAAGATGTATCAACCTACGCAAAACAGCATAGATTATCGCTGGAGCTTGCAGGCCGTGAGATACGATACCGCATATTTACAGAGCTTGCTAGCAGATACAACGCTAAAATTGCAACCGCCCACACCCTTTCAGACAGCGTGGAAACCGTCCTCTTTAACCTTGCAAGAGGTAGTGGGATTGACGGAATCTGCGGGATACAGCCTGTACGGGGGGAAATAATCCGCCCGCTTATCTTCTGTAAACGTGAGGATGTGGAGAGATACTGCGCTGACAACAATCTTAATTATGTCACCGATAGCAGTAACCTGACCGACATCTACACCAGAAACAAGATAAGACTTAATGCTGTTCCAATACTAAAGCAGGTAAACCAAAGGGCAGAGGATAATATCGAAAAAACCATAAAGACATTGCTTGAGGTATCTGACTATCTTGATTTGCAGGCAGAAGATCTACTAAAACGCTGTAGCTTATACGACGGATTATCTCTAGACACCACCCTACTTAAGGAGCACCACCCCGCTTTGGTAACCCATACGATAAAGCTGTTCTTATTAAGGGGCGGTATTGCGGTTAGTTATGAGCTAATTAACACCGTTGTTCGTATGTTAAATGAAGGCAACCAAAAGATAAATGTATCCCATAACGTATTTGTAGGAGTATCGGAAGATCTTCTAACAATCCAAACAACTTCTCCTAACATCCCCTACTATGAAACACCCTGCTTGATTGGTGAGTATCAAACTAAAACAGGACAACGTTATCGTGTTGAGAAACTGTTAACAAATAATTTCCAAAACTATCAAAAAATTAATAAAAATATATTTACTTTACTAATTGATTATGATACAATAGAAGGTGAATTAGTTTTCAGACAGCGTAGGTCTAGTGACAAAATAACGCTCGCTAACCGTAATTGTACAAAAACTATAAAAAAACTATTTAACGAGCTTAAGCTTTCTACATTTGAACGAAGCGCAAGGTTTATCCTTGGTTTTGGGGATGAGGTTGTAGCTGTAGAGGGCATAGGGGTTAACAAAAGATACGAAGTAACGAAGGACAGTAAAAACATTTTGTGTATTTCAAAGGTATGAAAAATTTGTGTTGTCGTTAGCTTTAGGTTGTCTGTTACCTTGTTAAGTTAGGAATAAATAACGTCTAAAGGGAGAAAATAGATGGTAAATGACATTTCACATGTCCTAATTTCTGAGGAAGAAATTAAGGAAAAGGTATTAGAGATAGGTTCTAGGATAACGCAGGATTTTCAAGGTAAGAATGTACTATTAGTAAGCGTACTAAAGGGATCGATAGCTTTTATGGCGGATCTTATGCGGGCGATTAAGCTTCCTTGTTCAATAGATTTTATGTGTGTATCTAGCTATGCGGAAAGCTCTATATCCTCTGGTATTGTAAAGATTATTAAGGATATCGACATTAACCTTGAAGGCAAGGACATTATCGTTGTTGAAGATATTCTGGACAGTGGGTTAACGCTAAACTTTATAACAGGTATACTAAAACAAAGAAAAGCCGCTTCGGTAACTATCTGCACCCTGCTTGATAAGCCAGAGCGCAGAAAGGTTAAGGAGATAGTCCCAACCTATTATGGGTTTGTAGTTCCTGATGAGTTTGTGGTTGGTTATGGGCTTGATTACGCTGAAAGATATCGTAACCTTCCTTATATTGGAGTTTTAAAGAAGTCAGTTTATTCCAAATAATGAAAACCGATAACGTTTTTATACAAAATGATAGGAGATGATTTAATGCAGAAAAAAGGCTGGGCAACGATTATATACATAGTCGTTATCGTGGGACTGATGTTTGGAATGTACTCTATGATGACTTTGTTAAATGCCCCTATTAATAAATACAAATACTCTGATGTAGTGTATATGTTCTCTGAAAATAAGGTTAGTGACTTTACGGTGAATCTAGGTTCAGGGGAGCTAGCGCTTGTACTGAACAAGAATAATCCAGAGGTTGCTAACATGGAGGGGGTTACCGAGGACAAAGAGGGCAGAAAGATACTAAAGTACGCTGTCCCACATGTTGGTCTATTTCTAGAGGATGTTAAGCCCGCTATCGAGGAGCATAATAAAGCCTATCCAAATGAGCGGATAAACTTTGATTATATCCCGGCTAAGGATAATTCTTGGCTAATTACCTTCCTACCACAGCTACTGTTAATCGGATTAATGGTATTCTTCTTCTTTGCTGTTATGCGTCAAGCTGGCGGCGGCGGTAAGATGGGTAGCTTTGGTAAGGTTAACATGAAAAACACCGCACAGGAGGGTAAGAAAGCTACCTTTGCAGAGGTTGCGGGATGTGACGAAGAGAAAGAGGAGATGGCAGAGATTGTTGACTTCCTCAAAAACCCTAAAAAGTATAATGAGCTTGGTGCTCGTATCCCTAAGGGTGTTCTACTCATGGGACCTCCTGGGACCGGTAAGACCCTACTTGCACGTGCAGTTGCGGGTGAAGCGGGGGTACCGTTTTACTCTATATCCGGTTCAGACTTTGTTGAGATGTATGTTGGGGTTGGTGCTTCAAGGGTAAGGGATTTGTTTGAGCAGTCTAAGAAGAATGCTCCTTCAATTGTATTTATTGATGAGATTGACGCTGTGGGACGTCATCGTGGCGCAGGACTTGGCGGCGGACATGATGAACGTGAACAGACTTTAAATCAGCTTTTGGTTGAGATGGATGGGTTTGGCGAAAACTCCGGGGTTATCGTTATCGCCGCTACTAACCGTAAGGATATCCTTGACCCTGCTCTTTTAAGACCAGGTCGTTTTGACAGGCATATCGTAGTAAACTTCCCTGACGTCAAGGGTCGTGAGGAGATACTTGTTGTTCATTCACGTAACAAGACATTAGGATTTGATGTTGATCTAAACAAAATCGCTAAGACTACCGCTGGATTTACAGGTGCTGATCTAGAAAATTTAATGAACGAGGCGGCACTACTGGCGGCTAGAAAGAATAAAAAAGCTATCACCGAAACCGATATCGAGGAGGCTACCATTAAGGTTGTAGCAGGGCCTGAAAAGAAATCCCATAAGATATCCGATGAAGATAAAAAGATCACAGCATACCATGAGGCAGGTCATGCAGTTGCGATGTACTACAGCAAAACGCAGGATAAGGTTCATGAGGTATCGATTATTCCACGTGGAATGGCGGCGGGTTACACCCTTCACCTACCTAGCGAGGATAAGACCCACATGAGCAAAACTCAGATGTATGAAAGCATTGTAGTACTGCTTAGTGGTCGTGTAGCTGAGGAGCTATTCTTAGATGATATCTGTACTGGTGCATCTAACGACATTGAACGTGCTACCCAGACAGCAAGAAATATGATAACTAAGTTTGGATTTAGTAATACCTTAGGGCCTGTTCAGTATGGACAGGATAACGGAGAGGTGTTCCTAGGCAGAGATATAAACCATAAGCGTAACTACTCTGAAAATGTTGCCGCTGAGATTGATGCTGAGATTAGAGAGCTTATCGATAAGGGATATCAGGCGTCTAAGGATATCCTATCAGACAACTCTAGCCAAGTTGAGCTTGTTGCAAAATATCTGGTTGAGTATGAAAAGATTAATGGAGATACCTTTGAAAAACTAATGAAGGGTGAGCTTGAGTATCCAAAAGCTTCGTCTAAGCCAAAAAGTGATATTAGCCAGACAGATGGAACTACAGCTACCGTTATTGCTCCTGATACTAATGGCAACGAAGGCGATGACATTGATACCATTAATGGATAACTATTACGGCAAATGAAAGCAGTCTGATTAATATTGTAACCAAAAATCTTATGCTGTTTGACTGTTACGTAATAGAAAATATACCCCTGTGCATATCGGCACAGGGGTATAATACGAGATAATTAACTATTTAGGAGTGAAGTGTGTTGAACGATAATTACGATGTTATTGTAATCGGTACTGGCGTTGCAGGTCTGTACACTACCCTACATCTGGATCGATCCTTGCGGATTCTACTTGTAACAAAGCGGGATCTGTCCTTTAGCAATTCTGCCTTAGCACAGGGAGGTATTGCGGGGGTTTATGATTTTACCAACGACAGCCCTGATATACATTTTGAGGATACAATGGTTGCAGGAGGACATACAAACAACAAGCGATCACTACGTATCCTTGTGGATGAGGCGTACAACGACCTTAATCAGCTTATCGACTACGGAGTGGAGTTTGACCGTGACAGTAACGGGCAGATACTGCTAACGCTGGAGGGCGGTCATTCCAGACCGCGAATCCTACATCACAAGGACTCCTCTGGGCGTGAGATTATAGATAAGCTAATCCTTGCTGTAAAGGCTCTACCTAACGTTACCATACTGGAGTCTGCGCATGTTATGGATCTTCAAAAGCGACGTGACACCTTTACTGCTGATATATTAATTGGGGATACGCACATCTACCCTAACAGCAACTGCTGTGTTGTTGCTACCGGCGGTATAGGAAGGCTGTATGAGTACACTACAAACTCCGCAATTGCAACCGGGGACGGGATTATGCTAGCGCATAAGATGGGTGCTGTAATTAACAATCTAAGTAAGGTTCAGTTTCATCCTACCGCCTTTGCCAACAAACAGACCAGAGAGTGCTTTCTGATTTCGGAAGCGGTTAGGGGCGAGGGTGCTTATCTTCTAAACTGTCACCACGAGAGATTTATGGATAGGTACGATAATCGGCTAGAGCTTGCCCCACGTGATGTAGTGTCTAAAGCTATAATTGAGGAGAGCAAGCTAACAGGTTCAAGCGACTTTTACCTGGACATTACCCATAAAGACGCTTCCTACATAAAGAAACGCTTTCCAATGATATACAAAAATCTGCTTAATGCGGGTTACGACCTTACTACCGATCTAATCCCGGTATATCCTTGTCAGCACTACCTAATGGGCGGGATTGATGTGGATGTGCATGGAAGAACCTCTATTGAAGGGTTATATGCAGTCGGCGAATGCTCACATACTGGGGTTCATGGTGAGAACAGACTTGCCAGCAACTCATTGTTAGAGGGTGTGGTATTCTCTAGGCGGGCGGCACATTCGATTAACTGGTATATTAAGAATAATGAGTGGGAGGTTACCCCTGCTGTAATGAATAAAGACTACAGCGGACCTCGTCTACCAAAGGGTATTAGAACATCGGTAAGAAGTATTATGCAGTCTGCGCATTTTGTAATAAAGGATCGCAAGGCGGCTTTAGACGGATTTGTTAAGATTGATCTGTTAATGCAGATGATGTTAAACAACAAATTTATGAGAAACGCTGTATATGTAGAGGCACGTTCACTTATAACCGTTGCCTATCTAATGCTACAGGAAGTAATTTTAAGGGAGGAACAATAGAATGCAGTTACCATTATTTTATCTTGACGACCTAATTAAAAATGCACTAAAGGAAGATATTAACTATATCGATGTTACCACCGACTACCTTATTGATGACGATATGGTGAGTGAGGCTAGGTTTATCTCAAAGGATGAGGGGGTAATTGCAGGTATCTCAATTGCTGTTTCGGTCTTTTTATACCTCGATCCAAAGCTAGAATACACCTATCACAAACATGACGGTGACAGCGTTATAAAGGGTGATCTTATCCTTACCCTTAAGGGTAGCACAAAAGCCCTACTTAAGGGTGAGCGTACCGCTCTTAATATTGTACAGCATATGTCGGGGATTGCTACCCAGACTAACCGTTGTGTAAAGCTAGTAAAAGGTACTAACGCTTCTATCGTTGATACTAGAAAAACCCTGCCTCTGCTTCGCCCGCTCCAAAAGTACGCTGTGGTAGTTGGGGGCGGCAAGAACCATCGCTTTAATCTTTCAGATGCGGCTATGATTAAGGATAACCATATCGACGCTTACGGCTCTATCACTAATGCGGTAAATGCTCTGCGTAAAAAGGCGGGGCATATGGTTAACATTGAGGTTGAGACCCGAAACCTAGATGAACTACGAGAAGCACTTGCTGTAAAGGCGGATGTAATTATGCTTGATAACATGGACTACGAAACCATGAAGCAAGCGGTTGCGATTAACAATGGACAGGCGATACTCGAAGCCTCTGGTAACGTAACAATAGAAAATATTAGGGAAGTTGCAGATACCGGGGTGGATATTATCTCATTAGGAGCACTTACCCATTCAGTTAAATGCTTTGATATCTCTATGAAAATGTGAAATATAAATAAAAAACCGATAATTATAAAAAAACACTTGCTTTTTTGAATGTTATCTGTTATAATAGATATGAAGCGATTAATGTATAATAATAATCAAATACTATATTACTAAAACAATGGTACTATTACAATGTTTTTAGCAGATTCTATTGCAGCTGCTAGACACTCGGCTTATCTTCGGTAGTATAACTTTATTGTTATGTGATATAAAATCAAACCTTAAGGAGGTGCAGATGTATGGCTAAATGTGATATCTGCGGCAAAGGCGTTGCTTTTGGTATTAGAGTTTCTCACTCACATAGACGTTCTAATAGAACCTGGAAACCTAATGTAAGAAAGATCAAAGCGATAGTAGACGGAACACCTTGTCGTGTTCACGCTTGTACTCGTTGCTTACGTTCTAACAAAGTAACCCGCGCTGTATAGTATGGTTAATACTGGCTTAAGGCCAAATAAAATTGATTTTTTAGTAGTTTTTACTACACTTTCATCTTCAATTTATTAGAGCATCAACAATGTTGATGCTCTAATTTTTGTATATATCTGTATAAAGGTTTTTATAGAAACTGATAGGTTTGGCGGTGTTATGTCGCATATTTACTGCAAATTTACACAAAAAATAGATAAACTATACAATTTTTTAAAAATGTCTTTACAAACAATTAATTACTATGTTATAATTAGGGTAATAGATATACAATTAAAGATAGAAATGCACTTAACAGTTAGTTTAATACATAATACAAAGACGCAATTAAAACCATAGTATTTTATTGCGGATTAGTATAGATACTGGTTTAGTGCTTTAATTTTGTGTATCTGGTAGAGTTTTGACTATAAACAAAAACTTTTGCAGAATACTGTTGATATTTAGGATAGCTTTTGCACTTGTTACCCACTATCACAAACCTTAAAGTAGCTTTATGGTTGCTCATACTGTGGAGTAATAATAATACATTGTAGAAGCAAAACGGAGGAAAGATGAATATATTTATACTTTTGTCGATGGCAGGCGGACTTGCGCTGTTCCTATATGGGATGAACATGCTAGGAAGTGGTCTTGAAAAGCTTTCAGGCGGCACACTGGAAAAGACATTGGAGAAGATGACAAGTAATATCTTTAAGAGCGTATTGCTTGGTGCTCTTGTTACAGCCGCTATTCAAAGCTCCTCCGCGACTACCGTTATCGTAGTTGGTCTTGTTAATGCGGGGATACTAAAGCTTACCTCCTCTGTCGGCATAATTATGGGTGCTAACATTGGTACTACCATCACCGGTCAGATCCTACGTCTTGGGGATCTTGACAATAACGAAAGTGTATCCGTATTCCTTAAGCTTTTAAAACCTACCACCCTAGCCCCGCTAATTGCCGTTATCGGTATAGTTTTATTTATGGTATCAAAGCGGCAGAAAACTAAGGTTATAGGCGAGGTTTTATTAGGATTTGGTATACTGTTTAACGGCATGTTCCTAATGACCGACGCGGTTAAGCCGTTAAGTGATCTACCTGCCTTTAAAGAGATATTTGCAACTCTTTCTAACCCTCTGCTAGGTATACTAGCCGGTGCTGTTATTACAGCAATTATCCAAAGCTCCTCTGCTTCGGTTGGTATACTACAGGCGATAGCTTCCACCGGTGCTATCACATACTCCTCCGCTATCCCTATTATACTAGGCCAGAACATCGGTACCTGCGTTACATCGTTAATTGCAAGCCTTGGTACCTCTAAAAACGCTAAGAGAACCGCTATGGTTCATCTATACTTTAACCTAATCGGTACTGCAATCTTCTTTATCGGTATCTATGCAATAAAGTCTACAATTGGCTTCCCATTCTGGGATAGCCAGATAGATATGGGAGGTATCGCTAACGTACATACTATATTCAATGTTGTAGTAACTATACTATTTATACCATTTAGCTCTCTTCTTGCAAAGCTTGCAATCCTTACAATACCTTATAAAAAGGGCGAGCAGGATACTACCTCTGATATTCTATCTACCCTTGATGATCGCTTCTTAGTAGCTCCATCGTTAGCTTTAGAGCAGTGTGACAAGGTTGTTGAGCAGATGGGTATCTACTCTAAGGAAAACTTTATAAACACCACCTCAATGATAGGAAATTATGACCCTAAGCTTGCAGATCAGATCTATGAGATTGAGGATGTTATCGACCATATGGAAGATACCGTTGGGATGTACCTGTTAAAGCTTACCGATTGCGAGCTTACCGACAGTGAAAGCAAACAGATTACCCACCTATTAAAGATGGTATCGGAGTTTGAGCGTGTAGGTGACTATACTATAAATATCCTTGAAAGCATCAAGAACCTTTACGACAATGGTATGTCCTTCTCCGCTAATGCATTAAAGGAGATTCAGGCTTTATGCGCCGCGGTATGTGAAACCATTGATCTTGCCGCTGTTTCCTTTGCTACTAACAATATTGAGATAGCAAGGACAATTGAGCCACTTGAAGAAACAATTGACGTTGTTGAGGACAGCCTTAAGCTTAAGCATATTAACAGGCTTAAGGAAGGTCGCTGTAGCGTTGAGGTTGGGGTTGTGTTCCTTGAAATGCTAACTAACCTTGAGCGTATCTCAGACCACTGTTCCAACGCGGGAGTTTACATCATCGGCTACAACAGCGGACAGGTTGAGATTAACCGACACGAATACCTTCGTCGTATCCATCAAGGCGAGACTAGCGACTACAACCAGCTAATTAAATCCTATCACGCTAAGTATTTTAGCGAGTTGGGTGTTTAGATTAGTTGAGATTAATTAGTATAAAATAAGAGGATGTATCACAGTTTTAGCATTGTGATACATCCTTAGTTTTGTTAATCCTTTTTATACTCAACCATTAGCATTGCGGTTTCATCGCTTATTACATGCTCTATTCTACAAGCCTCGATGTCTGCTTGCTCCTTTGAGAGTTCTAGTGTCTTAGATAGAAACTCGGCTATCCCAATATGCCGTTTCTTCATGTATATTGCGTGTTCCCTACCCTGCTCTGTTAGGGATATCTTACCATAGGGCTCTTGCTTTACATAACCTATCTCTTTTAGGATGTTAAGTGCTTTATTGACACTTGGCTTTGATACCTTTTCCTGTTTTGCAATTCCTGTTACCGTTACCTCCTTGCCATCCTCACCCATCCCGTCAAGTATACATTCGAGGTAGTTCTCCACGCTCTCTGACAGCTTTTCCATTGGTTATCTCCTCTCCTCCTTTGTACAGCTTGATCTCATCTTACATCCTTCACAGCCGCTACAATCTCCCTTGCTTTGCCTAGTTAGACTAGCCACTAATATAACCACTGCTACTACAACAATTACAACCGCTACAATTATAGCTAATAACATCATTGTCATGCTCATCCTCCTTAACTACTCTATAACACTATTAACGCTACTGTATAAACTAGATATGCTACTGTATATGCCACAGCAGTCTGCCATACTATAAGCCCAATAGACCATCTTCTACTCTTTAGTTCCCTAGATATTGTAACAGAAGCAGAGATACATGGAATATACAGCAGTGCAAAGGTCATAAATGCCACAGCGCTTGCTGGTGTAAACATCTCCCTTAACGCTTCACCCGGTAGCAAAACGTTAAAGGTTGATACCACAATCTCTTTTCCTACTATACCTGTAAGTACCGCAACTCCTGCCTGCCAGAACCCAAATCCAAGTGGGGCAAAGATTACCGAGATACCCCTTCCCATAATTGCGAGTATACTATCCTTGCTATCCTCTACCATGTTAAAGCTGATATCAAAGGTTTGAAGCACCCAAACCACAACACTCATAGCAAAGATAATAGTCCCTGCCTTTATTAAGAATCCTCTAGTCTTTTCCCATACCTGTTTTACAATGCTTTTAAATGAAGGTATTCTATATGGTGGGATCTCCAAGACAAACGGTGAACTGACCCCCTTAAACACGGTGTTCTTTAACACCAGCGCACAAACCACCGCTACTACCACCCCGAGCAGATACATCATTGTCATAACAAGCCCTGCCTTATCTGGGAAGAATATCCCCGCAAAGAGCAGATAGATTGGTATCTTTGCACTACAGGACATAAACGGTACCAAAAACAGGGTAAGCCTTCTATCCTTCTCGTTATCTAGGGTACGGGTTGCAAGCGCCGCCGGGGTGGAGCACCCAAATCCCAATAGCATAGGTATAAACGCCTTTCCAGACAGTCCGATACCTCTAAAAAATCTATCCATTATAAACGCAACCCTTGACATATACCCTGTATCCTCTAGGATTGTTAGTAGTGTAAAGAGTATTATAATCTGCGGTAGAAATGTCACTACTCCCCCTACTCCACCGATAATACCATCTATAATAAGACTGCTAAACCATTCCGGCATAACTACACTAGTAAATATATCCGCAAGCGAGGTGGACACCCATTCGATCCCAATCTCAATATATTCCTTTAAAAGTGAGCCTAGCGAGCCAAATGTTATAGAAAATATTAAATACATTAATAGCGCAAAGATTGGTATTGCTAGTATCCTGTTGGTTAATAGGTTGTCAATACCATCAGAGAAGTTATGCATTGATAGGTGAGCCTTTTGTGACACCGTTTCATCTATTATCCTATCAATAAAGATATATCGCTCGTAGGCAATAAAGGTTTCATGGTCATTATGTGGTATATTGTCAAGGTAGCTGTGTATTAGAGTATCCACCTTGTCAAGCCGCTTGCCACTAATACCAACCCTATGAAGTATGGTTCTATCCATCTCTAGTAGCTTTATAGCATACCACTGCTCGTATTCATCCTTTTTAAGCCCTGCAATCTCTATAACCTCCCGCTTAAGGGCATCTATCTCATTAGATATTGTAAGCTTATCCCGTGAAAAGGTTTTATCTTGAAGCTGTCTTTCAATCTCCTTTACCCCCGCTTCAATAAGATCAATATTCTTACCCTTTTTAGCAGAAGCAGGGATAATAGGTACGTTTAAAAGCTTACCTATCTTTTTAAAGTCTATATTAATGTTAAGCCTTTTTAGTTCATCGGTCATGTTGGCTATAATAATAACAGGGATATTAATCTCTAGCAGCTGCAGGGTTAGATAGAGATTTCTTGCTATATTTGTTGAATCTATGATATTAATTATGTAGCTCGGCTTTTCCTCTAGCAGATAATCCCTTGTCACCTTCTCCTCCGTTGAATATGAGGATAGGGAGTACACACCTGGAAGATCTACTAGGTCGGTGTTACTGCCAATAATCCGTCCTGTTTTCTTTGCAACTGTAATACCTGGGAAGTTTGCTACCTTTTGATTGCTCCCTGTAAGCCTGTTAAATAAAAGGGTTTTTCCACAGTTTGGGTTTCCAATTAGTGCGGCGGTGAATGTAGTTTTCTTTACTGCACCCTCATTCTCCAGATTCACAGGCGGCATAACCGCTGTCATGTTGTTACTCATGTCCTATCACGCTCCTGTCTACCTATATACACCTCTATCTCCAACGCATCCTGCGCCCTTAACGATAGTTCATACCCTCTAAGCGTTATCTCGATAGGGTCACCTAATGGCGCAATTCGTTTTACCTTGATTTTAGTGTTTGGAGTTATCCCCATCTCTGCAAGCCTACGCCGCTTATCACCCTCACCAAGTAGTCTATGCACCATTACCTCGGTACCCTTTTTTATCCTATTTAATGTTGTCAAACTCTCATTGTTCATTATAACACCTATCTCTCCGCCGTGCATATTTATGTCTTTCATTATTTGTTCATGGCGGCAAACAAAATCACAACCGTCAGTAAAAATCTTTAGTAAACATATGCCACAATAAGTTACCCTACGCTAACTTAATTGTACCATAATAGTATATCTTTGTCAATACCTTAAATGCCTACTATACAAAATATAGCAGTATTACTAATTTAAAGTAAAATGCAGTTAAAAAAATCGCACAACACCTAAAACTCTAGGCACTGCACGATTTAAACTATAATCTATCTAAATAGACTTCTCTTTCCTATTTCCTGATATTTTAACTGCTATCTCCAACTAAATTTTCTAATTACATTCTTTACCAATCCATCCACAAGCTGATCTAACGTGCTTGCAGGTTTGTTCTGCACCTCGATAGTAATATTCTTTTTGTCAGAGTAGGCGACTATATTTCCTGATATTCTGGTTTCATAGATCCTTATCCCATTATTTTGAAGATCCTCAACGGTCTGTACATCTGGGTGGGAGAATTTGTTGTTCTCACCAACAGAGATTACTCCTATGCTAGGCGCTACCGTCTTTAAAAACTTAGGGTCACTGGAGGTTTTACTGCCATGATGACCTACCTTTAGCAGATCAGATTTTACGCTTCCCCTCTCCTCAAGCAGTCCCTTTTCAATTGCCCTTTCGGCATCACCTGTAAACAAAAAGGTCTTTTCTCCATGGGTTATCCTTGCAATTGTTGAATAGTCATTAAGATTGTCCCCGCTGTAATCAATCTGAAACAGCTCTACCTTCGCATCACCCAGATAGAATACCAGTCCGTTTAGCGACTGATTTACCTTAACTTGTTTTGTTTTAATAGCTGTAAGAAACTCCTCATACACCTTTGTTGTAGGAACGTATTGATCGGGTATCCTTGGCATAAACAGATTATCTACATCAAATGCATAGATAACATCATCAAGCTTTCCAATATGGTCAGAATGAGGGTGGGTTGCAATAATATAATCTAGCTTTTGTATATTTTGATTCCTTAGGTATAGTACAACATTGTTCTTAGCAATGCTGTCCCCTCCATCTATCAACATACTCATACCTTGATTCTTAATTAATATAGCGTCACCTTGACCTACGTCGATAAAATGGACAGAAAATCTACCATCATCTGCCGCAAATACCGATGTTGGCATTAGTGAAAATACTATTAAGACCGCAACTATAATAGTTAAAATCCTGCTTTTGGTCTTTGCAAATGTCATTCTCTTAATCTCCTTATGTAGTAACTGTCTATTCAGCGCTAAACGCATACACCGTCTTGTAGCTATATACCTCTCCCGCAGTTAATACGCAGTTGGTAAAATGGCTTTTATTAGGGGAGTCGGGATAAAATTGTGTTTCTAAGCAGAGTCCACCACGACGATTATAGGTGCAACCACCTTTACCCTTAACACCGTTAGCTAACATGTTAGCTGTGTAGAGTTGAACTGCAGGTTTGTTTGTAAGCACCTTCATAACCCGCCCTGAGCTTGCTTCCTTAACCACCGCCGCAAGCTCTAGCTGTTTGTCATAACGCTTTTTATCGATAATGTAGTTATGATCATACCCACCTGCTAGCTTAATATCTTCATACCCAAAATCATCGATACAATTTCCTATAGGTTTATATGTAGTAAAGTCCATAGGCGTGCCCGCTACTGCTACGATCTCTCCTGTCGGGATAGATTCACTGTCAGGCTTAGTGTAGAGCTTTGAGTTTATCATAATCTCGTGGTCTACTATACTACCGCTATCATGACCCTTTAGATTAAAGTAAGCATGGTTAGTTAGATTTATTATGGTGTCTTTGTCAGTTACAGCTTTGTACTCAATCCCTAGTCCATTCTGCGCAGAAAGGGAATAGATTACCGTTACAACCAAATTGCCCGGATAACCTTCCTGTCCATCTGGACTAAACAAAGTTAACTTTAACTCACTTCCAGTGTCACCTTCGATAATATCATATCCCCAAACCTTCTGATCAAACCCTACCTTTCCACCATGAAGATGGTTGTTGCCATTATTTTTATATAGTGTATACCCGCTATCGTTAATGCAGAATGCACCACCCTTAATTCTGTTAGCATATCTTCCAATAATTGCTCCTAGATACCCATCACAGCCTTTGTATCCGTCAAGGGTATCAAACCCTAGATTTACATCAGCAAGTATTCCGTTCCTATCAGGAACGATTATATCCATAATAATACCACCATAGTTGGTTATCTTTACACTACTAACGCCGTTAGACAATGTAAAGCAGTCCGCTATCTTGTTGCCCGCACCATCTAAAAAGTCCGATCTCTTTATATCTGTCATCTAACCTAATCCCCTTTGCTATATTTAGTAATACCTTTATCACTATGATACCTCTTGTACTGTACAGCCCTTAAAATAATGGTATATTATCTGTTTATAGTTGTATCCATTAGAAGCAAACCCAATTGCCCCCACCTGGCTCATACCAACACCATGACCCCATCCTAAAGCGTAAAATGAAAACTCTCCTGTTTTATCGTTATATGTAATCTTTGCTAGGTTACAGCTTTTAAGCTCAAACTTAAAGATTTTTTCCCTTAAAATTCTTCCTGTAGTGACCCCCGAGCCTATCTTTATATTCTTAACATATCCACCCGCTGTATAGTCTATAACCTTAAACCATTCGCCTGGGTTCTCTTGAAATACAATATCTTCCCCTAACTCAGCGGTAACAAGCTCCTTAACCCGATCTGCCGAAACTACTAGCGGCGCATTAATTATACGGTTCATGTTATCATATGTATTATCCCGCTCGTAAGGGCTGTCCACCGAAACCAGATAGGGATGTGGATACCCCCATACATCCTCGGCATTCTGGGTCTTTCCGCCGCTTCCATGGAAATATACAATTGTATCCGCCATCTTGCCATTATAAAATACAAACTTGTCGATAACCTCTTTAACGTATTTAACGGTGGTATCCTTAGGGGTGCGCATAGGCGCATCTGGGATAATGCCCTTTGCAATCTTTGCGCGTATTAGGGTATGAGAGGCAACAGCCTGTGCCTTTATAGCCTCCTCAGGGGAGTTATCCCCTATCTCTTGTGATACTATCCTACTTATAATAACGTAATCATAATCGGTTACAAGCTCATTGTTAATATTATTTCTTACGGTAATAACCTTGTCACTATTCTCCAACTCGCTTTGGCTACCAGAGTCAGAGCCGATGGAGAGACTCGAACTCTCCATCTCATTTGAGGTAGGTCTAGAACTACTGGAGCTTGACTTTAAACTACTGGAGCTTGATTTAAAACTACTTGAAGTTATCTTAGAACTGCTTGAAGTTGTTTTTAAACTGCTAGACGGAGGCTTAGCGCTACTGGAACTCGATTTGGTGCTACTGGATTTACCCTTAGTGTTACTTGAAGTTGTCTTGGAACTACTAGATTTTGCCTTAGAGCTACTGGAACTCTTTTTAGAACTACCAGATATAGCGCTTTTGCTAGCATTAAGCTTTGCTAGGTTAACTCCATTCTCGCCGTTCTCCATAACCTCACTAAGGTTAACGGTAGTGCCTTGAGTATCCGCAACCGCCGCCACCTGTAAAACCCCGTCCTGCACCTCTACTGCTTTATCGCTTTGTAATCCGGATTCTTCCTTACTCTGTGTGTAGTCAAGCACCTTACCTACACCAAAGGTAGTAACCCCCACCACTAAAGCTCCCACTACTGAAAGCTTTAGAAATCCCATAACATCCTTCATAAACAGCCCTTACCTTTTTGTATTATTTTTCCTGACCCATCACAAGAAGTCTAACTTCATTTAACGCCCTCATAACGGAATGGGTACGAATTAGCTCCCGCTCGTTTATGCGGTTATACCCAAACAAGAATTTTCTAGCAGTGACACCATCTTTAGTCGCAACCCCGATATGCACAGTGCCTACAGGCTTATCCTTAGTCCCTCCATCAGGTCCCGCTATCCCTGTTACCGACACCCCGATATCACTACCTGACAAACGTAGCACACCTACCGCCATCTCCTTGGCAACCTCATCACTTACTGCACCGTGCTTTTTAAGTGTATCTGCTGATACCCCTAGCACCTTTTGTTTAATCTCATTAGAATACGAAACAACTCCGCAGTCAAACACGCTAGACGACCCCGATACTGCGGTAATCCTACCTGCTAATGTTCCGCCTGTACAGCTTTCGGCTACCGCAAGCTTTAGTCCCTTTTGCTTAAGCAGATCCACAACCACCTGCTCTAGTGGCTGATCTTCGGTAGTATACACGCTATCTCCTAAAATCTTAATGAGCTTTTCTATCGTTTCGTCCGTTTTAACTAATCTATCTTCACCGTTTGTTTTACACGCAAGCTCGGTTACACGTATATGAACCTCATAATCCTTTGCATACAGCGCTACTGTAGGGTTTTCCTGTCGTACTATATCCCCTATCATGGTTTCCACAGAGGATTCTCCCACTCCATATACATGAAGGGTTTTTGAGTTTAGCGTCTGGTTTGTCATATCCTCCAGTATTGGGGTTAGGTATTCTGTAAACATTGGACGAAGCTCACGTGGAGGGCCTGGTAGAATCACTACCTTTTTGCCGTGGTAATCTATCATAACCCCTGGTGCTGTACCGTGCTTATTTAAAAACAGCGTTGACCCGTATGGCACAAAAGCCTGTTTTTTATTGTTGTCCTGCATTACCCTATTAAGCCTTGTAAAATGGCGCTCTATCTCCGACAACGCCTGCTCATTATAGTAGCATTCTAACCCTAACACCTCGCATACACACTCTAGTGTAATATCATCGGTGGTAGGACCTAAGCCTCCTGATAGGATAACCATATCACTTCGGTCTAGCGCCGTCTTAAAGCAGTCCATAACCCTTGCTTTATTATCTCCAACTGAATTATGGTGGTACACATTAATACCGTATCCCGCTAGCTTGTCCGAAAGGTACTGCGAATGGGTGTCAACTATGTTCCCAAGCAGTATCTCTGTTCCGACAGTTATTAACTCACATATCATAGCTATAATCCCTTCGTTGGTTATTACTGTTGCACTTAAATGTCGCTGGTTTTATCTCTAACTTTACTGCTAGTATCGAAAGAAACACAAGATCCAGTTGCTAACTCTAAGTGCCTAAGTAATATTTACACCATTAAACTACATATTCGGATGAATCATCTTAATTTCTGTGGTCGCAATCGCTTCTTCTATTAGATCCGTAAAATCATACATCGCCTCACCCTGCACTACAAGCTCCATAGGCGGTCTGGTACGTGGGTGCTTTGGCGTAAATACTGTACAGCAGTCCTCGTATGGGAGTACAGAGGTTTCAAAGGTATTTATCCGTCTTGCTATCTCAATTATCTCATTCTTGTCCATACCGATTAAAGGACGTAGTACTGGGATATCACAAACAGCATCGGTAGCGGCTATCGCATTAATGGTCTGACTTGCCACCTGACCTAAGCTTTCCCCAGTAATAAGCGCTAACAGATCCTCCCGCTTTGCAATCATAATTGATATCTTCATCATTATCCGTCGCATTATTACGGTAAACAGATCATCTGGGCAGTGCTTCTTTATCGCCTCTTGAATCTTTGTAAAGTTCACGCAGAAAAACCGTATGCTACCGCAGTAGTCACCCATTAGCTCACAAAGCGTTTCTACCTTTTGTTGTGCTAAACCACTGGTGTACGGCGGGCTTACAAAATGAACTGCGCTAAGCTGTATCCCCCGCTTCGCCATCATATGTCCCGCAACAGGGCTATCAATCCCGCCCGATATCATTAGCAGTGCCCTACCCGAGCTTCCGACCGGCATACCCTTAGCACCTTGATAAACCTTCGCATGAACATATGCGGCAACATCCCGCACCTCCACCGTTACTGTAATAGCCGGGTTATGCACATCCACCTTTAGGTGCGGATTATCCTGTAGTATATCCCCACCGATCTCCATCATTATCTCTGGTGACGTAAGCGGAAACTGCTTGTCCGACCGTTTTGCATTTACCTTAAAGGTGCTGTACGACTTTAGAGTATCTTTAAGATAGCTAACTGTGTCTTTGCGAATGGTGTCCATATCCTTTTTAGTTACCAAGCACCTTGAGAAGGTTGCAATTCCAAACACCGTGCTAAGCTTATCACAGATAATCGATAGGTCACAGCTCTCGTCCTTTGGGTCTATCACTAATGTAGACTGGGATTTCTTAATGCTAATCTCTCCCATACCCTTTAGCTTTCTACGGATATTCTTAACCAGTATATCCTCAAAGGTCGCCTTGTTAAGCCCCTTTAGCGCAATCTCGCCTGTTTTAACTAATATTATCTCTTTCATTGTTTTACCATCTCTATCTTTATTTTTTAAATCTTTCTATACCTTGTACTATTCTATCTATAAGCGTGTCCAGATCGCCAGTTGTAATCTCCTGGCTAAAGCTTACCCTTATAGCAGAGTCGGTAACCTCTATTGGTAGGTTAAATCCTGCTAGTGAAAGGTTTTTCTTTGCTTTGTTGTTACCGCAAGCCGATCCACTTGACACATATATCTCCTGCTCCTCCAAAAAGTGAAGCATTATCTCGGAGCGCACCCCCACAACAGAGAAGTTTACTATATGGTCAGCACAGTTGCTGATCGAATTTAACCGCAAACCCTCAAGCTTAGACAGTTTTGCCTTTAGATAGGTTGCAAGTGCACTAAAATGCTCCATACGTAACCTTCTAGTTTGTGCAGCCTGCTCCACTGCAACTGCCAGTGCGGCTATCCCCACGGTGTTCTCTGTGCCTACTCTTACGCTGTTTTGTTGATCACCGCCGTAAAATAGCGGTGCTATTTTTGTGCCTTTTCGTATGTACAGCCCGCCAACCCCCTTTATTCCATGAATCTTATGTCCGCTAAAGCTGTACAGATCTATGCCGCTTTCCTTCATATTAAACTGTTGCTTTGTAAACCCTTGCACCCCGTCAACAAAGACTACCGTTCTTTTATTCTTAAGCTTTACCCCCCTCGCAATCTCTGTTACAGGAAGTATTAGCCCTGTTTCATTATTTACCTGCATTGTGCAGACTAGCACTGTGCTATCGTCTACAGCTTCGCAGATAGCCTGCGCAGTAATGACGCCGTTGCTGTCAGGTGGGATGTACTCCACCTTAAACCCTTCTAGAGCTAGCTGCCCCACCGCCGCTAGCACCGATGGATGCTCTATCGTGGTGGTTATAATCCTGTTCCCTGCCCTTTTTGCCGCTTTCGCCGCACCTAAAACCGCAAGATTATTGCTTTCTGTTGCTCCCGAGGTAAAGAAAATCTCGGAATCAAGGCAGTAAAGCTCTTTAGCCACCGCCTTTCTTGCCCTTACAATTATGTTTTTTGCACTCTGTCCTAATATATGCAAGGATGATGGGTTACCAAAACATCCCTCGCAAACCCTTACCACCTCATCTATGACCTGCTTTAACGGTCTAGTGGTAGAGGCGTTATCTAAATATATCATACCCTCTCCTAATATCCTAAGTTAAGTCACTACAAACATTATACTACATTAGCGAAAAAAATTCCAGTGTTTTGTTAAAAATTTTAAATTTATATAAGTTTAACCCTTTAAATATAGCATATTAACCTATTTTATCTATTATTCTATTAAGTCGAAATTTGTATTTTTTTCATTTTTTCTGTTGTTTATGATAAATTCCTATAGTTTTTATGGGAAAAACTGTATTTAGTTTACTTTAAAGTCGGAGCAAAAAATGTTGCCTAATGTATAAAAATGCCGTAACCTAAGCGGTAATATTATATAACAAAATGTTAAATAGATGAATTGAAGTATATAATAAATAAAAATAAATTATTTTGTCGAATAATATCGAACAAAATATAAAATTATTTTTGAAAAACTATTGAAATTCTTGACATTATATGGTAAAATAGTATACATAAAATAAATATTTCCCATATATCATTTCAAACTGTTTAAAAACGTAAATTTTGGAGGATAAACACAGTGAATACAAAAACTAAAGTGCTTATTGGCGACAACACTACCAGCTTCGGCATTCCATGTTCTGAACTGCTAATAACTAAAGGATTTGATCCAATAGTGCGCAACAAGAACGGCAACGACATCGTTGAAAGCATCCGTTACGATCAGCCTGACATCGTAATTATGGAAGCCTTCATGCCTGCAATGGACGCAGTGAGTGTAATGATTAAGACGAAGTCTTTTAATCAAAAGCAGCCCAAATTTATAGTTATCAGTTCGCATGACAACCCTTACATCGAAAAAGAAGCAATCGATAACGGCGCTAGCTGTTACCTTGTAAAACCGGTAGAGATTGAATATGTATGCAGCAAGATATCAACAATCTCTAAAAAAGCCGCAAACCCAGAACCAAACAGCGGTTTCTTCTCCTCAGGCATTACCCTAAGTGATAGTCAGGATCTAGAGGTATTAGTCACAGAGGTCATATTACAGGTAGGAATCCCTGCGCATATTAAGGGATATCACTATCTTAGAGAGGCAATTATGCTCTCAATTACAGATAAGGAGATGATCAATTCCATTACGAAGATACTCTACCCCACGATAGCCAAAACCTTTAACACCACCTCATCAAGGGTAGAACGTGCCATCCGACATGCAATCGAGCTAGCATGGGACAGGGGTGACATCGACATACTTAACAACTTCTTTGGATTTACTATACATAATGTACGAGGAAAGCCCACAAACTCGGAGTTCATTGCAATGATATCCGATAAACTTCGTTTGAAACTAAAAAAAACTTTACTAGCGTAAACTAACTTTTTTTACTAGATAGTTTAAAGTCGACTTAAAGATAAAGGCAGCGAAACCTATTCGTTGCCTTTATCTTTGTTTGTTTTTAAAACTTTATTTAACATTGTATATGGGTTAATCCCTGTGCTTCTTTACAATTAGACAAACAAGGTGACCGTTTTTAGAGTTAACTATACCTCTTAAACCACTAAAGCAATAAAGATAACCTATCTATATCTGGTTAGGTAACATTAAAGTTTATTCTTAAGATAAAAAATATTAGTAAAACTTTAAAAAGGGGGTTGATTATTTAGCGAACATATGATATAATAAGATTAAGATAAAATGAAAGCTATTTTTAGATAAATCTTAAGCTAAAATAAAACTAATTTAAAGATGAAAGGGGAATAAATTATGGGGAGAAAACCAAAAGATAATACCGCTATAGTAATGAAGGTATATGAATACATTGTAGCTAGATCCAATCTTGATATCGTTCCAACAATAAGGGAGATTTGCGAGGATCTAAAGATCCAATCTACCTCTACCGCCCACAAATACATTAGCATACTATGTGAGAAGGGGTTACTAGAGAAGCAAGGAAGCTGTAACAGAGCTATTAAGATAGTTAACAAATCTAATATTGCTGTTCCTATCGTTGGCACAGTTGCAGCCGGTGTGCCTATTACTGCTGTTGAAAACATCGATGGCTATGTATCATTCTCAAACTATGCTGGGGATCCAAGCGAACTTTTTGCACTGCGAGTACAGGGCGAAAGTATGATTAACGCAGCAATTTTGGATAACGATATCGTAATTATCAAAAAGATGAATACCGCGGACAATGGTACTATCGTAGTCGCTATGGTGGACGACGAAGCTACCGTTAAGACCTTCTACAAGGAGAATGGTCATTTTAGGCTACAGCCCGAAAACGATGATATGGAGCCTATTATAGTAGAAAACGTAGATATTCTCGGTAAAGTTGTTGGGGTTATGCGGGTATATTAATAGATAGATATGTAATACTAAACATAAATAAGAAGGCTCAAATTGCGGCTTACTCGCTTTTGGGCTTTTGTTTTCTGATTAATTAGTAGAATACCCTGTTTTGAACTAAAAAGTAAATTTTTTGTTGTATTTACATATTATATTTGGATAAAACTTATCAATATGCAAAAAAAGATAATATGGTATTGTTTTTTACTAAAATTTGTGATATAATAATTGTAAATCTTCGATTCCCTTTATATGTTTATTTTATCTTTTAAGAAAAGCCTAATGGCTTTGTTTTTATGATATAACAAACATGCAAGGCGAAAAGGTCAAGACCTTCCTTAGTATCAAATAAATTATATTCAGACTTGAGCTGACAATACTTTTCGCACGGTATAGCACTGCCGTGCAGATATAAGTACCTTCCCCTACCGTCGCAGATGAAGGTACTCGTTTTAATCTATATTACTTCGACGGAGAAACGGATTTTACTATGGATAACAACATTAAAAAGATAGCAATTATGACCGGCGGTGGAGATTGCCCAGGACTTAATGCAGTTATTAGAGCCGCAGTTAACACCGCAATTAGAAAGTACAACCTAGAGGTTGTAGGGATTAAAAATGGATATCGCGGTATGTATCTTGGTAAGTCACAGATAATACCGCTTACTATTGATAATGTAGAGGATATAATAGGTAAGGGCGGGACAATCCTTTACAACTCAAACAAGGATAATCTGTTTAAGTACCCTCGTCGTGATAAAAACGGTCTTGTTACCGATGATAATGGGGACATTATCTATGATGATCTCTCGGACGATGTTGTAGATAACCTAAAGGAAAATAATATAGATGCTGTGCTTATTGTTGGCGGCGACGGAACTCTAACCTCTGCACGTGACTATTCACGTAAAGGTGTTCGAGTTATTGGTATCCCTAAAACTATTGATAACGATCTTAACTCAACCGACACCACCTTCGGGTTTGATACTGCGGTAAACCGTTGTCTGGAAGGTATTGAAAACCTTAAAACCACTGCGCAGGCTCATCATAGAATTATCGGTCTTGAAGTTATGGGTAGAGATGCGGGGCATATTGCGCTAAACACCGGTATCGCTGCAGCGGCGGATATTATCCTAATCCCAGAGATTAAATATGACATCGAGAAGGTTGCCGCTCACGCTAAGGCTGTGCTAAGCTCTTCTAAGCAATATGTTACCATGATTATCGCTGAAGGAGTAGAAACTCCAAGCGGCGGTAAAGCTGTAAACATCGTTACCAAATTTGCTCCAGACGGCAAAAAGTACGGCGGTGTTGGTAATACAATTACTAAATGTATTGAAGGCATGTTAAACGCTAACCGTGATGATAACGGTTATGCTATTAGCGAAACTATTATGGATGTTGAGGCACGTTGTGTTGCCATCGGGCATATCTGCCGTGGTGGAAGTCCTTCTGCTTTTGATAGAATACTATGTACCCGTTACGGCTCTTACGCTGTTACCGCTCTAATGGAACAGGGTAAATATGCTGATATGGTCGCTCTAAGAAATAATAAGCTTACCACCGTCCCACTTGAGGATGTAATCCCTAGCAGTCATATGGAAAGCAACTTCCGTCCGGTTGACGTGGACGGTGAGCTTGTTAATATAGCTCGAATGTCCGGCGCTTGTTTTGGTGACAGATAAAACCTCTTTTTCGTCTACATTTATACGACATGCTTCTAATTTGCACACGCACAGCAGTAAATTTTCAGGTAAAATTTACTGCTGTGCGTTAGGCTCAATATGATGTTACATAAGAATCCTAGCATGTCATCGACCATCCAAAAGCTATCAATGTGAAGAATAGTTTGCATATGGCTGTAATATAATCTCTAGGTGTCATACTAGCAGATCAAGCACCTAAATTGGCGTACAAAGGAGATGTTTTTATCCCCAGTAATATCAAACACCAGAATAAATATAAAAAGCTCTTTTCAGATACAGCGCTCTTTGCTCTTAGTACCTTTAGCTCAAAGCTTCTTAGCATACTAATGCTTCCATTCTATACCCGTATGCTTGATGAAGCCAGTATGGGTACTGCCGATTTAATCTTTAGTACCGGAAACCTTATTACCCCTCTTGCTACGATAGGTATAGCCGAGAGCGTTATCCGATTTGGTCTTGACAGATCCTACAAGAAGGATGAAGTTTTTTCCACTGGGATACTGATTACCTTAATTGGTATTTTATTTGTGCTTCTATTTGCGCCTTTGCTGGATCTTGTTACCCCTATTCAGTACTACACTAAGCTAATCTATCTATATGTAGCATCAGCTTGCCTTAAGAGCATCTGTTCCCAATTTGTGCGATCCCGTGGACTTGTGCGGTTATTTGCTGTTGACGGTATCCTTAGTACCGTCTTTGTAGTTATCTTTAACATTATATTTTTAGCAGTATTTAAGCTTTCAGTTACAGGATTTGTTCTTTCTACAATCCTTGCAGATTCGCTGTCAATTTTATTCTTATTTATTATGGGTAGCCTTTATAAATATATTAAGCTAAAGATAAACCCCCGAGTCGTAAAAAACATGCTTATCTTCTCTATACCCATGATACCAAACGCCATATCCTGGTGGATTACAAATGCTTCTGATAGATATATGGTAACCTTCTTTTGGGATATAAAGGAGTCGGGGATCTACTCCATCTCCTACAAGATACCTACCATAATCTCGGCTATCTCGATGGTATTTTCTAAAGCTTGGCAGTTATCTGCCTTTAAAGAAAAGTCAGGGCCACAGCGTGAACGGTTCTTTTCTAACGTCTTTAAGCTGTATCAGATGTTTATTATGATAGGTGTATCCTTTATTATAATGCTGGTTCAGCCACTTACCAGCATACTTGTATCGGATAGATTTTATGAGTCATGGAGGTATGCTCCGCTCCTACTGTTAGGGGTAGGATACTCCTGCTTTGTAACCTTTTTAGGATCTGTCTATATGGCGGAGAAGAAGAATGTTATGTCTATGGTTTCCACCGTTTCCGGAGCGATACTTAACATTATATTAAACCTAATACTAATCCCTCCATTCGGTGCACAGGGTGCGGCTATCGCCACCTGTAGCAGCTTTGTATTCGTGTTTATCTTCCGTGCGGTGGATACAAGGCGGCTTATCCGGATAAAGTATGGTATCCAAAGGCTCTCATTAGCTACTGTAATTATACTTTTGCAGACTCTACTATCCTTAACAACTACAGGCTTTTTATCCATTGCAGTCAACATTCTATCCTTTGTGGCTATTGTAGCTATCTATATCTACACCTTAAATCGTGACAAGGCAAGAAGAAAATTTGCACGGCTACGATAGAATATCCTTAACATTACCCGGCAGATTTTGTATGCTTTCATACCTCTTGTATGTTTATGCAAAGTCTGCCTATATTTTTTGCGACATGCTGTGCTTTCATTATACTAAATATGATATCAATGGAGGAAACATAATATGAAGAAATCTATTGAGATATTTGACACGACCCTTCGTGACGGGGCGCAGGGAGAGGGGGTTTCTTTCTCAGTGTCAGATAAGCTGGAGATTGTAAGAACCCTAGATGACTTTGGAGCTTCCTATATAGAGTGCGGAAATCCCCACTCCAATCCTAAGGATATGGATTTCTTTAAAAAGGTGGCTAACATAAAGCTTCATACCTCTACGCTAGTTTCCTTTGGTAGCACCCGCCGTAAGGATACTAGCGTTTGCAACGACAGCTCGGTACAAGCGCTGTTACAGGCTAACACCCACGCTGTATCTATATTCGGCAAAGCATGGGGGCTTCATGCTACCCATGTTTTACAGGTTTCTCTCGATGAAAATATAGAGATTATTACCGACACAATTAGCTACCTTAAATCCCACGAGAAGGAGCTTTTGTTTGACGCTGAGCATTTTTTCGACGGATATGCTGATAACCCATTATATGCTCTTAATGTTATTAGGTCAGCTGTACAAGCGGGGGCGGACTGTGTTGTATTATGTGACACAAACGGCGGTACTTCGCCACAGGATATCTTTCGCATTACAAAGGACGTAGCCTTAAAGCTTCCCAGAATTCGACTTGGTATCCACTGCCATAATGATATTGGGTGTGCTGTGGCTAACTCAATGCTTGCCGTTGAGGCAGGGGCGAGCCATGTTCAGGGCACATTTACCGGTATTGGTGAACGCTGTGGTAACACCGATCTATCCACCCTTATACCAAACCTACAGCTAAAGCTTGGGTATCGTTGCATCGATTCGGATCTATCTAACCTGTCCGACACAGTGATAAGGGTATCAGAGATCTGCAATCTAAACATCCCTTCAAACAAACCCTACGTTGGTTCAAGCGCCTTTGCTCATAAGGGTGGTATGCATATTGATGGGGTAAACAAGACCAGCGCCTCATTTGAACATATCTCTCCCGAGGCTGTAGGAAACCAGCGTAAATTCTTGCTGTCCGAAGTATCCGGCAAGAATGCACTGCTTAGCAAGATAACTCATATCGCGCCAGATATTGATAAAAATTCAGGTTCTATAGCCTTGATCCTCAGTAAAATTAAAGAGCTAGAACACCAAGGATATCAGTTTGAAGCTGCAGACGCTAGCTTTGAGCTGTTGGTGCGAAGGATACTGGGAACCTATAAAAGCCATTTTACACTCGATATGTACAAGACAAGCGGGGAGTATCCCTCCCTTTCCGATGTGGACAATGCCGCCGCTATGCTAAAGATTACGGTAAACGGCAAACAGGAGATTACCGCTGCTTTAGGAAACGGCCCTGTTAATGCTCTTGACCTAGCCCTTCGCAAGGCTCTATCGGTGTTCTACCCTAATCTTTCACAGGTATATCTGGTTGACTACAAGGTAAGGGTACTGGACGCGAAACAGGCTACCGGCGCGGTTGTTCGGGTTTTAATTGAAAGCAGTAACGGTAAGAAGCGATGGAACACCATAGGTGTTTCCTCGGATATTATCGCCGCTAGCTGGGAGGCTCTTGTGGATTCAATCGAATATGCTCTGTTAGACTAACAAAGACTTGATCACTTGTTACGCTGTAAAATTTAATTATTAACGCTATATAAACATATTGTATTTCTATTGAAATGCAATATGTTTTATGCTACAATAGACACAATACATCAAAACTTAAAAGTGGAGGTTATATGAATTCTTTTATCCTAAAACAAAAGCTTGAACATGGTATGTATAACGACACTCTAATGTCCTTATACAACCTTGACAAAGACAGCGTTAACGCCGCTGTAACTCGATATATTGATACTATTGTTGCCTTTGAAGACCAGTTCCACCTTAACGATGATATCTCCATCTTCTCTGCACCCGGAAGGAGCGAGATTGGCGGAAACCACACCGACCACCAACACGGACGTGTGCTTGCCGCCGCTGTAAACCTTGATGTTATTGCGGTAACTACTCCAACGGATGATAACATTGTAACGATAAAGTCCGCAGGCCACACACTAGATGTTATCGATCTATCAGATCTTTCTATAGTAGAAGCTGAAAAAAACCATGCAAGTGCACTGATTCGTGGGATCTGTGCCAGATTTAAGGAGCTAGGGTATAACATTGGCGGATTTACTGCATACACCACCTCAAATGTTTTAAAGGGTTCAGGTCTTTCGTCCTCCGCCGCTTTTGAGGTTTTAGTAGGTACAATACTAAACCATCTATATAACAATGGCGAGATGTCGGCAGTGCTGATTGCACAGATTAGTCAGTATGCGGAGAATGTGTACTTTGGCAAGCCATCTGGGTTAATGGATCAAACCGCTTCATCTGTAGGTGGATTTATTACCATCGACTTTAAAGATCCTGCTGATCCAATTGTCGAAAAGGTTGACTTTGATTTTGCCCATAGTGGATACAGCCTTTGTATCGTTGACACAAAGGGTAACCATGCTGATCTAACCCCTGACTATGCCGCTGTACCTACCGAGATGAAGGCTATTGCAAACTATTTTGGTAAGAAATATCTGCGGGACGTTCCTGCTGTAGAATTTTTTAGTAATATTTCAAAGCTTCGTGAGCTTGGTAACGACCGTGCTCTGCTTCGTGCCATCCACTTCTTTGGGGATAACGAGCGTGTTTGTGATGAGGTAGCGGCATTAAAGGCTAACAACTTTGAAGAGTTTAAGCGTTTAATAATCCAGTCCGGTGATTCCTCATATAAGTATCTACAGAATGTATACAGTCCGGGCTCTCCAACTATGCAAGGAGTTTCATTAGGGCTTGCGTTGTCAGAGCGTCTTTTGGCGGGTAAGGGCGCTTATCGGGTACATGGTGGTGGATTTGCGGGTACTATCCAAGCTTTTGTACCTAATGATATGTTGTTAGAGTATAAATCTACCCTTGAAGAGGTATTTGGCAAGGATAGCTGTTATATCCTATCTGTTCGTCCTGTTGGCGGCATTTTAGTATTGGAGTAACAATCCTATTACAGAGAGAAAAAGGGGGAATACTATGTCATCAGGATTTATTACATTTCTATCAACGATATTTCCATATATTATTACTGCGTTTTACATAGTACTGGCTATCTTTGTTATACTTATTATTGTACGGGTGGTTATCTCCATCAGAAATAAGAAGAATAATAAAAATGATTAACGGCTGGTTTTCTTTAAGCTAAGAAAAAGCTCTCGATTGCTCAGTTGGCTCGAGAGCTTTTAGATTTATATATTTAAAACCCTGTAACTTTTACTTTGGAAGTTTTGCAATAGGTAGCACACACTAATATTAACACTTGACTTAATTAGAAAAAGCATGTATAATAATGATTGACTACTTTACAGAAAAAGAGGTGAGTTATATGGCATTAGACGGAGCGTTTTTGGCTTCAATAAAAAACGAAATTATCGCAAGAGCACTAGGCGCACGTGTCGAAAAGATACATCAACCCGCAAAGGATGAGCTAGTGATAGTCCTTCGTACTCGAGGTAAAAATATAGATGGTGTTATAACGTCGGGGACTAGTGAGAAGCTACTTATTAGCGCAAACTCTAGCGCCCCTAGGATACATTTTACCAAGCTCTCAATAGAAAACCCTAAGACCCCACCAATGCTCTGCATGTTGCTACGAAAGAATATTGGTAGCGGAAAGCTAGTAGGGGTTCGTCAGCTTGGTATGGACAGAACCTTATTTCTGGACTTTGAGGCGATAAACGAGCTTGGGGATCTTGTAATCGTCACCATCTGTGTAGAGATTATGGGTAAACACAGCAACATCATTGCTGTTAACAATAATGGAAAGATTATCGACGCGGTAAAGCGTGTAAGCGAGGACACCTCGAGTGTCCGCCCTATCCTACCGGGCATGACCTATGTAATCCCACCCACCCAGGGTAAGATAGATATACAAAACCACACAAACGAGGAGCTTATCTTAGCATTTAAAGCCGTACCCAACGAGGACATCTCAAAATCCATTATGCAAGCATATGAGGGATTTTCGCCTATGCTTGCAAGAGAGATTACCCATGCTGTTACAGGTGGTATGCCCTTTACAAAATCACAGCTTATACAGGTTCATTATGACAGGCTAAGCGACTGTCTATCGTTTATTAGGTCAAATATCACCTCTGAATCGGCAGATGTCTATATCTCATATGAGGGTAAGACCCCTAAGGATTTTACCGTTATTCCGATTAAGCAGTTTGGAGAATTTTACGAGATTAAAAAAACCACCGGGCCTAGCTTGGCTCTTGATATCTTCTACTCCACCAGAGATATCGAGCAAAGGATGAAGCAGCGTTCTAATGATCTGCTAAAGGTTATTATTAACCGAATTGAGAGGGTTACAAAAAAACTTGCGGTATGGGAGGAGGAGATACAGCTCTCCACAAAGCGTGATACCCTGCGTATCTATGGTGATCTGCTTAACTCAAATCTTCACACACTAGAGAAGGGTATGACGAGTGTAACGCTTGATAACTATTATGATGAAAACTACCAAAAGGTCACCATACCACTCGACGAGATGTTAACCCCTGTGCAGAATGCACAGCGTTACTATAATGAGTATCGTAAGGCTGTCACTGCTGAGCAAAAGCTTACCTCTTTGCTTAAGGGTGCGAGGGATGAGATAGTGTATCTTGACAGCATATGGGATGCTATCACCCGCACCACCAGTGAGGCGGAGCTAAATGATATCCGTCTAGAACTTGCGGACGAGGGAATTATCCGTGCCCCACGTAGTAGTAACGGAAAGGTAAAGGCAACAAAACCGCAACCTCCGCTACGTTACATCTCCTCCGACGGTTTTACCATACTATGCGGGCGTAACAACAAGCAGAATGACAAGCTAACACTTAAAGACGCAAAAAACTACGACCTCTGGCTACACACCCAAAGGCAGGCAGGGTCACATGTAATAGTTATTTCGGACAACAAGGATATCCCCGACCGCACTATAAATGAGGCGGCAGTAATTGCGGCTTACAACTCAAAAAGCCGAAACTCCGCACAGGTAGCGGTGGATTATACAATAGTTAAGAATGTTAAAAAACCAAATGGAGCAAAACCAGGTATGGTAATATTCGATAACTACAAGACCGCATATGTAACTCCTGATGAAAATATGGTACAAAAGCTTCAAAAAAATTAAGGAAGGATATACACCATGAGAGAACTCGCAAAAACCTACGACCCTAAATCATTCGAGGATAAAACCTATAAATTCTGGATGGATAAGGGATACTTTACCGCAAAGTCAGATCCAGATAAAACCCCATACACAATAGTAATTCCACCACCAAACATTACAGGACAGCTTCATATGGGACATGCCCTAGACAACACCCTACAGGATATCCTAATCCGCTATAAACGTATGCAGGGCTTTGCCGCCTTATGGGTACCTGGAACAGACCACGCTTCTATCGCTACCGAAGCTAAGATTGTTGAAGCTATGAAGGCCGAGGGGTTATCTAAGGCGGATCTTGGTAGAGATAAATTTTTAGAGCGCGCATGGGAATGGAAGGCTACCTATGGTGGTAGAATTATCGACCAGCTTAAAAAGTTAGGTTCTTCCTGCGACTGGACGAGAGAGCGCTTTACGCTAGATGAGGGTTGCTCTAAAGCGGTTAACGAGGTATTTGTACGGCTTTATGAAAAGGGGCTAATCTACCGTGGTGAAAGAATTATCAACTGGTGTCCACATTGTTTAACCTCCATCTCAGACGCAGAGGTTGAGTTTGAAGAGAAGCAAGGCAACTTCTGGCACATTAACTACCCGCTGTCTGACGGTAGCGGAGCTTTACAGCTTGCTACTACCCGCCCAGAAACTCTACTTGGGGATACTGCTGTTGCTGTAAATCCAGAGGATAAGCGTTATAAGCACCTTATCGGTAAGACCGTTATACTTCCTCTTTGTGACCGTGAGATCCCGATTATCGCTGACCCTTACGTTGAGATGGACTTTGGTACAGGGGTGGTTAAGATTACCCCTGCCCATGACCCTAACGACTGGGAGGTAGGTTCACGTCATAACCTTCCTGTTATAAATGTAATGACCGATGACGCACATATTAACGAAAAAGGTGGCCGATATCAGGGGTTAGAGTGTTATGCCGCAAGAAAGGCAATTGTAGCGGATTTAGAAAAGGGCGGGTATCTGGTAAAGACTGAGGATCACAACCACAATGTAGGCACCTGCTACCGTTGCTCTTGCGTTGTTGAGCCTAGGGTATCATTACAGTGGTTTGTTAAGATGGATACCCTTGCTAAACCCGCTATCGAGGCGGTAAAGTCAAAGCAGACTAGATTTATCCCAGAGCGTTTTGACAAGATATACTTTAACTGGATGGAGAATATCAAGGACTGGTGTATCTCCCGACAGCTTTGGTGGGGACATCGTATCCCTGCGTACTACTGTGCGGACTGTGGTAACGTTACCGTGTCGGCTACTGCGGTTACCTGCTGTAGCAGATGTAACAGCCATAACATAAAGCAGGATGAGGATACTCTTGACACATGGTTTAGCTCGGCTTTATGGCCGTTCTCTACCCTAGGCTGGCCTGATAAGACCGATGACCTTGGCTACTTCTACCCTACCAACACCTTAGTTACCGGTTATGATATCATCTTCTTCTGGGTTGCTAGGATGATCTTCTCTGCTATCGAGCAGACCGGTACTGTACCGTTTGATACGGTATTTATCCACGGCTTGGTGCGTGACTCGCAGGGGCGTAAGATGTCTAAGTCTTTAGGAAACGGGGTTGACCCGCTTGACGTGATTGATGAGTACGGTTGCGACGCGCTTAGAATGGTGCTTGTAAGCGGTAACAGCCCGGGAAATGATATGCGTTTTTCTGATGATAAGCTTAAATCCAGTCGTAACTTTGCTAACAAGCTTTGGAACGCTACCCGCTTTATCCTTATGAATCTGTCAGACGAGGTAAAGACGGTAGAGCTACCAGATGAGCTTACAATTGAAGATAGATGGGTATTAACCAAATACAACCGCCTTGTTGCCGCTGTAACCGAAAACCTCGATAAGTTTGAGCTAGGGGTTTCACTCTCAAAGCTTTATGATTTTATCTGGGATATAATGTGTGACTGGTATATCGAGCTTGTTAAAGCACGTCTACAAGAGGGCGGAAGCTCTGGGCTATCGGCGCAGAAGGTGCTTGTTTATGTTATGTGTAACACCCTAAAGCTACTCCATCCATTTATGCCATTTATTACCGAGGAGATCTGGCAGTCTATCCCTAACGACAAGGAAAGCATTATGATAGCTGACTTCCCTGTATATAGTGAAGGACTAAACTTTGCTAAAGAGGAGGAGGAGTTTGAGCGCATTATGAATGCGATTAAGGGTATTCGTAACGCTAGATCGGAGATAAACGTGCCCCCTAGCCGTAAAGCAAAGGTTTATATCGCTACCGAATATGCAGACACCTTCAGCCAAGGAAAAGGCTTCTTTGAACGTCTAGCCTCTGCTAGTGAGGTTATAATAGGCAGTAGCTTTGATATTGAAAACTCCACCGTTGTAGCTACCGACTGTGCTAGAATCTACCTTCCAATGGGTGAGCTTATCGATAGAGATAAGGAGCTTGAGCGGCTAAATAAAGAGCTTGCTACCTGTCAAAAGGATGTAAACGAGTTATCCGGTAAGCTGTCAAATGAAAGCTTCGTTAGCCGTGCACCTGCTAAGGTAGTGGATGAACAGAGAGAAAAGCTTAGAAAAGCGACAGAAAAGCTAGAGAACATTAAGCAGAGCATAGCGTCTTTGTAGAATAGATCGACAACATGGTATGGTTACCCCATATGACACAACTTAAATAAGTAAATCAGGCGATCATAGTATCGCCTGTCTTTGCAATAAAAGATATGTTTGTGGAGGGTATTTATGAATCAGTTTGCATGGGATAAAAGATCATACATTATTAATGGCGAGAGAAAATTCTTAGTATCTGGCGAATTACATTATTTTAGAGTTCCAAAGCAGGATTGGAAAGCTCGGCTTATACTGCTTAAACAGGCTGGTGGAAACTGTGTTGCAACATATATTCCGTGGATATTACACGAGCCAACTGAAGGGGATATACGCTTTGGTGATATCCCCGAACGGGATCTGCGCGCATTTTTACAGCTATGTAAAGAGCTTAAGCTTATGGTTATATGCAGACCCGGGCCATATCAGTATTCCGAGTTAAAATATGACGGTATACCGGGTTGGCTATGCGAAAACTATCCGGAAATTTTAGCGCGGGATATTAACGGTAAAATCTTCAGAGGTTCATCCGTTAGTTATACACACCCAACATTTTTAGCCAAAGTAAAAGCTTGGTTTGATATAGTGTGTCCTATTATTGCAGAGTATACGGTATCTAAAGGCGGAACAATTACAATGGTTCAGATTGATAACGAGCTAATGGGTATACATGAATGGTTTGGGGGATGGGATTATAACAGCGAAACTATGGGATTTGGCAAAGAGGACGGTGGCTATGCTAGGTTTTTGCGTAATAGGTATACCTCTATTGCTGATTTAAACACAGCGTATGATACATCCTATACAAGCTTTGCTGAGATATATCCTAAAAATGATAATAATACAGAAGGCTACTATATTTGTAGAAGGTCTAAGGATTATCAAGATTTTTATCTTTCTACCATTGCTGATTATGTGTCAACCTTATATGATTGGATGGCTAGTGCGGGGATAGACTGCCAGATAGTACATAATTCGGGCAACCCTAATATGAATGGATATTTTTTGGATACGGTAAAACGGTTAAAGGATAACTTTTTGCTTGGTTGCGACCATTATTACAATCTAGACCAAGATTGGAAACAAAATAATCCAACACCACAATATGCTATTAATATCTTTATATCAAACGAGATGTTAAGACTAATGGGTTATCCACCTACTGTATTTGAGATTCCGGGTGGAAGCTTTTCAGATTGGCCGCCTATACTGCCCGAGGATGTGCTTTGCTGCCTTATGACTAATACTTCGCTAGGTTCAAAAGGGGTTAACTACTATATATTTACAGGAGGCCCTAACCCTGAAGGGGTGAGCCATTTTGGTAAAGTATACGACTATGGTGCACCAATAGGAGCGTCGGGAGAGATTCGCCCTACATATCAGTCGATAACACAGTATGGGGAATTTTTAGAGCAGAACTCTTGGCTAGCTGATGCAGATAGGGTATCAGACTTTAATATCGGTCTAGACTGGGAGCAAAGCCGTAGCAAGCATTATCTATCAAGTGCCATCACCCGCGATTTCACTAGCACACAGGCTTGGGAATTTCTGCGTAAGGGATTGTTGACCACAGCATTTTGTGGTGGCTTTAGTGCAGAGATGTTAGATTTAAATAACCCAAACATCGATACAGACACAGCTAAACCGTTATTTGTTACTACATCAACATGCATGTCGGAAGATATCCAACGTTCCTTGGTTAGCTTTGTGAAAAGAGGAGGCAAGCTGTGTATTGCACCTGTTATACCCACTCTAGATGAAAGCTTTAAGGAGTGTACAATTTTGAGTGATTTTCTCGGTGCTAAGGGTAGCGAGATCTATAACAAAACTTCTCCAATAATTAATGTTGGTTCGATAGAAAACATCCTGGTTAATGGGCATATATGGCGAAACCTTGCACGCCCACAACACGCTAAAGCAATAGCATATGAGATAGAGTCACAACAAGTGCTTGGATGGAAGAAGGATTTTGCAGATGGCGGAGCCGTTATTTGGCTTGGTTTTAACTGGAAACACAGCAAGTTTGAGCATACGCATATGCTAGAGTATCTGTTGTCGGAATTAGGCTGTACTAACCCTATTATACGTTGCAGCAATCAAAACATCTGGGTTTCACTGCGCACAAACAGGGAAAGGAGCATGCTATTTGTTATGAATCTATTCTCCTCTCCACAAAAAACTCAAATTAAAGTTAAACTTGGACACTCTAATGATTATATAAAACTTCAGCCAATTTCACTTAAACCCATGGAGGTAGCTGTCATTGACTTAACTGATAATAGATAGTTTTTTAATTGAGTTGTAATGACCATATTCTCAGAGGAAGGTGTAACATTTCACCTATTAACAAAAAGTAAAGGCAATAACTGGAAGATACCTTTACCGAAAGCTAAAATCCTCCTTGTGCAGTTTGTCTACACAAGGAGGATTTTGATTTTTATATTAAATGAGGTTACAAACCATCTTTTACATTCACGCGAAGTAAAGGTTGGTATGGGCTATTTAGCAAATTCAATCGCTCTGCTCTCCCTAACAAGATGAACCTTAACCTGACCTGGATACTCCAGTTCATTCTCAATTCTGTTAACTATCTCTCTAGCAACGATAATCATCTTGTCGTCTTTAATAACCTCGGGTTTGACAACAATTCTAATCTCACGACCGGCTTGTATCGCAAAGGATTTTTCAACACCATCAAATGAGTTTGCAATCTCCTCTAGCCTTTCAAGACGTTTTATGTAGTTCTCTACATTTTCACGTCTAGCACCAGGACGTGCCGCAGATATTGCATCCGCCGCCTGCACTAAGCAAGCAATAACAGTCTTTAACTCTACATCACCATGATGCGCTTCTATTGCATGAAGCACTGTACCATTCTCTTTAAACTTCTTACAAACCTCAACCCCGATCTCTACATGTGAGCCATCGATCTCATGGGTTAGCGCCTTACCTATATCATGAAGCAGACCCGCTCTACGTGCAAGCGTTGCGTCAATTCCAAGCTCGTTTGCCATCATTCCGGCGATATGTGCAACCTCTATAGAGTGGTTTAACACATTCTGACCAAAGCTATATCTAAATCTTAGTCTACCAAGTAGCTTTACAAGTTCAGGGTGAACACCATGTACATTGGTTTCCATACAGGCTCTTTCGCCTTCGTTTTTTACTCTAATCTCAACCTCGCGGCGAGATTTTTCAACAGATTCTTCAATCTTTGTAGGATGTATCCGTCCATCCAGAATAAGCTTTTCAAGGGTAAGCCTTGCAACCTCACGTCTTATAGGGTCAAAGCAAGATAGCGTAATAGCCTCTGGCGTATCATCGATAATTAAATCAACCCCGGTCATGGTTTCGATAGCACGGATATTTCTTCCCTCTCTACCGATTATCCTACCCTTCATCTCATCGTTAGGTAACGGTACTACCGATACGGTGGTTTCACTAACATGCTCTGCCGCACAGCGTGTTATTGCAAGTGAGATGTATTCTCTCGCCTTCTGCTCTGCTTCGTCCTTTAACTGTTGCTCATACATAGCTATCTTTACAGATTTCTCGTGGACAAGCTCCCCCTCTAGATTATCGATAAGCTGTGCCTTTGCTTGTTCTGAGGTAAGGCCTGATATCCTTTCAAGGTTATCTAGCTGACTCTTTTTAATGCGTTCTGCTTCATTTAACTTTTCTTCTGCAAGCCTTAACCGATCGGTAAGCTTTTCTTCCTTCTTTTCAAAGGAATCTAGCTTTCTATCGAGCGTTTCTTCCTTTTGCGCAATTCTGCGTTCCTGTCTTGTTACCTCTGACCGACGCTCTCTGATATCTTTATCTGCGTCCAGTCTAATCTTATGGATTTCATCTTTTGCTTCAATTATTGCTTCTTTTTTCTTTGTTTGTGAAAGTTTTGTTGCTTCTTCTATAATAAGCTGAGCTTGTTGTTCCGCCGATCCAATTTCAGCTTCAGCAATTCTTTTCCTGTTCTCAACTCCGCGCTTGTAGCTTAGCGGGATGGTAATTGCCGCTGTTACAGCTAACGTAAGCAGACAAAACAGTAAAACTTCAAGTAGTCCCATTGGTTTATTTTTTCCTCCTTCTTTTAATTTTTGTAGACCGTAGTAGCAGGGGTGTCTATACATCTACAATGGTCGGTGGCTGTCACTTTGGCTGATAAAGGGCTAGCTTTTACTTCCTATTTCATTTCCACCGTGAGCTTGTTTTTTCACCGAACGTGCAATAATAGTAAAATACATATGATAAAATGGAATTTTATAAAGTTATTTTAATATCTGTTACCTTTCTATTTTATAACTTTTTTGATAAAAAGTCAAGATAAATCTCACTAATTATTTAAGTTTTTTATATTTTTTTACATATATATAGTTGTCATGGTTAGAATAATATAAAAATAGCTAATTTTATATCCCATTTTTTAGCTGTGTAGTGCAATTGTACAAAAATATAAAACATGCTTGACAGGTGTATCTAAATATGTTATGATTGTATTACCTCTTAGCAGGTTTATTTTTTGCGCAATAAAGCAAGCGCTGTCCTTGTTAACAGCTATAGCTTTTTACTGCGCAGATCCATTAGCAAACCATAGAGGGAGGCAAATTTTATCCCAATTAACAGGAGGTGCCGATATGAGGGTTAAAGTTACTTTAGCTTGCACAGAGTGCAAACAACGTAATTATGACACTGTAAAGAACAAAAAGAACGATCCTGATAGGCTTGAAATGAACAAATACTGTCGTTTCTGCCGCAAACACACAGCTCACAAGGAAACAAAATAACGAAAGGGGTAACTAATGAGTAAGGATAAAGTTGAAAAAACTACTGACAAAAAAGTTACAACTGCAAAGCCGGTAAAGAAAGATAATATCTTTAAAAGATCCGTTCGTTTTTTGAGAGAAGTAAGAAGTGAAACCAAAAAGATCGTTTGGCCTAACAAAAAACAGATTATAAACAACACCACCGTGGTGCTTGTTTTTATGGCTTTAGCCGCTGTTATTATCTGGCCTGTAGACTTTCTATTACAGCGTCTATTCACATTAATGTTTTAGTATTATGCCTAAGGAGTATCCTTAGCTTAATCTTGCAGACACGCCGCATAAACACGTTTTCATAGTAGTTAGGTCTTACAATGCTAACGTATGACGGCTTAAGAATCGGGGGGCAAATTATGTCACAAAGTTCAGCCGCAAAGTGGTATGTTATTCACACCTATTCTGGGTATGAAAACAAGGTGGCTCAAAGCATTAAAACGGTTGTTGAGAATCGAAACCTACAGCATCTAATCCCAGAGGTAAAGGTACCGACGGAGACTGTAATAGAGATTACCGACAACAAGAAAAAGGAAGTAGAACACAAAGTCTTTCCCGGCTATGTGCTGGTTAAGATGGAACTTACCGGCGACTCGTGGTATGTTGTAAGAAATATACGCGGTGTTACCGGATTTGTAGGCCCTGACTCAGAACCTGTGCCACTAACCGATGATGAGGTTAAGGCTTTAGGGGTTGAGACAGTTAAGGTATCTATAAACTACGCTGTAGGCGACCACGTTAAGATTAGTGACGGTCCGTTTAAAGGCGAGCAGGGTGTTGTATCGGAAATTGATATCGATAACAATATGGTAAAGGTTTCTATACATCTATTCGGGCGTGATACCTTAGTTGAACTTGAATTAGATCAAGTCGCATTATTAAACTAACAAATTAGTTGCATTAGTGCAACACTTTGTTAAACGTGCGTTTATTTTATATATGTAGAATAAATGCTAGTGGGAGGAATATTAACGATATTCCGCCATTTACCACAATATTTGGAGGTGCAAATTATGGCTCAAAAGGTAACAGGCTACATTAAGCTTCAGATCCCTGCAGGTAAAGCCACTCCTGCGCCACCAGTTGGTCCTGCGCTAGGTCAACATGGTGTTAACATTATGGGATTTACTAAAGAATTTAATGAGCGTACAAAAAATGATATTGGTTTAATTATACCTGTTGTTATAACAGTATATGCCGATCGCTCCTTTTCTTTTGTTACAAAAACTCCGCCTGCCGCTGTATTAATCAAGAAGGCTTGTGGAATTGAAAGTGGTTCAGGTGTACCACAAAAAACAAAAGTTGCAACAATTACCAGGGAGCAGGTTAGAACAATCGCAGAAACAAAAATGCCGGATCTAAACGCAGCTAACATCGAAACTGCTATGAGTATGATCGCCGGTACAGCTCGTTCTATGGGCGTTGTAGTTGCCGATTAAAATAACCCTGGTGGGAGGAAAAATCCGCTATTAACCACTTTTAGGGAGGAATGAATTTTTATG
>CAZAOY010000014.1:0-51335 GCA_964486925.1 uncultured Oscillospiraceae bacterium
ACTTAATTTTAACGGAGATTTTAAGATGACTAACTATGACAATAACGGATATAATGCAATTATCACTATAACAGAAGAGTACAACAATCTGATACACCTTTCGGGAATCTTCAATTCCGGTTCTGGTAACACTGACCTTGTTGCCAGATATGCAGATTGCGACTTTAAAAGCAGGCTACTAGTTAGTAAGTATGCAGATTCATACTTCCCTGATTCTACCGGTTCAGCTTGCTATGTCTTTGAATTTTACATCCCATATGATAAACCCGGCTGTATCAACCTTTTTGTGCGGGATAGTGACGGGGCATTAGTACCAGCGAGGGTTGATTACTCATTCCCTTCAAGGATTAACAACATGCCACACTCCTACATAATAGGTGACCACCTACTTATTACAAGACTAGAAGAAGGCTTCACACTTTATGTCGAGCCACTCGACTATGATAAGCTTTCTAAGGCTGTAAAACTTTACCTTGACAGAAATTTTTCCGAAGAGAAATACAACGAGGATAAAGCTATAATACAGCAGTACCTACAACAATACCAAACCATGTTAAACAAAAGAATATGGCTTATATCCGACAGACCAGACAGAGCCGACGACAACGCCGAGCATTTCTTTATCTACAGCAATAATATTAACGACGGAATAGATAAGTATTTTGTGGTGGATGAAAGCTCCCCCGATGCAAAGCGGCTAGCACAGGTTGGCAAGGTTATCTGCAACGGATCTGCGCAACATAAATTGATGGCACTGTTTGCGCAAAGGTTTATCTCATCACATCTACATGGTAGGTTAAGGGATATCTGCGACGGTAGCACCTACCCTATCTATGCAGGGCTTGACAGCTGTAAAACTATATTTTTACAACATGGAATTATCCTTCACGACCTATCCTTCTGGCTTTTAAAGCCGTACCAAAATCTAAAGCTTCTGATAACCACTGCTAAAGAGGAATACAATGCCGTTCTAGGTCAAGATTATGGATATGACAAAAATGTAGTAAAGCTAACAGGAATGCCACGCTACGATAGCCTATATGATAATAACAAGCGAAAGATTTTGTTCGTGCCGACCTGGCGTGGACATTCTTCGGCGGATGATTTAAGCAGTTCCACCTACTGCAAACGTATTAACAGCCTGCTTTGTGATAAACGTCTAGTTGCTGAGGCGGATAGATACGGATACGAGATAATGTATAAACCTCATCCTAAATATGCTAACTTCGCTAATTGCTTTAAAGCGGCAGAGGGTGTAAAGATAATTGACTACCACCAACCCTATCAAACCCTATTTGCCGAAAGTTCACTTTTAATTACCGACTATTCTTCGACAGTTTTCGATTTTTCCTATCTTAAAAAGCCAGTTATATACTACTGGTTTACAGAAAATCCGCAAACAGAGTCATATTTTGATTATAAAACCATGGGATTTGGGGAGATAGTACATAACCACCATGAGCTTATCGACACAATAGTTCGATATATGGCAGACAACTGTGTTATGGATGAAAAGTATAAACAACGTGTTTCCACCTTTTTCGCCTACACCGACAAAGATAACAACAAACGTGTTTATAACGAGATAATAAATATCTAGTTAGCAAGTTTTTTCGCATTACCAATATAAAATATCTTACACATTACTTTGTTGCTTAATTATTAGTAAAATTTACCGATATATAGTATAAATATACTAAAAAAACGAAGGATGGGATCTACATGAACATTACCACAGATTACGCAATGCCTATAACTATGTCAAAAATGCCTCAACTTGACCGAGCGGCACTGTTAAATCAAGCTCCATTAAATGCAGATAAGGACGGAAGGTACGATATATTTGAGCTTAAGGCTGACGATGAGGTTAACAGCCAATATTCAAACTACAAGCCTACCCAGATAACCATCACCCCTATCGATCCTTCAAAAACTGCTAAAACCCCGTTTTTTGATATAGGTGCACTCGGTCTTAACAGCGAGGAAACAAAGCTTGCGACGGATTTTGTACTAGACATACAAAGGGGAATCTATTCAAACGGTACACAGTCATATAGCGACTTTGCATACCTCGGGATAGCGACAGCAAAAGCAAATCTTTTTGCTATAAATAATCTAGCCCCAGAAAGCGCTAAGAGCTTTACCGCCGCCTTCTCAAAAGCTATCGATGGTATCAAAAACAACCCCTATAGCGACTATAATGTAGTTGACAACAGTCGATACTTTTCTGATGGCAAAGGTTCTAACCGTGAATTAAAGGACGCTATCTTTAACACCTTTGCTAATCTGGATACAAGCAGTGTAGAAAACTTTAACAGCTCCTTTGATACGGCACAAAAGCAGTACTCACAGCTACTAAAACCATTGCTAACCTCACAAGGGTATGCAAGCTCACCCACTACCCTTCAGCGTGGAATACAGTACAGCCTTAATAATACTGCGGATGTCTTTAGTGGAAGCTACCGTAAAACCGCGACACTCGAGGAGATAATAAACCACCCAAACGTAGTAGTAGTAGGAAGATAATCGCTGTAGTTGTTTATTAAAGTTGGAATTTAAAAGAAAATATATCCAATAGCAAAAAAAGTTATTGACATGACTGCAATTGTATGCTATAATACAGATGAAGTTTTTGGATGTAATAGACGAAAAACTTATTTGACCATTCTTCAATAGAAGAATTGAGGCCATACGGACAGCCGGGTCAACTGCCGATTGATTGAGTTAAAAGCTCAAATTTTATAAGTTGGTTACTTCATAACCATGTGTATCTTACACAACACTTGTGAAACGGTCAATAAGAGTAGTATTATTAATCTGCTATCAACGTATTGATATGCGGGATAATAGTAAGTTTTTTGCTGTATAGACTCTGAATGCTTGTGATGGATTTAGCGGGATTATTCTGCTTTTTTTGTACTGCATATTTCTCAAGTGAATTGTGTTAGCTTACACCTTGTGTAAGATTACGCAAGATACTTGAGAATTTTTGTTTTAAGGAGAAAAGAGATGGAAAACGCGCTCAAACTTTATGGCTTTAACAACCTAACAAAGACCCTTAGCTTTAACATCTATGATGTTTGCTATGCTAAAAGCGAACGAGAACAGAAGGATTATATTGCTTATATCGATGAACAGTATAACTCTGAACGTCTAACAAACATACTATGCAAGGTAACCGAGATGATTGGGGCACATGTTCTAAACATCTCAAAGCAGGATTACGACCCGCAAGGTGCTTCGGTTACCATCCTTATTACCGAGGAGGCACTCCCAGAGCAGCTTGTGGACGAGTCCTGCAACAAGGGCGGCTTTGCGCTTGCCGACCGCGAAACTATCCTTGCACATCTGGATAAAAGCCATGTAACGGTTCATTCCTATCCCGAATACCACCCAGACAACGCAATCTCAACCTTTCGTGTGGATATTGACGTCTCAACCTGCGGTGAGATCTCCCCTCTTAATGCGCTTGACTATCTAATCAGCAGCTTTGACTCCGATATTATCACCATAGACTACCGAGTTAGAGGGTTTACCCGAGATCTGTCCGGTAAAAAATACTTTATCGACCACGATATTACCTCTATACAGGATTACATAGACAACCAAACCTTAACCAAATACGACGCAATCGATGTTAACGTTTATCAGTCTAACATCTTCCATACCAAGATGTTAATCAAAGAGATAGAACTCCAAAACTATCTGTTTAACACCGACGTTTACGAGATCCCACCAAAACAAAGACTGGAGATTACAAACAATCTGCGCAAGGAGATGATTGAGATTTTCAGCGGTACTAATGTCTACTAAGGAGGGACTATGCAAAATTACGCCCCTATCTATGAGGCTCTTTTAGAGCATAGAAAAAAACGTGTAGTACCTTTTGATGTACCGGGACATAAAGGCGGGCGTGGAACTCCGCTGCTTACGGAGTTTTTGGGCGAGGACTGCCTTAAGGCGGATGTAAACTCGATGAAACCGCTAGATAACCTCTGCCACCCTGTTTCGGTTATCGCAAAGGCGGAGGAGCTTGCGGCTAAGGCCTTTGGGTCAAGTGCGGCATTCTTTATGGTGGGAGGTACCACCTCCTCGGTTCAGGCTATGATAATGTCGGCTTGTAAGGCGGGAGATAAGATTATCCTTCCTCGAAACGTGCATAGAAGCGTTATTAATGCGCTTGTTATCTGCGGCGCTGTACCGGTATATGTAAGTCCCGGACTAAGCAAAAAATTAGGGATACCCCTTGGGATGTCGTTAGCGGATGTTAGGCAGGCGATACAGCAAAACCCCGACGCAAAGGCAATCCTTGTCAATAACCCTACCTACTATGGTATCTGCTCTAACCTTAAAGCTATAACCGAGCTTGCCCATAACCATAACATGCTTGTACTAGCGGACGAAGCCCATGGAACTCACTTTTATTTTGGTGATAACCTCCCACCATCCGCAATGGAATGTGGGGCAGATATGTCGGCGGTTAGTATGCATAAGACGGGCGGCTCGCTTACCCAAAGCTCATTCTTGCTATGTGGGGCTGGGGTGAATGCGGGTTATGTACGGCAGATTATAAACCTTACACAGACTACAAGCGGCTCGTACCTACTGCTATCTTCGCTGGATATTGCCCGAATGAACCTTGCGGTAAACGGTAAAGCTATCTTTAAAAAGACTCTAGAGCTTGCGGGTTACGCCCGTGAGGAGATAAACAAGATTGGCGGACTTTACGCCTTTGGGCGAGAGCTTATTAACGGTGATGACATCTTTGAGTTTGACAGCACAAAGCTTTCGGTTCATACCCTCGATATCGGACTAGCGGGGATTGAGGTATACGATATCCTGCGTGATGAGTATGGTATACAGATTGAATTTGGGGATTTAGGCAACCTTCTTGCAATAATCTCTGCGGGTGACCGTGCCTTTGAGATTGAACGACTTATCTCCTCATTGTCCGAGATAAAGCGAAGATTTGCTAAGGATAAGGCGGGGATGATCGACCATGAATATATAAAACCCGAGGTTGTGCTCGCACCGCAGAAGGCGTTTTACAGGGATAAGATATCCACCCCAATAGCTAAAAGCGTGGGTGAAATCTGTGCGGAGTTTATTATGTGTTACCCCCCTGGTATCCCAATTCTTGCCCCGGGTGAGCGGATTACAGCAGAGATTTTAGATTACATCGCCTACGCAAGGTCTAAGGGATGTTCATTAACAGGAACAGAGGATCTAACCTGCGATACAATTAAAATTCTTACTGAAGGTTAAAGATTAACACTTTGTTAATCTTTAAATATGGGATATACCCCCCTACCGAAGGTTTGATTATATAAAATATATAGTTAACTACACGCCTTGGGCGTTTTGGCAGACTTACACTAGACGATATAATAAGGAGAAATATATGGAACTTTGGTATACAGAAGAACATTCAGAGAATGTAAGATTTTCGATTAAGGTGGCTAAGCAGCTATACAGCGCTAAAAGCCCGTTTCAACAGATCGATTTCTTTGAGAGTAAAGAGTTTGGACGGTTCTTTACCCTTGACGGACTGATGATGGTTACTGAAAAGGACGAATTTATCTACCACGACATGATTGTGCATATCCCTATGGCAACCAACCCAAACATTAAGAATGTACTGGTGATCGGTGCAGGTGATGGCGGTACAGTGCGGGAGCTTACACGGTATCAGACGATAGAGCATATCGATATGGTGGAGATTGACAAGATGGTGGTAGACGCTTGTATCGAGCTTTTACCACAGACTGCAAGCAAGCTTTCCGACCCTAGGGTAAGTCTATATTTTGAGGATGGGTTAAAGTTTGTGCGTAGCAAGGTAAACGAATATGACCTAATTATCGTAGACTCCACCGACCCATTCGGACCTGGTGAAGGATTATTTACAAAGGAGTTTTACGGAAACTGCTTTAACGCTTTAAAAGAGGATGGTATCCTTGTAAATCAGCATGAAACACCATACTATTCCTCCTATGCAAAATCTATGCAACGTGCGCACAAGCGTATCCGAGAGTTTTTCCCTATCTGTAGAGTTTATCAAGCCCACATCCCGACCTATCCGTCAGGACACTGGTTATTTGGGTTTGCCTCTAAAAAGTTTGACCCTATTAGCGATCTGGACGAAGCGGCTTGGAACGAGCTCTCATTAAAGACCAGATACTACAACACCGAGCTTCACAAGGGATGTTTTGCCCTACCAAACTATGTAAAGGAGCTACTAAACAGTGCGGATGAATAAAAATGTGCATACCTTTATCGGTTGTGACAGCGAGTATGAGGATAGCAATATTGTAATATTCGGAGCACCATTCGACGGCACAACCTCCTACCGCCCTGGGGCACGTTTTGCAAGCCCTGCTATGCGTAATGAAAGTATCGGTATCGAAACCTACAGCCCATATCAGGATAAGGATCTAACCGACCTTGCCATCTTCGACGGTGGGGATCTGGAGCTTATATTTGGAAATGCGGCAAAATCTCTCGATACTATACAAGGTTACACAGGCCAGATTTTATGTGATGGTAAAATCCCTATTATGATAGGCGGGGAACATCTGGTATCCCTTGGCGCTGTTCGGGCGGCAGTTGAGAAGTACCCCGATCTGCATATAATCCACCTGGACGCACATGCCGATCTGCGGGATGATTATCTTGGAGAGAAGCTTTCCCACGCTACCGTTATGCGTAGAATTTGGGAGCTTGTGGGTGACGGTAGGATCTATCAGTTTGGTATCCGTTCGGGTGAAAGGGATGAGTTTGAGTTTTCAAAATCCCACACCACACTCTCTAAGTTTAACCTAAACGGTCTGGATGAAGTAATTACATCGCTAAAGGGTAAGCCTGTATACCTAACAATCGACCTAGACGTTTTAGATAGCTCTGTATTCCCAGGCACAGGCACACCCGAAGCGGGCGGTATCTTTGCAGATGTGCTGTTTAACGGGATCGTAAAGCTATCAAGTCTTAACATTATCGGAGGAGATTTAAATGAGCTTTCGCCTATGCTTGATACGAGCGGCGGGTCAACTGCGGTTGCCTGCAAGGTATTGCGGGAGCTTTTGTTAGCAATCTAGCCTTTAAAAATACATTGTTTTTCCCTAAATAGTAACAGCTTTCATCATCAAAACATATAATATTGTACGTATATACACGTTTATTATAGATAGGAGATATTGATGATGAACCAGAGTATTACTCTATTAAACACACTACGCAAGCTGTGGGTACAACATGTTATGTGGACCAGGTCGTTTATAAACAGCACTGTATCCGATTCACCCGATCTAAAATATGTTACCGACAGACTTCTTGAAAACCCACTAGACTTTGAAGATGAGCTAAAACAATTCTATGGCGATGCAAAGGCGGCTAAGTTTAAGGAGCTACTTACAGAGCACCTAATGATTGGCGGTGACCTTGTAAACGCCGCAAATCAGGGTGACACCCAGCTAGCAAACCAGATGCGTGAAAGATGGTATGCAAACGCTGATAGCATTGCAAATTTTCTAGCAAGCATTAACCCATACTGGAGTCGTCGAAGATGGAGATCGATGTTATACGACCATCTAAAGCTGACCGAAGAGGAAGCAGCAACTAGGATTGAGGGTAATTATCAAGATAACGTAAAGATCTATGACACTATCGAGAAGGAAGCCTTAGATATGGCAGACTACATGCATAGTGGAATAGTACGGCAGTTTAGGATGTAAGATTAATTTAATATATACATACTAATATCGAAACCGCTCTAATGTGGTTTCGATATTTTACGTTTGTTGCAGACATTTGAAAGCCAAAATAAATTGACTTTTTGTAATGAAAATGGTATAATGATGTACAACAACTAAAGCCATCTTATTATAAAAGGGGTTAACATGAACTTTAGGATAGCAACACCGGATGATAAACAAGCAGTTTCGCAGTACGATAAACATGTAGCAAGGAGCAAGTTAAACAGCATACTCTCGCTAGGCAGGCTGATTATTGCAGAGGAAAACAACAATTTTATCGGATGGTTACGGTGGAATCTGTTCTGGGACAACACTCCGTTTATGAATATGCTAACACTATCGTAGGTTAGTAGTTGATGAATACTTAATATTCTATGTTGTAAAAGGCCATGTGGTGGAGATACATAGTATAATTAATGGAAGTTTAGATATCTTTAATATGACTTAGGTAGTCCCTAAAACATTATAGATAACTAATAATATAAAATATGGAGGATGGATATGAAGGTTTTACTTGTTAACGGCAGTCCAAAGAAAGAGGGTTGTACATATACGGCGCTTTCAGAGGTTGCTAAAAGCTTAGAACAGGAAGGTATCGAAACAGAGATTTTTTGGATTGGTAACAAGCCTTTAGGCGGGTGTATCGCCTGTAGGAGATGTGCTGATACTGGCAGATGTGTATTTGATGATTCGGTTAACGAGTTTCACGGAAAAGCAAAGAGCGCAGATGGGTTTATCTTTGGTACACCTGTCCACTACGCGTCAGCTAGCGGGAATATGACAGGATTTATGGATAGGTTGTTCTATTCAGAGCTTTGTGGGAATCAAAACAAGACGTTTCGTATGAAACCTGCGGCGGCTGTTCTTTCGGCAAGACGTGCGGGAACTACCGCTGCATTTGACCAGATGATAAAGTATTTTACCATCCAAGAGATGCCTGTTGTATCCTCTAGCTATTGGAACATGGTGCATGGAGCACGTCCGGAGGATGTCTTACAGGACGCCGAAGGGCTTTACACCATGAGGGAGTTGGGCAAAAATATGGCATATCTACTTCGCTGTCAAGAGGCAGGAAGAAATGCGGGGATAGATCTCCCAGAACGTGGAGTTAAGCCATATACCAATTTTATTCGATAGACAGCTTTTATCTAATTATTAGTGACCTACTTTAACCATGCTAACAATACTTTAGTATGTGTTTGGTTCATCTAAGTATTATAGTATAGACATAGGATATAATTCCATAACTAAAAAACGAGGTTTGCGCGTTGCAAGCCTCGTTTTCTTTAGTAATATTGTACTTTAACCGTATTTATCTTTCTTCAAGCTTCTCCGTAAACTCTCTTGATGGCAACGGCTTTGAGTAGTAGTACCCCTGCACCATGTCACAACCCATCTCACGAAGCATGTCGATATGCGCCTTCTCCTCCACACCCTCAGCTACGGTATGGATGGATAGATCCCTCGCCAGATTCAACACATTAACCAACACCGCCTTCGCCCTTAAATTATCATGTGCCGATAGGAAAAAGCTACGGTCTATCTTAATTACGTCCACAGGAATATTTCTTAAAAGTCCTAAAGAGGAATAACCTGTACCGAAGTCATCCATAGAAATGGTAAAGCCTTTCTTATGTAGGCTTTCTAACACTCCATACAAAAGCCCCTCGTTATCCATCATTGTACTCTCGGTTATCTCCACCTCAATGTATTTATGAGGTACATTGTATCTATCGCAGATCTGACTGAGCTGCTGTACAAAGCTTTCGTTGTGCAGATGTAACCTTGAGAAGTTAACTGATACTACAACCGGCTCTACCCCGCTATCCAACCATGACCTAATCTGCGCGCAGGACTGCTCTAACATATACATATCAAGCTTTTCGATAAAACCGTTCTTCTCAAAGATCGGGATAAAGGTACCTGGATATATTAAATCCGCGCCTTGTGGTTTCCAGCGTACAAGCGCCTCCGCCCCGCCGATGGTATCGTCTAAAAGACGGTACTTAGGTTGTAGATAAAGCCTAAACTCCTTGTTCTTAAGAGCGCTCTCCATCTTACTCTCAATCTCTTTCTCTTTAAAGATACCCGACTTTATCTCATCATCGTAATCTACAACCATCTCTGTAGAGCTTGCTTTTGCCTTTCTATGCGCAAAGTTTACCTTTTCAAAAACCGAAATGCTGTCGTCCTTTACATCATTAAAGGAGGTTATAAGATACCGACCTGTTGGTAGCTTAAAGTTAAACTCAAAGTCACCCATCTCTTTATTAAACCACTCTATGTATTGCTGTCGCCTTTCATCATGCTGTTCAATGTTAAAAAATCTTAAAAACACCACAAACTCGTCAGCATTGACCCTAGCAAAGGTTTCGTCATCATACTTTAAAATCTTACTTAACGCCTGCGACATGCTCTTTATAACCCTATCCCCTGTTGCAAAACCGAATTGGTCATTTACTAGCCTAAAGTCAGCAATATCAAGCTTGATAATAACGTAAGGTATATCTGGGTTCTCCTCTAGTATACGCTGAACGTCTATGTTAAACTTAGCAAGGGTCGACGCTCCTGTAAGTTCATCTACAAACGCAATCCTCTCGATGGTTCGCATATGCTTTTTCTGCGTAATCTGAATGTATAAAAGAAACAGTAGGAATGACAGCACAATCAGCGTGGTTAGCACAAAGGAAGCCAGTAGGATGGCGTTGGTGGTACTAAGTGCCGCTACCTTAGGTACAACCGAGAAAACATACCAGTCGTTTACCTTTGACGGAGAGTATGCCGCAATCCGTGATACTCCTCCACGGCTGTATTCAACCATTCCGCTCCTACCATTTGCCATATCCTCTTTCATATTTGAGATAATTTGCTTACTTACACCGCCCTTACTCAAAACGGTGAAGACATCATCAAATTCCTTTAGGCTGTTCTTATGCTGTGGATAGATAACCGGTCTACCGTCCTTCTTTATAACATAAGCAAAGCCCTCACCTGAAAAGATATCAATGTTAAGTAGATCGGAGAATTTTTTATTGTCCATAGTTGCGATAACAACCCCCTCTAGCTTACCCTGTACAGTTAAAGGTACAGCAAGCACGTTTATTAATCCCCCGCCTATCTTGTCCTCAAGACGGTCGGATACGTTGCTCTCCCCTGCTAAAGCTTTCTTGTAGTATTCCCTATCAATTAAATTCATGGATACGTTATCGGTGGTAATCGCGTTACCATTTGATTGTATAATACCAAGTCTTATAAAGGTTTTTCTCTCGGCTTCACGCTTAAGTATCTCCATAGCCTTATCTAGAGTGTAGTTTGGCTCGTTTCCGATAATATTTGCCACCGCTTTTATAGTGTCGATCTCCTCGGCAACAAGAATCTCAATGGCTGAAGCGTTCTTTGTGGATACCTCAAGCAGATACTGTCTGTTCTGCTCGGCAAGCTTATCCCTTAAAAACCCGTTGTAAAACCACAACCCCGCACCTATTACAACTATTAGCAGGAAGATAATTAATAGATTAAGCCTCTTTGTATTAATATTAGGCAGTAAACCAGGCTTTTTAAAGTTATATATCCTCATAATACATTCCTCCACCCTTAGTGTATCTCGTTGCACCGATGACCTATCGTTAAATGCTGGCTATAAAACATTACCAAGCTATCGCTAAAACGTACATCTCTGTTAACAAGACAATCGCTTGCTTAGATAAAGTGTTAAACCATCATCGTTAGCACAGCTTGCATACTGCTCCAGCCGCTCACCGTTGTACCATACCCCGCTTCCGTCGGGGATGTATCCTCTTTTTACATACATCCGTTGAGCACTGCCATATCCATAGTGAAGCCCTACCCCTAGGCAGATTCCATCCGCCCGCTCTTTAGCGTACCCTTCTGCATAGTCTAGCAGTGCGCTACCTACACCTTGACGCTGAAATCGTATCAGCACATTAAAATCGCATATCTCGGGATACCCGCTTGAGATAAACGGGCCTTCTGATGGTTTGGGCAGTATGGTAAGATATCCCGCTACCTCGCCGTCAATCTCCGCTACTACCACAACACGATCGCCGGCTTGCTGTTCTTTATAGTACTGCTCGTACTGATCTGTCGGTTTATCCCAGCCTTGAAGCTTAAAGGCGGCCGGAAATGCTGTTATATCCTGCGATATCATAGATCTAATTATCATAATTTACCTCATATTTTACCATAATCATACGGTATCATTGGCAACATTATACCATACACAATACAAGCATGGCTGTACCGCCAATTTTCATATAAAAGATTATCCTTTAATCCTGCGGCACTCCAGATAAAAACGCTTATCCCATGGGTGACCCATAGAAAAGGTTTTGCGTGGAAGGGCGCTGTCTAGTATTACCGTCTTAAAGAGGTCGGATTTCGCCATTCCATCAAAGATAAATCCTATTGTATCGGTAGTTTTGGTTAATGAGGATACCACATCCTCACCGTGTATGTAGTCTACCGTTGCCTGTGGATGCTTTAATAACAATTTATCGATAAACTCCGTAATCGATCCCACTGAAAGATTTAAAGTTGGATTATTAATAATAACCTTATGCACCTTTTCATCTATTATATAGGAAAACACCTGCTCTGTGCCGTTTAAGCTATCGTTGCCGTCGTAGTCTAGAAGATCAAAACAGCGGTTTAACTCCTTTACTACCTCTAATGGTGAGATGTTAAACAGTACACGATGGATTGGCTCAAACTCCAAAGAGGGTGAGTGAAGATTTACAAGTTCGGTAAGTGCAAATCTTGCAGGATGGGATAGTGCCGCCTCCCCAATATTTGCCTTAAGATCCTCATAACACCGCTTAGCGGTTGCTAGCGAGTGGTTACCGTCCCCTACTGCATAGGCTAACACAGGTTTATCCTCTATACCATCAATATCGCTGTATCTTTTAGTAAATGCTTCTTTGCTTTGGTATTGTAAAAGCTTTTTGGTTATAACATCCGACTGTTCCTTATTTAATGCGTAACCCTTAATATGTCCGCTATCCTGCATTAATGGGAAATCGTAGACGCACTGGCTATCCGATAGGTTTTTACCAACCGACTCGACTATGTCGCAGTCAGGATCGTCAATCAACAGCATTATATGAGGAAGCTCTAATGGCGCGGATCTTCGTATCTGCACTCGTGGAGGGATACGTGAGAGCACTGTACCTTCGGTGGCACGGATAGGCAAAGCGGCATCCTTAGCGTAGTCGTACTCCTCTAGATCTACTACACCCATAATACCCTCTCTAACCCGTCCGTCACGGCAGGTTCGCTCTACATATAGATAGCAGTCCTTAAGTGTATCAAAGATATCCTCATTTATATAGGACTCCATTGTAGCATTGATGTCGGTAATACGCTCATCAAACCCTGCCTTTTCTAGGTCTATCTCACGAAAGATCATATGTAACGTAGAGTGGCTTTGTGACACATAGTCCGACACGCTATCCCAATAATCCTGCTGTGAGGTATACTGGTCGCATGCAACGACACTCCACTTGGTAAGGTCAATATTCTTCTTTGGTAGTAGTATATCGGTAGTATTAAAGATGTTTTTCACTGTCTAACTCCTCATTAAAATTCTGTAAGGGTTGTATCATGGTTGTCAATTAAACGCTGATAGATCGGGATTATATGGTTTGCAAGTCCTAGGCAGTCGTCGGATAGCATATGGTTTTTAACCTTGTATCTAATCTCCTGCTTCTCCTCCTCATCTAGCTTTAGGTAAGCCTCAATCTTTTCCTTCATCTGCTGGCAGTCTACAAAGTTAAAGCCGTTAACACCGTCCACCACCTGACCCTCATTCATCGGGTCGAGCCTTGAACATACAGGTAACCCCATAGCCATTGCCTCCTTCATAGAGATGGAGTTTGTATCGCTAACCGAAGCGGTGATATACACATCACAGCAAGCGTAGTACGGAGGAAGCTTTCCATGATCCACCGCACCAGTAAAGATTAAGCTCTTTTTAATACCCAAAGCAGTAGCCTGTTGTTCATACTCAGGGCGGGTAGGACCATCACCTATTATCATTAATTTAAGCTTGTCGTTATCCTTAAATGCCTTTGCCCAGTAATCAATCAGTACATCCACGCTCTTTTCCTTGCCAAGACGTCCACAGAAACAAAACACCGTTTCGTCCTCTCTTATGTTGTACTGTGCCTTTATCTGGTTTACCTTAGTTTCATCCACCTTATCCATATCAAACAGATCGGTTTCTACAGGGTTTGGGATAACATAAACCTTCTTGTCGATACCCACCTGACGGAAAAATTCCTCCACCTTTGCAGAAGGGCCGGTAAGCCCCGCCGCCTTCTTTGCTACCGCTTTAGCATAGGTATGCGCTACCTTTTTAGCTATAGGAAGTAAAGGAGTTGGCGCAACATAGTATAGATACTCATCATACATTGTATGAAGGGTATAGACTAGCGGCACATTAAGTGAGGCAGAGTAGCTAACACCGGAAAGCCCAATCCCAAACTCGTTATGGATATGGATTATATCAGGGTTAAACTCCTTTAATATCTTAAGCCTTTTATAGCTTATTGGGGAAGCTAACCCGTAGTCATAAAACTTTTTTGCCGCAATAGCAGGACAGTTTAACACCCCGTCACGTATGTAATGGTGACGTGCGTGCGGGTCTGCGGCAACTACCAACACGTTGTGACCTAACTTCTCAAGCCCCTCTTTAAGTGACTTAACATGGGTGACAACGCCATTTATATAAGGAAGGTAGGTTTCTGTAAATAAAGCTACATTCATTGTAAAACTCCATCTCTCCGCCGATCTGGACTAAGCATGCGGACTTTATCCTCGGCGGAAGATAAAGCCGCTTATTTAATATATAGTATACGTATAGATAACGTTAACGCTACTACATCGCGCTCATTAGCTTAAACGTAATCTCATCCGCCATAGGCAAACCTTCGTGTCCATAGTCTGGGTAGATCTCCATATGCTTTGGTGAGGTAATCTTATTATAGATAGCAAACTGACTTGACGGCGGGCAGATGGTGTCCGCAAGCCCTGTAAAGAAGGTGACATTCGCTTTAATTCGATGTGCCAGGTGCTGTAGGTCGATGTAGCCTAGCTTTGTAAAGAACCTATCAATATTTTTATGTTGCGGGTCAAAGAATCTAAGATAGGTTAAAAGCTCTGCATAGGCGTCGATAAATAGATCCATCTCCCAGATACGTTTGTAATCGGTCAAAAAAGGATACCCTACTGCGGCGGTGTTAAGCCGTGGTTCTAGCGCCGCACAGGCAACGGTAAGCGCTCCCCCTTGGGAGAATCCAACCGCCCCTACCTTTGATTCATCTACACAGTCCATGCTCATAAGTATCCGTGCAGTTTGGGCTGTATCTAAAAATGCGTTTCGGTAGAACAGCTTATCCGGATTATCTTCGGATAAACCACGGATTATATGTCCGTGATGGGTGTTACCCTTTGTTACAAGGTTGTCCTCCGAATATCCGCCTTGACCTCTTGTATCCAAAGACAGTACCACAAATCCCGAGCTTGCGTAGGCTATCTTGTCGATCCACCCACCGCTATGTCCTGTATAACCGTGAAACATGCAAAGCCCCTTTAGCTTTTGGGTAATATGTTTTGGTCTGGCTAGCTTACAATGCTGTACCGCCCCTCCTACCCCTGTAAAGTAAAGTTCAAAGCATTCTACATTATCTGTTTCAATATCAGCCTTTTCGAGGGTGTATTCTAGGCTTGCTTCGTCTAACTCCTTTAAAGCACGCTCCCAGTACTGCTCAAAATCATCCGGTTTAGGATTTCTTCCTTTATACTCCTTAAGCTCCTCTAGGGGCATATCAACTAACGGCATAAATCTTCCTCCAATGTTAATACAAAGTCGTTGTAAAACTGTTATACAGTATACTAAAGCAATATGTAAAAATCGTGTATTACTTTGATTTGTCTACTGCACTATATATTAAAAGTCGTCTAGACTTTTTTCCTTTGCTGTGTTTATTATACCATTTTTTAGTTTGAATTACAACAGGTAAATGTAAATTTATACTATTTTAACCAAAAAAATCAAATATTACCATAATTAAAATATGTGTAAAAATGTTGAAATGAATATTACAAAATAAGCTTTTTCACTTGACAGAAATATCATATTAAAGTATAATAAGGATAGGTTCAGTTTTGTTAATTTTACTAAAACTATACTAAATTAGGAGGTTATTTATGAAAAGATTGCTTAAGCTGACAGCTTTGATGTTTACACTTTGTATCATTATGGTAGTACCGCTTGTTGTTAAAGCGGAAAATAACATAATGTATGTACAGGTTAACAACGATTACACCGATAATTTAAATAAAAGCGGAGATAGAGATTATTTTAGGTTTACCCTTACTGAACCAGGGTATCTTAATGTAGATCTTATTACCACTAACATCTATAATGGTAACCCGTGGAGCGTAACATTATCCCAAGCGGATGCAAATTGGAACTTAACATCCATTGAATCAATGTATGCAGGTAAAACCCCTAGCTCTGCATTTGATGGTAAACGTCTGCCTGCGGGTAACTACTGCGTAATGGTAACGTCATGGGATTTCACAGCGGATTCATATAAACTCTCAATTAGATTTGCACCTGAAAATGATACCGCTTCTTTATGCTATGAGAAGGAATACAACAACAACATTCAGCAAGCAACAAACATTGACCTAAATAAAGATTACAAAGGTAATCTAAACAACTCTAATGACGTGGATTTTTTTAGATTTAATGTGCTTCAGTACGGCAAGGTAACTGCTTCTATAAGACCTGTACAGATTCAAAACAGCAATACATGGATATTTGCACTTTACAGCGTAGATTCAAATGGCTCACTATCGTTACTCCAGTCTAAGTATTGTGGTAGTACTGCCTTTGAGCAGTTAAACTCAATGCGGCTTCCTATGGGTAGCTATGCGATCAAGATATCCTATTGGTACTATAACAACACAGATTATATTATTAATGCAGGATTTACCCCTGACACTGATACCCATACACAAGGTTATGAGCGCGAATATAACGACACCATACTTACTGCAAACAACATAATCACAAACAAAGATTTTACAGGAAACCTTAACGACAGCTCGGACAAAGACTTCTATCATTTTATGTTAACCAGTCCACAAAAAATTACCACTTCGGTAAAAACATTAATAAACCATTCAAACGCGCCATGGATTGTGACCCTTTATAGTGTTGATAGCAGCAACAATCTTAAGAGAATTGACTCCGGTTATATGGGAAAGGATAGCCTTACCAACCTCAAGGAGCAAAGCCTACCTGCGGGAAGATACGCCGTTTCTATAACGTCTTGGTATTTTAACAACAGTGATTATACACTAAACGTAATCACCGGCAGTAGTTCTGGCGGATCTGTAGACCCTGGCAACAACAGTAATCCCGGCGATAACGGCAACAACAGCGGAACAGGTACTACAACACTTAAAGCACCGTCATTAAATGCAATTACCGGCGAACCTACTGCGGCTATACTTAACTGGAGCAGTGTACAGGGTGCACTAAAATATGAACTTTACCGTGCCGTTAACTCCAGTACAGCAAGCTACACCCTAGTTACAACTACTACCAATACATACTACTTCGACAGCGGACTTACACCGGGCACTACCTACTTCTATAAGGTTAAGGCTATCGACGCAAGCTCCACCCAGAGTGATTTTAGCCTACCTAGGTCTATAACTCCTACATTAGCAGGCCCTGATAAAATTAATACCTATGCAACCTCTAACTACATCGAGCTTTATTGGAGCAAGGTTGACGGAGCGGCGGGTTACAAAATTTACCGCTACAACAGCTCTACAGGCCTATACGACTATCTAGGTGCTGAAACCTATTCAATGAATTATAAAGACACCGGCAGAGCGGCGAATAAATCCTATACCTACAGAATCTATGCATACTCAAACGTTGACGGCTTCTCGGTAAACGGTGGATACAAGCAGGTTACGGTAACCACCAAAAAGGCTACCACCACCTCCTCGTCTACCAAGATAAGTAATTCCAGCGCTACCGTTAAGAGCTTTGTAAACCAGATTAAGCGGGTTGCGATAATCGGTAACTACAAAAACTATAACCAAGGCGACAGCCTTAACAGCAATGGAGATATGCTACTATTCTATTCTTTAGGCTCTAGCTATACTAAGGTATCCTCCGCAACTAAACAAAAGGTTGCTGCTAAGTACGGCAGTGTTAATGATGTTGTAATATCTGCTTCGGGCTTTAAAAAGTGGATTACCGCTAACTTTGGCCCTAAGGCGAAGATATCCGCTAAATCCTTTAATTTTTTCAAATACAGCAGTACCTATAAGGTATTCTACGCTCCACCTACAGGCGGGGTTGACGGGAATGTTCCATATGTAATCTCCTGCACTAAGAGCGGCAACTACTACACCCTTAAGGCGCTTATGTATGGTTCAGAGAGCGAATACTGGCAAGGGCCATATGTAAACCTTGCTGACGGTAGTCGTTACTACTCTGAAAGCAATCTAAAAGCAAACGCAAATAATCTTAAATCATTCGACATAACCTTCTACAAGAGTGGTAGCAAGCAGTATATCACTAAGGTTAAGGTTAGTTCATAACAGATAGATAACCTATTAGGGATGTAGCAAAACTAAGTTTTGTTACATCCCTAATTTAGTTTGTATTATAGATACTGCCTTGTGTTGATCTTGCTGGATGAAGTAGATAGAAAATACTAATCTAGTAGCTTTTTATATCTATTCTCATCGTAGCCTGCGGCGGTCTGCATTAAGCTTTCTAGGTTTTCGCCGTCGTTTGTCAGTTCTTCACGGGTTTTGTCGGCATATATACGACCGTATCGGATTATCACAGCACGATCGATAAACTGTTCCACCTCGTCGATTAGGTGTGTCGCGATAACTATCGTTTCATCGGTCTTAAGGGATACCGCCATCAGCCGCAGAAAGTCACGACGGGTAAAGATATCCTTACCCAGAAATGGTTCATCCATTAAGATATACTTTGCATTTTTCGACATTCCCGCCGATATCTCTAGCTTTGAGCGTTGCCCTCGTGATAGTCTGCCCGCTTTATCCCTCTGCGACAGCTCAAAGAAGTTTACTAAGCGGTCATACCTCGCTCTGTCAAATTGTGGGAAGAATGACTGCATAAAATCCCCGTATTCTCGTATAGTCATATGTGGGAAGAAGCTCCCCTCCTCGGTGATGTAGGATACTAGCTGTGACTGATCCCTTGCGGGAAGTCCGTCGATTAGCACCTCCCCATTGGATAGCGAGGTCATATCAGCGATACAGCGAAGTATTGTGCTCTTACCCGCTCCGTTTGCTCCAAACAGACCTACCACCTGCCCCTGACCTATCTCCAACGACAGATTCGATATCACCCGTCCTTTGCCTTGGTATACCTTTGCAATATTCTTTATCTCGATCATATCTAAATCACCTCTTTACTTCTCTATTACTCGGTTGATACCGATATCTCCGAAACGTATCTCGTAGGTGAGTATGTGTAGGGGGAGATACTCTGCTGATAGGTATCCTGTTCCTTGTTGGTGACAATCTCACCCGAGTAGATTAACTTTGTTTTATCAAAGATATATATCATATCCTTGTATGTTATACTCTGGTTATACTGGTCTGTATTGTTAGCTACAGCGTAGTTTGCCGATAACAGCACCTTGTCGTCTACCCTGCTTAGATACATTGGGATTAGGTTATTGTCTTTACCTACTAGATCGGTTGTGATAAGGTTTGTAAGCTGTAACCTGTCCCCCACCGCTATAGATAGTATTGTATAGCTAGCCTCCTTCGAGCTGTACAAAAGACTAAGCCCGTCTTTATCCGTATATACTGTATAGTTATCCTCACCTATATAATTAGCGTCAAGCTCTGGGATAGGTAGCTTTTGTAATAGAACGCCATCCTTGTTGTAGCAGATTATGGTAAATATATCGTTATCAACTGTTAGTAAAACAAATCTATCTGCCACCGAATATAACCCTATAACCTTAATCCCCGCTGTGTCAAACTCTATTATCGGGACGGATTCACCCTGCGTACTGGATTGTGAATCAAACCAATCTACCATCTTTGTAATTTTATAGATCCCGTTCACCCCTGTTTCCGTACCGTCAGTTGGGTAGGTATAGTAGATATCATCGCCTATTCCACATAGATAGGTACCTTTCGGCGTGGATCTACCTTCGTATACAAAGGATGTCAATTCGGCACTGCTAGGTTCTGGGCTTCCGAAGGTTACATTATCTTTATGTGCTTCATCTACCTCGATTTCTTCGGTTCTTGAGGTCTTAAGGTAGCCCCCGTCCTTGTCTGTAATTGCTACACCGCTTTTAGAGCCAAACTGCTTATAGGGCGAGAGGTTATCTCTTTTATTTCGGTAGATCATAATATATGGCGAGAGTGATTTTGTATAGATCGTTTTGGTATCTGCTACCCTCACATACCCCTCATTATCCTTGGATGGTGAGGATTTTCTGCTATTTGTAATCCTGTAATCCTTCTCGTCGGTTGGTACATATCCTATCTGTCCACGATAGACATAATCGCCTAATACCACCGATTCCCTGCCGTAGTTTAACGGCACATCTTTAAATGCGTCAGAGCTTGAAAGGTAGTATTCAAAGGTTCTGCTAATTGATTTATCTTTGATAACAAACCGTTCACCGTGGGTGTTATCGGAGTATCTACCAGAGATTGTAATACCATCCAAAGCAGACTCATCACCGTAGACTGTAGCAAGCTTTAGTGTACCCTTACTGCTCATACCCCGCACCGAAAGTAGGATAGCAACAATTATAATTACTGAAACAATCGGTAGTAGTAGCGGTAGGTATCGTTTTATCCTCATACTCATCCCAAACTCACCTTACCCTTCCTAAAAAATGTAATATCGTAAAACTCTGCTATCACAAGCAGTAGGTTTATCCCTAAAGCTATATAGCTTTCACGGTAAAATCCTGACCCTGAGGTAACCGCCCCCAGTATCGAAACAGCAGTTACTATGTATACCACAAGGCATACCACCGAAACTGTCCTTCTCCAAAACCATGTTGCACTAGCATACAAAACACTAACCACCGCCCCAAAGCCTATAAGTATTGACAATGCTGCTGATGGTAACGACAAAGGCAGCATTAACCGTAGTGAGGACGAGCGAACAAAGGCAAGAAACAACCCATTGTTTAGCAGATATCTTACTAATGAGAGTGGCCTAAAGTAGGACGAGTAGACGCTATAGGATATAAAGATACCCAAGAGCCCGCAGGCCAGAATCATAACCCCCCACATAAGAGCGGCAAGTAGCTTAGTGGTATAGAGATACGACCTTCCTCCAGGGATAGCAAGCAGTGTATAGATACTCCTTACCCCTACCATATCCAAAACCACAGAGAGCGCCACCATCAAAAGATACAGTACAAATATTGTAGCGAGCAGTATTGGCACACCAGACTGGGATAGTACAGTTTCAAAACGGTTTGAGAAGATAAACCCGCCCCGTATATTTAGATACACCATTAAAGACGGCAGTAGCAGTATAGCTACGCAGATAATAGATACAGGCAGAAGATAACGAGTAAAGCAAAATGTGGTAAGTCTGCTAAAGGTTTTCATAGATACACCCTCCATAAATTGTCATATTTTGTAGTAGCTGTATAATACACCTAGTCCCATCTCTCAATTATTAGCTGTGTAACCTGCTTAAACTCTAGATTTAGACCCTTGCATTGCGTTACAAAGCTATCTACCAAATCTGTAATAGCTTTATCTCTCAGTCGTTTGTAGCTTTCATCATCTATCAACACACAGCTTTTTGAATTTTTATCGGTAGCGATTAACCCTTCATCCTCCAGTAGCTTGTAGGCTTTCTGGACAGTGTTAGGGTTTACCGAGAGTATCACCGCTGTTTCACGGCGTGAGGGTAGTCGGTCATCGCTCTGTATCCTCCCAGACAGTATCCCCTGTTTTATATGGTTTACTATCTGTTCATAGACGTTCTCATTCTTGTTAAGTTTAAACCCCTCAAAAATTGTCATTACGCTGTCACCCCACCCATCCTATCCTTAATATGTATTATATCACTAATACAGTTTTTTGTCAATAGTTTTTTTATGCCTTGAAATAACTCTACCATTCACCTATATCCACAAAAAAATAGGTTGTAACAGCTGGTCTACCATAAGCCATACCGTTACAACCCATCTATTAACTATTAATAAAAGCTATTCTCATAAGCAGTGTCTAACATTGCCACTATATTTTCGGGTGGTACATCCGCCATAATGTTATGCACCTGTGTAAACACAAACCCGCTGTCTTTTTTAAAGATATCGGTTAAATACCTCACATTATCCGCCACCTCATCAGCGGTGCTACTCGATAGTACATGTTGGGTATTGCACCCCCCACCCCAGAAGCAGATATCCTTGCCATACCGCTCCTTAAGCTTTGCGGCGTCCATTCCATTTGCAGAGATCTGGACAGGGTTTAGGCAGTCCACCCCCGCATGAATTATGTGCGGAATCAGCGGCTCGATAGCCCCGCAGGAATGCAAAAACACCTTCATGTCGGAGTTTTGATGTACAAACTCACAAAACCGCTTAACAAACGGCATACAAAACCGCTCATACATTTCAGGGGAAATCATCGGCGCATTCTGCATACCAAGGTCGGAGTTTATAGCCACACCATCGATATACCCATTTGATTCGTTTAGTAGCTGTTCCATAAGCTTAATATTGTTTCTTAGGTTTACCTCATTTTGTTCTAACACGCTGTCGGGGTCGGTGTACATATCGCAAGCGCTTTCCAGTCCCCCAAAGTAGGCGGACAGCTCCATAAAGGTGCAGAAGTAATCTCCATCCTTGCGGATAGCCTCCGCCTCGCGTACCGTTTCCTTTATGTACTCCTCCTGCTCGAGCTCACGGATAGCAAGCCAGTCACCGTCAAAGAAGAACCCTCCCTTTGGCATCCTCATCCGTCCGTTTTCATTAGCTACAATCCAGTTACCTTCGCTGTCAAGGGTTGGGTTCATGCTACGTGGTATGTTAAATCTGTAATCCTCACGTACATCCCAACTAACGGTATCCCGCCAACGTGGACGAAGTAGCTTTGTATCCAGATGAAACCGCTCGATTATCGGCTGTTCCACCCTAGCTAACATCTGCACGTTGTCGATAGCTTCAATCGATGTGCAGTCAATACCAAGATACTCGCAGAGCCGTTTGTAGGCAAAGGCGGAGATTCCTGTAGAGAAGTGCATACCCAGATCGATTGGATAGCGGTCTAGCGGCTTATGCTCGATAGCGTTAATCACCCGTTGTCGGTGAGATAGCTTAATTTCCTGCTTCTTTTCCATCCTCATATCCTCCATTATATCTATTACTTCGACACTCAAATGTAGCAATTAAAGCCAATATCGTAAAGGCTTCTAGCATATCTTCTACCACTAAGCGTCTAATCAAAATATTTACGATATTCTACCCCTCAAAGGTGATGACCGCCTTCATAACCTCGTTAGCATTTTCGTCAATAAACTGATACGCTTTTAGATAATCTGAAAACTCAAATCTATGGGTTACTAGCGGGGAGGTGTCCACCCTATTCTCAGTGATAAGGTTAACGGCAGTTAGAAAATCACATTCTTGGTACATTGCTGTGCCTATTAACCTAAGCTCACGATCCTGCACTAGTCCCAAATCCACCATGGCAGGTTTTGCAAACACCCCTACCACGATAATATCCGATCCTTTTCTGGCATTCATTATCGCACTCGTCATGGTATCATCCACCCCAACGCATTCAATTATTACATCCGCCGCCCCATCAAAACAGCGCTTAAGCGCCTTGTCTAAGCTTTCGGTAGCGGTGTTAATGCAGTGGTCAATCCCGCACTGCTTTGCGATGGAAAGCCTAAACTCATTAAGATCGGTAATCATAACCTCATCCGCTCCCATCCCCTTTGCCACCTGTGCGGTTAGATTCCCGATAGTACCCGCCCCAAGTACAAGCACCTTTTTTCCACTAACATCCCCGCCGCGAAGCACCGCATGTACCCCTACTGCAACAGGCTCTAGCATTGCTCCTAGCTCAAAAGACCAGTTATCGGGGAGTTTAATCCCCTTCTCCTGGGGTATAGCAAAATATTCGCTCGCTACCCCCGTAGTTTGAAACCCCATAACCCGAAGGTCATCACAGATATGATACCGCCCATGGGTGCAAGGGTAACATTTACCGCAGACCACCTGCGGCTGTATCGCCACCCTATCCCCGACCTTATATAATGTTACGTTATCCCCGACGGCTACCACCTCGCCGCAGACCTCATGCCCCTGCACTACAGGGTATGAGGTGTATGGATGTTTACCGTGGTAGACATGGATATCCGACCCGCAAACCCCGATAGCCTTAGTCTTAATAAGGATCTCGCCATCCTTGCAATCTGGAATCGGAATCTCGTTGTAGATAATACTGCCTGGTTTAGTCATTACCGCTTGTAACATAAAATCTCCTCCGTTTATATTTAGTTTTTAGGGTTATATGCAAAGCAAACCCTACGTGGTAGAGCAATTGTTAATTCTCACGTACAGGGTTTAGTTTTGATTATCAGGTTCGCATGCAACGTGAATACTACATGGCTATGTGGGTAAAAATTAATCGATAGTTAATTATGTTACCTTACCGTGCTCTTTAACATTTCGGTTAGACCTTCCAGTTTTGTTGTATCTAATGAGTGCTCACCGAATACTACGTAGTTGTATAGATGTGTTACCGTTTCTAGCTTGGATTTATCTAGAATAGTATTTTTTGACTGGATATCTAGGGTGGTATCGGTGTTTTGTATGGTGATACCGTTTAGCTTTAGCCAGTCCACCGCTAGGGTGTACCCTACCCTTAGCTTTGCGTCGTTATTTGGCAGGGAGGTGTAATCGGATAGACGTCTTTTGTACTCCCGCATGGTGATACCCGACATCTTTTTGGATGGTGTTATCTCGCTCCTATCTATCGTTTCAACCTCGTCTTGATAGTAGCTTGACTGTTCATCACGGACGGTAGATAGAGCTTTATTCTTAAAGAATACCCTATATAGTACTGCTTTGAAGGCGATAAAGAACTTTACAAAGTGAGATAGTATCTTTCGTCTATTTCGTATCACAAGGTAGATAACTGCCGCTAACGCAATCGCTAAGATTATATACTCCCAACTAATCGAACCACCGCTGTCGTCGGGCGGGGCAAATAATCCTAAATTCCCCTGTGAACCACCTTCTGGCTGTTCAATCTCTACCTTTGTTAGCATTCGGTTTACCAGATAGACAAACCCTGCAATTAGGTAGAAAACTACCGTCTTTACAACATCTATAACAAATGCCGCCGCTCTACCTAATGGATTACGGATTAGAAAACCCGCTAGGATTACCAGCAGAAGTCCTGACACTAATGATAGATTGTAGTACCTAATGGGCTTTGGCAGGTGCTCTAGCTTATGCTGACGGCGCTCCATTAGGTAGTCAATGTTTCCTTGATTCTTTGTGACAAAGTGGATACAGATAAATACAAAATAGAATAGCGAGAGTGGTAACGCACTAAAACTTGCCTGTTTAATAAACAGTATGAGGATTACACATATTGTAAGGGAGGTAAACGCTGTCACACCCTTTGTTGTTATGATACTGCTATAGTTTTTGTAGTAGAGCAGGTGTCCTGTGATATCCGACGCAAGGTAACATAGGATTATACCAATGGTAACGATAAGGTTATCCTCGATAAATGTCGAAAGATAGATAATCGGTAGAAAGGATATCCCCCACATTACCACCCTAATAATAAGACCTAGCACCACCCTATGCTCACCGATAAGCCGCTTGTATCGGCTCTTTACAAGACTAGCTAAAAATCCGCTTATACCGCAGATCTCTACCATTAGAAGTGTATTTATTATCCTACCTGTTTTCACAAAGCCATCCTCTCCAAATACACCTAGGATAAGCAGAATAATAGGATAGAAGATAAAAAGCGCTACAGGAATCGACAAAAGCCTAAATATGGATAGCATTCTTATGCGGTTAGGCTGTAAAGCTTTCATGGTCATCCCCCTTTACAAAGTACTGCTTAAGATTTACGACACGACACTTTGTTTGCCTATCAATCCCTTCGTTAATACTCCCTAGGCAGAGGATGGTAACGTTAACCCCCTGTCGCCCTTTGCTGTTTGCAAACTGTAGGATAGATTCATTTATATATGCGGTAACGATTACAACGTCAGTAGTTGTAACTAAGGCTGAAATCTCACCTAGGTAATGGGTGAAGTCACGTGTAGCGGTAAGCTTTAATCGTGAGAGGGTGTAAAACAGGTCGGTAATAAAAGCTTTCCCCCAGTAGAGCGGGGTAAATGTGTGTTGTTTTCCGCCGTTTGTGTTTCCGTTAGCCATAAACCGTATAGGCATTCCGGTCTTTAAGGTATTATCAAATATACCCGCGCAGACACGGATACAGTTTTCAATCAGCGGCTCATCAATTACGTTAAACCGCTCAACCTCCATCGACTGCATGTTTAGGATTATCGTTGCGGTTTGGGAGGAGGTATAGTCGTTGTTGTAGACCATAAGGGACTGTTCTTTAGCGGTTGCCGCCCAGTGGATCTTGTTAACCCCATCCCTTTCGGTATACTCCCTCACTCCACTTTTTATAAATGGATCTTCTAAAAGATGACGTTTTACGACAATTTCACCATAAAAATAACGTGGGCTTACGGTTAACTCCTCCTTTTTAAAGGGAGCGGGAAACACCACCACCGAAGCGGTTACAGCTACAGGGGTGGAAAGTGACACATTACCTAAAAGATCGCAGGAGACTAAGACCACCTTCTCAATGGAAAACTCGCCGCGCTTAAGGCATGATACCTTCCAACGTCTGGTAATCTTCTGGTAGCTTTTAACCATAAAAAAGCTAGGTACAAAGCGGGTATTATCGGTTACAATCGACTGTGTCCCCGCAAAGTCAAGCCATTTAGAGGTGGTAATCTCGCTCTTTAACCAAGGTAAGGGAAACCAGCCGTTATTTCGTAACTCCTCCACAAGGTAGATGGTATCCCCCTCCACCGCTTCGGTGACATCAAAGTAACAGCTATACACAAGGTTTGTAAAGGCCAGCTTCTTAAATATGTAGTTTTGCAGTGTTATCACTGCAAACACAACTATTGCAATAGCGATAAATTCCATAAAACCTCCTTTATAAGGTAGGTGTGTCAGGGGTAGCTAATATACTGTTATTTTAAATTATTTTTTAGTTTATCATATGTCGATACATCTATATCCATGTTGTCAAACCTCACGGTCTGTATCTGCAACCGATTTTTATTTAGTAAGCACCAATGGAAATCAAATTTACTCTTAACGCTCCCCCACGAAAATGCAAGACTGTCACCAACCATAACCCCAAACCCGTTAAGTACCTTACTATCTTCTATATACCACGATAATCTATATATCATTGTACCTTCTAAAGGTACAATGATAACTGTATAGGTTTGTGACTCCTTTGTCCCAACAAAATAACGCACAGAATATCTACCAATAAAATCAGGTACGTTATCTATTTTTAACGCTATTCCCGACCCTAATGACCCCTTAATCTTGTTAGATGACCATAACGCAAAGTTTGAGCTCCCATCTCCAATAGGACTGTATACTCCAACCCCCACAACCTCGGTATCATTATCAAACTCTGTAATAATCAGACAATCTCTAAAAGCAATCCCAACATTATCCCTTTCAAAGGAAGCTATATAGGTGTTATCTTGTTTGTTAATAGCAAAAACTCTATCACCAATTTGGTATCTACCTTTAAAATCATACTCCATACCTTAACCTCACTTAGGCGCACTATCTTTATAAATTAATTATGTGCTGTTAAGATCCGCCTAACCGTTTCATTGCCCCGTTTTCATAATAAAACTCACCACATTGGACACATACCAGTGATCGTACATCTTTCACAATTATAACTTAATTATCTAAGGTTGCAACGTATGTTTTATGCTCTTTATCAAGACTAACGCATTCATAGGTAAAAGATATCACCAATCCCCCTACATTCGGGTTAGATCTCTATGGTTGCAGATAGCTTTAATGTTATTCTTGTTTAAATGGTCGCATAGCAGGCGGGCGAAGGTTACCGAGCGGTGTTTACCGCCTGTACAACCAAAGGCTATGACTAAAGAGGATTTACCCTCTGCTATATATAGCGGTAACAGGAAATCCACCATATCGGTAATCTTTGCAAACAGCTCCACCGATGGCGGAGAGGACATGACATAATCTGACACCTCATCATCTAATCCTGTTAGGGTGCGTAGCTTCTCCTCGTAGAATGGGTTAACCAGACAGCGTACATCAAATAGTAGATCCGCATCTGTAACCGCACCGTGCTTGCTACCAAAGGACACACAGCTTACGGTGATACTTCCCGTCTTGTTCTCCAAAAACAGATCGCTTACGTAATTTTTAAGCTGTGTCGGGGAGAACATTGAGGTATTTATCACATAATCCGCGCGCTCTCGCACGTCCGACAGCAGGGTCATCTCTAGCTTTACCGCCGCCTCAATAGAGTTATCCACCTGATCGATAAGCGGGTGACGCCTTCTCGTTTCCTTATATCGCCTTACCATAACGCTAAAATCGCAGTCGATATACACAAGCTTATACCGTATATTCTGTTCAATAAGCTGATCAAGCTCCTGTAAAAACGCATTAAATAGGCTACCGCCACGAATGTCACACATTATCGCAACCTTCTGGATTAAGCTTTCAGAGCTTTTTATTAGATCGGTAAACTTGCTAATCAGAGCGGGGGGCATGTTGTCCATGCAGTAGTAACCGATATCCTCTAGCGCATTTAAAGTTCTTGTCTTTCCTGAACCCGAAAGTCCTGTGATAATTAACATCTCCATAGTTTTATCCCTTTACAATAATTTATGTCTATTATATTTAATGCTATAATTAAAGCCATAACCTACCCACCGATTAACCTTACCTCGCACTCAAGGGCGACACCCTTCTTCTCTAATACCGTCTGCTTTACATGGTCTATCAGCGCTAGGATATCATTACAGCTGGCATTGTCGTAGTTTATCACAAATCCGCTATGCTTCTTAGATACCATCGCTCCACCTACCGTCGCACCTTTTAACCCACATTCCTCAATTAGTGCGGCGGCAAAGTAGCCTTCGGGGCGCTTAAAGGTTGAACCTGCACTAGGATACTCTAACGGCTGTTTTGCTACTCGCTTAGCCATGGTTTCCTCCATTAACTCACGAATCTTTAACCTATCCCCCGCCCTAAGCTTAAAGGTAGCAGAGATTATGCAGTAGTTATGGTCACTAAATAGAGTATGACGATATCCCATCGAAAGCTTCGACAGATCGCTTGTCACTAGCTGTAGGTCATCATCTAGGTAGGTTACACTCTGTAGTACATCCTTCATCTCCCCGCCGTACGCTCCCGCATTCATGTATACCGCTCCGCCAATATTTGCGGGGATTCCATAGGCAAACTCTAACCCCGTAAGCCCGTGGTCAGCCGAAACCTTACATACCTTTGCAAGGCTCGCCCCTGCACAGGCAGTGACATATTCCCCATCTACTGTAATATCTGAGAAGTTTTTTGACAGCAGTATCACCACCCCTTTAATCCCTTCATCCCTTACAAGTATGTTAGAGCCGTTTCCTAGGATTAGATAGTTTATAGAATGCTGCTTGCATAGCTGTATAATCGACCTAATCTCCTCCTCATTAGTGGGAAGGGTAAGCAGATCACACTGCCCCCCCACCCTAAAGGTGGTGTAGTTTTTAATCTCGTGGTTAACATGACAGGTGGTAATATCTTTAAAACATTTTAATAGTTTATCATCAATCTTATTTGCCATTAATTCTACTCCTACTGTTATCTATTACTTCGGCACTCAAATGTAGCAGGCTCTTTACAGCTAATAGTAAAAAACATCTTAGCATTTCTTCTACCACTAGTTGCCTAAGTAATAATGTAATATACTTATTCTATCACAAAAATAGATATAATACAAGGATTATCTGTAACTTTTATGAAATTTGTATGCATGATTTATTCGATGATTTTAAGGGGTTATCACACACGCTTTATTGGAATGCATGCGACGAGTTATCTACTGTGATAACCATTCAAAGATTTAGCTACAATACACAGTTATTAATGCAAAAATAGCGTAAAATCACCGATTCTACGCTATTTTTATCTATTAGTTAGTCTTTTTTATCCGTCTGGTCCTTATCTTCAGCCTTTTCTGCTTCTGGTTTAGATACTGGGTCGATCGGTGTGGTAGGTTCGATTGGTTTAATCGGAGCTACCGGCTCTACCCCTTTAATAGGCTCAACTGGCTTTACAGGTGTAACAGGCTGTTGATTGTAGCTATTAGGGTTATTCTGCGGATATTGTGGCTTTTGCATGTTTGGGTTGTACTGTGTTGGATTCTGCTGTGGGTTTGGATTATACTGCATATTTGGATTATGCTGTCCATTTGGGTTGTACTGCATATTTGGGTTTTGTTGCCCGTTTTGGTTGTACTGCATATTTTGGTTGTACTGCGCATTCTGGTTGTACTGCGCATTCTGGTTGTACTGCATCCTTGGGTTGTACTGCATGGTCTTGCCTTGATTATTGCGGATAATCAGCAGTAGAATCGGGATTGAGATGTTAAACAGGATTGACAATACGATATATAAAACCTTTGAGTTGTTATCATACTCGTCATAGATCTTATAAAGTGCCATATAGTACAGCACTGCGTAGGATACCGAGATAATAAATATAAGTACAAGCCCAATAAATAAACCTATACCAAAAATCTCTAGAGCATTACTACTTGGATAGTATTTTCCACCAAAATAGGTAACACTGCTAGCCGCGCCCATCATCGGCACTATAATTACTAACGGGCTTGATAGTAAGCATAGTATAATCTGTAGAATTAACAGCCAGATTCTATAGGCAGAGCTTCTGCCGCTCTTACGGGAGATATCGTCGACGATCTCTCCTAACAGATAGGTGTTAACGAATGGAATAAACGCTCTCCATCCAGAGGAGATCCCTCGGTTTGTTGCGATACGTTGCAGAGCAATTGCCTGCATTATGTAGACAGCAAGCCCAAACAATAAAGAGATCGAGAAGATCATTAAGATTAAACCGCCTAACGCTCCAAATACATAATCATAGTCAGCGTACATTAAAGGTCACCTTCACTTTCTGTAAAACTTATTCATATGTGTATTCAAATGCTATATATGTAATAGGTTGCATTAAGAAGCATTACCCTACCTTAATGCAACACAAGTACAGGATTATCTGCGAAGCTCTACATTTATCTTTGCTAGAGATGATAAAACCTTATCGATAGCCTTGTTAACCTCATCGTCGGTAAGGGTAGCGGATGGCGAGCGCATTACTATGCTAAATGCAACGCTTTTTTTACCCGCCTCAATCTTATCTCCTTGATACAGGTCGAACAACGTTACAGTCTCTAATATATGCCCTACTGCTTTTTTTATTACCGCAGTAATTGTGGATACCGGAATGTCCACATCACATAAAAGGCTTAGATCCCTTGTGGTGGACGGGAATTTAGGTAGCGGAGTATACTGCTTATCAGAGGAAGCCGCGCAGTATAACGCATCCATGCTAAGCTTTGCCATAAACACCTTACAACCGATATCATACCGCTTAACAGCAATAGGATGGATCTGTCCGATTATACCTAAAACTATATCCCCCTTAACCACCATTGCAGTCTGCCCTGGGTGGAAGGTTTGGTTATCCGAAACCGCTACAAAATCGTAATCCTTAACGTTTAATCCGTCTAACAGCGCTTCTACCATCCCCTTTAACAGGAAGAAGTCGGCGTTGTTCTCGTACAAACCTATAGTTAGCTGACGATTTTCGTATGGTAGAGAGTCATCCTCCTGCTTAATATACTCTGTTCCAATCTCGTATCCCCACATGTATGGGTTACGGTTGTTGTAGTTGCGGGACAGCACCTCCATCATTGAAGGGATAGTGGTAGTCCTCATTATAGAGGTGTCCTCCCCTAGCGGATTCATAATCTTTAGCGCATTCCTTAGAATATGATCCTGCGGTAGGTTTATCTTATCAAATACCTTAGGGCTTACAAACGAGTAGGTCATTACCTCATAACATCCTAAAGACTGCATTATCTCGTCTACCTGGCTGTCGAAGGTTTGCGGTTTGGTAACACGACCGTCCGCTATACCTCTAACCGCGGTGGTCGGGATCTTATCATAACCGTAGATACGCGCAATCTCCTCGGCAAGGTCGGCTTTATGCTGTACATCCGCACGGTATAACGGTACAGTTACGATATCACCATCCACGGTAAAGCCTAGCTTTTCTAGGATATCGATCATCTCTTGCTTTGATAGGGAGAACCCTACAAAGCTGTTAATCCATTCATGGGAAAGCTCTAGCTTAGTGCGGGTATTATCAAAGCTTTGCTCATCAATCATACCCCCTACAACCTCGCCGCAACCTAGCTCCTCGATAAGCTGGCAGGCACGCTCAATTGCAAGATAAGCACCCTCTGGGTCTAACCCTTTTTCAAATCGGGATGAGGAATCGGTACGAAGCCCTAAAGCTTTAGAGGTTTTGCGAACACTACTGCCCATAAAGGCGGCAGATTCAAACACTATTGTAGTGGTAGAATCGGTGATAGAGCTGTACTCCCCACCCATAACCCCCGCTACAGCGATAGCTTTAGCGCTGTCTGCAATAACTAACATCGACGGGTCAAGCTTACGCTCTGTACCGTCTAGGGTCATGATGGTTTCGTCAGGGTTAGCGTCTCTTACTACAATGGTCCTATCGGTGATGTTTTCATAGTCAAAGCCATGCATTGGTTGACCATACTCTAGCATAACATAGTTAGTAATATCCACAATATTGTTAATAGGACGAACCCCGCTGGCACGAAGCCGTTCTCTCATCCAACGAGGAGAGGCGGTTACCTTAACGTTCTTCACCACCCGTGCTATATATCTCATGCAATCGGTTTTGTTTAAAACCTTCACCGTTAGCATATCATCTATACTACCACAACCACCATTACAATCTCCCTTTACAACAGGAGTTCTTACAGTGAGGGGAAGATTAAAGGATGCGGCGGTTTCCCTTGCAAGTCCGATAACCGACAGACAGTCAGGGCGGTTAGAGGTTATCTCAAACTCTACGGTGGTATCGTTTAATCCGATAGCGTCACAGAGGTTATCCCCTACTTTACAGTCCTCCTGCATTATAAAGATACCGTCCTCGATAGCGTATGGAAAATCATTTTTAGTAAGGTTAAGCTCGCCTAATGAGCAGAGCATACCACAGCTTTCCACCCCACGAAGCTTACCCTTTTTAATCTTAGTCTTATTAGGAAGGATCGACATATCCAGTGCACACGGTACCATATCCCCAACATTAACGTTAGTCGCACCTGTCACAATCTGCACCGTTTCATCTCGGCCAACATCTATCTGGCATACCACCAGCTTGTCGGCATTAGGGTGCTTTTCTATCGCCTTAATCTGACCTACCACTACATTTATAACACCGTCATTTTCGGTTGCAAACCCTTCAACCTTTGAGCCTGTCATGGTCATTCTATCTGAATACTGCTTGTTGCTGATACCACTTATATCAACGTAATCTTTTAGCCATTTTAATGATAAGTTCATCTATCTTCTCCAATAACATTTATTTACTAAAACTGATCCAAAAAGCGAAGGTCGTTTTCATAAAACATACGCAAATCATCAATGTTGTACCTTCTCATTACCAAACGCTCAAGCCCCATACCAAACGCAAATCCGCTATAAACCTCTGGGTCGATACCACAGTTTAAAAGCACCTTAGGATGAACCATCCCCGCTCCTAAAATCTCGATATATCCTTCCCCCTTACATAGGCGACAGCCCTCGCCTTGACAGCTAAAGCACATTACATCCACCTCGGCAGACGGCTCGGTAAATGGGAAGTGATGGGGTCTAAACCGTACCTTTGCATCCCCACCGTACAGCCTTTTTACAAACAGCTCTAACGTTCCTTTAAGGTCAGACATTGTAATACCTTTATCCACCACAAGCCCCTCAATTTGATGAAAGACAGGTGAATGGGTTGCGTCCACGGTATCAGAGCGGTAAACCCGACCTGGGGAGAGTATCCTAATCGGTGGTTTTTGCTTCTCCATAACCCTAATCTGAACAGGTGAGGTTTGGGTTCTAAGCAGTATATTTTCGGTAAAGTATAAGGTATCTTGGGTATCCCTAGCAGGGTGATCCTTTGGGATGTTTAACGCTTCAAAGTTGTAGTAATCAAGCTCTACCTCCGGGCCTGTTTCCACGCTAAAGCCCAGACCTAAAAAGATCTCTTTTATCTCGTTCATAACTGTTGTAAGCGGGTGCTTTTTACCTATATTAAACCTTTTGCCGGGGATGGTAACGTCAATCTTTTCGGCTAAAAGCGACTGCTCTAACGCTTTATCTTCAAGCTCTTTTTGTTTTTCTTTAATACTGCGGTCGATATCCTCCCGCACCTCATTTGCAATCTGCCCCATCTTTGGGCGCTCCTCGGCCGTAAGCCCACCCATCTTTTTAAGAATGGCGGTAAGCTCCCCCTTCTTGCCAAGATATCGCACACGTATATCTTCTAGCTCTTTTAGCTCGCCGCAAAGGGACAGCGCCTTTTGTGACTGCTCTTTAATCTGCATTAACTCTGTTTGCATAGTAAGACCTTGCTCCAAACAAGAATATAACCTCTCGAATGGGGCTTCCTTTCGTTTATTGTGTTTGTTAAGCTATTTACTGCGGCACTTTAATATCGTTAGTTTTATCTCAATTTACAGCTAGTAGCGAAAGAAACGCAAAGCGCAGTAGTTACCACTAAGTGCCTAAGTAATAATTTCCTTTAGATAGCCGATATGCCGTCTATTTTAGCTTTATTTGTAGTCATTACCTATTATATCAGATGGAGATACAAAAATCAACCTTTTTTAATTTTTTTTGTTAATTTCTTCTTTTTGAAAAAACATCTTTACAATTCGTGATTTTTTTGGTATAATAAATATATTGACACATAAAATTCGCATTGTATGCGACCGGCAGGTTAACAATCAATTATAACTATTTAATTAGTCGTTAACTATTCAATGGAGGTATTTATGATCTGCTCACGCTGTAACTACTACTACGACGGGACTGTCTGCCCGATCTGCAACACCCCCGCCAATATACAACCCCCTAACCTACAGGCAAAAAAGCCTGTAATCTGTTCTAACTGCGGTAATATCTCGCTTGGAAGATTCTGCTCTAACTGCGGTGCTCCTGTTACGGATGATTCTGCCGCAAGTAGCGCTAGCAATAACCCTATAAATTCTGCAAACCAAACAGGCTTTGCATACCCCCCAAAACAGAATTTTCAAGATAATACAGCTTACCAAGCTCCTCCCCAGGGTAACGCATATAAGCAAACCCCACCACACGGTAACCCTATGCACCAAAACGCTCCATACATCAACCCATCTTTTCAGAGCACACCATATAACATGCAATATACCCCAGCTTACACCGCTAAAAAGAGCCGTTTAATCCCAATAGTTATGGCAAGCTTTGGGGTACTGCTAGTGTTGTCTGTAGTTGCACTTTTTGTGGTATCTATAGTTTCATTCGGCACGGTAAAATCGGTAAACGGTGCTGAAGGAGCTATCAGAAACCCTGTAATTAACGGCAAAGATGGTGTTTCCTTCCCAGCAGGGGTAAGCTTAGAGGAGTATAAAAAACTAAAGATTGGGATGACCTACGCACAGGTCAGTGCTATTATCGGCGGCGACGGTCAGCCGCTTTCAAGCGAAAAGGGCGAGGGTAAAAAGACACTCTACATATGGCAGGGTCAAGATATCCCCCAAGCGATAGTATCAATCACCTTTGAATATGGTAAGGTTATAAAGATAGAGCAAGAAAATCTATTCTAACATGAAATTTCACCACGCAACCGCTAAGGCAGTTGCGTGGTTTTTTTATAATAATTTAAGATTATTATCGACACAGTATCTGTTTACAGGGTTTAATTTAATTATAGATTTTTAGTTTTAATCATAATATATGAATTAAACCGTTGTCAACATCATATATCCTATTATATTAATTGCAATATTTGCGGAAAGATGTACAATCCAGGACGGAAAGATGCTGTTATATCGGTTGTCCAATGCGTTAAAGAGCAGACCACATAACGCTAAACCTATTATAATAAGTACAAACACCTCAAAGCTAAACCAGCTACCAATTATCGCCACATGATAAGCCGAGAAGATAATTGCTGAGAAGGTGTTTGCTATCCAGAATTTCATATACTTTTTTAGAACCATGAACCCTAGCCCACGAAACAACATCTCCTCTAAAAATGAATTTACAAAGCAGATATAAACAGCAACAAATATAAAGTTATCCCGACTTATATTCTCCTTTCTGCTAAGCCCTCCTACAACGGTGTTAACATCGATTAAACCACTGCAAACATAATACCCAATAAATATGGCGGCAACCACCAGTACACCCATAACAGCGGCGGCAACCCCCTCCTTTTTGCTGTTTATATTAAACAGTCCCTTTAGTGTGGGTTGTCTACTTAACAACCGAAACGCAAACACTGCACCAAGAAACACAATTATCTTAATGATCGACTTAACAATATACACAGGTGAGATTACCATCTCCACCAGATACATTATTACACATGCCAGCACCAAAAGCATCACAACCTGCTTGCCTTTTGTTATGTTATTATACTTCAATATCTCAATACCTCATTAATCAATCTTTGGTTACCATTATTCAGCTAGAAATGTCTTAAAATATCCTGCAATTCTACCATTATAAGGTGTGTTCATATTTAAATATTATCTTACAACAACATATTACAGCACTTCAAAAGTATACCACATAACAGACAAAAAAACAAGATATGTTCTGTATATTTGTAAATTTTTTTGTTGACTATTGAATTTTTTCATCTTTTGTGTTACAATTTATTATCTAGAGGTACGTTTTGTAGCCATTAAATTATAAAGTTATTAACATACCACTCGGTGACCTTGTAGTTTTAACTTAAGCTTTGCAGAAAGGAATTAACGTATGAAAAAACGCTCCAAACTTTCCTTGAGAACTTCTATGTTTTTGATATTCACCATTATGATCTTCCTACTTGCGGCATCTACCTCACTTATATCGGTACAAAAATCCTTTGCAAACATTAATATTCGTACAAACAACGCTATAGATTACCACCTACTAGTAAACAAAGGATATGTTAACAGTTGGATCGAAACACAGGCAGGCCTTATAGAATCCTTAGCACAGGAAACACAGCTTCAAAAAACCTACCTTGACCATGCCGCTTTAAAGAACTACCTAGCATTACGACAGAAAAACTTTCCGTACATACTCGCATTTTATATGGGGTTAGCAGATAACGGTTATATAGACTCCACCGACTGGGTTCCTCCTAGTGACTATATAGCTACCCAGAGAGATTGGTATAAGCAGGCAATGGATAGTGACACAGTTATCGTTACCGAACCATACATCGACGCGGACACAAAACAGCTTGTAGTGACCGTTGCAAAGAAGGTTACCAACGGTAACGAGGTTGTCGGGGCTATGGGCATGGATATATCGCTTGATAGTATTAACGAGGTAATGAAAAACTCCATCACTGACGAGGGATCATATGCGTTTGTGGTAAACTCCGCAGGCGATGTTATAATGCACCCCGAGCAGTTTTATCCTAATATAGATAATAAGTTTCAAAACCTATCATCAGGCTACGATAATGCATATGCACCGCTTTTGGATAGCATTAAGCAAGGCAAAAACGACCGCATTACCCTTATCGACTATACCGGCGAAAAACGACATTTTAAGACCGCTTCCATAACAGATACCGACTGGAGCATTGTACTAAGCTTCCCTACAAGCTACCTTAAAGGAGATATAACATTTGATTTAACCAGAAACATTACGCTATTGGTAGTAACGATAATTCTATCAATTATCGTTATCTGGTGGTTCTCTAAAAAGTTTATCTCACCTATCGAGCGTATCTGCGATAACCTTGACCTTGTGGGTGACGGAAAGCTTAACACGCAAGGACATCAGATTAACCCTAACAGCCTAGAGCTAGAGCGCCTTAACCAGTCTACACAACACATGAAGGACACCCTAACTGCATATATAGGCGAGATTGGCGTTGCTATGAGCAAGCTTGCAAGCGGTGATCTTCGTTTTGAGGTTAAACAGCAGTATGTAGGCGACTTTAAGGAGATTGGAAGCTCAATGGTTACCGCATTTAGTTCCCTTAATAGAACCTTTTCCGAGATTACAAACGTTTCGGTTGAGCTGGCAAACGAAGCTAGCCAGGTTTCTCATGGGGCACAAAGACTTGCTGAAGGCTCTACCGAGCAGGCAAGTGCAGTTGAACAGCTGTCCGCTTCAATTAGCGAGATATCATCTAACGTTGCGTTAAATGCTGACAACTCCCTAACCGCAAACAACATGGCGGCAGACACCACAAAGGTTATAACCCTAAGCAGCACCCAGATGGCTGAGCTTTTAGACGCAATGGATCACATGAATGAGCAGTCTAGCGAGATTAAAAAGATCATTAAAACCATAGAAGATATTGCATTCCAGACAAACATCCTAGCGCTTAACGCTTCGGTCGAGGCGGCTAGAGCAGGATCAGCGGGCAAAGGCTTTGCTGTAGTTGCAGACGAGGTTCGTAACCTTGCGGGTAAATCTGCCCAGGCGGCGAAGGATACCACCGCTTTAATTGAGGATTCTGTAAACTCTATTAATAAGGGAGTTTCCCTAGCAAAACGCACCGCACACACCCTAGATGGTGTTGTTTCCAGTGTAGACAAGACCACTAGTATTATCGCTGACATCGCAAGCGCCAGCAACAGCCAAGCAACCTCTGTATCCCAAATCTCCCTTGGGGTTGAGCAGATATCAGGGGTTATCCAGACAAACTCCGCTACCAGTCAAGAGAGTGCGGCACTTAGTGCGGAGCTCTCCCGCCAAACAGACTATCTTATGAAGTTAATTTCGCAGTTTAAACTAGGCGACATGCAAAATCACATTTAGGTATAGCTTGCATAAAATACAAAAGCAGTAGACAATGTTTTATAGGTGATCAAAGCAGTGCTTTGATACACCTATATTTTTTCTGCTCGTTTTAATGTATATTATACATTAAGTGATAAAAGTCTTTTGCTAATTTAGTAAGACTGTGTCTAGAAAAATTATTATGATATTTCTACTATTATATTCTAAATAACAATATAATTATATTGACAAAGTTGTCCTAATATGGTATACTATCGGTAACAGTTGGATGTATATTATTCGTTAATTAATAAACTATTTAAGAAATATTTTATCGTACTATTTAGTCTTTGCATTCTTTTGATTGACATTTTCATTATGACATTTAAGTTTAAAGTTTTTATAGACATTTAAGAGCGGACTGGAGGTATATATGCGGTTAAAAGGGGTTTTTTCTAGAAATTTTGTTATCGTCTTAACTACAATAATTGTGGTGGTAGGTGTATTTACTGCCCCTATCCTTATGGTGCACTCCGCCTCACCTGATGTAATTCGTGTTGGGGTCTTTGATGAGGATGGCTACTATACAAAGGATCAAAATGGTAACCCCGACGGGTACGGATATGCATATCTGGATGCTTTAAGCCGTGCAAGCGGACTTAAGTTTACCCCTGTGTTTGGCACACTTAATGAATGCTTCTCCAGGCTCAGCAAGGGAGAGATTGACCTAATAGATGGTATACAATACACAAAAGAACGTGAAGATAAGTTTTTATTCACAAAATATTCTACAGGCACAAGCTATGGAAAGCTATACACCAGAGCAGATAACACTAGTCTTTCTTATAATGATTTTTCCTCCTTTAATGGCATAAGGGTTGGTATGATTAGCGGTAGTTCTGTCAACGATAGCTTTGATACATTCGCTCAAAAGAATAGCTTTTCTGTACAAAAGGTGATGTTTGATGATATCCCTCGTATGAAAACGGCGCTTAACGAGTCAAAGGTGGACGCCGTGGTTTTAACTAACTTTAGAAGCTTTAACAACGAAAAACCACTTGCACGCTTTGACCCTACCCCATTCTATATGGTTACCTCCAAGGACAAACCAGAGCTATTAAACCATATAAACGAGGGTCTAGAGTTATTGCAGATCACCCGACCTTTAATCAACTCTGAACTTTATAAAAAGTACTATCACAAAGAAAGCTCTGAGCTTTCCCTTACTGCAACAGAGCGGGAGTTTTTAAATTCGCTCCCCCCTCTAAAGGTGGTGTATGACAGCTTCTGGGCTCCTTTTGAAAGCTATGACGAGAGGTCGAATGAGCCTATTGGTATTAATCCGGACATCTTTAACAATCTAACAAAAAAGATGGGGCTTAAATATGAGTTTTTGCATGGTTACGATTACGATGCCGCAATTGATATGGTGTCTAACGGTACGGTGGATATGCTACTAAGCTATGATACAAACCCACAAAAAGCAAATGAGCTCGGCATTAAGCTTTCCGACACCTTCTTAGAAACACCTATAGCAATTATCGGTAAGGATTTTCGTATTACCAAAAATTCTATCTTTGCAATCCCCGAGATATATCCTGTTCCTCTTTCTTATATAAAAAAGAGCTTTCCAAACAACAGAATAATTATCTTACCATCTATCGAGGACTGCTACGCAGCTATCCAGAAAGGACGGGCAGATTTTACCTGCGAAAATATCTATGCCGCTAACGGAGTAATCCAGAGCGGTCAGTACGGCGGACTAATTGTATCCTCTGTAACAACCTTAATGGATAGGTTCTCGTTTGCCTTTAGCGGTGACACCGACTACAACCTTATTAGTATCTTTAACAAAGCTATACTAACGCTTTCCAGTGAAGAGAAGGATGCTATGCTGTTAGGCTATGCTACAAATGTGTCCTCTGAAGATGGCTTTTCATTTTTGCTAAATCGATACCGTGCACAGATTATGGTGTCAGTAACCATCCTTGCAGCGCTTATTATTCTGGGGCTTATAATGGTTATTCTAGGGCTTAGAAGAAACAAAAAAGCTTTGTGGAATATGGCGTATATCGATAACCTAACAAAGCTTCCTAACCTTAACAGATTTAAATTAGACGCAAAAAAACTTCTCTCACAAGATCAAACAAAACAGTATGCTATTGCATTTATAGATATAGTCAAGTTTAACCTTATTAATGAGATATACGGCTATGCCGAAGGAGATCGGGTGCTTTTAGCAATTAGGGACGCTTTTTTAGATATGATAGTCCCAGATACCGATCTGCTAGCCCGCGTTGGGTCGGATGAGTTTATCCTGTTAATGGCATTTGACCCCGACGATTCTAACAAAACTCCGTTTAAGGGCTCATCAGAGAGTTTTCATGAGCGGATTGAAAAGTTTACAGGACACAAGCTTAGATTTTCGATAGGTCGTTATGTGCTATCCACTGGTGAGTCGGATATTGATGTTATCTTCGAGAAGGTGAACTATGCACACAACCTAGCAAAACAAGGTACGTCGGTGGATGAGATATACGACTATGATGATGATATGAAGAAACAGGCTATCCGCCATCGTGAAATTGAAAACAAGATGGAGAATGCCTTGGTAAACGATGAGTTTATTGTCTACCTGCAACCTAAATATCAGCTTGACAATGAGCAGATTGCGGGTGCAGAGGCGCTAGTACGTTGGCAGGAGCACAGCGGCAGAGAGGTGGTCTACCCTTCCGAATTTATCCCGCTTTTTGAGAAGAACGGATTTATCGTTCGCCTTGATATGTATATGTTTAAAAAGGTTTGTGCTATCCTAGCCGAGTGGAAGCAGGCAGGCCTACCCCTCGCGACAATCTCGGTAAACTTCTCACGGCTTCACCTACAGAATAAAAATTTTGTGCAGGACATTATAAAGATAGCAGACAGATACAAGATACCAAAGCAATACCTTGAGATTGAGCTTACCGAGTCTACTATGTTCGACAACGAAGCTGTACTTGAGGAGGTGCTAACCAGCCTTCACAATGCAGGGTTTACCCTTTCTATGGATGATTTTGGTACTGGATATTCCTCTCTGGGATTACTAAAAAACCTCCCTGTGGATGTTATTAAAATTGACCGCTCATTCTTTACAAATAACCGCTATAAAACCAGAGCTAGGACGGTTATCGAAAGTGTAATAAAGATGGCTAAGGATCTTGGTATCCATACCGTAGCGGAGGGTGTTGAGTCTATCGAGCATGTAGAATTTCTACGTGAGATTGGGTGCGAGATTGTTCAAGGCTACTACTATGCAAGACCTATGCCTGCAGCAAGCTTTACTACACAGAGCATGACTATAACCCCTTCACAGTCAATAGATGACAGTAGACTTGACCTTATCACCCTAGGTGATATAGGACTTGGACGAAAACAGCTAGGCGAAGATATGCCTGTTGTGGTGTATAGGTTGTTTGAGTTTGCGGCAAAGGAAGCGTTAACCGATCTATACGGCGAAGGAGAGATGATAGAGGTACTAAAGCGGTCGGGTAAGATTGCAGGACGGTTGTTTGCCAGAGAGCTTTTAAACCTTAACCAACCCTTCCCTGATTTTATTAAACAGCTAATCTCCAAGCTAGCAGAGCTTCGTATCGGTATCCTACAGGTTGAGCATTTTGAGGAGTCTACGGGTGCGGCGGTGCTTACCGTTAGTGATGATCTGGACTGTTCAGGTTCACCAAACGTTGGTAAGGTAATCTGTAACTACGACGAAGGGTTTATCTCGGGTATTCTATTCGAGTACACCAAGAGAAGCTACTCTGTAGTTGAGATTGATTGTTGGGCAAACGGTGGGGGAATCTGCCGATTTGAAGCAAAACCTATATAACCTTAATAGTCAATGGAAATATTCCCAAAGCTCTGGTTTAGAGCTTTGGGAATATTAGTTTTAACTGACTATGTACGGATTTTTCTTTCTGATTTCCAACACTTATACTTAATCTACAAAGCGGCTGCACACCATGCAACCGCTTTGTAGATTTTTTAGCTAGTTTCTGTTATCTTCAGTCTTTTCTAGAATTGTATTCTAGAATTGTGTTCTAGAATACAATTCTAGTGCACGTTCCTTTAGGATAAATGTGGCTAGCACATTGCAAACCGTAGTCATCTCATCTATCTCTGCCATTGACGGGGTTCTCTCCCTAACGCAGTCGTCAAATCCAATAAATCCAATTAAACGATCTCGGTTAAACAACCCAAACTGTAGCATAGATTTTATCCCCTGTGGTTCTAGTACCTTACGTTCGTTTTCAGGTAACATATCAAGGCTTGTTAAGATAAATCTACCCTTGCTGTAGAACTCCTTTGTTGAGGTTTCTACATCTTTAATGCTAATATTTTGCAGGTTATCTATCTCAGGGGTTATTCCGTCCGCGCACCATTCAAAGGTATTTGAGGTAGTCAAACCATCTTTACTGGTTTCAAAGATGTAACCTCTGCTAAAGTTCATACTGGATGCAAGTAGCTGTAACACCGACTGAATAGCGCTTTGTATATCCTCCGCCTGGAAAAGTATCTTAAAGACATACTCAACACGGTTTTGGCTAAAGCTTTTTTGAGGGATAGAGTCAACCAAATCAATCTCACCACGCTTGCTTTCATACCCTTCAAAGGCTTCACCCTGATAAAAGGAATATGCATCCTTACCCTTATTCTTAGATAGATAAAGCGCTATGTCTGCATACTTATAAAGTTCTGCAAAGCTTTTGCCGTTTTCAGGGAATATGGATATACCGATACTAGCAGAAATTGTATATCTATTACCACTCTTATCGCTGTAGGTATTGTAAAATGCCTTACAGATCTCGCTAGCCTTTGAGGCAAGTATGCTCTTATCCTTAGTACCCTTAACAAATACCATAAATTCATCGCCGCCTACACGCCCAATAATATCCTCACGATTGTCTGATAGCACAATACTGGAAGCGCTCCTAAACACACGACGTAGCTTCTCAGAAAATTCACATAACACCACATCCCCAAAGATATGTCCTAGTCGGTCATTTATAGTCTTAAAGTTATCCACATCAATAATAAATAGAGCCCCATACTGTGGATAGTCGGTCTTGGTGCTAATAAAATCTCCTATAAGACCTTCGGTCATACCCTTGTTATAAAGCCCTGTCAAGGAATCCCTTTCAGCTTTGTACTTTAGCTGAATTTGCATTAACTTTTCTTCATTAATGTCCTTAGCATAGGTAACTCCCTTTATATCCCCGCTCTTGTCCTTAATAAGGCTTGTTACTAGCTTTACCCAGACATATTCGCCGTTATTATCAAGCTTTCGGCATTCGATTGAGGTTTCGGTCTTGTTGTTGTTAAAGTCTGATATTAGCTTATCGATAGAGGTGAAGTTTCCAAATAGCATTCGGTCATCCTCAAAAATATACCTACCTATAATATAGGATATTACCTCTGTATAGCTGTAGGCACGGTCATTAAAGAGGGGTTTTGAGTCACTGCTAACCCTTATAACACTATCCTGCGTTAGATTGTATTCAAACACATATACCGCTTGTGATAGAACCGATTCTTTAAACTGTTGCTCCTCCTTTACGGTCGCCGCAAGTTCTCTGCTCCTCTCCTTGTACCCTAAAAGTTCCCCTGTTCTCATGACAAAAAATATCATTATATAAACCCCTGCGATACAAGATACAGCCATCGCAAACTGGTTTACACTTTCGGTGTAGTAGTTTGAATTAGCAGAGTAGATACTAGTACCTACTAGGAAGAACAATGTAACCACGCTAATCCAAAGCGATACGTATGTCAGCTGATCGTCATGTTGGCTTACTATCCGTAACCTATCCATAGGGATAAGCCTTATCACAGCAATAATTGCTACACATCCAAGTATAAACGTTAAAGTAAGGGTAATGGTGTACCATAATGGATCACTAGACACCTCATTAAACGGCTTTCGCAGTACCACCGAGATTATAGCGGTAGTAATAGCTCTAATCCCCATAATATGCATGGGGTAAGCCAACGACACAAACAGTACCCGCCTAAACCTATCCTTATAGAATAAGCTATACTCAAACACAATTAAAACTATTAGGGCAATGTAGGATACTAGGGTGGTTTCAAACGGATTGGCAGAGGCAGCTACTAACACTACTGCATTTATAATTCCTACAATAAGCCTTTTCCATCTACCAAGTCTTGCACCTTCTAACAGTCTATCCCCTAATTCAAATATAAGGTAGTTATAGGCTATAAACACCACAAAAAGCGAAACTTGCCATACTACTGTTCTATCCATCTACACCCCTCCTCTCTCTTCATTTAACTTTTGACTAAATTCCTCATACGGCATAGGTCTTGCAAAGTAATATCCTTGAACCATATCACATCCTATACTGCTAAGCATATCAACCTGCTCCTTAGTTTCCACACCCTCGGCTACAGTCTTAATGTCTAACCGCTTTGCCATCTCCATAACACTCCCTATAACTGTAACCGCCCGCTTGCTGTCCATAGATTTATCAAAGAAGCTTCTGTCTATCTTTAATACGTCAACAGGGATATTTTTAAGTAGTCCCAGTGAGGAGTACCCCGAACCAAAGTCATCCATAGACAGCGTAAATCCTGCCTCATGAAGCTGTGAAAGCACCTCTAGCAGTATAGCCTCATTCTCAAACATAGTGCTCTCTAGCAGTTCAATCTCAATATAGCTATGAGGCACGCTATAGCTGTCTACTATATCACAGATCTGCTGTATAAAGTGCTCGTTATATAGATGGTTTCGTGAGAAGTTTACCGAGATAGTGATTGGATCTATCCCATCATCCATCCAGTCCTTAATTAGTTTACACACCTTCTTTAGCATATACATATCAAGCTTTGTTATAAACCCGTTTTCTTCAAATAAAGGGATAAAGCTTCCCGGATAGACAATATCCACCCCTTCGCTCCTCCACCTAACAAGTGCTTCCGCACCTGCTATAGAGTTATACTTAAGACTATATTTCGGCTGTAAAAATAGCATAAATTCATTATCGATAAGTGCCATCTCCATACGGTTTTCAATATCATTTCGCTTAACCATCTCTGCCATAATTGATTGGTCAAACTCGCAAACAGCAATTCCCTCCTGCTTTGCCTTGCGGTGAGCAATATTTACATATTCAAATGCAGAGTTAATATCAGTACAAGAGTCGATAAACAATCGATAATGTCCTGCAACTAGCTTAATCTTATAATCAAAGTTCTCACCCATCTGCTCTTTAAAGATAGTAAAAAATCTATCCTTAAAAGCCAAAAACTCCTCATCGCTACTGTATTCATGTAAAAACACAAACTCATCAACGTTGGTTCGTGCCACAAGCTCATTATCAGATCTAATACAGCCGGCAAATGCTAAAGCAACACCACATAAAACCCTATCTCCAGTAGAAAATCCCAATGCCTGATTAACAAGCTTAAAGTTGTCAATGTCACTCTTAACTAATATATACTTTTTGTTAGGATTATTCTTAAGTATCTTTGCCGCATCAAGCTTAAACTTAGCTAGCGTAGGAACTCCGGTTAACTCATCGTAAAACGCAATCCGCTCTATCTCGTCGATATGGCGTCTATGGGAGTAGATGTTATAGATAAGAAAGCAGAAGAAGGCTAAGGTTATAAGCGCTGTAAGCACTAATGAAGCGCCTGCAATAATATTGGTGGTAACCGCCGCCGCTTGCTCTGGCACTATCGAGAAGATGTTCCATCCGTTTATCTCAATCTGTGCATAGTGCATATACCGCTTTTGACCGTATAACTCGTAACGTGAATGCCCGCCCTTGTGCTCCTTTAAATTTGCTTTAATGGTTTCTAGGTCATCATTTCTATAAAAGTCAGCATTAGCCCAGTCGTTAAAGAGGTTACTCGCACTGGTAAGCGAATATGTATTTGTGGATTTCGCAATTATGTTACCATCCTCATCGGTTATATATGCATATCCCTCACCGTTAAACGATCCTAAGAAAAGCTTGTTAAGTTCATCAGATTTAAACGAACCTATAAGTACACCGATAATACTTTGGTTGTTGTAAACAGGGGTTGCTATAGCAATTATATTTACCCCCCTTACCTTTGATAAAATAGGATCAGATATATTGGTCTTACCTGCTTTTGCCTTAATAAAGTATTCCCTGTCCGAAAGATCCGCCCTGCTTCCATCGCTAAATATGGCCTGTCCGTCAAGCTTTGCATAGGCAAAGTTGTCAAAGTCGCTGTCATCAGTAAGTTGTGACAAAAGCTCTATAATGCTATCGTTATCAATCTTACTCCTATCAAACAGCTTAGCGATCCCACGTATCATCTTCTCATCGGTACGAAGCTTTGAATCAAAGTTAAACCGCTGTTGCTCCATTATCTCTGAAAGGGTTATACCGGTTTGATTTCTTAGCTGTTCACCTAAAAAACCATTGTAAAACCATAACCCTACAGCTACAATCACAAAGGTGACAATCCAATAGAATACTAGTACCACCCTGTTTTTCTTCATTGCCCCTCCTAACTAGTCACACACATTATACCTAATAAATATCCTAAGCGATAACATACAAATTTGGAATAATTCCCATCTAGCCTACTTTTAGTATGTTTCTATTCCACAGCTAATAATTTAGCTCTTATGTACGTCTTTAGATTTAACTAACGATATAACCTAATATAATTATTGATACGTTAAATTCAATGATCCTATACAATAACTTTACTGGTTTTTTAGACTTTCTTTAAGGTTTAATTAACGCACAAGTATCTCCTAATATTATAACATAAAATATGTAAAACTTCAATACAATTTCTAAAAAAATTACTTACTTAATGCTTTGTTGTATTAAAGTGATAATTTGATAAATTATCAATCATGACAAACTAAGTGTTGTTAAAGATATACATTGGGACATAATATTATAGATTCCTTAAATTTTTACGCATTCTTGACAAAATCTGCGTAAACAGTAACATTTCATAATTTACTATATTGACATTTTTATCCTAACATGATATACTTTATCTGTAGATTTTAAAGCGGCAGTTGAGTGTTTTGTTTTTTATCTAACGACAAAGGATCTAATGCCGAGATCTCTAACCTTTAATAAAAAACGGTATTAAGTTTTCACCCTTCTGCTATTATGTATTCAGTTTTACCCCTTTATTGCATGAATTTGTGCTTTATAGGGTTAAATTTCGTGCATAATGTTCCAAATTATTAAATTTAAAGGAGTAAGTATGAGAAACTTAAAGGTTACAGCTAAACTATTAGTAGGATTTGGCTCTGTGCTAGCCACAATCATTATCCTTGGGATAGTAGCATTTATGAACATTACTAGTATGGACTCGGTGGTCACTTCATTTGCTAATAGAACAGTGCCAAATAATGCCTCTTTGTGGAATATCAACAGGAGTATGCAGGCAGTTCAAAAAAATCTGCTTCTAGCGATAGCCTCAAATGATACACAATCGGTCAATGACGCACTAAAGCTATGCGATTTAGAACGAACTACGCTAACTAATGCTATCGAAGCATTTAAAGGTAACACCCGTGTTGATCCTTCCTATATGGAACGCTTTGAAAAAGAGTTAGCCACCGCTGCTGACCATCGTGAAAACATCTATAAACTGGTTCAACTTCACACCGACGCAGGTGATTCACAAGCACTTTCGGAGTTTATGGAGTCATACAAACCAAGCTTTGAAAAGGCTGTAGCCATACTAAATGAAACTATAGAAGCACAACAAAAAAACACCGACAAACAAAACCTCACTGCTAAGACCACCTTCAACACAGCGGTATTTACCATTATTACAGCATTATCCGTTGCTATAATACTTGTAATTGTTATGGTAGTGTTAATCTCTCGCTCTATTATGATACCAATAAAAGAGCTTGAAAACGCTGCCCACGAGATGGAACAGGGTCGACTTTCAGTCAGCATTAACTATAAAAGCCGTGACGAATTAGGTTCTCTTGCCGAAAGTATGCGTGTCTCAATGCAGACAATATCAGGATACATAAAATCGATAGACCGTGCTATGGTGCTACTGGCCGAAAAGGACTTTGCATTTGAGTCAAGCGGTAAGTTTATCGGTGACTTTACAAGTATACAGGATTCAATCTGGAAGTTTATTAATACCATCTCCGATACGTTAACACAGATAAAAACCTCCGCCGGTCAAGTTTCAAGTGGCGCTGACCAAGTTTCCAGTGGAGCTCAAGCATTAGCACAAGGTGCTACCGAACAAGCAAGCTCTGTACAGGAACTATCCGCTTCAATCTTTGAGATATCATCACAGGTAAGACTAAATGCCGACAGAGCCTCTAAAGCTAACGAGATGGCAACCGAAGCCACCGCCGCAATTGAAACCAGTAACACACAGATGCAAAAGCTTATGACCGCAATGGACAACATTAACACTAAGTCCGCTGAGATAAGCAAAATTATCAAGACTATTGAGGATATTGCATTCCAGACCAATATTCTAGCGCTAAATGCCGCAGTAGAGGCCGCTAGAGCCGGCAGTGCGGGAAAGGGGTTTGCCGTAGTTGCTGACGAAGTAAGAAATCTTGCAGGAAAGTCTGCTGAAGCGGCTAAAAATACAACCACATTAATAGAGGACTCCGTAAACTCAATAGACGAGGGTGTACGACTTTCAAAAGCTACCGCTAAAGAGATGTTAAACGCAGTAGAATCGGTTAAGCAGACTACCGATATTATATCAAACATTACCGTTTCAAGCAACGACCAAGCTTCCTCGATAGAGCAGGTTACCATCGGGGTTGACCAGATCTCGGCTGTTGTTCAAACTAATTCTGCTACGAGTGAGCAGAGTGCGGCGGCTTCTGAGGAGCTTTCCGGTCAAGCTAGCCTTCTAAATGAGCTAATCTCTCACTTTAAGCTAAGAAATCAACCTATAGAGCACACCCCTTACTCCTCAAACAGAACATCATATCTGCCCGATAATTCAAATCAACTAGATAGATATAGTAAATATTAACATTACAGTGGGTGTATCATAATATTACGATACATCCACTAATTAAATTTTAACTTACAATCAATGCATTAACGGCAAAGGTGTTGTTAGAATTGTAATTAATCGTGTGATTAGATCTGCAAACAAAAATAACTTATATTAAGTGAACGATAACCAAAATAACTAAAGGGTAGATAATATCTACCCTTTAGTTATTTAATCACGAGCATTATTTCATATTGAAACGCTTTTTAAACCTATCTACACGACCGCCGGTATCAACAAGCTTTTGTTTACCGGTGAAGAATGGATGACATTTTGAACAAATTTCAACCCTTATATTCTCTCTTGTAGAGCGAGTATTAATCACTTCACCACAAGCACATGTAATTGTAGTTTCTGTATATTTTGGATGTATTCCCTCTTTCATTTAGTTCCACCTCTTTCATTTTGACTTAATATATAATAACTATATCCACACGGTGGCAGAATGCAGTTATTAAATCATAACTCACGCTTCTACTATTATATCACATCGTTAGTGAAAATGCAAGTAGTTTTTTATAGTTTTTTGAAATTTCTGAAATTTTATTACAATTAACCAACTTTATATATCATATAACACCCCAATAATGTTAACCTATAAAATCTGCTATACCGTTAAACACCCTTAGTATCGTTAACCTTGCCCGCAGATATGGTGCATACTCTAGCGACTCGGGTAATATCCTGTCATCCAAACCAATCTCGTTAAGGGTGCTTGGCGCTCCTACAGCCTTAAGCATATCTACAAAGATCTGCTCCGACGGTATAGCTTTTAGCACCAATTTTATGCTGTCTAGGTTTTCAAATATTTTACCTGTGTCAAGATCTGCTATTGGGTCTGGGGTGTTCTCTCGCTTTATATCAGGGAAAAACTGCTTGTATATCGATTGCACTCTAATTTGGTCAAAGTAGGTAAGGTTAAGGTTATCCTCGGAAAGCCCCGCAGAAAGGATATCGAGATACCGCTTGTACTCATGGCAGATTATCCCCGCCGCTACCCCAACCTTCTCGCCGTGTAGTGCGGCGGTAGGATTGTTTATTACCCCCATCTCCCACAGATGAGAGAGATGGTGCTCTGCACCGGAAGCGGGGCGGGAGTTGCCGACCATCTGCATTGCAAGTCCAGACAGGATAAGCCCCTCAAATAGGTACCCTATCGCTTTGCTGTCCTGCTGTTTGATTAGAGTAAGATTATCCCTTACTAGGGTAACCGCCTGCATTGTAAGGTCATACACCCGACGACATAGATATTCGCCTGTAATTAGATGTATTACCTCCCA
>CAZAOY010000015.1:0-1780 GCA_964486925.1 uncultured Oscillospiraceae bacterium
CGGTTGATATGCTTCACCTCGTTTACTATACGACTGCTGATTTTCTCTAGGACTTCGTATGGTATCCTTGCGAAATCGGCTGTCATGAAGTCGGTGGTGGTTACACCACGTAGGGCTAGGGTGTAGTCGTAGGTGCGTTCGTCACCCATTACACCTACCGAACGGATGGAGGTTAGCACTGCAAAGTATTGATGGATTGCACGGTCAAGGGACGCTAGTGCGATCTCCTCACGGAAGATGTAGTCGGCTTGGCGAAGAACTTCAAGCTTTTCGTTTGTGATGTCGCCGATTATCCTAATAGCAAGACCAGGACCTGGGAAAGGTTGACGCCACACTAGATAGTCCGCTAGACCTAAGGTTGTGCCTAATGCACGCACCTCGTCTTTAAAGAGCAGACGTAGCGGCTCGATAATCTCCTTAAAGTCAACGTGGTCGGGAAGTCCGCCGACGTTGTGGTGGCTCTTGATTACCGCCGCGTCACCTACACCTGACTCGATAACGTCCGGGTAGATGGTGCCTTGTGCAAAAAAGTCCACTGAACCGATCTTTTTAGCTTCCTCCTCAAAGACGCGGATAAACTCCTCGCCAATACGCTTTCTTTTGGTTTCAGGGTCGGATATGCCGCTTAGAAGGGATAAAAACCGATCTTGTGCGTTAACCCTGATAAAGTTAACATCCCAATCCTTAAACGCCGCCTCTATCTCGTCACCCTCGTTTAGCCGCATAAACCCGTGATCTACGAAGATACAGGTAAGCTGACGTCCGATAGCCTTAGATAAAAGTGCCGCAAGAACCGAGGAATCAACCCCGCCGGATAACGCTAGCAATACCTTACCGTCCTTAACGGTGGAGCGGATGGTGTCGATAGCGGTGTTTGCATAATAGCCCATAGTCCAGTCACCGCTACAACCGCATACCTCGTAGAGGAAGTTGTATAACATCTCATTGCCGTTTTCGGTGTGTAGCACCTCTGGGTGAAACTGTACCGCATAAAGCTTTCTGCTCTTGTCCTCCATAGCGGCTGAAGGGCATAGCTCGGAATGTGCTATTATGGTAAATCCGTCAGGGATACGTTTAACATAGTCGGTGTGGCTCATCCATGTGGTGCATGGTGCGGATAGGTCAAGCCCCTTGAATAAAACGCTGTCGGCTGATAGGTTAGTTAAGGTTTTACCGTATTCACGGGTGGTAGCAGGGGATACCTCACCACCTAACAGATGGGTGATAAGCTGCATACCGTAACAGATACCAAGGATTGGGATACCCAGTTCAAATATCTCCTTTGATATGCTAGGTGAGCTTTCAAGGTAGGCGCTGTTAGGCCCTCCTGTAAAGATAATCCCCTTAGGGTTTAACCGTTTTATCTCGTTAATATCGATCTTGTAGGGATGAACCTCACAGTAGACATGATGATCACGTACCCGACGTGCAATAAGCTGGTTGTACTGACCTCCAAAGTCTATGACAAGTATTAATTCATGCGCCATTTTATGCCACCTTTCAAAATTGGATTGTATTAAATGAGTTTACTATACACTAAAAAAACTTAAACCAGATAGTTTTAAGATAAAGTAAACTACATATTAAGTGATGGTAATATGTAGGGAACGCATTGTATGCGTTCCAAATATTCATTGTTACAATAAACATATTTGAGGTAAAGCGAAGCTTTACTTCCTTATCTATGTTTATTATAACATAGGAAGAAAGTCGTCTAGACTTTTATCCTTAGAAGTTACAATAAACATATTTGAGGTAAAGCGAAGCTTTACTTCCTTAT
>CAZAOY010000015.1:1880-49983 GCA_964486925.1 uncultured Oscillospiraceae bacterium
TCCTTAGAAGTTACAATAAACATATTTGAGGTAAAGCGAAGCTTTACTTCCTTATGTATGTTTATTATAACATAGGAAGAAAGTCGTCTAGACTTTCATCCTTAGAAGTTTCAATAAACATATTTGAGGTAAAGCGAAGCTTTACTTCCTTATCTATGTTTATTATAACATAAAATTTTATTTTTTACAAGTGGGTATCGATTTTTGTATTAAATTTGGAGAAGATAAGATAGAAAGTATATCTATATTGGAGGGATTTAATGCATAAAAGGATGGTTATAGTTTTTTCGGTGTTGATGGTAATCTTTACAATGCTTTATGTTAGGATTGCGGTGATATCTACCGATAGTAAATATGTAACAGCGTCGACTGCACAGACGAAGAAGGTTTTAACGGTAGCTAAGACACGTGGGATGATATACGACCGTAACCTGAATCCACTTGTTAACAAGGAGTATAAAGAGGAGTTTAGCGTTTGGGTTGATAATAAGGATAGGATTAAGCTAACAGAAAAGCTTTATACCTTTCAAAAGTCAAAGCTAGACAACTTAATTGACCAGGGAAAACCGTTTGTCACCGATATTACTCTGCCGTATGGCGAGGTTGAGGGGGTTAAAAAGTTTTTTGTCCCTATTAGATATAATCAGAATCAGCTTGCACGACATGTTATTGGATACCTTGATAGTGATGGTGTTGGTGTCAGCGGGATTGAAAGGGCATTTGATGGGTTTCTAACAAGTGAGTCGGATAGCACCACAATTAGCTACGAGGTTAACGGGCTTGGTCAGAAGATCGGTAACAACACCGAGGTTAATATTGCAAAGCCTATTACCTCTGGGGTGGTCTTGACGCTGGATAGCGATATCCAACGGATAACCGAGGAGGTTGGGGCGAAGTATATTAAAAAGGGTGCGGTAGTAGTTATGGATACAAGTACAGGTGAGCTTTTATCGGTAGCTAGCTTTCCAAACTTTGACAGCAACAACGTTAGCAAAAGCATTAATGATACCCAAAACTATCCACTTTTGAATAAGGCGATTAATGCATATACAGTGGGATCAACCTTTAAACTGGTAGCCTGCGTAACCGCACTGGAGAGTGGGTATTCACCCGACCTAGTGTACAATTGTAGAGGATTTATTAACGTTCAGGGGAATATATTTAGATGTCATAACCGTAACGGACACGGCGAGGTTGATATGGAGAAGGCACTAGAGGTATCCTGTAACCCATATTTTATCGATTTGGCTCGTAAATGCACAAGAGAAGATCTTTACACTAAAGCTACACAGCTGTCCTTTGGTAGAGGGTATGAGCTAGCTCACGGTATCTGGACAGGTAGGGGATATATGCCGGATATACGGTACGGGAAGAATGCAGGGGATATCGCAAACTTTGCATTTGGGCAGGGTGAACTGCTAGCAACACCAATACAGATAACCCAGATGATGAACACAATAGCTAATGGCGGTGATATGCTAGCACCTATACTGTTTAAAGGTTACACAAGTGACGGTGAAGGCTTAACTAAAGAGGCGGCACAGGTAGTATCCCAAAGAATTATGAAACCCGCAACCGCAAAAAAGATAAAACAGATGCTGACAAAAACTGTAATGGAAGGAAACAACCAAAAGTCCAGACCTGACCAGATTTCCGCCGCAGGAAAGACCGCAACAGCACAAACAGGGCGGTTTTACGACAAGGAAAAGAAGGATGAGAAGGTTAACACCTGGTTTACCGGATTCTTCCCCGCAGATAAGCCTAGATACACCGTAACGGTGTTAGTAGAGGACGGGACAACAGGAAACAGCTCCGCTTCTCCAGTATTTAAAGGAATTGCAGATAGGATATACAACTAAAATAATATAGGGTGTAGTAATAAAAGCTACACCCTATATCTATTAACATAACTATTCGATACTATCTTCAATGAATTTTACAATATCACCAACAGTTTTCATGTTTTCAACCTGATCATCAGGAATTTCAACATCAAACTCTTCCTCTAAAGACATAATTAAATCAACTATATCTAAAGAGTCAGCGCCAAGGTCGTCTTGAATTGATGCGGTTAAAGTAACTTTATCTTCTTCAACGTCAAGTTGGTCAACTAAAATGCTTCTAACCTTTTCCATTACCATAAGAATATCCCTCCTTTGTTATATACAATCAAGTTAAAATTACCCAATACGTATAGCAATAAATATATTATATAACACAGTTGATTAAATGTCAACTGTATTGCACAGAAAATAATAAAAAATTCAAAATATTGTATGTTTCACAGATATATATCTACCAAAACTAAAAATTACTCTACAAAATCCCCGATTTTCCTAAACTTTTCGTAGCGGCTGTTCAAAAGCCTTGTGGTTGTGTAGGTGGATAGCTCGGTTAGAGTGGAGAATAGGTAGTCGCTAATGCTCTCCGCCATCTGAATTTTATTGTTGTGCGCGCCTCCTGAAGGCTCCTTTATAATGGTGTCGGCAACCGATAGCTCCTGTAGATCCTTTGCGGTAATTCTAAGTAGATCAGCCGCTTCCTTCTCCCTTGAGCCGTCCTTCCAAAGAATGCTTGCAAAGCCTCGTGGAGAGATAACAGAATACACCGCATTCTCTAGCATAGCTAGGCGGTCACATACAGCGATACCTAAAGCGCCGCCGCTTCCGCCTTCGCCAAGCACTACCGAGATAATTGGGGTTTTGATCTGGCTAAACTCAAATAGGTTTTTAGCAATCGCTTCGCCCTGTCCACGTTCCTCCGCCGCAATACCGCAGTATGCGCCTGGGGTATCTACAAAGCAGATTATAGGTCGGTTAAACTTTTCAGCCTGCTTTGCAAGCCTTAGCGCCTTACGGTACCCTTCTGGGTGGGGCATTGCAAAGTTACACTTTTTATTCTCCTCCAGATCACGTCCCTTAACCTGCGCTATTATGGTTACAGGTTTACCACGAAGCAGTGCAATCCCGCCGATTATAGCGGGGTCATCGCCGTAGTAGCGGTCGCCGTGAAGCTCTAGAAATTCAGTAAATATCAGCGGGATGTAGTCGTTTATAGTTGGGCGGTTTTTATGGCGAATAATCTCAATCCTGTTCCATGCCGTCATAATTAAAAACCTCCAATCGTATGGTGCTTAATAAGCTTTGATAGAGTCTTACGCAGATCCTTGCGGTTAATAATGTTATCGATAAAGCCGTGTTCCATCAAAAACTCCGCCGACTGGAAGTCGTCCGGAAGCCTTTGTTTTATAGTGCTCTCGATTACACGTCTGCCTGCAAACCCTACAAGCACCTTAGGTTCAGCTAGGATAACATCACCAAGCGAAGCGAAGGAAGCGGTAACACCACCTGTAGTAGGGTCGGTTAGGACGGTGATATACAGCAGTCCACTCTGGGAATGTCTTGCCGCCGTCGCCGAGGTTTTTGCCATCTGCATAAGGGAGATTATACCCTCCTGCATCCGAGCACCGCCCGAAGCGGTAAATATTACAACCGGCAGACCCTTTTCGGTAGCACGCTCAAAGGCACGGGTAATCTTCTCGCCTACGACAGATCCCATAGACGCCATCATAAACCGTGAATCCATAATGCAGATAACGCAAGCACGTCGCCTAATGGTGCATTCACCGGTAATAACCGCGTCCTTAATATCAAGGCATTCTTGAAGTGCGGCAATCTTATCCTCGTAACCCTCAAACCCGATAGGGTTTTTACTGGTCATATCAGCGTCGTACTCTACAAAGCTGTCGGCGTCGATGGTGATAGCTAATCGCTCCTTAGCTGTAAGTCTTGCGTGATAGTTGCAGGAAACACAAACCTTATCGCTCCCCTTAAAATCGTCGTTAATCATAACGTGGGAGCAACGGGGACATTTAAATAAAAAGTCCTCGGGGATATCAACCTGCTTCTTCTTTGACAGCTTGTTGTCGTCCGCAAGCCGTGACTTTACAACCTTAAATAAATCTTCTAACAAATACATTCCTCCTATACTAATCTAGTTTAAAAATTACCTAAGCTAATTGACTATACCTAACTAATTTTCAAGAAGTCTTGATAGAAAACCTATGTCGTAGTTAGCGTTTTCTACATCCGGATTACGCAGAAGGTTTAGTTCAAAATCGATATTTGTGTCCACTCCGTCCACGATAAACTCGGTTAAAGCGCCCTTCATCTTTTTAAGCGCTTCTTCTCTGGTTTTAGCGTGAACGATTAGCTTTGCTATCATGCTGTCGTAAAACGGCGGGATGGTATATCCTTGATAAACAGCGCTGTCTATCCTAACCCCTAAGCCTCCAGGTAGGTGTAATGCGTTAATTGTACCCGGGGATGGTCTAAATCCTAAAGCAGGGTTTTCAGCATTTATACGGCATTCGATAGCATGACCGTTTAGCTTAATATCTTCCTGTGTAAAGGACAGCTGTTGCTTATTGGCTATCTGAATCTGTTCCTTTACTATGTCAATACCTGTTACAAGCTCAGTTATAGGGTGCTCAACCTGTATTCTGGTATTCATCTCCATAAAGTAGAAATCACCGTTTGCGTCCAGTAAAAACTCAATAGTACCCGCACCCTCGTAGTTACATGCTTTAGCGGCATTTACCGCCGCTGTTCCCATCCTCTGGCGAAGCTCTGGGGTCATAACAGGGCAGGGGGCTTCCTCGATAATCTTCTGGTTACGACGTTGTAAAGAACAGTCACGTTCGCCTAGATGTACTACATTACCGTAGCTATCGGCTATAATCTGCACTTCAACGTGACGTGGATTTACGATAAATTTCTCGATATAAACACCATCGTTTGAAAAAAACGATAATGCTTCTTGTTTTGCAATAATGTAGTTACTCTCAAGCTCCTGCTCGTCCTTTACAAGACGGATACCACGTCCGCCGCCGCCCGCAGTTGCTTTTATCATGACAGGATAACCTATCCTTGCGGCAATCTCCTTAGCCTCTTCCACAGTAGCAACGATACCGTCAGATCCAGGAACAACAGGGACGTTAGCCTGAATCATTGTTTTCTTAGCTTGCGCTTTATCACCCATCTTATCCATCGAATCAGCGGAAGGGCCGATAAATTTAATCCCGCATTTAGTACAGTTTCGTACAAAGCTAGCATTTTCGGATAAAAATCCAAATCCCGGGTGGATAGCTTCTGCTCCTGTAATGGAGCAAGCACTTAGTATCGCCCGCACATTAAGATAGCTGTCCTTTGAAGGGGCAGGGCCGATACAGATAGCTTCGTCAGCAATCTGTGCGTGCAAAGCAGTTCTGTCCGCTTCGGAGAATACCGCAACCGTAGAGATGGAAAGCTCTCTACATGCACGGATAATCCGAACGGCAATCTCTCCTCGGTTTGCAATAAGTATCTTGTTAAACATCGTTATAATGCCTTTCTAATTAGTATTACTATAGTTATCTAACCTAAGAAGATAATATATCAGTGTCTATAAATTTCTAACAAATCATCAATTATCCTCGTGGTTAAATCGCTATAACTACCCTTGCGATTAACCGATAGCAAAGGTTAGCTCACAGGTTACAACCTTTTTATCGCCAACATAAGCAACACCCTTACCAACGCCGATCTTGCCGCGGTTTTTGATAATAGTAAGCTCTAGCAAAAGATCGTCACCAGGCTTAACCTTACCCCTAAACTTTGCGTTATCAATCCCCGCAAAGTAGGCAATCTTACCCTTGTTTTCTGGGAGTGACAGCACACATACCGCCCCCGCTTGGGCTAACATCTCGATCATCAGCACACCAGGTTGCACAGGCTCTTGAGGGAAATGTCCTCTAAACCAGTCCTCATCGGTCTTAATATGCTTTTTAGCAGTTACCGATACACCCGCCTCAAGCTCTAAAACTTCATCGATAAGTAGGAATGGGTCACGATGGGGGATAATCTCTTTGATCTGCTCTTGATTTAGTAGTGGCATATAATTTCTCCTTCAAAGATTAGTTTATAACCATTATAGGCTGAGCATACTCAACGCCCGCTCCAGATTCGGTAAGGATATCGGTTACAACACCATCAAATTCACTGGTTATCTCGTTCATTAACTTCATAGATTCGATAATGAACAAAACATCGCCCTTCTTAACCTTACTTCCAACTTCAACGTAGTTTGGTTTGTCAGGGGCAGGGGCAGAGTAGAAGGTTCCAACAATAGGGGATTTAACAACGTTACCTGCTATAGCCGCCTTTGGTTCTTCCTGTATAGCAATCACATCAGGGGACTGGGCAATTATCTGTGTTGCCTGTACCTGACCGATAGGTTGAATAGGTTGTGGGGCAATCTGCTTTTTGGCTTTAATTGTAAGTTTAATATCATTATCGCTTAGTGATAGCTCACCTAACCCTGTAGCGGAAAGCTTGTCCATAAGGGTGAGTATCTCATCGGTAGTAATATTCATCTGTAAGCTCCTTTTCTTCACCGTAAAGGTGGTATATTATAGTTATGACCATGCTCCAAGTGAACACAAAACAGTAATATTAACCGCATGGTTACTTATGGAGTGCCATTGTATTTATCTGCTAAACTTTTTAAAACATACAGTAGCGTTATGTCCGCCAAATCCTAAAGAGTTAGTGATAGCAACATTTATATCCTTTTTCCGTGAGCCATCGGTTACATAGTCAAGGTCACAATCAGGATCTGGATTTTTATACCCCGCTGTTCCGGGAACAACACCGTCCGCTATAGCCTTAGCGCAGACAATACCCTCAACGATACCTGCCGCCCCGAGTAGATGTCCTGTCATGGATTTTGTCGAGCTTATCATAAGCTTGGATGCGTGGTCTTTAAAGGTGGCTTTAATTGCCGCAGTTTCCACCCTATCGTTAATCTCGGTAGAGGTACCGTGGGCGTTTACATAGTCCACGTCGCTAGGGGTAAGGCCGCCTTCGGTAACGGCTAACTCCATTGCTTTTGAGCCGCCCACTCCGTCTGGGTCAGGGCTTGTAATATGGTATGCGTCCCCTGTAGCGCCGTAGCCTACAACCTCGGCATAGATGGTAGCGTTTCTGGCTAGTGCGTGTTCTAACTCCTCTAGTACCATAGCACCGCCGCCTTCGCCCATAACAAAACCGTTACGGTCAGCATCGAATGGGATCGAGGCTCTGTCCGGATTATCACTGGTTGAAAGAGCCTGCATATTTTTAAATCCAGCCATTGCAAATTCCGTTATAGCCGCCTCTGCGCCACCAACGATACACGCGTCGGCATAACCGTGTTTAATAAGCCTAAACCCTTCACCCAAAGCATGGGCAGAGGTAGAGCAGGCACTTACAGGAGCATAGTTTACCCCCTTAAACCCAAATCTCATAGAGATAAGCCCCGAAGCTATGTTGGATATCATCATAGGGACAAAGTAAACCGAGATACGCTTCGGACCTTTATCCATTAACTTTTCATGCTCTTGTTCTATAGTAGAGATACCGCCGATTCCACTTCCGTAGATTACCGCAACCCTAAAAGGATCAAGATCCTTAAAGTCGGTTTTGCAGTCCTCCATAGCCTGTACGGCAGAGGCGATTGCAAACTGTGAATAGCGATCGGTGCGGCGGAGTTCTTTTTTATCGCAGTACTTTAAAGGGTCAAAGTCCTTTATCTGTGCGGCAACATACACACCAAGGGTATCGGTATCCATCCCATCAAGCTTAGAGATACCGTGCTTTTGTGCTTTTATATTTTCCCAAAAGGTATCAAGATCCTGTCCCACAGAGGATACTACCCCCATGCCGGTAATTACAACTCTCTTCATATATTAAGAAGCTAACGCTTCATCCTCCTTATAATTTAAGTGTTTAAGCTTTCTGTCCTTCTTATAACAAACAGTTACATGTCGCACCTATAATAATCCTACTGACTGCTTCTTATAAAAAGGAAAAGCTAGCTTTATTGCTTAAGGCAGGGATGTGGGAAGAATCTAAAAAAGCTATCCCACTAAACCCCATATCTAATATTAACTGGAAAGCAAAACATTGCGTACTACTGTTTTGTTGATTCCACAAAATTGCGTTTCATATTAAAAAACACTGTATTTGATTTCCCAATTAATAGTATACTACATAATTATCCCGCCGTCAATAGCAATTATCTGTCCTGTTATATAGGAAGCGCCTTCGCTTGCTAGAAAATGTACCGTTGACGCAACCTCGTCTACTGTACCAAACCGTTTAAGCGAGATGTTTTCCTTTGCCGCTTGCTTTACCTTATCGTCAAGAACCTGTGTCATTGGGGTTTCGATAAACCCAGGGGCTACAGCATTTACGGTGATACCACGAGAGCCTAGCTCCTTCGCCGCAGTTAGGGTCATACCGATTACCCCTGCCTTAGAGGCGGAGTAGTTAAACTGACCAGCATTTCCATAAAGCCCTGCAACGGAGGATAGGTTAATAATCCTACCGCCTTTTTGACGGATCATTACAGCGCCTACATGACGGATCATGTTAAACACACCCTTGTAGTTAACGTTTGTAACGATATCAAACTGATCCTCGCTCATACGGGCGAGCAGACCGTCCTTTGTGATACCTGCATTGTTTACAAGTACATCTATCGAGCCAAAATGCTCTTTTACTGCTTTAGTCATCGCTTCACATTCGGAAAAACTGGATACGTCGGCGATAAAACATTTTGCGTCAACCCCAAAAGCTGTACACTGTTCCAGTACAGCGTTACCTCCGTTTTCAACCTCCTGCTCACTGCGGCAGTTTATAGCAATGTTGTAACCCTCTTTAGCAAATTTTACTGCAATAGCGGCGCCAATCCCCTGTGAAGCGCCTGTTATAAGCGCTGTCTTTGTTGTAGACATCTATCTTTTCCTCCTTGTGGATTAGAGTTTTAAGTGATTAACCGGTGGTTACCACTCGTAGTGTGGGAGAAGTATCTTAGCTTGTGAGAACATGGAGTTTATAATATCTGCACAGCTTTCTTCCTTTGTAACCATCCCTGCGGACTGTCCTGCCATAAAGCTTCCGCTTGAAAGGTCACCGTCTACGGTAGCGCTTCTAAGAGAGCCTGCGGTTTTTGCTTCAAATTCACTAGGGTCAGCGTTAGTACGCTCCATCTCGAGTAGGCTTCTTGTAAACTTGCTCTTTATTGAACGTACAGGATGTCCAGTAAATCTTCCTGTTACGATGGTATCGGTATCCTTTGCGTCCAAAACTTCTTTTTTATAATTTTGGTGGATAACGCATTCATGTGCCGCCAAAAATCTTGTACCTACCTGTACCCCACATGCACCTAGCATAAATGCGGCGGCGATTCCGCGTCCGTCAGCGATACCACCTGCGGCGATAACCGGGATGGATACAGCGTCCACAACCTGTGGAACTAGACACATGGTGGTAAGCTCACCGATATGCCCCCCCGCTTCCTGACCTTCACATACCAATGCGTCTGCACCCGAACGTTCCATACGTTTTGCAAGACCCACACTAGGAACAACAGGGATAACCTTAATGTTAGCGTCCTTCCAAGCAGGGATAAACTTTCCTGGATTCCCCGCACCTGTAGTGACAACAGCGATCTTTTCGTCGATACAAAGCTGTGCTAGGTCTGCCGCATGGGGGCTCATAAGCATAATGTTTACCCCAAAAGGCTTGTCCGTTAAGGTTTTAGCACGGCGAATCTCCTTTTGGATTATCTCGGCAGGGGCACTGCCGCCTGCGATTAAACCGATTCCACCTGCGTTTGAAACTGCGGCGGCAAGTGTGCTTTCGGCCACCCATGCCATACCGCCTTGTATAATAGGGTATTCTACCCCTAATAGCTTAGTCAATGCATTGTTCATACTATTCTCCTACCTATATAAATGTTAAAGTGTGAATGTTATAGCGGCATGGACTAGTCCCGCTCCAAAGCCTACTATAGATATTGTGTTGCCTTCTTTTATAATTCCGCCGTTTATCGCTTCGGCAAGACAGATTGGAATACTAGCACTCGAGGTGTTGCCGAACCTGTCAAGGTTTACATAGAATTTGGACATTGGCAGGCTTAGATTCTTTGCCGCCGTCTGGACTATCCGCACATTTGCTTGGTGTGGGACAATAAGGTCTAGATCCTCTATCGAGATACCCGCCCGCTTTGTTGCTTCGGTTACCACCTCGGGCATTATAACGGTAGCGTATTTGTACACTTCCTTACCGTCCATTACAAGGTTTGTAGATGGGATGTGTGAGTACTGTTGATTAAACGCTTCGACTACCGCTTGATCTACGAATGGATGGGACATCTGTGTAGAGCGTGCCATTATACTGGTACAGCCTTGTGGTCGTGCGGCGATAACAGAGCCGTACAGCTTATCAGATCTTCCCACAACACACGCCCCTGCGCCGTCACCAAACAGCACACAGGTAGAGCGGTCGGTAAAATCGGTTATACGAGATAGAAGCTCGGCACTTACAATCAGTATATTATTATAGGAAGGGTCTTGCAGATATTTGTGTGCCATATCCACAGCATACACAAATCCGGCACAGGCGGCGTTAAGATCCACGCATGGTGCAGAGATTATACCGAGTTCGTTAGCAACTAGATTAGCAAGTGAGGGGGAGCTAAAGTCCCCAGAAATGGTGGTGGCGATTACATAATCGATATCCTGTGGGGTAAGCCCCGCATTAGCAATAGCCTCTCTAGCGGCGTTAGTTCCATACACATAGGCAGGAGTACCGTTTGAGATATGGCGGGTTTTTATCCCTGTACGGGTGGTAATCCACTCATCACTTGTTTCTACAAATTTTGTAAAGTCCTCGTTCTTAACAACTTGATCCGGTACAGACATCGCTATACCTTTAATACTAATTCCCATATTAGTCCTCATTTCTTCATTTTAATAATAAGAGTATATATTAAGCCTTTGGCATGTAAAAATTAATTTGTATTTGATTATTTACATCTTTTGTGTTATAATTATATCAGTGGTATTTTATATTAACCATATCATGGAGAGTATATTAACAGATATATATATTTTAGTAAAAAAAACGTAATTTGTCAATCATTTCTTAAAATCTACTTATTTAGTACACAGAAAATTAACAAACAATGGTAAAGGCAAGGTCGAAAGGGGTCGAAGATGAGCAATATTAGTAATGCTAAAAGAATGTTTTTATTTTCAGGTCAGGGATCACAGTATGTTGGTATGGGTAAGGAGCTGTATGAGAGCTACCCGCAGGTACGTTACATCTACGAGGTAGGAAGCAGGGTGCTAGGGTATGACCTTGCAAAACTCTGCTTTGAGGGGATAGAGGGTCTAGAGCTTTCTAAGACACAGTACTCACAGCCTGCGATCTTTGCGACTTCACTTGTAGCGTTAGAGTTAGCTAAAGACAAAGGCATAGGCTTTAGCGGGGTAGCGGGGCATTCGCTGGGTGAGTATGCGGCGATGGTTGCGGCTTCGATGATAACGCTAGAGGACGGATTTCGTCTAATCAAGGCAAGGGGAAAGGCTATGCAAAGATGTGCTGATGCTAATGGCGGTGCTATGTGTGCGGTTATGGCGAAGGATGTAGGGATAGTTAAGGCTATCTGTGAGGAGATAGACGGGTTTGTCACACCGGTTAACTTTAACTCGCCTGCCCAAACGGTGGTAGCGGGGGATGTAGCGGCGATTGATGAGGTTATAGCTGTCTGCAAGGAGCGTAAGATTAAGGCGATTAAGCTTGCGGTTAATGCGGCGTTTCACTCAAAGCTTATGGCAAATGCGGCGGCAGAGATGGAGGGTGTACTTAGGTCGGTTGCTTTTAGCAAGCCTAGTGTGGACTTTTATAGCAATGTATATGGCGGGATAATCCCTGCTGACACCGATATGGCTTTGTATCTAGCACAGCATATCGTAAGCCCTGTAAGGTTTGTAGAGGAGTTAAACACAGCAAAGGCAAATGGGTATGATAACTTTATAGAGTTAGGCCCAGGTAAGGTGCTTTGTGGACTTGTTAAGAAAACGCTTGCTGATGTAGAGGTATATAATATAGAAGACGAAGCGTCTCTTACTGCGGTGGTTAGCGCTTTATAAATTGGGCAACAGGATATTGCGCGATCCTACAAATATTGAGTTTTTTGACTAAAAAACTCAATATTTGATTGCCCAATTAATAGTGTGAGGTTAGTATGGCAAAAGAGATTATATTTTTATGCGGATTTATGGGATGTGGCAAAACTACGGTAGGTAGGATTGTGGCTAAGTCACAAGGGATTGAGTTTATCGACACTGATGATCAGATTGTAGCACAGGAGGGGATGGACATCCCCTCTATCTTTGAAAAGTATGGTGAACCCTACTTTAGAGAGTTAGAACGGTTACAGCTGTTACAGCTTGATGGTGGCACAAAAAAGGTGGTTGCCACAGGAGGCGGATGTCTAGTAAACCCACTATGTGCAGGTATAGCAAAGGAAAAAGGCATCATAATATACATAAAGCAGGAGTTTAGACGCTGTTATCAGCGGATAAAAGGGGATAAAAACCGTCCTTTAGCTGCTTTATCCTCTAAAGAGGAGTTAAATCGGCGGTACAACCAGCGTGATGTTATCTACAAAAGTATTGCAGATGTAATAATTGATGACAAAAAAACCTCCGCACAGGTGGCGAAGGAGATAGTAAAAGTTGTCAATATATACAAAAATGAGGGCGAAAGTTTATAAAAAAACTACGAAGGAATTTTTGAAATACCCTTGCAAAACACGCGGGAATGTTGTATAATAATTAAGCAAGACTGCAAACGATATGCGATGAAGTGAAAGGTTGCTGTTTTCGTGCTAAATTTACGTTGTTAGCTGAGTTTTCTCATGGTATCGGCTGGATTTAAGCTTATGGCAGGTAATTTTCACCGAGTATGTCCGATTTCAAACCGGGCGACTAAAGGTTAAATAACGACCGGCACGGTACATTTAGTACAAGGTGTCGAGGACAGAAACAATGGCAATATCCGGGTAGTGTACTATCTGTAGAACTATCTGTGTGATTGCGTTTTGATGTCAGTGTGCTTCTCACCGAAAGCTTTTCGGTTTCTTGTTTTAAGAGATGTGAAACACACGGTAGCGTGTTTAAAAAATTTAAGTCTACCCCCCACAGTAAAAAGAATAAGGAGGCGATGACAAGTGGCAGTCAAGGAAAAGATCAGAATCAGACTAAAAGGTTATGACCACAGCTTAGTAGACGCGGCGGCTCAAAAGATTGTTGATACTGCAACAAGAACAGGATCAAGAGTTTCAGGACCAATTCCGCTACCAACTAAAAAGGAGATCGTAACTATCCTACGTGCAGTTCATAAATATAAGGACAGCCGTGAACAGTTTGAGATGAGAACCCACAAAAGACTAATCGATGTGCTAAGACCGTCTAGCAAGACAATTGAAGCACTTCAGGGTCTTGAACTTCCTGCTGGTGTAGATATCGAGATTAAGATCTAGTTAATGCTAATCTGGTCGGTATGTTACAAGGCGGAGGTCATGTTGATTGAGGTGAACGATAATCAACCAATAACCTATAAGGAGGATACAAAGTGAAAAAGGCGATAATGGGCAAAAAAATCGGTATGACTCAGATATTCGATGAAGCGGGCAACGTTGTACCTGTTACGGTAATCGAAGCAGGTCCTTGTGTGGTAGTTCAGAAGAAAACTATCGAAAACGATGGATACAACAGCTTGCAGATCGGCTTTGGCGATATGAAGCCTAGCAGAGTTAACAAACCGTTAGCAGGTCACTTTAAAAAGGGTGATGTTGCTCCAAAAAGAACCCTAAAAGAGTTTAAGTTAGACGACCATGAAACAATGAATGTCGGCGATATTATTAAGGTTGACATGTTTGAAGTTGGCGATATAGTCGATGTAACAGGAACAAGTAAGGGTAAGGGTTTTGCTGGTACGGTAAAACGCTACAACAACAAGACTCTAAAGCAAACACATGGTACCGGTCCTGTTCATAGACATGCTGGATCAATGGGTGCAAACTCAGATCCATCAAGAATCATGAAGGGTAAAAAGATGCCTGGACAGATGGGTAATGAAACTGTTACAGTTCAAAACCTTGTAGTTGTTAAGGTAGATGTGGAAAATAATCTTATTGCACTAAAGGGCGCAGTTCCTGGACCTAAAAAAGGTACAGTTTCTGTCTTTAGCAGTGTGAAAAAAGCTTAAGAAGAAGGGAGGCCACACACATGCCTAAGATTGCGGTATTAGATATGGCTGGTAAAGAAGTAAGTCAAGTTGAATTATCAGATGATATATTTGGAATAAAGCCAAATCAATCGGTTATGCACCAGGTAGTTGTAAACTATCTAGCGAACCAACGTCAAGGCACCCAGTCAACTTTAACTCGTACAGAAGTTAGAGGTGGTGGGCGTAAACCATGGAGACAAAAGGGAACCGGTCATGCAAGACAAGGTTCTATCAGATCTCCGCAATGGAGACACGGTGGGGTTGCACTAGGTCCAAAACCACGTGACTATAGCTACTCCTTAAATAAAAAAGTTAAGAGATTAGCTCTAAAATCTGCACTTTCAGCTAAGGTTTTATCTAACAACCTAGTAGTTGTTGATAGCATTTCGTTAAACGAATACAAGACCAAATCGGTAGTAGCAATGCTAGCGGCGCTAAAGGCGGAGAAGAAGGCTTTGATCGTTACCCCTTTCGTAGACTCAAAGCTAGTTAAGAGTGCGGCAAATATCGAGGGAGTTAAGACTGCACAGGTAAACACAATTAATGTTTACGACATCCTAAACTATACAACCTTTATTGTTGAGTTGGATGCTGTAAAGAAGATTGAGGAGGTGTATGCATAATGGTAAAGACTGCACAGGATATTATCATTAAGCCAATTATCACCGAACGTACCATGGAGATGATGGAACAAAAAAAATATACCTTCAAGGTTGATAAATCTTCAAATAAAATCGAGATTGCAAGAGCTGCAGAGCTACTATTCGGCGTTAAGGTTAAGGCTGTTAATACAATGGTTTGTAAAGGCAGATTTAAACGTATGGGTAGAAGCGAAGGCTACAAACCAGATTGGAAGAAGGCTATTATCACCTTAAAAGAAGATTCAAAAGGAATTGAATTCTTTGAAGGTATGGTATAATTGCTAGTTAGATAGCAAACAGACAAAAATTTTGCTTAGTAATTATACTAGGTGATGTATGAAAGCTTTAAGCTTTCGCTAAACCGAAAAAGGAGAGTGAACAAAATGGCAATAAAGTCATTTAAGCCGACAACTCCTAGTAGACGTCAGATGACAGTTACAGATTATTCAGAGTTGTCAAAGGTTGCACCTGAGAAAAAGCTTTTAGAAACACTAAAAAAACACTCAGGACGTAACAGCTATGGTAGAATTACCGTTCGTCACAGAGGTGGCGGTACTAGGGTTAAATACCGTATAATCGATTTTAAGCGTAACAAATTCGGCATGAACGCTGAAGTTTTAACCCTTGAATACGATCCAAACCGTTCAGCATTTATCGCTTTAGTTAAGTACGAAGATGGAGAGAAACGTTATATCATCGCTCCTAACGGCCTTAAAGTAGGGGATACAGTAAGAGCCGGTACGGATGCTGACATCAAGGTTGGTAACGCGCTTCCAATGTCATCAATCCCTGTAGGTACTTTTATCCACAATATCGAGCTATATCCGGGTAAAGGTGCACAGCTAGTACGTTCTGCTGGTAATCAGGCACAGCTAATGGCAAGAGAGGGTGCTTATGCACTTGTTAGACTGCCTTCTGGTGAGCTTAGAAATGTACCGGTAAACTGTATGGCTACAATCGGTCAGGTTTCAAACACAGACCATGAAAACATTAACATCGGTAAAGCGGGAAGAAAACGTCATATGGGCTTCAGACCAACAGTTCGTGGTTCTGTAATGAACCCTTGCGATCACCCTCATGGTGGTGGTGAAGGTAAATCTCCTATCGGACGTCCGGGTCCTGTAACGCCTTGGGGTAAACCTGCACTTGGTTATAAAACTCGTAAGAAACATCATCGCTCCGATAAATTTATCGTAAAACGCAGAAATGCTAAGTAATGCTTGAAAGGAGGCAGATGAATAATGGGTAGAAGTATTAAGAAGGGGCCTTACGTAGCAGAGGCTTTGCTTAAAAAAGTGCTTAAAATGAATGAGGCTGATGAAAAGATCGTGTTAAAAACATGGAGTCGTTCTTCGACAATCTTCCCTGATTTCGTTGGTCACACATTTGCAGTATATGATGGACGTAAGCACATACCTGTATATGTAACAGAGGATATGGTTGGTCACAAGCTTGGTGAATTCGCCCCTACTCGCACATATAGAGGACACGCTGGTTCTAAAACATCAAATAACGGGAAGAAATAGGCCAGAAGGAGGATTTTTTGAATGGAAGCAAGGGCACATCTTAGATATATTCGCATAGCCCCTAGAAAAGTTCAGATAGTGTTGGATTTGATAAGAAAACAACCTGCTGACAAGGCTTTGGCGATTTTAAGACATACTAAAAAGGCGGCAAGTGAACACCTTGAAAAACTTCTTAATTCGGCCATTGCTAACGGAGAGAACAACCATGGCATGAACAAGAATGACATGTATGTGGCAGAATGTTTCGTTAGCCCAGGTCCTATCTTAAAAAGAATAAGACCTAGAGCACAAGGTCGTGCATTCCGTATACTAAAAAGGACATCACACATTACCCTAGTCCTAAAGGAAAAGGAATAAGCTGAAGGAGGAGGTAAACTATGGGACAAAAAGTAAACCCACATGGTTTTAGAGTGGGCATTATTAAAGATTGGGATTCCCGCTGGTTTGCGAATGATAACGCTTTCGGCGACACTTTAGTAGAGGATTACAAAGTTCGTAAATTCATTAAAAAGAGTTTATATGCAGCTGGAGTACCACGTATCGAGATTGAGCGTGATACCGTAAGAGTTAGAATTAACATCCATTGTGCAAAACCGGGTCTTGTAATTGGTAAAGGTGGCGCGGAAATTGAAAAGCTTCGTGTTAAGCTTGAAGCTATGGTTAAAAAACCAGTTCTATTAAACATCATCGAAGTAAAACAGCCTGATATGAGCGCTCAGTTAGTTGCTGAAAACATTGCTGCACAGCTTGAAAGACGTATCTCTTTCAGACGTGCGACTAAGCAAGCAATCGGTCGTACTATGAAGCTTGGCGCTAAGGGAATTAAAACTAGAGTAGCAGGTCGTCTAGGCGGAGCGGAAATTGCACGTGCCGAAGTATATCACGAAGGTACTATTCCGCTACAGACCATTAGAGCAGATATTGACTACGGATTTGCTGAAGCATTCACCACCTATGGTAAAATCGGGGTTAAAACCTGGATCTACAAGGGTGAGGTGCTAAAGGGTGAAGTTAGTGCAAAACAGCTACCACAGCAGAATGAAAGATCACAAAGACGAGCTCCTAGAAAGCCTAGAGAGGCAAATGCAACGGAAGGAGGAAGTAGATAGATGTTACTACCAAAGCGTGTAAAATATCGTCGTCAGCACAGAGGACGTTTGAAAGGTAAAGCCACTCGTGGTAATACTGTATCCCATGGACAGTTTGGGCTTCAGGCTCTGGAACCAACATGGATCACTTCCAACCAAATAGAAGCTGCTCGTATAGCGATGACTCGTTATATTAAGCGTGGTGGTCAGGTTTGGATTAAGATATTTCCGGATAAACCAGTAACCGAGAAACCTGCTGAAACACGCATGGGTAGTGGTAAAGGTTCACCTGAATACTGGGTAGCAGTAGTTAAACCAGGCAGAATAATGTTTGAGATAGCTGGTGTACCGGAAGAAACAGCAAGAGAAGCGATGCGTCTTGCTATGCACAAATTACCTATTAAGTGTAAATTTGTGACTAAGGAAGAGACAGGTGGTGAGCAATAATGAAAGCAGTAGAAATTCGTGATATGTCACTTGTTGAACTAAACGAAAAATTAAGCGACCTAAAAGGTGAACTTTTCAACCTACGCTTCCAGCTCGCTATTAATCAATTGGATAACCCAATGCGTGTTAAGGCCGTTAAAAAGGATATTGCTCGTATTAAGACTGTTATCCGTGAGATTGAGCTAAAAAGTAGCGTGCAATAATAGTGCAAGGGAGGAGAAAAGCTATGACCGATAGAAACCTAAGAAAAACAAGAATAGGTACTGTTGTTAGCGATAAAATGGATAAAACAATAGTTGTAGCCATCGCTGATAATGTGAAACACCCCCTTTATAAAAAAATCATTAAGCGTACAGTTAAGCTTAAAGCACATGATGAGCAAAACACATGTGGCATAGGCGACCGTGTAATGGTAATGGAAACTCGTCCTATCTCTAAAGACAAGAGATGGAGAGTTGTTGAAATACTTGAGAAGGCAAAATAACAAAATTTTATTTGCAAAGGCCGAAAGGAGGAACGTACTGTGATACAGATGCAAACTTACCTTAAGGTAGCTGACAACACAGGAGCTAAAGAGTTAATGTGTATCCGTGTGTTAGGCGGGTCCCGCAGAAGGTACGCTAACATCGGCGACGTGGTTGTGGCTTCAGTTAAAAAAGCAACACCAGGCGGCATGGTAAAAAAAGGCGATGTTGTAAAGGCAGTTATCGTACGTTCAGCTAAGGGTTTACGTCGTGAGGATGGAACATACATCAGATTTGACGAAAACGCAGCTGTAATAGTGAGAGAAGATAAAAACCCAAGAGGCACACGTATATTTGGCCCGGTAGCGAGAGAGCTTAGAGAAAAAGAATTCACTAAGATACTTTCACTTGCTCCGGAAGTGCTGTAATTGGAGGTGCAAAGAATGAATAAGAAATTGCACGTTAAAACCGGCGATAAGGTTATGATTATCTCTGGTAAGGATAAGGGTAAAACCGGTAAAGTTCTTGAGGTTAGTCCAAAAGAAGGCAAGGTAATAGTAGAAGGCTTAAACCTAGTTACTAAGCATGTTAAACCTAGAAAGATGGGCGAAACAGGCGGTATCGTTAAGGCTGAAGGTGCTCTATATGCTTGCAAGGTTATGCCAGTATGTCCTAAATGTGGAAAACCGACAAGGATTGGTCATAAAATTGAAGATGGTAAGAAGCAGCGTGTTTGCAAGCATGCAAATTGCGACTCTACATTTTAGTAAGGAGAAATAGTATGGCAAGACTTAAAGATTACTATATTAATGAAGTAGCCCCTGCAATGATGAAAAAGTTTGGCTACAAGAGTGTCATGCAAATTCCGAAGCTTGAAAAGGTAGTAGTTAACATTGCTTGCGGAGAAGCGGCAACAAACTCTAAAATGATGGATGCTTTAACAGGCGACCTAGCTAAGATTACAGGACAAAAACCGGTAATCTGTCGTGCTAAAAAGGCGATATCTAACTTTAAGCTTCGTGAAGGAATGGCAATTGGTGCTAAGGTAACACTTAGAGCAGCTAACATGTATGAATTTGTTGATAGACTGTTCAACGTGGCACTTCCAAGGGTTAGGGATTTCAGAGGAATTAATGCAAACTCATTCGACGGACGTGGTAACTATGCTATGGGGCTTAAAGAACAGTTAATCTTCCCTGAAATAGACTACGATAAGATCGATAAGATCCGTGGTATGGACGTAGCATTTATTACAACAGCAAAAACAGATGAAGAAGCTCGTGAGTTATTAACACTTATGGGTGCTCCATTCGCTAAATAAGGGAGGTAAAAATTATGGCTAAGAAGTCTATGATTGCAAAGCAACAACGCACGCCAAAGTTTTCCACCCGTGCCTATAACAGGTGTAAGATCTGCGGACGACCTCACGCATACCTAAGAAAATATGGTATCTGCCGTATTTGCTTTAGAGAACTAGCTCACAAAGGGCAGATTCCAGGCGTGACAAAATCTAGCTGGTAAGCACAGGAAAAGGAGGTTTACGGCATGCAAATCACTGATGCTATTGCAGATTTGCTGACACGCATAAGAAATGCTAGTGCGGCAAAACACGACACGGTTGATATTCCTGCTTCAAACATCAAGAAAGCTATCGTACAAATCCTTGTTGATGAAGGGTACGTAAAGAGCTTTCAGGTAATTGAAGATACAAAACAAGGGGTTATCCGTGCTACACTAAAGTATACAGATAACAAGAAACAGGTTATAAGTGGCTTACGCAGAGTATCTAAGCCAGGACTAAGAATCTACACAAGCTGCGAGGATATGCCAAAGGTTATGAAAGGCCTTGGTATCGCTATTGTATCAACTCCTAAAGGTGTTATGACTGATAGACAGGCACGTAAAGAGAATGTTGGTGGCGAAATTCTTGCATTTGTATGGTAAGGAGGAAAACGTCGTATGTCAAGAATAGGTAGAAAACCAATCGATGTTCCTGCCGGTGTAGAAGTTAAGATTAATGGTAAATTAATTTCTGTTAAAGGACCAAAGGGAACCCTAGAGAGAGTAATCCATGATAACATTACTGCTTCTCTAGATGGTGCTGTAATAAATGTTACCCGTCCAAACGACGAGAAACAAAACAGAGCACTACATGGACTAACCAGAGCGTTAATCAACAACATGGTGGTAGGTGTATCAACAGGATTTACTAAAGAGCTTGAAGTAAACGGTGTTGGTTACCGTGCTGCTAAGCAGGGTAATAACCTAGTTATGAACCTAGGATATTCACATCAGGTAATAGTTCCTGAAATTCCAGGGATTACTATTGATGTTCCAGCTACCAACAAGGTTGTGGTTTCAGGTGCTGACAAACAGGCTGTAGGTCAGTTTGCCGCAGAGATCAGAGAAAAACGTTTACCTGAGCCGTACAAAGGCAAGGGAATTAGATATGTTGGCGAATATGTTCAACGTAAAGAAGGTAAAGCTGGTAAGGGCGGTAAAAAATAGTTGTCTGTTAGCTGCTTAACGTGGTAAAACCAGACTATACTGTAGTTACTAGCTAAAATTTACATGGCTTTAAGAATCTATTTATATTAGTACAGACTAATAAAAATTAATAAAGGAGTGACAAAAATGGTGAAAAAACCTGATAGCAACAAGGCAAGGCTAAAAAGGCATCGTAGGGTTAGAGCCAAAATTGCTGGAACACCTGAACGTCCACGCCTAAATGTATTCCGCTCCAGCAAGCATATCTATGCTCAACTTATAGATGACGTAAACGGAGTTACTTTAGCTGCTGCTTCCACCATGGAAAAAGATTTCGAGGGTGCTGGCGGTAACAAAGAAGCTGCTAAAAAAGTTGGTCAGTTAATCGGTAAGAAGGCTGCTGATAAAGGTATTACTGAGGTTGTGTTTGACCGTGGCGGTTACTTGTATCATGGCAGAATTAAAGAATTAGCTGATGGAGCCCGTGAAAACGGCCTCAGTTTCTAGTGAGGAGGTTATCGTTTGGCTAGAATAGATGCACAAGGTTTAGACCTTAAGGAAAAAGTGGTTGCCATTAATCGTGTTTCTAAAACCGTTAAGGGTGGTCGTATCTTCAAATTTGCTGCACTGGTAGTTGTTGGTGACGGTAACGGTACAGTTGGATTTGGAATAGGTAAATCCGGGGAAGTTCCGGAAGCAATTAGAAAAGGTATTGAAGATGCTAAGAAGAACCTAGTTACAATCTCTTTAAAAGGTACTTCAATCCCTCATGAAATCGTTGGTGAGTTTGGTGCCGGTAGAGTTCTACTAAAGCCTGCTCCTCAAGGTACAGGAATTATAGCGGGCGGACCTGTTCGTGCTGTTGTTGAAATGGCAGGAATTACAGATATCCGTACTAAGGCGCTTCGTTCAAACAATCCATGCAACGTTGTAAGAGCTACAATTAACGGTCTTACAACTATTAGATCTGCTGAACAGGTAGCTGCTATCCGTGGTAAATCTGTTAAAGAAATTTTAGTTTAGGAGGGCCTTACGATATGAGCAAGAGTACGAGCACTAGTGCTAGCACTAACACTATCACAATCAAATTAGTTAAGGGTCTTGCGGCTAAACGGAAGATACACGTAGCTGTTGTTAAGTCCTTAGGACTTAGCAGGGTTGGCGACGTAACTGTTCAACCGGATAACGAAGCAACTAGAGGTAAGGTTAAAAAAGTTTCTCACCTAGTTGCCGTTATATAATCTAATAAGGAGGTGTCAGTTATGAAACTGCACGAATTATCGCCAGCTGCAGGCTCTACTAAGGTTGCAAAACGTATTGGTAGAGGTCATGGCTCTGGTCATGGTAAAACAGCAGGTAAAGGGCATAAGGGTCAAAACGCTCGTTCAGGCGGCGGAGTAAGGCCGGGCTTTGAAGGCGGACAGATGCCGCTACAAAGACGTATCCCTAAAAGAGGATTTAATAATATCTTTGCTACAAGATATGCTACTGTAAATATTGCCGATATCGAAAGCAGATTTAATGCAGGGGATGTTGTAGATGAGCAGCTTATAGTAGAGAGCGGATTAGTTAAGAAGACTCTTGACGGAATTAAAGTTTTAGGAAACGGTAATATTACAAAGGCTATCACAGTTAAGGTGACCGCTTTCTCTAAATCTGCGAAAGAAAAAATAGAGCAGGCAGGTGGAAAGACCGAGGTGATGTAGGTGTTTGATGTATTTAAAAATGCCTTTAAGAATCCTGATCTAAAAAAGAAGATTCTATATACACTATTTATTGTTTTAATATTTAGGTTTGGTTCGGCGATTGTTGCACCTTTCGTAGATAATACTGCGTTAAAGGCAATGGTATCCGGTAGTGACAGCTTTTTTGGTCTGCTAAATGCGTTTTCCGGGGGTGCTTTTGGTAATGCAACGGTGTTTGCAATGTCAATCTCGCCATACATTACAGCATCAATCATTGTACAACTTTTAACCGTTGCGATCCCTGCTTTAGAGCGTTTAGCCAAAGAGGGAGAGCATGGTAAAAAGACACTTAACAAAATTACGAAGTATGTTACAATAGGTATGGCGTTGCTTCAAGCAATAGCGTACTATCTGCTTTTAAGAAACAATAACGGTATCGTTGAAGGTTATACAACCGGATTCGGAAAATACTTTGCGGCAACCTCTATCGTACTAACTATGGTTGCGGGTACCTCAATCGTTATGTGGCTTGCGGATAGGATCTCTGAAAGAGGTCTTGGTAACGGTACGTCCATGATACTTTTTGCCGGTATTATATCAAACGCGCCTAGCGCTATCGGTATACTATGGGAGCTGTTTAAGCAAGGTGGAGTGAACTATCTGTTAATCCCGCTAGTATTTGTAATCTTTGCGGCTGTAATAGTGTTCATCATTATTATGACCACAGCAGAAAGACGTATCCCTGTTAACTACGCTAAACGGGTAGTTGGCAGAAAGATGTACGGCGGTCAAAGCTCTCACATTCCGATTAAGGTTGCGATGAGCGGTGTTATCCCGATTATCTTTGCGATGTCAATCCTTGCAATTCCTAGTACAATAGCGGCGTTCGTTACCCCTAACCAGGATTCTTTCTGGGCGCAGCTATTAGTTATATTCTCACCTTCCCATTGGGTTTATGGTGTAGTATATTTGGTACTAATCGTTGCGTTTAGCTACTTCTACGTTGCAATTCAATACAACCCTGTAGAGATTGCAAACAACCTAAAGAACAACAACGGTGCTATAGCAGGGATCAGACCTGGTAAACCTACTTCGGTATTTTTACAGAAGGTTATCTCTAAGATAACGTTTATCGGAGCTATCTTCCTAGGTGTTATTGCGGTATTCCCAATACTGTTTACAACATTCTCTGGAATAAACATCTCGCTTGGCGGAACATCCATTATCATCGTCGTTGGTGTTGCACTAGATACAATGCGTCAGCTTGAATCTCAGCTAACCATGCGTCATTATAAAGGATTTTTAGAATAACAGGTTGAAGCTTGTAAATTTACAGCATAGGCATACCAGTATGCTTGTGTGCTAAGGAGAGTAGTATATGAAGTTGGTTTTATTAGGCGCTCCGGGAGCAGGTAAAGGAACACAGGCGGAATTTATCTCAAACGAGTTTAATATTCCAGCCATTTCAACCGGCAATATTATTAGAGATGCGATTAAGAATGAAACAGAGCTTGGCAAGGCATGTGAGTCCTTAATTCAAGAAGGCAAGCTTATACCTGACGAAACGGTTATCGCTCTTGTAAAGGAACGCATTAAAGCGTCTGACTGCAAGGACGGATACATCCTTGATGGGTGTCCTAGGACATTAAATCAAGCTGTAGCTTTGGATGCTATGGGTATCGTTATTAATAAGGTTGTTGATATTGAAGTTTCGGATGAGGATATACTAGCACGGCTTGGCGGGCGGCGGGTCTGCCCTAAATGTGGAAATTCTTATCATATGATCTATAAAAAGCCAAAGGTGGATGGTATCTGCGATGCATGTGGCACTCCACTTACGGTACGGGATGATGATAAACCCGAAACGATTAAAAATCGTCTTGAAGTCTATCATAGAGTAACCGAACCTTTAAAGGAATACTACAAGGAGAGAGGTAAACTCTTTGTTGTAGAGGGACAAGAGGAGGTAGCAGACACCTGTGCGTTAACGCTAAAGGTGCTGAAGGGGTAGTCTATGATAGTATTAAAAAATTCTAAAGAGCTTATAGAGATGGATAGAGCTTGTAAGATTGCCGCTTCAGCGTTGCGGGAATCTAAGAAGTATATGGTGGCTGGGGTATCGACAAAAGAGATTGATACTGCGATAAGACGGCATATACAAAGTATGGGAGCTACCCCTTCATTTTTAGGGTATAACGGCTACCCTGCTTCTGCTTGCATCTCGATAAACAACCAGGTTATACACGGTATCCCGTCAAACAAGGTTATCCTAAAGGACGGTGATATAGTTAGTGTCGATGTTGGTGCTTACTACAATGGTTTTCACGGGGATAATGCTTATACATTCTGTGTAGGTAACGTTTCCGCTGAAGCAAGACAGCTTCTAAAGGTGACTAAGGAATGTCTTGAGAAGGCTATTAACGTGTGTAAACCCGGTAATAGAATAGGGGATATCTCTAACGCTGTACAGACCCATGCTGAAAGCTTTGGATACGCAGTTGTTAAGAAGTTTGTAGGGCATGGTGTTGGCAAGCTTTTGCATGAAAGCCCCGAGGTTCCAAACTTTGGTACAAAGGGACGAGGTGCTAGGCTTGTAAAAGGGATGACTTTAGCTATTGAACCGATGATTAACCTAAAGGGTGAGGATGTAAATATTCTTTCAGACGGATGGACTGTAGAAACTGCCAGTGGCAGCATCTCCGCCCACTTTGAACACACTATTGTAATTACCGACACAGGTTTTAGAGTTATGACGGTGTAAGAGGGTGTCAATGGAGATTAAGATAGGAACTATAGTTAGGTCAACTGCAGGGCATGATAAGGGGATTTACTATCTGGTTACAAAAACCGATAAAGGTTACTGCTATGTTGTAGATGGTAAGGAGCGAAAGCTTTGTAAGCCTAAGCGAAAGAATCAACGTCATTTAGCTTTAACTAGTAAAACCATTGATATTGCTACTGTAGCTACCGACAGGAAGATTAGACAAACGCTGTGGGAATACAACTATGGCGGTAGTCAGGATCCAGATTAAGGAGGTAATCCGATTGTCAAAAGAAGATATAATTGAAGTTGAGGGTGTCGTAGTTGAGTCGTTACCAAACGCAAACTTTAAGGTTGAACTACCTAATGGGCATATTATACACGCTCATATCTCCGGAAAACTACGTATGAACTACATTAGGATTCTACCAGGGGATAAGGTTACGGTTGAGATGTCTACCTATGATCTTCAGCGTGGGCGCATAACATGGCGTTCAAAATAAATTCATTCACATTAAAAAGAAAGGCTTTAATAAGAATAAAGCCACCACTAAGGAGGTATGAAAGATGAAAGTAAGACCTTCCGTTAAACCCATTTGTGAAAAGTGTAAGGTAATTAGACGAAAAGGACGTATTATGGTAATATGTCAAAACCCAAAGCATAAACAACGTCAGGGCTAATTAACTATACAACAATTGGATAAAACTAGTATAACGCAGGAAACACTTTATAATTTAGTGGCTAAAACTGTAATTGGAGGTGCAACTTAATGGCTCGTATAGCTGGAGTTGATTTACCGAGAGAAAAAAGAGTTGAAGTAGGTTTAACTTATATTTTCGGTATTGGTCAAAAAACCGCTACTGAAATTTTATCAAAGACAGGCATTAACCCTGACACCAGAGTTAAGGACCTTGCAGAGGATGAAGTTTCAAAATTGCGTGATTATATTGACAAAAATGTTGAGGTTGAGGGTGATCTTCGCAGAGGCGTTGCTCTTAACATCAAGAGATTAATTGAAATTGGATGTTACCGTGGTGTTCGTCATAGAAAAGGACTTCCTGTAAGAGGTCAAAGAACAAGGACTAATGCAAGAACACGTAAAGGTCCAAGAAAAACAATTGCTAACAAGAAAAAATAGGAGGGATTCTGAGAGATGGCAACTAAAGTATCTTCATCAAAAAAAGTTGTTCGCAGACGCCGTGAGCGCAAAAACATCGAGCGTGGTGCCGTTCATATTCAGTCTACCTTTAACAACACAATAGTTACAGTAACTGACTCACATGGTAACGCTTTATCATGGGCTAGTGCTGGAGAAATGGGCTTTAGAGGTTCTAAGAAATCTACTCCTTTTGCTGCTCAATCTGCTGCTGAAAAAGCCGCAAAAGCTGCTATGGAACATGGCCTAAAGACTGTTGAAGTTTTTGTAAAGGGTCCAGGTTCAGGTCGTGAAGCTGCGATTAGAGCACTTCAAGGTGTAGGACTAGAGGTAACATTAATTAAAGACGTTACACCAGTTCCGCATAACGGCTGTCGTCCACCAAAGAGAAGAAGAATATAATTAGGTATCAGGAGGTGTAACTAAAAATGGCAAGATATACTGGTGCGGTATGTAGAATGTGTCGCCGTGAGGGACAAAAATTATTCCTGAAGGGTGAGAGATGTTACTCTGATAAATGTTCTTTTACTCATAGAGCTTATGCTCCTGGTCAACATGGCCAAGGACGTAAAAAACTATCAGAATATGGCATACAACTAAGAGAAAAGCAAAAGACCAGACGTTATTATGGCGTTTTAGAGAGCCAGTTTGAGGCTTACTTTGAAGCGGCAGAAAGAAAACAAGGAACTACTGGTGAAAACCTACTAAGAATGCTTGAAGCACGTTTAGATAACGTAGTTTACAGACTAGGGTTTGCAAGCTCTCGTGCAGAAGGCAGACAGCTAGTAGTACACGGTCATTTTACTGTTAACGGTAAAAGAGTAGACATCCCATCTTTCCAGGTGAAGGCAGGAGATGTTGTTGCTGTTTGCGAAAAGAGCAGAGGAAATGATAAGATTAAATCGGTTGTTGAAGCTAATTCAGCACGTGTAGCTCCTATGTGGCTAGATTTGAATCGTGAAACACTTGAAGCTAAGGTTGTAAGACTTGCAAATCGTGAGGATATCGATCTTGATGTTCAAGAACTTCTAATCGTAGAGTTCTATTCTAAATAATTAGATACGAGCTTTGCAATGAATTACACTTTTTTCATATTTTGTTCTATACAAGAGATGATGTATAGCAGATAGGAGGGTTATAGATGATTGAAATAGAAAAGCCACAAATAGATACGGAAGAATTAAAATCCGATGGAACTTACGGCAGATTTATCATTGAGCCTCTCGAGCGTGGATATGGTGCTACCTTAGGCAACAGCCTAAGACGAGTACTGTTATCTTCGTTACCAGGAGTTGCTGTGACTTCAATCAAGATTGAAGGGGTACAGCACGAATTTTCCACTATACCGGGCGTTAAAGAAGATGTAACCGAGATCGTACTAAATATAAAAGGCCTTATCGCAAAGATCCATGGTGATGCTCCTAAAACAGTTTTTATCGAAGCTGAAGGTGAGGGAGAGGTAACAGCTGGACATATTAAGGTTGATTCTGAAGTTGAGATACTAGATCCTAATATGCATATTGCAACACTCGCTGAGGGTGCTAGACTATATATGGAGATAGTGCTTGGCAAGGGTAGAGGATATGTATCAGCAGACCGCAACAAGAAGGATATTCAAGAGAACCAGACTGTTCTTGGAATCATCCCGGTAGATAGCATCTATACCCCTGTATTAAAGGTCAACTATACCGTAGAAAACACACGTGTTGGTCAGATTACTGACTATGATAAGTTAACTTTAGAGGTTTGGACAGACGGCACAATTTCTGCAAAAGAGTCTATATCTCTAGCGGCCAAGGTTCTGAATGAGCATCTCAACTTGTTTGTAGATTTATCAGAAGAAGCTTCAAATGCTGAAATTATGGTAGAAAAAGACGAAAAGGGCAAAGAAAAAGTCTTAGAGATGACCATTGAGGAGCTTGACTTATCTGTACGTTCGTTTAATTGCTTAAAGCGTGCAGGTATCAATACGGTGGAGGATCTAATTAATAAGTCCGAAGATGATATGATGAAAGTCCGAAATCTCGGTAAAAAATCTTTAGAAGAGGTTATCGCTAAGCTGTTATCGCTAGGCTTTAACTTAATTCCGGAAGAAGAATAAGAAATTTCGATATGTATGATTAAGTGTGAGTATCATTCTCCCTTCCAAACAAGTTGGGATTATAGTGTGAGTACTTATATACAACATATTACCAGTAAGGAGTGAATGGCAATGGCAGGAAGCAGAAAACTTGGCAGAACTTCTGACCACAGAAAAGCAATGCTTAGAGCTATGGTTACATTTTTACTTGAAAAGGGTAAGATTGAAACAACCGTAACTAGAGCTAAGGAAGTTCAGGCGATGGCTGAGAAGATGATTACTCTCGGCAAAACCAATAATCTCCACTCCAAACGACAAGCATTTGCTTATATTACAAAAGAAGCAGTGGTTAAACAACTATTTGATGAAATTTCCCCTAAATATATGGATGTTAAGGGCGGATACACTCGCATAGTAAAGATTGGACCACGTCGTGGAGATGCAGCTGAGATGGCTGTTATAGAGTTAATCTAGTCTTATATAGTTATATAGTTATATTGTGGGTGATATGTATAAAAATGCATATTACCCACATACTATTGGTAGATATCGATTATATAGCCATTTAACTTTTTTTACTTTAAAATTGTAAGCTCTGCTAAAGATTTACAAGATCCAGATTCGTATGAAAAAGGTCAAATTGCTATATTACTCTACGCTAACATTAGCTTGGGGTAACAGATATCTTGGAAAATAAGAAAAGGCAGGAGAATGTATATGTTTAAGGCTAAGAATCTAGCATTTGTTGCTATATCATTGTTAGTAATAATTGTAATGACATCATGTAATGCGGTTAAGGATGTTGAGAGTGACGTAGAGAGCGATGTAGAGATCGCTAAGGCTGATGTTGAGAAGTATTCTACAGATATAGGGCAAAAGGTTAAAGGTTTAGAGGATGAATTTGTTGCCGAGTACGACAAAGGTAAGGAATATCTAAAGGATGATGTTATGGAAAGTGAAGCTTTTGTGAGTCACCTTAATGAAAATGTCCTTGCAAAGTCTAAGACCCTAATGGATGAGGCTAAAAATTTAACGGTAGATAACCCAAAGCTTAAGGAACTACACGATAAGTATTTGGGGTATCTGCAAGAAGGCGAAACAGCACTAAACAAGCTTGGTGAAACCGTTAAGAACAAATCACAGGAAGAATATACTAAGGCTAAGGCTGATGTTGAAGCTTTCTTTGAAAAGATTAAAGGTTATCACAAGGACATCGAATCGCTAAAGTAAGACTAGATAATAGAAAAGAGGCAGTAACAAAACGTGGTTTTGTTACTGCCTCTTAAGCTTTATAATCACTCTCTATTCATCACGAGCCTTTATTCTATAGGTATGGGAAGCTATTGGCAGGTTAAAGTTTTTGTATACACTTATAAGCCGTATAGTAAATATAATCACTACCGTAAGGTTAATGGATAGACCATGACCAATTCTATTGTAGGTAAACCATAGAAAAACTGCACCTACAACCCCCGCCATAGCGTATACTTCCTTACGCAGGATAACAGGTACACGTTGTGCTAAAAGGTCACGGATAACGCCTCCGCCAATTCCCGAAACTATAGCAAAGAACATAAACTCAGTGAAGAGATACCCTTTATCAATAGCCTTCGCGCCCGCATCAGCCACAAAGAGTCCAAGCCCTAATGCGTCGGCTATGGTGTAAACCCAGCTAAGTTTATCAAAGTCCTTTAAAAACAGTGTGATAATGCTGATGGCTAGTATAATAATAAGTGCTGTGTAGTTTGAGAATATCTTTGGGATACGTAAATTCATGGTAATATCTCTTATAATCCCACCGCCTACGGCGGTAGCGGATGCCATAATAAAGATACCAAAGATATCCATACGTTTTCGCACCGCCACAATAGCTCCTGAAAAGGCGAATGCCGCCACCCCAAAATACTCTAAAAACCCTAAAATTGCCATTAAATCCTCGCTTTGACTTTATATTTTATTCTGTAACGTACTACTTTTATACTGTACAATTAAACTAATTCGCTAAATAACCTCTGCCCTCTGGTAGAGATACCAACCCAACATAGTACAGTAAGCAGCGCATACACTACCCCTATAATTAGGTAGTATAACGCAGGAGGTATAGTATCACCTAAAACAAGTAGGTATAGGATAATCGGTGCACCGCTAATTAGAAAACCGAAACCCATGCTTAGTAATACCGAGGTGCTCTGCTTTATAACCGAAATCTCTGTGCTCCAGTCAAGCTTAGGGAAATGTAGGTTAACAAGTAGTCCTACGAAAGAGATTAAAATAGCGCATACAGCAGGGAAAACCGCAGTAAGGATGGTGTTTACAGGCGAAAATCCTTGGGTTATACCTATAGCAGCACCACATACAATCGCTACCGGAAGGGTTATTACAAGGTTAACCTTAATCTTAGCAAAGAAGAACGCACTATACCCTATTGGAAGTGACTTTATAATCCATATCTGTTTGCTCTCTAACGAGATGGAGGAAGCGGTGGTTGTGGTTAAACACATACAAAAGCATAGTATTGTTGTAACTATTACAAACATAGTATCATCACCGACTATCTTTAGCTCTGGGGTATTAAATATCTGCGCAAATGGACCGAAGTTAAAGATTAGCATAACGGTAAACAGTACCATTAGCACGGGTCCCATAATTGTATTCATAACATAAAGCGAAGAGTCAAAGTAACGCTTTATCTCCTTTTGGAAGAGCGCTTTTTTAATGTTACCGTCGCTAAAGCTTAGTGTTTTAACCTTGCTTTGGTAGTTCGCTACCGACTGACCAAATCCACTGGAGTAAACCTTTATAGCTAGGTAAAACGGTATAATGCAGATTAAAATCAGATAAAGCAGTGATAGTATATTACCGTCAAAGATAAACTCCTTTATAAAGGTAAATGGAGGAAATTCCATAGCATTTAAAACCGAGGATTGCCCTGCTTGACTATTCTGATTAGCCATATCTACAGTGCTTGTAGTACTTGTCGTTATTAGAATAAATGAAACCAGTATAAGCATTGATAACACCGTAATAATCTTATCGGCAAACTTAAACTTTGAGCGCAGCTTTGCCATAATGCTGTTAATAAAATAGGTTAAAGCTACAAACAAAAGTGGAATTAGCAGTATAATAAGGATACCACGTGGGATTATAAGTGGACTAGCTTTGTCCGCCACAAATACATAGGTTACAATACTGGGAAGGGTTATTAATGCAACAGCGCCTAGGTCGTATATATAGGTTGCTACAGTTTTGCTCATAACCACGATATCACGTTTGATTGGCAGTGCTAACAACATCTGGGCGTCATTGCTGGTTTTGTTGGCGGACATTGAGGTTAAGGCTAGGACTAAGCCTAACATGGCGGCGGTAACAAAGTTTAACATAACGCCGTAATGTGCCTGACCCATCTGTGAAAAGGCTACGGTCTGGGTTACCGAGGTAGAAGTTAGCATTATAACGATTAAAGCACCAAATATTATTAGTGATCCGTACCCCGCTACCATCGTGCCCTTTCTCTTTTTATGGATGATACCACCAATTACCACCATAAATTCCTTTTTAAGCAGTATGCTAAAGGATTTAAAGGTACTTACAGGTATGTTGCCATAGCCTAGGTTAGCGGTTGCTTGAGAAGTTATAGTATTATTTTTCATCTTCGGTAAGCTCCATAAATACATTTTCAAGTGAACTGTCTTTGATGATATCCTCCATGTTGCCTGTTGTTATAACCTTACCTTGCTTAATTATCGCAATGCGGTTACAAAGCTTCTGCGCAACGTCCAGTACATGGGTGGAGAAAACGATAATATTGCCCGCCTTACAAAACTCCTGCATGGTATTTTTAAGGGTAAAGGAAGCACGTGGGTCAAGCCCTACAAATGGCTCATCTAGGATTAAAAGCTTTGGGCTATGTACAAACGCGGAGATTAATGCAACCTTCTGCTTCATCCCATGTGAATAGGAGTTTAAAGGGTTGTTTAGATCCCCCATAATGTCAAACTCTGTAGCATACTTCTCGGTAAGCTCCTGTCGCACAGTCTTTGGAACACCAAAGACATCAGCGATAAAGTTAATGTACTGCATACCTGTAAGCTGATCGTAAAGATCCGGGTTATCAGGGATAAAGGCGATGTTTTGCTTAAAGGCGATAGGATCTTCTTTGATGTTAATCCCATTTAGGATAATCTCTCCAATCTCAAAGGACAGTATACCCGATACAGCCTTTAGGGTGGTGGTTTTTCCTGCTCCGTTTTGCCCTATAAATCCGAATAGGTCACCATCGTTAATGGTAAGGGATAGATCATCTACCGCTTTTTTGTTGCCGTGGTAGATCTTTGTGTAGTTTTTAATCTCTAACATGAAAACTCCCATTCTCCGATTAGGTTTGTACCAAAATGGTACTCTAATGCGGCTTATAATAGTTACTATATTAAATCAGCTTCTTTAGCTGGTATACTAGATTTAGCGCCTCTAGAGGGGTTAGGCTGTCTACGTTTGTCTGGGACAGCTTTTGGATTACAGGGTTAGCTTTGGTTTCCATCGCAAGCTGTGGTAGCTCGGTGGTTATAGTATGGCTAGTTTTAACATTCCTCACCTTGACGGATCTATCGGATTCTGCCGCTTCGCCCTCAAGTCCTGCCAGTACCTCCTTAGCACGGGTAATTACCTTGCTTGGTACACCTGCAAGCTTTGCAACCTCGATACCGTAGCTATCATCCGCAGGGCCTGATACGATCTTACGCAGAAAGGTTATATCGTCCCCATTCTTTTGTACCGCTATGCTTAGGTTTTTTATACAGTCAGACTGCTGTTCAAGATCGGTAAGCTCGTGGTAGTGGGTAGCAAACATGGTTTTGCAGGATAACTGCTTTGTATTAGTTATATATTCTATAACTGCTCTAGCTATGCTCATCCCGTCAAAGGTAGAGGTTCCCCGACCTATTTCGTCTAGGATAATAAGGCTACGGTTTGTGGCATTCTTTAGGATGTGTGCCACCTCGTCCATCTCTACCATAAAGGTTGACCGACCCGAGCTTAGGTCGTCGGATGCACCAATTCTGGTAAATACCTTATCGCACACCGATATAGAGGCGGACTTAGCAGGCACAAACCCACCCATCTGTGCGAGTATGGTTATTATAGCTACCTGACGCATATAGGTAGACTTACCCGACATGTTAGGCCCTGTAATAACCACCGCCTTGTGCGCCTTGCAGTCAAGATAGGTGTCGTTTGCGATAAACACTCCGCCCTCCATCATCTGCTCGATAACAGGATGACGTCCATCCACAATGTCAATCTCCCCGCTCGTTACCATGGTAGGCCTAACATAGTTGTTCACCCTTGCAACCACCGCTAGGCTTATGATAAAGTCAAGGTATCCGATTGCGGTTGCACTCGACTGGATTAGCGATACCTGATTTGAGATTTTTTCTATTATCTCGCCAAATAAAACCGCCTCAAGTGCTAACATCTTATCATTGGCAGAGAGGATCTTATCCTCTAGTCCTTTAAGCTCCTGCGTTATATATCTTTCGCAGTTTGCTAAAGTCTGCTTTCTAATGTAATGGTCTGGTACTTGAGAGAGGTTTGAGCGGGTTATCTCTATGTAATAGCCAAAGACACGGTTGTAGCTAACCTTAAGGTTTTTAATCCCACTGCTCTCCCTCTCCCGCTTCTCTAGGTCATCAAGGTAGGATTTTACGTTATCCTTAAGCTTCCTATACTCGTCAAGCTCGCCAGAGTAGCCGTCATTTATAACTCCACCATCCTTTAATAAAGCGGCAGGGTTATCGATAATAGCGGTATCGATAAGCAGACACAGATCCTCTAACGCAAAGATACTGTTGTTAATTGAGGTTAGCTGGCTGGACTTAGTCTGGCTTAGCAGTGATTTAATCTGTGGTAGCTTTTTGATAGCCTGACCAAAGGATTTAACATCACGAGGGGTGGCGGTGTTATAAAGTACCTTTGTAATAATACGTTCAATATCAAAAAATCCGTTTAGCTGTAGAACTAGTTCATCACGTAGACCATCATTTTGATAAAGCTCCTCCACCGCATTATGTCTACGGGTGATATCACCGATATTAACAAGCGGCTGCTCGATAGATTTTCTAAGGAAACGTTTACCCATAGCGGTAGAGGTTTTGTCGATAACCCCTAGCAGGGTGCCGTGTTTTTGTTTGGTCTTTAGATTTTCGGTAAGCTCTAGGTTACGTCTGGCGGTAATATCAATATCCAGATACTCACCGGTTTCGTAGTAGGTTACGGTGGTGATACGTCTAGCGCCGTCCTTTTGGGTGGAGTTAATATAGTCGATTAGAGTACCTACGACGTCTATTAGTAGGTCGTTGTTTAGTTCAAGCAGACGCTTCTTTGCGTCGGGGGTAAAGTGGTTGTTAAAGACGTTTTGGTTATGTACCCGATCGTTATTCTTATCCGATACAATACCGCAGATACAGGATAGCTTGTCCTTAATAAAAGCACAGGTACTGGTCAGCGTTACAAATTCATCGTTAAAGATTATCTCGGAAGGGGAGAAGCGTGTAAGCTCATTTATAAGATCGGTTTGGATCTCGTTTGTCTTTTTGCCGGTTACCTGTAGCTCTCCTGTGGAGATATCCGCTGTACAGATACCGTATTCATCCCCCTTTACAAAGATACAGCACAGAAAGTTGTTCTGGCTGTCGTCTAACATGCTATCCTCAATAAGCGTACCGGGGGTGATAACACGCACTACCTCACGGGTTACAAGCCCTTTTATGGGGGTGTTGTCGTCTATCTGTTCACAGATAGCTACCTTGTAGCCCTTTTGGATTAGTCGTTTTATGTAGATCTCACAGCTGTGGTAGGGGACACCACACATTGGTGCACGTTCCTCTAACCCGCAATCTCGTCCTGTAAGGGTAAGCTCTAGCTCCTTTGAAGCAAGGATAGCATCGCCGAAAAACATCTCATAAAAATCCCCTAGCCTAAAGAATAGGATGTGGTCTTTATGATCTTCTTTTATCTTTAGATACTGTTCCATCATTGGTGACATCTTTTTCAAAGCAATATCCTCTTGGTTTTTATTTATGTAGTATAAAAGATATGGAATGTAATATAAGTATCCAAATATGCAACACCGATAGTTTTGGTTACCCAGTTTAACTACCAACCCAACAAATTTAACCTTCAATACTACATTCCTAATCTTTATTCGTTATTTTTATACGGAATTTGACAAATTGTATTATTATATCAAATTATTGACAACCTGCACAGCTTGAACAGCTTCCGCCACAGCTTTCAGGTAAGACACAGGTGTCAGGGTCTTCTCCGTTTACGCACATCTTAAGGATAGCGTTGATATCATTCATCATGCTGTCTAATGACTGTCTTGCGTTGTTAAAGTTGTTCATATTTTCATTCGACATGATGGTTTGGTATGCCGCCTTTAGTTCTTCGTTTAAAGCTTTTACCTTCTCCTCGTCCTTGCCTTCTTCGCCGATAATGGTGTTTAGCTTAACCTTTAACAGATTAAAGTTGTTTATAAGCTCCTGTAACTCTTGGTCGTCGTCGTTTGCCTGTCTAGCGGCAACAAAATTTTTGTACTGCTCGCTGGCTTGGATACCCTTGCCCATCTCTCTTGCTTTTAGAATTAAATCCATCTTTCTTCTCCTTGTTATTTATATATACTAATATATTTATCTTGATCTAGCCAGCTATCGCATTACCGATAAGTGCCCAGTCTAATGAATGCGTGATTAACACCTTAACAAAGCTACCGATTAAACTCTCATCCCCGTAGAGATCTACAATTAAATTTTCACTCGATTTACCCGTTAGCAGCATGCCGCTACTGTCGGTTCTACCTCTACCATCGACCAAAACCGTTAGGGTCTTGCCAATGTAGCTATCAAGCTTTCCTTTACCCAGTTCATCCTGTAGCTGTAAAAGCTCGCTAAACCAACGTGACTTTTCCTCGCGGCTTACAGGGTCGTCCATCTCCATTGCCTTAGTACCTACCCGTTTAGAGTAGATAAAGGTAAATAGCGAATCATATCTAACCCGCCTTAACAGTTCAAGGGTTAGGTTAAAGTCCTCATAGCTTTCGCCCGGAAAACCTACGATAATGTCGCTTGTAAAGAGTATCCCCGGGATTCTATCCCGAGCGTAGTCTACGATCTGAAGGTACTGAGAGATATTGTAATGGCGGTTCATTAAGGATAGTATCCGATCGCTCCCCGACTGAACGGGTAGGTGGAAATGGTTACATACCTTTTCACATTCTGCCATAGTATCTATAAGCTCGGTGGTTGCGTCGCGTGGATGGGAGGTTAAAAACCTAATCCAAAAGTCACCCTTAATAGCGTTAATCATCCGCAGAAGCTTTGGAAAGTTTACATCTTCCTCTAGCCCCTTACCATATGAGTTAACGTTTTGTCCTAAAAGGGTTATCTCCTTGTACCCCTCGTTTATGAGAGCGGTACATTCTGCTATGATATCACTGCTAGCACGGGAACGCTCCCGCCCTCGCACTAACGGCACTACGCAGTAGGTACAAAAATTGTTGCACCCGTACATAATAGGAACCCACGCTTTAAGCTTACCCTCCCGCTTAATGGGAACGTCCTCTACAATAAGGTTATCATTCATGGTGATATCCACTACCATCTCGTTCTCACTAAGCGCTTTGTAGATTAGGTAGGGGAGGGTATGTATTACATGTGTTCCAAAGATCATATCCACATGTGGGTAGCTTTTCTTAATCTTATCTGTAATATGCTGTTGCTGTGCCATACAGCCGCATAACCCGATAATCATATCGGGTTTTCTGCGTTTTTTATGCTTTAGCGCTCCGAGATTTCCAAACACCCTATCCTCGGCGTTCTCGCGCACGGCGCAGGTGTTATAGATAACCAGATCTGCTTCCTCGGGGGAATCGATTAGGGTATACCCCATAAGGGTTACCAGACCCTTTATCTTCTCGCCGTCGTTAGCGTTTTGCACACAGCCGTAGGTACGGATATGGGCTAACGGTTTTTTATCGTTAGTTACGTTAGTGAGTATGCGTTCCCTTACCAGAGAGATATATCTATCGTGGCAGTTTTCGTTTATATCATTATCCTTTTGTCTATCGCTCAATTTAATTCACCTCTTATTTTATTACCTCGCTATTAATAGTTATTATGTGTTCAGTGTTAGCAAAGTAATACCATCCATAAAAATTATACCACGAAATCTGTCATTTGTAAAGGAAATTTGCAGATACATTTATTAATATGTATTTATCCTATTATCTGTTCGATCTTTGCAAGCTCGTCTGCGGTAAAGTCTAGGTTTTCTATAGTTTTAACATTCTCGATAATCTGCTTACTGCTACTTGCTCCGATTAGAGCGGAGGTAACACGTCCGCCACGTAGTACCCATGCAAGTGCTAGCTGTGGTAGAGTCTGGCCACGGGTAGCGGCTAGATCGTTTAGCTGATTTAGCTGACCGATTAACTTATCGGTGATAGACTCCTTCCTTAGCGATGAGTTTGTAAAGGTTGCTCTAGAACCCTCTGGGATACCGTTTAGGTAACGTGGGGTAAGCAGGCCTTGTGCAAGCGGGCAAAAAGCAATCGATCCTATACCCTCTTGATCTAATACATCCTGTAGTCCGCCCTCAATCCAGCGGTTAATCATACTATAGCTAGGCTGATGGATTAAGCATGGGATACCCATCGATTTTAGGATAGAGGATGCCTTTTTGGTGGTATCTGCGTCATAGCTAGAGATTCCTACATATAAGGCTTTGCCGCTTGTTACCGCAGTAGCTAAAGCAGACATAGTTTCCTCTAGAGGGGTGGTGCTGTTGTAGCAGTGGGAGTAGAAGATATCAACATAATCAATCCCCATACGTTTAAGGCTTTGGTCTAGGGAAGCAATTAGGTATTTACGTGATGATCCTTTGCCGCCGTATGGGCCGTCCCACATATCATACCCCGCCTTAGTGGAGATTATAAGCTCATCACGGTAAGTAGAAAAGCTTTCCTTTAGCACCTTACCAAAGGTTTCTTCAGCAGAGCCGGGAACAGGGCCGTAGTTGTTTGCTAGGTCAAAGTGGGTGATACCCAAATCAAATGCTGTGTGTAACATATCCTTGCTGTTGTCGTATGGTTTGTTTGAACCAAAGTTTTGCCATAGTCCCAGAGAGATAGCAGGCAGGTAAAGTCCGCTGTTACCACATTTTCTGTAAGGCATGTTGTCGTATCTTGTTTTATCCGCTTTGTACATATCCATTTCCTCCATTATTTTACTTAATTATACCTCAAAGAGAGCTTTCGCCTCTTTTTTAGTCATGTTAGTAACCGAGATAGGCTCTTTACTCTCGGCGTAGCAGTAGATCTTAAGATCACAGCCATCATTAGCTTTTTGGAGTATAGTCTGCGAAAACTCCACCTTTACAATCTTCTCCCGTGGAACGAAAGCGGTATAGATCTTAAAGGCTTTAGTATAACGAAAGGTGTAGTAGTCGCCGTTTTTGCCCATACCTGTATGCCAGAATGCAATGGTCTTTACAACTAAAAACCACACAGCTATAGTAAGCGCCATAATCCCCACAAACCAGATGGTATCGGAGAACCGTTTAAAGATCTTTGAGAGTAAAAAAACCACCAATGCTATCCCTAAGATAATGTTAATAGGTAGTATTATAAACCTAAACAAAAACGGTTTTAGCGGCTTTAGCTGGTTTTCGGCAGGGGATACCTCTGGGAATATCAGCGAGATCTCAGCACCCATATTCTTTTTACTTCCGCTTGGAATAAACACAGGATGTTCGTTTTTTTGTTTTCCATAACCGTTACAGGTAATAAATCCTGAATACATCCTAAATAAACGTGTAAGCACCGATTGGGAGAGTAAAACGTTGTTAATTCTACTGCTGTTAATAAGATACCTTCTCTTTGTCAATACTCCCGAGGAGATTAAAAGCTTCTTTTTCTGCCGTGAAACTATAAAATTTAAGTTTCTAAGTAGGTTTATTAAAAAGGATATAACCCATCCGCCCAGAAGTATATAGGTGATAATCGCCGCGATAGGCGGGACGGAGATTGCCAGAGCTTCTGTTAGCTTTGTAGCGTTATCTAACATCATAGCGTTAATGTCACGGTCGATTACCTTACCCGCAAAGGAGATAAAGGTTGCTGTAAAGATTATCCCTGTAAAGGTGTTTGAGTAGATAAGCGAGAGGATAAAAACCTCCCATGTTTTAGCTTGGTAGGATATCTTAACCCCGCCCTTTGTAGGGACGGTTGTGTTTACAAAGTTTTCGAGTAGCGGTATCTGTGAGGTTTTAATGGTACACTTTATATCAGATTTCTTTTTATGTCCCGCATCGGTATCGATATACACATTAGAAGCACCGATAAAGCGGTAAAAAAATGGAACTTCCACAAGCAGTATAGTAATATTTTTGTAGGGCATAAATACCTGCTGTTGCAAAAAAAGCCCGTTTTTAACCTTAATACCCTTGGTATTTATGGAGTATCCAGAGATTAGGTAGCGGATAACCCCAAAGGTTATAATTAGCAGTAGGGTGAGCACGTCGATCCATGTCCCACGCAGCCATGCTATAAGACCCATTGGGGTGAATATTAGCGCTCTTATCAGTGGGATTAGTAGCAGTAAAAGATATTTAGCGGCGTTTGCTATAATGGTAATAGGGTGAAATCTTTTCTTAGTCACAAAATACCTCCTAATAAGATAACCGCTAAGGTCAATAGACCATCATAGTTGGTCCTTTGACAATTGCTATATAAAATATAGATTTGTTTCCCAAGCGGGTATGTATTTGTGATGCCGCAGATAGATTTTGTAGTCGCCATTGTAGGATTTAATTAAGCGGCTAAGCTTTATAAGATCGTCGTTTCGGTGATAGGCGGACACCATAAGCTTTGGTTTGTCCCGCATTATTACCGTTTTGCTACCGAGTAGTGCTTGATACTCCGCACCCTCTACGTCGTATTTTACAATAGTAGCCTTTCTTTCTCCCATTATAGAATCAAGGGACAGTACCGGTACTCTAAGCTCGCCGCTATCGTTTAGTCGGGAGTTTCTGCCTGATTTTTGGCTAAAGGTTAGGGTGGTATCGCTGTCCCAGATACCAACGTTTAGTGTTTCTACACCATTGATATCTTGTCTTACAAATCGTTCGCACATCTTTTTGTAGTTTTTGCCGTCTGGCTCTACCGCAATAATACGGTCAAAGCGACCATTGGTGTATTGTAAAAATTCCTCTATAGTATCCCCATTATATGCCCCAATATCAATATAACTCTCATTTTTGGTGGGACATATAAGATTCTTATAGACCTCGCTTATATCGGTGTGATTTTTGGTGGTTAGGTAATCTATCTTTGCGGTTATCTTAAAGTTAATTATATCGTTAAAGACAGCTTTAGAAAGATCGTCAGCTAGGTTTTGATAAAGCCATAAAAAGTCCTGTTCGTGCTCAAAAAAGTACTGCTTTGTAAATACCTGCGGGTCGTCGAATACTACAGGTACATCAGGAGCGTACATCTCATATCTGTTGCTCATTGCCACAAGTTCTGAGAATAATGGCTCTCTAAATGCCGCAAAGGCTAGCAGGATTATAAATTCGTCGCTATTTTGATAAAGGCTTGTAACCTCGCTAAAGCGACAGATTTTGTATCCCATAAACACCTTTTGTCTTGCAAAGCTGTCACTTGCAAAAATTCCCATAGGCGTTAACCCATAAAGAGATAACGCCTTGATAATCTTCTCTGCACCATAACCCATTCCATAGATATAGATAGGTTTACCTGCATTCTTTAAATAGTCCCATAGGTTTGTCTGCTCATTAAAGTTAAACACACTTAAATTTCCTTTGTTAATGTAATACTATCTCTATAGGTTATCCATGCCGCAGTCGTCATATTCGCGCCATTTAGCTTCATAAACCTTATCGGTGATATATTTGTTTAGCATTAAGCATACCGCAACGGTAGCTACGATTATCCCAAATATTAAAGTGATAACCGATTTTTGTTCTTCCATAATTTCGTTTAAAGATTTAGATCTATCCATATATCGTCCTTTCTTTTATGAGATGGTTTTACCGCTTGACTTACCTGATGATTTTTGTGGGGTAACGATAGTTTCAGTATCACTTGCGTCCTCGAATATCATCATCTCGTCATCTTCATCTGCCGGTTCGTATGGGTTTTCTTCCCCTGTCATATCGTAGTATGGTTTAATAACATATCTATATACCTGCTCGAATCCATTAAATGTACCTAACATGTATTTTGATACGGTAGGTAGCACTAACAGCGCTAGAGGACCTGCGTAAGCAAAGACTATTACAGCCGGGATACTTAGAACTATGGTAAAGATTAAGGTTAGAAAGTTTGTTAGTGTTCCTAAGAATGATAGTAGGAAGGAGTTTTTGATAATATGATACAGCTTCATATTTACAAGTGCTACAAGCAGATAGGAGTAGTAGGTGGAGAAGGTATAGACAATTAAAACAAGTAACAGCATACCCATAGCCACATACATTAATAGTCCTCTGCCAAGGTTTATAAAGTAAAACCAAAGCCCCATAAAGATTATAATCCCTAATGCGGTGTTAATAATCCCTAACCAGAAGCCTTGTTTAAAGTTCTTTTTAAACTCATCCAGAAAGTCAGAGAATAAAAATACTGGTTTTTCACGCTGAAAGCAGTGGAGTATCTTCACAAGTGCCACATTTGCAGGCCCTATTGTAACGATAGGGATACAGAATAAAAGGTGGATAAAGTGAAGCTTTAGCATTCTGCCAAAGTTTCTAAAGTAGATATCGAAAAACTCAAAGAATCTCTTTTTCTCAGGTGCATTTTTACTAACACCCTTACCAGGTCTTGCATAGTTAAACATCCCAAAAAACGCCATTATTACCCCTTTTCTCCGCCAAAGCAAAAATTAACGCAACAAACCATAGGCGGAAAGGTTTACAGCTTGTAAGTACAGCGTTTGACTTTTTAATATCCGTATGTAATACATTAAAGGATAAACTCAAACTACTATAAGGGCTAAGATGGTGTTTTATCTAGGCTATTAGTTAGGAATAGTACCTAAATTATGATATGTAGAATCTAAAAAACATCATTGTAAGCCCGTTAATTATGGAAATTATAAATGCAAAGATCAAAAATATTACAAATCTTAGGTTGTATAATCGTGTATCCACCACCACCCGTTTTGAGGAACGAATACGACTAATAAGGGCGGAGGAAAACATTATCGATTCTCTAGAGGAAAGATAGATTAGCAGTATAAAGAGTATTAGACCTAAAAGCTCGGTAAGTGCTATATACACCCCACCGTCTATCCTATATTCTCTTATAATGTATGCGGCGTAAGCGCTAAATACCAGTGCTTTTGAAAATACCGCAGTAAGGGTTAGTATCTGGGAAAAGGCAAAGAAACCAAAGAGGTAGATAAGCAGTGTAAACCCAATTATCGATATGCAGTTAGTACTTATTAGCTTTACAAGGCTGTATTCTCTCATCATCATAAACTGTTTCTTTACAATCTGACATAGCAGATCTCCTGCTTGGCTCTTTGTATAGCTAATGATAAGGCTACCAAAAACTACCCCTAAAAAGTAGGTTGTAAGCACGAGATATCCGATATTTCTTTTGGTCTTTCTTCTACTTGTGTCGTTTAATACGCTGTCATCCCGTTTATCAGATATATATTCGGTTCGTGCGCGGGATTTTTCAAGGGGTTGTCCTTGTTTTTTATAATAACCTGTCCTGTTTACTGTTTTAGCTTCCATAGTATTATTACTCCTACTCTTATAGTTTGTGTAATATATACTATGCCATGACACAGTTAATTATGAGTGATGAGGGTAGATTTATACATTAGCAGAGTCTATACCATAGACTGCATATCTATCGCTCTATCCCTACAGAAGGTAAGTCCGCTTAGTAAAGCTTGGTCAAACCCTAACTCCTTCATCCTTTCAAGTCCCGCTATGGTAGTACCGCCCTTAGAGCAGACCATGCTAATAAGCTCATCGATAGGTATATCGGTGTCTAGTAACATTCGAGCACAGCCTATTAGGGTCGAGGCTATCATCTGCCTTGCGGTATCGCTGTCGATACCGTTAGCGTTGCCATAGTCAATAAATCCTTTGCTAAAGTTATAGACATAGGCAGGGGACGACCCGTTGACTGGGATCACATTACAGATGGAATCCTCATTTACTAGGTGTACATCCGAAGCAGAGCTAAAGATACTGCACACAAAGTCAAAGTCAGACTTAGATAGGTTTTCAGGCGGGATTCCGATAGCGGTAGTACCGTGGCCTATCATAATACCGGTGTTCGGCATTACGATAACCGATCTTGTGGTAGCGTTAAACAAGCTGTCTAGCTTTGTGCGGTTAGTTGCGGCAACGATAGAGATTATCACCTTGTTAAGGTCAAACTCATCACGGATAGCCAAAACCGCTTCGGCTAGGATATTTGGCTTTACCGCAAGTATTAGATAGTCCGACTCAATTGCTAACTCCTCTAACCCTACCGATCTAACGTTGTATTCCGATAGCTTTAATACCTTGCTACTGTCAATGTCATATGCAATAACGTTAACCGAAAGCTTTGCATTATAGATCCCCATAATGATAGCCTTTGCCATGTTACCACATCCATAAAATCCAATGGTTTTCAAACAATCCCCCCTAGTTAAGACTTTACTCGGCGTCGGCAAGCTTTGCCTTTATCATAATAGCACATTCAATACGCTTCTTCTCAAGCTCGCAGGAGAACTCATGAGGGTTTAAAACATCCCCCGCATACACAAGGTTGTTAGCATTACAACCACCGCTACAGTAAAACCGTGCCCAACAGTCCTTGCAGTCCTTCTTCTTATATATATTTGCGGTAGCGAAGTAATCCTTCTTATCTTTATCCACAGAAAGGTCATGTACACTACCCATCTTCCATTCATCCATCCCTACAAACTGATGGCAAGGGAATACATCGCCATCAGGGGTTACCGCCACATATTCGTTACCGCACCCACATCCACGAAGCCGCTTTATCGCACAAGGCCCCTGATCCAGATCCACCATAAAGTGGAAGAAGTTAATCGGAGTATCCGCTTGTTTTCGTCTTACTACCTCGTTTGCTAATCGCTCATACTCCGCTTTTATGGCGTCTATATCGCTGTCTGTTAGAGAGTAGTCGTACTTTGGGTCGGATACCACAGGTTCTACCGAGATTTGGTCAAACCCTAGGTCGTTTAGGTGGGTTACGTCGTCGGTAAAGTCTAGGTTGTTTTTGGTAAAGGTTCCTCTAACGTAGTAGTTTTCAAAGTTTCGTTTCTTAACAAGATCTAAAAACTTTGGTAGGATAACCGAGTAACTGCCTTTGCCGTTACAGGTAGGGCGCATTCTGTCGTTAACGCTAGGTCTGCCGTCGATCGACAGCACTACATTCGACATCTCTTTGTTGATAAAATCGGTAATCTCGTCGTTTAGAAGTACCCCGTTTGTGGTTATGGTAAATCTAAAGTTTTTGTTATGCTCCTGCTCCTTGCTCCTTGCGTAGGCTACAACCTCTTTTACCACATCAAAGTTCATTAGCGGTTCACCGCCAAAGAAGTCCAGTTCAAGGTTTTTTCTGCCTACAGAGTATTTAATAAGGTAGTCAATCGCCGCCTTACCGGTAGCTGTATCCATCATTGAACGTCCGCCCCCAAAGTCCCCTGTAGAGGCAAAACAGTATCCACAACGCAGGTTGCAGTCATGCGCAACATGCAGACACATGGATTTAATAGGGGAGGAGATCATCATTGAAGCATACTTTTCATAGTCGTCTGAGGAGAACAAGACCCCTTGCTCGTAAAGCTCCTTTATCTCATTAAAGCTTTCGGCTACAGCGGTAGTATCAAACTCTGTTAGCTTTGCGGTAACTTCTTTTAACATCTCATCGTTAAATGGTGGGGTTACATTAAGATCTAATATTGCGTAGGTAACATCGTCCACAAGATGTACAGCTCCGCTGTTTACATCAAGCAGTATGTTATATCCGTTAAGGCTGTATTTATGTATCAATCTATTCACCGTCTATATTCCTTTTAGTATTTTTAAGGATTTATCCTTTAAGCTATTAAGTTAATAAAAAATGGGGACAGCAAAATTATGCAGTCCCCATTTTGCATCAGATTAACTTGTTTATTTTTCGCATTTTTGGTTAGCTACAGTACAAGAGGTCTTGCAAGCAGACTGACAAGATGCTTGACACTCACCGCAACCGCCCTTAGCAGCCGATTTTTTTAGGTTTTTGAAATTTAAAGTTACTACATGTTTCATCATAATACTCCTTTTTTGTTATACTAAGATTATAACATATGGCTGATAAAAAATCAAGTGTTAACCCTTAAAAATATGTAAACATTTTAATTAGGGTTAACACCTGTTTACTCATCCATCTTTAGGCTTTAGCTAATTACCTAAAGGTTGGCTTGCAAGGTACGCTTCCAATGATTTTGAAATAAAGGTATCTGCTACTTCAAACTTTAGCTTTAGGTCGTTATCCCAGCTATCTCTGTTGCTAGAAAATTTCTGAAGCTCTGGGATCAGGCTCATATCCCCCTTGGTAAACTCCATAACCATATCCCACCACTCCTTAGCAAAGCTAAGCCCTAGCTCGCTTTCTGGTGAGATATTGGATTCACAAAGCTTGACTGCTTGATCGCAAAGCTCGTTTAGCTTGTTGGTTATACTATCCGCTTCCTCTTTGGTAAACCTGCCATTAATATGATCCATGACCTTTTCATCAAAATGCTTTACCACCCAGTAGTTTTGATTTTTCTGCTGTAACAGCTCGATAATTTGCGCATACTTAATAAAGTCAACCTTTTGCATCTGTAGTACCTCTGATTGTAATGATTGGATGGCTAAAAGAGCTTCGTTTAACCCTGCAATCCTTTGCTGTATAATATCTGCCTGCTGTGAAAGGATGGCGGCTACGTCATTTGGAGTATCAAGGTTAGTTAGACGTGTTTTGATGTCATCCAACGAAAATCCCAGATACTTTAGGGATAAAATCTGGTGTAGCCTTAACATATCCTTGCCGCTATAGAGTCTGCGTCCACCTTCGCTTATCTGTGAGGGTTTTAATAGACCCTCCCTGTCATAGTACTGTATTGTACGTACCGTGGTGTTTACCTTTTTAGCAAGCTCACCCACCGTCATTAACTTCTGCTCGTTCATAATATCCACTCTCCTTACCTATTAATACATTATAACACACTATGTAATGTAGCAAGCTATTTATAGAAAGATATTCCGTTAAATTTTTATTAATAAAAATCCCCCTTGATCAACGCTACTAGTTAATCAAGGAGGGTATATTGCAGCTAATCGGGTTTAACTCTTTATCTTCCTTGCCACAATCGAGATACGCCCATTCTCCACATGATCGCTACAGGTTATCAGCGTAACAAGCTTGTCGCCATACTTTGGGGTCACGTTGGTTTCGTAGATGGAGCGATCCTTTACATATGAGATATATTCATCATACTCCTCTTTGTTATTAGCATTAATAAAGTTGTAAAACCGATAACCGTTATCCTTCTTTTTAAGTATCTGGGAATAGAATACCGATACAATCTCGTACTGCTGTTTTTCGTAGATGGTATCGAAGGTAACAATTGGATTCTGTTTATAGAAGCTGTTATCATCATACTTTAGGATGTCGGAGAACATTGTAGAATCCTCCATGTTATGGCCGTAGATTATAATGTTATCGCTTGGCGGATTAACAGAACTTCGGTTGTCCGCAAAGGGTAGCCCGCCTAAGCTATACCGTTTGTTGATATCCTTTCGCATGTAGTACTCATTGTCATTAGCATTCTGCATTACGGGATAGTTAATGTTTGTATTTGGGATGGTTATAAAGCCTACCAGATCATTGTTTTGCTTGTAAAGCTTTTTATACTCTTGCAAAACCGATGGCTTTTGCTTGGGTTTTGTAACCCTACTGATTGACGGGCTATCGCTTGATAAATTATCATCTATAGAGGTTAACGATCTAATGTTGACGGTGAGCAATATAGCCGCAACACATAGCGTAATAACTATAATGCTACGAATAATTATACCTTTAATCCTCATCCTTATCACCCATAACAATACGATAGAGTGGTTTTATGGATAGGGTTATCAGAAGGATTAGAGGTATTAATAACGTTATCAAGGAAAGCTTTTGTATGCCAGATACCTTGCCCATCTTAGGAACGTCGTCATACTCATCATCAGAACCGCTGTCAGAGCCACCAGGGCTTACTGTGCCGCCACCTGGGGTAGTAGTTCCACCGCCCGGCTTGTTTGCACCGCCGTCAGGGTTTGTAGTGCCATCTCCCGGTTTAGATGTATCATCATCGGGGTTGGTAGTACCACCCCCTGGATTGGTAGTACCACCGCCTGGGTTGGTAGTACCACCCCCTGGATTGGTAGTACCTCCACCTGGGTTTGTGGTGTCGTCAGGGTTTGTGGCTGTAGAGTAAGCGATAGCGAATGGACTAAAGCTGTCGGTCTGGAATGCTAGTCCTACAGGGGTTT
>CAZAOY010000016.1:0-49438 GCA_964486925.1 uncultured Oscillospiraceae bacterium
CTCCTGTTGCTCCTGTCGCTCCTGTTGCTCCTGTCGCTCCTGTTGCTCCTGTTGCTCCTGTTGGACCAGTAGGGCCAGTAGGACCACGACGACCTCTTGGGCCTCTTGGGCCTCTACAGCAGCATACCCCACAGCAATGACAACGCTCTCTGCGTGAGTAGCCTTCATCGTCATAGTCGTAGGCTTCTTCACGCGCAAATCTTTCGCGAGCGGCTTCCTCACGGTACTGCTGTGCAACCTCCGCTAACCTTTGAGATTCTGGTTGACCGCTTTTATATATTGAATATTCTCTTAAGAAATTACGTATAAACTCATCAGGGCTTTCCTGGGCAGCACTATAAACCACACCATCAACTTGCCTAGAAAGATTTACACGATTCATAGGAACTTGGTATCTATCTCTATATGACATTTATCTCTCCCCTTACATGTATTTGACCCAATTAAAGGTATCACATATCATCACCGATTATCTATCGACCTACCACATAAATCATATGGATAGGCTACCTATACACGCACCCTCGACTAAGTATCAATTTTGGCAGCCGCATAACTCCCACTCTTGCTTTTTGATGACATGTATTAGACCGATAGCAGGATAGTATACCGATGTAACCATCCTAAATCATTATACGTTGAATTTAATAATCGGTGAATATATATTAATAATTGTTTAGTTGCTATCAAAATGTCATAATTGTTAATATTTATTCATATGAACACCCAATCTTTGCTAAGGATATTGACAAAAGTTTATACATATGTTATAGTTAATCTATAACATTATTAGCTAAAGGAGAAAGTATGACAAAACAGAAACGGCAGAAACTTACATTTATTATCTTAACGATAGTTATAGTTGTTATGATGGTTTTATCCGCTCATTATCTGCTAAACTTTGTTCGTGTAAGCCTCGAGGAGGATGTTAAGGTAAATCTGATGGAGATTGCAGATAAGGATTCAGCAATTATCGCAGGCGAGGTTAATATTGTACTGTCACAGCTAAGCTCTATAGGTGAGCTTTTACTCTTCACTTTTAGCGATCCTAGTGACCCTAAGGTATCATTCTTTTTACGAAATCAAGCTATCGAGCATGGTTTTTACCAATTAATGGTATCTAATACCAACGGAAAGGCGGTCACTAGTTCTTACGAAACTGTGGATATCTCAAAGAGAGGATACTTTAAGACCACCCTTAAGGGCGTCTCTAACATATCGGAACAGATCGTTTCAAAGATTGACGGCGAGGATGTATTTGTTGCCTCTGTACCAATCTATAAGGATGGTGCTATCGTCTGTACGCTACATAGAATCTATAAGTCAAAAACCTTTGCTGATATATTTCAACTATCACTATTCGACAACAACGGATATATTAATGTCATAAACGATTCGGGCGAGGTATTAGTACATACGCACAGCACCGAGATACAACCAATTAACGCCAACTACTATAGAGAACTTTACCTCTTAGGAAATGTAGCTCAGGCAGATCGGATTAAATCTGATCTTGCTCAGGGTAAAAGCGGTTTTGTTGAGCTTAAAATAAACGGGAAAAGTAACTTCGCCACATATACACAGATAAAATTAATGCATGGATGGAACTTAGTTTCCACTGTACCATCTAGTGTTGTATCACAGAATGCTAACAAGGTTATTAGTATCTTTTTAGTGCTGTTATCTATAATTTTAATGGTTGTAGTGCTCGGGTTTGCCGTTTTCACTTTTATCAGTCAAAGAAATAAAAAACAACTAGAGGTTATGGCATTTGTAGACAAGGTTACAGGCGGCTACACCCTTAACAAGCTTATTACCTGCGTTCCTGATCTAATAAGGGATAATCAATCGGAGGATTACGCAGTAATTAAGCTTGATATCGATAATTTTAAATACATAAACAGCCTTCATGGTTATGAGTTTGGGGATTATATTATTAAATCATTATACGACAAGTTCTCCGCTTTGTTATCCCCAAACGAGATGTTAGCCCATAGCTCTGCAGATACCTTTATAGGACTTGTTCAGTTTGAGGGTAAGGAAACCCTTGAAACACGGCTTAAAACGGTAGTAGAGCCGTTAATGGACGATCTTGGGATCTCCTTTAGCATATCCTGCGGTGTATGTCAGCTAGAGGCAGTTAATGAAAATCTACAGCTACTTATCGACCGTGCTGGAATTGCCGCAAAAGCGATAAAAGCAAACTCTAAAAAGAGCGTTGCTATCTATAGCGATCGTATGGACAACATTGCTAAAGAGGAAGAAGAGATCCGCCAAACTATGGAAAAGGCTCTAAAGCACGGCGAATTTGTGCCGTATTATCAGCCTAAGGTAAACGTATATGAATCTAAGATATGTGGGGCAGAGGTTTTGGTTCGTTGGATTCATCCGACAAAGGGGCTTATCCCTCCGTTTAAGTTTATCCCTGTACTGGAGCAGGCGGGGTTTATCGTAGATCTAGATTTATACATGTACGAGTGTGTATGCCAAAAGCTTAAAAGCTATATTGATAAAGGTATTGAACCGATTCCTATATCGGTTAACTTTTCTAGGGTTCATCTATATAACAACACCTTTATCAGCAGGATTAAGGAGCTGATTGTGCAGTACGGAGTACCGCCTAAATACATAGAGATCGAGATAACCGAAAGCGCTATCTTTGATAACCTTGAAACCATACTCTCCCTTACATTAGAGCTACAGGAATTTGGATTCATCCTTTCCATGGATGATTTTGGAAGCGGTTATTCCTCCCTTAACATGCTAAAGGAGATTCCTATGGATGTACTAAAGATTGACAAAGACTTCTTTGGGGGAAGTAGTGACAACAAGCGACGGGAGATCGTTATCGAAACTATTGTAGATATGGCGCATAAACTGGATATTAAGGTTATCGCAGAGGGAGTCGAAACTATCGAGCATGTTAACTTCCTCAAGAGCATTGACTGCAAGATGGCACAAGGTTACTACTATTCCAGGCCTATCCCATCAGATGAGTTTGATGTACTATTTCAAAGCGGAAGGATATGAGGTAAATTACAATGTTTAAAAGAGTGACAAGCTTTTGCTTAGTAACCATATTAATTCTATGGGTTTTGTCGATTTTAGGCTGTACAAAGGAGAATAAGGATATTACTATTGGGGTTTCTATTGCGGTAATGAATGCCGAGCGTTGGAAGAAGGACGTTGAATATATGGAGAAGTATGCTAAAGAGCTATCTGTTTCTATTGATATAACCATGTCAAACGCTGACCCTGCTACCCAGTATGAAGAGTGCAAAGCGCTTATCGACAAGGGCATTGATGTGCTTATTATAACTCCAAGCAATGCAAAAGAAGCCGCCGATATTGTAAAGCTAGCGCACGAAAGCAATGTAAAGGTAATATCCTACGACCGTATTGTACTATATGAACCTGTTGATCTGGTGGTAACCTTTGATGGGTACAAGGTTGGAGAGCTTCAGGGCAAACAGCTTATTGAAACGGTGGATAAAGGTAACTATCTTGTGCTTTCAGGCGATGAAAACGATTATAACTCCTCAATATTCTTAGAGGGCGCACTAAGATATATCGACCCGCTTGCTAAAAGCGGTGATATAAACATCCTTGCAAAAGAAAGCGTTGCAAAATGGTCGGCAGATGGTGCAAAAGAGATAGTACAGCGTGTACTTAAGGAGAACGACAACAAGCTAGACGCTATCTTAGCGCCAAACGATACTGTAGCTAAAGGCTGTATCGAAGCGCTAGCCGAGGTATCCTTAGACGGAAAGGTAGCAATTACCGGAATGGACGCTAACCTAGAAGCAGTTCATCGTATTTTAGATGAAAAGCAGGATGTTACCATCTTTAAGGATATACGTGAGCTTGCAAAAACCGCAATTGAACAGGCAGTAAAGCTTGCAAAGGGTCAAAAAACCGATAACAACTCTGTACTCGACACCCTAAGCACAACCCCAGTTATTACCCTATATGTAACTCCACAGCTTGTCACCAAAGAAAACATCGACAAGGTTCTAATTAACAGCGGGTACTACACAAGGGATGAAGTTTATACCAAATGATAATAAAAAAGCGAACACACCTTTCCCTGCATTTACATGCTTTAGGGGCAGATGTGTTCGCTTTTTTATTGTTTAAATTTACGTACTATTCGTACCTTTTAATCTTTGCATCCAATCGCGCTAGAGTTTCCTTCATATCGCTCATCCTCTTAATAAGCTGATCTCGTTGTTCTATCAAGATCTCCTTTCGCTTGGCACGGGTGCTATCCCCTTGTGAAAACAGCTCTCGGTACTGTACTAGTGCATCAATTGGCAGACCGGAGCTTCGCATACAGCTAGCAAACTTAACCCAGTTGCAGTCCTCCTCTGTATAATCACGAATGCCGCCCTTTGTTCTGTTAACCTTTGGGATAAGCCCGATCTTTTCGTAGTATCTTAGAGTGTCTGTTGAGATACCGTATTCATTGCTTACCTGTGTAATCGTCATTGTACTCCTCGTTCCCTATTATTACTATACCCAATCCTAGTTTACCATTATGCAAAAGTACTAACTCTTGTACTCGTCAATAAGCACCGCCAGCTCCTGCATTATCTTAGGTATCTCGATACTCTGCGGACAAGGGTGTTTGCATGCTTCGCAGGCGATACAGTTATGTGGCATATCCGTATCCTTTAGTGCGGCTATGGTAAACATTAACCCAGGGGAATGAGCGTAAGACATCTCGTTATAGAGTGAGATAAGCTTTGGTATGTCCAGTCCCTGAGGGCATTCTTCGCAACAATATCTACATGCTGTACAAGGTACGAGCCGAATAAGCCTTTCGGTCACCTTATCTAACAGCTTGCTCTCCTCATCGGTTAGTGGATTAGGATCAGAGAAGGTTTTAATATTATCGTCCATCTGGGATATTTCGTTCATCCCGCTAAGCACTACTAGCACGTTCGAAAGTGATTTTACAAAGCTAAACGCCCATGAAGCTATTGAATCATCAGGTCGAGCCGCCTTAAGCATACCATTTATCTCATCATCAAAGGAGATTAATACCCCTCCACGGCATGGTTCCATTACCATAACAGGGATACCGCGGTTGGTTAAGAGCTCATACTTTCGTTTCGCGTCCTGTAGGTGCCAATCTAGGAAGTTTAGCTGTATCTGCACAAAATCAAAGCAGTCACGGTAGTTTAAAAAGCTTTCAATGGTATCTGCCGAACCGTGCGCCGAAAAACCAAGATAGCGTATCCGCCCCGCCGCTTTTTCCTGAAGGAGATAGTCCACTACACCTAACTCATCATTTGTATAGAGATCGTAAGACGATTCACAAAGGTTATGTAGCAGATAAAAATCAAAGTACTCTACCCCGCATTTTGATAGCTGTTGCTCAAAAATTTCTGATAACGAACCAATCTGTGCTCCCGATAGGTATCCTTGAAATCCTGGCTTATTATCCTTATAGTTCATCATATGCCCAGGCATTTTTGTAGCGATATAGTAGCTGTCCCGTGGATACTGGCTTAGCACCTTCCCTACAAAGCTCTCCGATTCCCCACTATGATACCGATAGGCAGTATCAAAGTAGTTTATACCACTTTCGTATGCGTGCTGGATAATCTGCCTTGCCTTCACCTCATCAATAGGCCCGTGATTTTCCAGTGTAGGAAGCCGCATATTCCCCATACCAAGCTGTGACAGCTTTAAACCCTTAAAATCCTTGTAAATCATAGGTATACTCCTTTATGTTATATTTTCTACTATTAGTGTAACACATGGAGTTCACTCTAAGTCAATAGGGTGGTGTACTTATGGGTGAAATTTAACAATTAAGTTAATAATTGTACATATTTTAAACCTGCACCGTATTGGAGAAAGTTTAACTTCAAAACTAAAGCTTAATCTAGTAAACTAAAAAACGACCTGATAAACAAGTCGTTTTACTGGCACCCCTAACAAGAATCGAACTTGTAACTGTCCCTTAGGAGGGGACTGTTATATCCATTGAACTATAGGGGCATTGCTCTTACCTATTAATTATACACTATTTTGATGATAAAATCAAGAGGAAAGTTAAAAATATTTAAATTTGTAAAAAAATATAGTTTTTTATGAATAAATTATTGCATATTTCTACAAGATGTGCTATAATACTCTCATAAAAATACTATTTTATGAGATATTCGTCGTAAATGTGTATTCTTATGCAACCAAATTACTAATATACAATGAAAGGGGCCATTATTATGGAATCGGCATTACTGGAGTTTGGCTGGTGGTCAATACTTCCGCCAATCATCGCTATTACCCTAGCGTTAATCACAAAAGAGGTAATTAGCTCGTTAATCGTTGGTATCCTTGCGGGTGCTTTAATCTATTCACAGGGGAATATCGTGGCGATGTTCACCACTACAGTTACCTTGATGGGTGATAAAATAGGGGGGAATGCTTTCCTTCTCATCTTCTTAGGCCTACTGGGTTCTCTAGTGGCACTTGTTACCGTTACAGGCGGGTCAAAGGCCTACGGCGACTGGGCGGTAAAGCGGATTAAATCCAGAAAAGGTGCAAGCCTTGCCACTATGTTTTTAGGTATCGTTATCTTTATCGACGACTACTTTAACTGCCTATCTGTAGGTACGGTTATGCAACCGGTTACCGATAAACACAAGATTTCACGTGCAAAGCTGGCATATTTGCTAGACTCCACCGCCGCACCTATCTGTATCATTGCACCTATCTCAAGCTGGGGGGCTTCGGTTGCAAGCTATATGCAGGACGCAGGAGCGGAAAATGGTATGGTGGCATTTGTTTCTACAATACCGTACAACCTATATGCAATAATCACTATACTTATGGTGCTGTTTGTATGTCTTACTAAGTTTGACTTTGGCAGTATGGCGAAGTTTGAAAAGCTGGCGGAGGAAGGAAACGACATTAAAGCTAACGCTTCAGATGATGTGGACAGAAACTCCTTCCATGGTATGAGGATTGAGCGCACCGGTAAGGTGTACGACCTTATCCTTCCAATCCTAGTGCTTATTATCCTTACAATCCTAGCGATGATATATACCGGTGGGTTCTTTGACAACACAAGCACTGGAATTAGCGGTATCTTTGAAGCTATCGGTAACACCGACGCTTCCCTATCCCTTGCACTGGGCGGGTTTGGTGCGATAATCTTTACAATGATTCTATACCTACCTAGAAAGCTAATCTCCTTTGCTAACTTTATGAAATCCATTACCGTTGGAATACAGTCAATGGTACCTGCGTTTACCATCCTAATCCTAGCATGGTCGATAGGCGGTATCTGTAGCCCTGACTACCTAAGAACCGGGGACTTTATCGGCGGTCTGATTAAGGAATCCTCCTTCCCTATCTTTATCCTACCTGCTATTATCTTTGTTGTTGCGGGATTTTTAGGATTTGCAACCGGTACATCATGGGGTACTATGGCACTACTCATCCCTATTGGGGCGGGTATATGCAGTGCTTCACATACCGAGGGCCTACTTATTGCGGTGTTTGGTGCGATCCTTGCGGGTGCTGTGTACGGCGACCACATCTCTCCTATCTCGGATACTACAATTCTATCCTCAACAGGTGCAGGATGTAACCATATCGACCACGTGTCCTCGCAGATACCTTACGCTACCATCGTAGCAGGAAGCTGTCTGGTTGGTTATGTAGTAATGGGACTTGTAAACAATCCGATTATTCCACTTATCGTTTCTATTATCGTTCTAGCTGGTTGTATCTACTTTATCTCGGCTAAGAATAAAACCCCAATAAGCTTTAAATAGTAATACATTATTGTGCTCTATTAAGACAATGTTTTGATAGAGCACAATAAAATTTAGCCCTAAATTGCAATTAACGACATATTTTACCGCTAGTCATACAATGTACTTGAAATTAGTCCAAAAATATAGTATACTATAGTATAGTATTTAATTTTGCTTGCGATTATAGATTTTACTAAACCCCATATATCTAAGCTTTTACAAAAGCAGATAATGGGTAAAAACTAAAGATAGATTGAGCATTTTTACTTTTGGAGGACTATATTTTATGAAGATACTTGCTATAGAATCATCCTGCGATGAAACTGCGGTTTCGGTGGTGGAGGACGGTAGAACGGTGCTGTCTAATGTGATATCCTCACAGGTTGAGGAGCACAAGCTGTACGGAGGAGTAGTGCCGGAGCTTGCCTCTCGCCGCCACTGCGAAAACATCGTAGCGGTTACCGATAAAGCACTTTCCGACGCTGAGGTTACCCTAGATGATATTGACGGGATAGCGGTCACCTACGCACCGGGTTTAATAGGTGCACTGCTAGTTGGGGTTAACTTTGCTAAGGGGCTATCCTTTACCAAAAAGATCCCGCTTATTCCTGTGCACCATATAAGAGGGCATATCGCCGCAAACTATCTACAGTACAAGGATCTCAAGCCACCATTCCTATGCCTTGTAGTATCAGGTGGGCACTCTCATATAATTGAGGTACTATCCTACACCGATTACAAGGTTATCGGCAGAACCTATGACGATGCAGTAGGCGAAGCATACGACAAAGCCGCACGATGTCTTTCCTTCCCATACCCAGGCGGAGTGTATATCGATAAAGCCGCACAGCTTGGAAACCCTCATGCTTACGCTTTTCCAAACCCGAAGGTAAAGGATAGCCCATATGACTTTAGCTTTTCGGGGCTTAAAACCGCTGTAATAAACCTAATCCATAACGCCAACCAAAAATCAACTCCTATCGACAAAAACGACCTCGCCGCAAGCTTTCAGTACACCGTCTGCAACATCCTTACCTCACGGCTAATGGCCGCGGCTAAGGAGCATGGGTATCGTGATATCGCCGTTGCAGGTGGGGTTAGCGCAAACTCGGGACTTAGATCTGCCCTCTCGACCCTCTGCGATAATGCGGGATACAACCTTTATCTACCCCGACTGGAATACTGCACCGACAATGCGGCGATGATCGGAGCACAAGGGTACTATGAGTACCTTGCAGGCAATGTTACCGATATGGGTCTTAATGCTATCGCTTCTATCCCTATAGGTTAGGATATATAAAATAATGTGCAGTGACGATTCTTTACACCGTCACTGCACATTTTTATCTATTAACTTAATAGCACTACCAAGCTTCAACCTCGGTAGCCGCTTTAATCATTGCCATATAGTTGTCATATGGCACGTATTCAGGGATACTGTTTCCTGTACCTAGGGCGTATCCACCACGTTCCTTTGACCTTTCAAGCATAGCCTTAGCCCTGTCGTAAACCTCCTGCGGGGTCTTTCTGCAAACAAAGTCAACATCGATTCCGCCAAGTACCGCTATACGTCCATTTAACCTCTCATAAGCCATCTCAACCGGCTCAATAACATCCTCATAGGAATGTTTACCGTCGTACTTAATATCATCGATAATATCGTCAAACACCGTCATAAGATTACCGCATGAATGTAGAATTGCAGGCTTACCGTTTTTATGGATAGCCTGTACTATCTTTTTGTGCCATGGGATAACAAACCTTCTCATATCATCAGGCGATAGCATTGTTTGGGTGTTAAAGCCCCAGTCATCGTTGCTGATTAACGCTCCTACTGTGTCGTACTGCTCGCATATCTCATAGTACCGTACCAATCTGCTTCCTACCGCTTCAAAGATATCTGCAGCCAGCTCTTCATCATCAGCAATCATGTAGCATAATCCTTCATATCCTACTAGCTGTATTACGTTCTCTAACACTCCACCAGGGCCCCAGATTATAACCTTCATTCCTTCAGGCATAAACTCCTTGCACCTATCAAGCAGGCTGTAGTCGTTATCGTCCGGATTAGGCCATGGGTACCGTTCAAATGATTCTCTATCGGTTATAACTATACCGTCATCCATCGAGTAGCTGGATTCACTATGTACATCACCGCGTGGGAACCAGAAATCCGCACCCCTTAAGGTTACATAATCGTACCCTGCCGCCGCATATGCTAGTGTGTTTAACTTTGCATAGTCGTAATCTGTAGGGTTTTCTGGAAGCGTATACCCCGCTAGCTTTTCGTGTAATGGTAGATTTAAGAAAAATTCAAATAATGTCGGTCTGGATGGTTTTTCTTTTTTTAGCACCTTCAGGATCTCATCAAAACATGGTTTTCTCATATAACTTCACCTTTCAAGTATAATGTTGGCAGTATACTACCAGTTAATACAACACCCTACTTTATGATAATATACCACTGTTAACATTCTACCATAAGTCTGTCTATAAAAAAATAGCGAAAAATTATAAAAATCATGCATTTTGTAATATTTGGTGCTTTCGCTTGTACTCTCGTGGTGATAACCCCGTGACACGTTTAAAGGCGCGATAGAATGTAGTGGTATCTTCATACCCCAAACGTTGGGCAATCTCCCCTACCGTTAACCCCTCAAAAAGTAACATCCTAATAGCTACCACAATCCTTGCCTTATCGAGATATGGTTTAAATGATACCCCCGCATAGGAGGTGATAAGCTTTGTCAGATGTTGTGGTGTATACCCAAAATGACGTGCCACCCCTGCTACCGTTAGCCGCTTACCTAGGTTGTCCTCGATATAGATAAAGATATCCTTTATATTTTTGCTGTCATTTGTAATCCTAACCAAAGGCTTAATAAGCCTGTTAAGGTAGGCGGTGATGGATAGTAGGCTACCCTTTATTATATCAATAAAACCGTCATTTTTATAGGTAAATTCATCTAAAACACGACTAAACAGCTCCTTCATCTCATTACTGTATAGGTTTTCGCTAGGGCAGAAGATATAATCAGGAAATGACTTGTTATCCAAAAAATCCAGATCACAAAGTACCACAAGGATTTTACACTCCATTGTGGTAGCATAGGTTGAATGCACCATATCCTGTGGAATTAATATAGTATCCCCCGCTGACATAGTTATGCTATCCCCATCAATCACCTGGACAGCTTCACCCGTTAGGATATATAAAATCTCAACGTACCTGTGCCAATGCTCCCGCACCATGTAGCCGTCCTTTATGTTTTCGTTTATCATAATAACGCAGTTCTCAAAAAAGTTTTCTTCTTTAAACATAATCTACCGCCTTTGTATTTGTATAATCATTATACACTACAAAGGCGGTAATTGCAATATCTATTTATGCTAATTTAAACGTAAGGAATACCTCACGATGTCGACCACAAGGTCAAACCAACTATCATATACTAATCTTTATATGCAATCTTAACATCAGTTTTTACGTGCTATAATTAAAGATTAGCATTAACTCTCCACGTCGTTCCAGTTGCTTAGCATACTATTCATATATCCAAGGACATCTATGCTATAGACATCATCAAGGTTTTGCTTAGAGAGTACAGACTTTATATCACCGGATGATACCGCTTTGCCCTGCTTAAGCAAGACCGCTTTTTGACCATAGTGTAAAGCTAGATTAAGGTCATGCACCACCGCCACCACCGTCTTACCCTCACCCTTGACCCACTCCTTTATTATCTCAAAGATATGAATCTGGTATTGTAAATCAAGATGGTTTGTCGGCTCATCTAGTATTAATACATCGGGGTCTTGTGCAAAGAGCTGGGCTAGAAATACCCGCTGTATCTCCCCGCCTGAAAGTGTTAATACCGAACGCTCTTTAAGGTGTTCTATCCCTGTCATGCTTATCGCACGCTCCACCATCCGCTCGTCCTCATGGGTTAGACGTTTTAGGAAGTCCTTAATATGCGCATACCTGCCCATCCTCACCACCTCTAGCACACTAAAGGAGTAGGACAGATTGTTATACTGGGTTAGTACCCCGATATGCCTTGCAAGCTTTATTGGGCGAAACCTTGAGATATCCTGCCCGTTGATGTAAGCAATCCCACTATGGTTAACAGTCCCCATAATCGCCCGAATTAAGGTGCTCTTTCCCGCACCGTTAGGCCCTACAATCATGAGCACCTCATTTTGATACGCATCAAAGCTTACACTATCCACAAGTCTAACACCGTCAATCAAAACGGTTATATCCTTAACACTAAGTAACCTATCCATAAAAACCTAACCTATCTTTTCTTCTTTAGCCCAGACCTGTAAAATATATAGATAAACAATCCCGACCCTATAAAGGAGGTAATAATCCCAACAGGCAGTTCTACAGGACGAAGTATTGTGCGGCTAATAAGGTCACACACCATTAAGAATGTGCCGCCGATAATAATAGACGAAGGCATAAGCCGTTTGTGATTTGATCCCATAATAAACCTTGTAATATGCGGTATTACAAGCCCCACAAACCCTATAACCCCGCTAATAGATACCGACACCCCAATAAGCACCGATACCGATACCATAATTACAAGCTTTACCCGCCTAACGTTTACCCCAATATACCGCGCATTGTCCTCTCCCATTGAGAAGGCATTTATCTCATTAGCATATCGAACCAGTATCCCACCGCCTAAAAAAAGCGCTACAGCGATTATAATTACATCCCTCACCCCGCTACCAGACAGACTTCCCATAGTCCAGAATACAATATTCTTTACCTTGTCGCCCGCAAAGGAGGTGATAAGCCCGGTAATACTCCCCGCAAACATAGAGAATATTACCCCGACTAGTATAATAGTGTTAGTGGACATCGAGGAGTCTACCTTATATGAAAGCGCTAGTATTAATAATAACGAGATAAACGAGAAGATGATACTGCTAAATACAATTCCAAGCGAACCTAAAGCTGTAAAGTTTGCGCCAAATGCAATAGCGATTACCGCACCTAGCGAAGCCCCCGAAGATACCCCTAAGGTAGAGCCATCGGCAAGGGGGTTTTTGAGTAACCCCTGCATTGCCGCCCCACAAAGGGATAACGCACCACCAACCATCGCCGCCGTCAGCACACGTGGTAAACGCACACTCTGAATAATGGTTATAGTTTTATCGGGCACTGTCAGTTTAACCCCCGTAAAGGTTCTTATAAGTACCTTTATTGTATGGGAGAACGGGATTGTAACGCTCCCAATAGAGATACAAAGTAGGACAAAGAACAAGAACACAGTTATTATTAGCAGGTATCTTACAACCGTCGAAAGCCTTACAACCGATTTCATCCTACCTACCTATTGACCATACACTGCCAGTAGTATCGCCTTTGCACCATCAACAAGTCTAGGGCCTGGTCGAGAGATTATATCTCCATCGGTAGCGTATACCCTATCATTCTTAACAGCGCTAATCTTAGACCAATTTGGACGTGATTTTATCTCATTAACAGGGCCATCCTTACCGTAGTCCTCGCTTGATATGGTGATTATAACATCGGGATTCTTCTCGATAATCTGCTCCTCGGATACCTCTGCCCAGCCTTCAAGATCTCCAAAGATATTTTTAGCACCGATAAGCTCCAGGATCTCATTCTGGAATGTACCTTTACCACCCGACCATAAACCGTACTCTAAAGGTGAGGTTTCAAAGAATACCGATACCTTCTTCTTCGACTTAACCTGCTCTACAAGATCAGTAAGCTTGGACTTCATGGAGGATACTATCTCGTCAGCCTTATCCTTCCGGCCTACAGCAGTACCGATAATGTCAATCACCTTGTAGGTCTCCTCAAATGAGATAGCCTCGGTTACCACAACCTTTATCCCTGCATCTACTAGCTGATTGTTCTGCTCGATAGTCTGCCCCATAGTCCCTATAAAAACTACATCCGGATCTGCGGCGATAATCTCCTCAACATTTAGCTTTTCTCCTGTAGCGTACTGCTTTTTAGAAGTCGCTTGTTCAGGATAGTTGCACCAGGTGCTGACACCGATAATCTCTTCATCTAGCCCTAAAGCAAAAAGTATCTCGGTGTTAGAAGGGATTAACGAGATAATCTTAGTCGGAACGGTATCAAAGGTAACCGACTGCCCCTTGCTGTCTACAACGGTATACCCTGTAGGCTCTGCCGCTTGTGAAGATGATACCTCTGACTGCGAAGATGAATCCTCAAGCTTAGATGATGACTCGATAGATTCCTCAGATGATGATTGCCCTTTACATGCGGCGAGTGAAAACATCATTACTACCGCAAAAACTAGCGAAAATGCCCTTTTAAATCTTCCCATTATTTTGTCCTCCATGATAATTAACCACTTAATACTGTCAGCACTAGAATATAAGCTTAAACTCGGCTAACATCTATACCATTATACATTGTATTATTCCATAAAACAATGTAATTTTTTATGGTATTTTACAAATTATCAATTGAATTTCCATTATTACAACATAATAGGCTGTATCAAAACTATTAGCCTTGATACAGCCCATAATATTTAGTCTGTCATAACTACAACTACTTCTTAATTGTTACCTTAAATGTAGTAGTCTTTCCGCCTGCTGTAATCTTTACAGTAGATGTACCAGCTTTAGCACTGCTAAAGCCAGATAACTTATAGCTATCTCCAACAAGGTTTTTAGAAGTCTTATCAGTTAAAGTCGCCTTAACAACAAGACCTTTAGTATCTAGCTTTTCGCCAACCTTATAGGTCACCTTTGTAGGATTTTTAGCAACAGCAATCTTAGAGATACCATAAACCTTAGCTGTATATGAAGCCTTTTTACCAGATGCAGTTATAGTAACAGTCTTAGTTCCGGCAGTCTTGCTGCTAAATCCAGAGTACTCATACTGATCTCTGTCTAAAGTCTGCTTTGTACCATCAGTTAGGTAAGCGGTTACAACGATACCGGTAGTGTCAAAAGGTTCGTTTAGAGCATACTTAGTTACCTTAGCTTTTGTGATGGTGATCTTGGTTATATCAGGGCTTACTATAGCTTCAAAGTTTTGCGCAAAAATCATCTCATGTCCAACAGAGTTTGGATGAGGGTCGCCTAGATGAAGTTTGTTAGATACGTTTGTACAAGGAGCAAGCGCACCTACTGCTTCAAAGTCAGAATAGATATCAATTGCTGTATAACCTAGAGTTTTTGCATGGGTTTTGATAACATCATTCATTGATTCTAGAAGAGGAAGTAAAACCTTGTTAATCGCAGAGCTTGTTACGCTATATGGATTATAAACAGTCTGTACTAAGATTCTAGCATTAGCATTAAGCTTTCTTATTGCTTGAATCGCTTGGTCAAACTTACCTCCGGTAAAGCCTTCACCCATAGGTCCTGCAAAGTTAAGAAGGTTGCTTTGCATCTTTCCTTGAAGATCCGCCGCCGCATTTTTGTCAGCTAAAACAGCCTCGATAGCTGCCATTAAAGTTGTTAAGCTACCTTTAGACTCAACCATCTTCTTCTCGGCCGCATCGATTGCAGGCTTAAGTAGATCGTTTGCCCCTATTGTTATAGTAATATAACTAGCCTTAGCTATATCATTCTTAACTGTTGGGATCTGAGCTAAAAGATCGGTAGAGGTATAACCATCAACCGCATGGTTAACCGCAGTAGCATCAAGTGCAGACGCTAGCCTGTTAACAAAGTTCTTTGGACTTTTCTTGTTTGACGTAACTTGATTTGCAATTAGGTTTGGAAGGGTCTTAGTAGGAAATGCCACTAAACCGTATCCTGTAGAGATACTATCACCTAAAGCTACAAGTGTCTTGCTTTCCGCTGAAACGCTAGCCATTGGGATCATGCTCACTACAAGCATTACCGTAAGTAGTAAAGATACTATTCTTTTCCTTGATTTCATTTTTCTCCTTCTTTCCCGTATCCCCTAATGAAGATACTAATCGTTTTTTAGCCGTTGCTTAACAGGTAACTTGGTAATTTATGTAACACTGTCTATCTCTACCAAAAACAACAACTATTAATACCATATATATATTACCACATTCCTGTGCAAATGTCAACTGCAAGTTTAATTTTGATACTTAATTTTACATAAATTACAAATTGTAACCACAAATCTACTGTTTGACATATATGTCAAATGAATGAAAAACATTCTTATTTCAAGGTGACATAGCTGTCAGTGATCATCCGCACAGCATGACTGCTGTGTCAATATATCTAAGCTATAGTCAATCCAAAACCGTGCAGACCCAAAATAAAGGAGGCTACACGGTTTAATCAAGATTCATTTTTTATTGGCTATAACCTTAATCCTAAGCGCATTAAGCACAACGCAGACCGACGACAGACTCATAGCCGCCGCTGCTATCATAGGGTTTAATAGCGGCCCGCCAAATAGGTATAACACCCCACAGGCAACGGGAATACCCAAGACATTATAGATAAATGAAAAGAATAGATTCTGCTTTATATTCTTCATAGTTAGATGGCTAAGATCTACCGCTGTGCAGACATCCATAATATCACTGCGAACTAGTATTATATCCGCCGATTCGATAGCAATGTCAGTACCATTTCCGATTGCCATCCCTACATCAGCGGTAACTAGTGCGGGCGCGTCGTTAATACCGTCACCTACCATAAGCACACATTCACCCTGCTGTTGTAGCTTTTGTACAACCGCCGCCTTCTCGTGAGGTAGCACCTCGGCAAATACCGTATCAATCCCCGCTTTAGTAGCAATCGCGGTAGCTGTAGTATGATTATCCCCCGTCAGCATGGTCGATTTTATCCCCCGCTGGCCTAACATCTTAACTGCATTACCACTGCTACCACGGATTATATCCGCAACCGCAATAACACCAACCACTTCACCATCAATCGACAGATAGATTGGTGTCTTACCCTGCTTTGCCAAAGAGGATGTAGTGTCGTTGACCTTATCGTACCCTACATGCTCCGCCTTTCCTACCAGTATACGTTTTTCGTTTATATCACACTCCACCCCAAATCCTGTGACAGAGTTAAAGTTTTTACACTCATAGAGCTCAATTGAGCTGTTATGGGCATACCGCACAATCGCCGCTCCGAGTGGGTGCTCACTCCCTACCTCCGCCGAGGCGGCGTACTGTATTAGCGAGGTTTTAGAGTAGTTTTTGTTCTCGCTTAGCAGGATCACATCGGTTACACCAGGCTTACCTTCTGTAATTGTACCTGTCTTATCAAACACCGCTGTGGTAATCTTTCCAACCTTTTGAAGTGCGGTAGCGTTCTTGTAGAGTATACCTTTGCTAGCACCCTGCCCTGTTGCCACTATAATAGCGGTAGGGGTTGCAAGTCCTAATGCGCACGGGCAGGATATAACCAGCACCGAGATAAATATGGTAAGGGAAAACTCCGCACCCCTTCCGTTAAAGAACCATAACGTTGCAGAGATAGCGGCGATTACAATTACTACAGGCACAAAATACCCCGATACCTTGTCGGCAAGCCTTGCAATAGGTGCTTTTGTCCCTGCCGCGTCCTGAACTAAACGCACAATCTGGGATAAGGCGGTGTCCGCTCCGATCTTCTCCGCCCTATATCGTATAGTACCGTTTTTATTAATGGTAGCGGCAAATACCCTATCTCCCTGCGCCTTATCAACCGGCATACTCTCCCCGGTTAACATCGATTCATCCACGGTAGTGCTACCCGCAATTACTACACCGTCAACCGGCATAGATGACCCGGGCTTTACCACAATAACGTCATCTATCATAACCTCCGAAACGTCCACCTCTAGCTCCTCGCCATTACGAAATACTAGAGCGGTTTTTGGGGTAAGATCCATTAGCATACGTATCGCCTCTGCGGTTTTGCCCTTTGAACTAGCTTCAAGGTATTTTCCAAGCAGAATTAAGGTTATTATTACAGCGGTGGATTCAAAGTAAAGATTATGAACAAAATGATGATCCCCGTAAAACACCCTAAACGCGCCATATACGCTGTATAAAAACGCTGACATTGTACCTATAGCTACAAGGCTGTCCATATTCGGTTTAAGGTTAAAAAGGTTGTAAAACCCCTTTAGATAGAATCGATAACCTATTATCACCACAGGTACTGTAAGGATTATCTGGGCAATGGTAAGCGGTACTGCGTTCATCTCCCCTGCAAAGAATGAAGGGTATGGTAGCTTTATAAAGGTTATCATCGGCGCCATGGTAAGGTAGAATAATGGTATTGTAAAGATTAGGGATAACGTTAGCTTAATCCGCTGAAGCTTTAGCTCCCGTGCCTTTCGCTGACTGCTGTTTTTATACTCTGCCTGCTCATCATACACCCTACAAGGATATCCTGCCGCAGTAACTGCCGCAATTATATCCCCATCGCTAACCTTCTGCTCATCGTACATTACCAACGCAGTTTCGGATAGAAGGTTAACGCTAGCCGACTCTATCCCCTCAAGCTTTAGTATCGCCTTCTCACATACCCCAGAACAGACCGCACAGGTCATGGATTCTATCTTAAACTTTCCATGCTTCATACTCTATCTATGCACCCATCCCCCAAAGCTGGTGCAACCTCATAACCCGCCTCAACAATAGCTTCCTTTACCTTTGTATCATCGATAACGCTCTCATCAAAGGACACCGTAACGCTATTCTTCTTTGCATTAGCCGAAGCCTTCTTTATACCTGTTAGCGCCGATAATGCAGTGTTAACACGCTTCTCGCAGTGTGCACAGGACATTCCAGTAACATTTAGTACTATCTTTTTCATTTTAATTCCTTTCTAAATATCAAAGGGTAGCATAATTACATACATAACTATGCTACCCAATAGTGATTAGTTTATAAGTTTGTAGGTAATACTACTTTTCTTCCTCAATTACAACTTCCTCTATTGAATCCTCGTCAAAGTCAAACTCTAACGGTTCGTTGCAGTTAGGGCAATGTATCTCACCTAGATCTAACGTCGCTTGGTCGATTACAAGATGATTTTCGCATGAAGGACATTCTAGCTCATACTCATATTCATCTTCATACTCGTAGTCATCATCGTCATCATCAGAGTATAGCTCATCTAACTCAGAATCGGTTAGCTCATCCGAATCAAGCTGATAAAAATCCTCTTCAAGATCGCCTAGATCCTCGTCTAGGATGTCTACAAGCTCGGTAAGCTCATCGTTCATTACAGTTAGATCCTCTATAACCGAAGCCATATCACCCATTAGATCAAGCATTGCAAGTATAACACGTCCCTGATCGGTGCTAGAGTCTATCTTAAGACCATCTACAAGCCCCTTAATGTAGGAAACCTTATTGTTTAATTCCATATCATCCTCCTATATATTGAAAAGTGGCAATATTATGCTCTTTCCATGTATTCACCAGTTCTGGTGTCTATTCTAATCTTTTCACCCTCACTAATAAAGATAGGTACTTTAACGGTAGCACCGGTTTCTACAGTAGCTGGCTTTGTTACGTTAGTTGCGGTATCGCCCTTAACCCCTGGTTCTGTATCGGTAACCACAAGCTCAACAAAGTTTGGAGCTTCAACCCCAAAAACAGAGCCTTTATAGGAAAGTATCTTTACCTGCATATTCTCCTTAACATACTTAAATCCGCTATCTAACTTTGATTCGTCAACCGGTAGCTGTTCGTATGTCTCTAAATCCATAAAATAATACAGATTACCCTCATTATATAGATACTCCATATCACGTCTTTCAACAAAAGCTGTAGGATATTTTTCCGAAGGGTTAAATGTCCTTTCAACAACCGCACCTGTTATAACATTTCTAATCTTTGTTCTAACAAACGCCGCACCTTTCCCTGGTTTTACATGTTGGAACTCGATAATCTGAAACACCGCTCCATCCACGTCAAACGTAATCCCATTTCTAAAATCTCCTGCTGATATCATAAGTAACCTCCATAAATTTTATCATTATCCTGCCTTTATTAATTGGGTAATACTTTACTTTGCTATTACTTTACTGTTCCCACAATTAATAATGCTCAAGGCGACCTTAAACAAATTTAAATAAGATAGCCTTTAGCCGTATCTATATTGTACAACAATTTGAAGTTAATTGCAAGTTATTTTTTTACAAAACAATTAAATTTTTATCAGATTTTGTAAAATTAATAAATCCGTCATCAGTTACACACACCATATCTTCAATTCTGATACCGAATTTTCCCGGAAGATAGATCCCAGGTTCTACCGTCATAATGTTGCCCGCCTTAAGTACCCCTGTAGAGGTTGCACCAAAGTTTGGCGACTCATGCACATTTAAACCAACACCGTGACCTAGTCCATGACCAAAGAAACCTTCGTAACCGTTTGAATAGATGTAATCTCTAGCTACCTTGTCAACGTAAGCACACTCTGCACCTGCTTTTATCACATCAAGCGCCATCATGTTTGCGTTGTAAACGGTGTCATACACCTTCTTCTGCTCATCCGAAACCTTGCCGATAGCGATGGTTCTGGTCATATCACTGGTGTAACCATTGTAGATTGAACCAAAGTCCATAGTAAGCATATCCCCAACTTGAATCTTGTAGTCAGATGGTACACCGTGTGGTAGAGAGCTGTTAGCACCGCCTACTACGATAAAGTCAAAGCCTAGTCCGTGGGCACCCGCCTTTTTAACAGTATACTCAAGTTCAATCGCAATATCCGTTTCCTTCATTCCAGGCTTGATAAATCCTAGGATGTGAGAGAATGCCGCGTCGGTAATGTCTTGCGATTTAGCAATGTTTTTGATCTCCTCCTCGTCCTTAACTGCACGAAGATCCTCGATTATGGTAGATATCTCTTTACCGTTTTGTAAAGTAAACTCACTAAGCTTTTCGCAGTAGGTGTTGTACTGGCTAACGGTAATGCTGTTAGCTTCGATACCAACAGTTTTAACGCCATGATCCTTAAGTATAGCAGTTATCTGAGGGAATATCGGGGTTTCTTGAAGTAAAACAGGAAAATTGGTTATTACCGTCTTTGCCTTTTCAATATATCTAAAGTCTATTATAAAGTAAGCCTTGTCCCTAAGTACAATCAGCGTACCCGCAGAGGATTTCATTCCGGTTAGATACCTTCTATTCTCCGACGAGGTAATAATCGCCGCGTCTATCCCATCAGGAAGCTTTTTCATTAAATTTACTAACGAATTTTTCATATGCCTTCTCCTTATTCACTTTTTATTTCACAGCTAGGCTGTTCAATGACTTTATAGTTAAATACTCGGATTGTCCCATTACACGCAGATTATGCCATTACATGCATATTATGCCATTACATGCATATTATGCCATTACATGCATAAGACCGTTTAGCGCTAGAAAGTAGCTATACTTTCCAAACCCTGCAATATGCCCCGCACAAACAGGAGCTATCACCGATTTAGCACGAAACTCCTCACGTCCGTAGATGTTGGAGAAATGAACCTCGATACAAGGTATCTTAATGGTGGTTATTGCGTCCCTGATAGCGTAGCTGTAGTGGGTATATGCTCCCGCATTGATTACGATACCATCAAAGCTATGACGTGACTCATGCATTTTGTTTATGATCTCACCCTCGATATTGGAGTGGTACAGCTCACACTCTAAACCTAACCCTGTAGCGTATTCGTAGATGTCGTTGTTAATCTGTGCAAAGGTTTCCTTTCCGTAGAAGGAAGCTTCCCTCTCACCAATAAGATTAATATTAGGCCCATGGATTATAAGTACTCGCTTTTTAATGTTTAGTATGTTTTTCTTCATAAAACCCGCTCCTATACTTACTTTACCGACTCTACGTCGGCTCAAATTCGGTAGATAGATTTATCCATATACATACCGCTTAAAGCCGACAATCAGTTTTAAGCTGAACAAATCTATCTACATGTATGAAAGATATATCTCCCGCATGGTCTTTGCGTCCTCCGCCTGCGTACCGTCAGATTCGCAGATAAAGGTTGGGGTAAGCCCCTTCTTTGCTACAAGCTCCGCTAACGGCTCAAACTGCGGGCCGTAGACAGTGTCCTCAAAGGTTAGATGTCTTTTCTCTCCGCCGCTTGTGTATTCGATCTGGGAAAAATGTGAGTGGAAGATCTTTAGCTTATCAAAGCCTAGCTTGTCCTCTACCTTATCTAGTATCGCCTTGTAGTCGTCCGCACCCGCTATACCCCCTAAGGTTCTGGCATTTAGATGTCCAAAATCGATACAAGGGATAAAGCTTTCGTCCACCTGACAAAGGGTTATAACCTCGTCTAGCGTTCCTAGCTGATTAATCTTACCCATAGTTTCAGGGCAGATAATTATATGCTCAAGACCATTCTCAATTAGCGTTAGTCTGGCAAGCCGTAGTGTATCCGCCGCTAACACTGTGGCTTCCTCTCGGCTCATCTTACTGCATGACCCTGAATGTACCACAATCCTAGTTGCCCCCATAATATCCGCCGCTGCTGCTGATTCAAGGATATACCTAATGCTGTTAAGACGCTTCTCCTCCTCTACACTTGATAGGGAGATGTAGTATGGGGCATGTAGTGAGAGTGCAATGTTATTCTCTTTAAAGATCTCCTTAAAGATCAAAGCCTCTGCTTTGTTAACCCTAACCCCTCTGCCACACTGGTACTCATACGCGTCCAGTCCAAATCCTTTTAGGTATACTGGTACATCCTTAGTCTTTTTGTACCCTGCTTTGGCAAAGCTTAATGAGTTGCCCGCAGTTCCAAATAGTGCGTTATTCACTCTGTTCTCCTTTATTTTTTACGTAGTATCTCTTTATATGTGTCTGCTCCAGATACCGCTTTAGCTTAAAAAATATCCCGTTTTCAGGCATAATATCGGTAACGAGTATGGTGTACATACCAATCCTATTCCCGCCTAAAACGTCGGTGTAGATCTGATCCCCCACCAAAGCGATCTCGCTCATCGGGAAGCCTAACCGCTTTGCGGCACGTTTTAGTCCCTTTTTAAAAGGCTTAAGGCTAAAGCATTCAAACTCAATCCCCAGCTTGTCCGCAAAGGGCTTTACACGTTTGTGGTAGTTGTTTGACACTATAAAAAGAGGTATGTTGTTTTCCTTCATATATAAAAGCCAATCGGTGACCTCTTTTTTAACCTCTTGACTGCCATGCTGTGTGAGGGTGTTGTCCACATCTAGAACAACCGCCTTAATGTTTTTGCTCTTTAGATACGAGGTAGTTATATCGGTAACACTTGTTGTTATATGACACGGTAAAAACAGGCTCATTATCTTCTCCTTAGGGTTTGTTTTTGGATAATTTTAGCCAAGCGGATACGATTATAACGCTGTGCTATAATGCAGGGTAGATTAACCACTATGGCAAACACTATCATGATTAATACAATATTAAACGGATTGTACAACCAGAATAGTAATGATAAAAATATGGGCGGTATATGCGTAGCTTCCGCTCGGCAGGACTCTAAGATAAACTCCCCAAAATACTCTTTTGAGGATTCTGCCAGATGCTTTTTGCGAAAACCACCCTTAAAAAGGCTAGCGCCATCAGGTAGAAGGTGCTTCCACCGCTTAACTAAAAACACCCTCTCATAAAATCTACCACCCTGTTCAAAACTACGTTCTTTGAATAACACTGAATCTGGATTAAAGAAAGACAGCGGTATTTTATAACATAGATAAGCGCTAGACATCATAATTACAGTCCAGCCCACAAAATAGGACAAAACTAAGATAACATGCTTCATAATTTGACCATTAGACGTTATGCCATCTTCCTTTCCAATAAACTTTCTTTAGTACAAATTTTAAAAATAGTGAAAAGGCAAAGATAAGCGTAAATCCTGCCAGTGGTATAATATACAGTATGGAGGATAGATAACTAAACCTACCTATCCATCTTGATTTAAGGTAAAGGATATTTCCAGCTAAAAGATATAGGAAAACGCTAACCGCAAGCTGTAATGTGTATCCTTGGCTTAAAGATATTATACCCTGTTTTATCATATCAATCGCAAAGAAATAATAAGAAGATACCCATAGTACTACACAGATTAGATATAAAAGCGGAGTTTTTGTTGCCGCCGACGCAAAGTTTTTTGAAAAGCCACAGATAAGATCAACTATCCCGCCCTTGTACATCTGATAGGATATTGGTTTATATCCTAAGAAAAGGTTACATCCAATACCAAGCTTGCGAAGCAAAAAACCAAGCTTAAAATCTTCAAGTACCTCGCCTTTAACAATCTCATGACCCCCAAAGCTATGATACAATTCCTTTCCCATCATCAGCACAGGCCCAAATAGCCCGATACTTCTATCCTTTCCAGGTAAGCAAACCCCCAAAGCCGCAACAGATATCATGTTAAAGAAAAGTGACAGCTGTTCATAAGGCTTAGTTGTGTAGTGGTAAGGCTGAACCGATAGTACTGCACCCTCTTTATACCCATTAACAAGCCGCTTAACCGCATCCGCTTGAAGGATAAGATCAGCATCCAAAAATAACAGAACATCCCCAGTGGCACTTTGCGCCCCTAGAAAGCAAGCATAGTTTTTACCTCTCCATCCATTAGGGATACTCAAAACATCCACTACATCTGCTCCATATAAAGCCGCTATCTCCTTTGTATTATCCGTGCTCTGGTCGTTTACAACTATTACCTCATAGGGTTTAACGGTCTGCTTTTGTATACCCTTAAGTAGCGTAGCAAGGTTTATCGACTCGTTTCGAGCAGGGATAACTATAGATAGCTTTATATCCTTGCGATCCTTGTTAACTGCTCGTAATACCTTTAGTCTGTAAAACATGATAAAGCTAAGCAGTATTCCTAATATAGCCACACATGTATTAATAATTGTCATAACCCTATCTCAATCTTTCTGTAAGCAAAACCGCAATATATACTAAAAACGAAAGGCAAAACCAGAGTAGCCATTCTCCATCCGTCACATTCCACTCTTTAGGTGCTACCGTAATAATTAAAATAACAATACCCATAACCAAAGCGGTAATGAGCGATACTTTAAACCTTTTAATCTAGTACTGCACCTCCATCCTGTTTTTGGAGCTGATCACGCATCTTCCTATACATTATAATAGGACTATCACCCTTTAATAGGTTCTCCCCACAAGACAGCGCTGAAGCCTTAGGCTTTTGTGTCTGCACATACCGACGATCCTGTCGTTCGACCTTTTTATTTAGTATCTTTCCTGCCCCTGCCATTATTCTATTCATTATTCCCAGCTTAAACATATTAGTGTAAAAACGTATATAAAACATGGTGTTTTCATCATCTACAGGAGCAAAGAAGATTATCACCTTAATATTTTTGGTTATGTGATTCTGCCAAATATTCGGAAACTTAAACCTTAGATTCATCAAAGGATTAATACTACACTCGCTGGCAGGTTTAGGTAACTGCCCATTATCAACGCTGTTGTTAGCGGTAAGGGTTATAGCACCGTCGATAAACTCCAGTGCAGGACCGTTTACGACGGTTTTGTTCCCTCTACCAATGGTATCATAATGTACAAAAGGCAGATGGACTACATCAAGCTGATTCTCGATACAGCGAGAGTAGTGCGCATTCCATAGGTCGGTCATCTCGCTATATATATAACTGTCATCGATAAATTCGTCAAAGAACGGCAGGTAGTCTGTTGCCTTCTCCTTATCTCCATACCAAAGATAGATAATATCATGCGCTTCACGTACAAGATAACTCATAACATTAAAGCGACTTTCTATATTAGCAGTGCGACCGTTTGCAGGTATAAGGGTACATCTGCCGTCCTTGTTAAACTCCAACCCATGAAATGGACAGGTAATGCAGTCACCCTTTTGTTTCCCAAGGCTAAGCGCCGCCCCTCTATGAGAACACCTGTCAACTACACAACAGACTTCACCGCTTTCATTGCGAAATAAACATAGCTCAAGCCCTAGACGTTTAACTGCAAGAAGCTTACCCTTCTTAACTTCCTTAGATGATAGTATGCCGTACCACTGATTTCTAATCATATCTTTACCAACTTCCCACGACAATAGATCTATACACATTTAACCTTTAAATTATCCTTTTGATAATTTAAATACGAAGGTAACTCACGCACTAACAATATTATGTAAAGTAATATACTTTTTTGGTAGAATATATCCCTACACCTATATCTAAAACCAACGCTTTCTATATAAAAAATGAAAAAGCGAGCAAAATCGCTCGCTTTCATTGTTTTACACTTGCAAAAACGATTAGAATTTGCGTTTACGTGCAGCCTCAGATTTTTTCTTACGTTTTACAGAAGGCTTTTCATAATGCTCTCTTTTACGTACTTCAGCAAGAACCCCAGATTTAGCACATGATCTTTTAAATCTTCTAAGCGCACTATCTAAAGACTCGTTGTCTTTTAATCGAACTTCTGACACTTTTTATTCCCTCCCTTTGCTTTCCAGCAGAGGTTTACATCAATTAACAGCTAGTCGTACCGCTGTCAAAGTAAAATGCAACATATATATTATACTATATTTTTGTACTACTGTCAAGCATAAATTTCACAATTTCAGTATTTGTATATTTATACAAATTTATTATTTAGCAACAATATTAATTAGTTTATTTGGTATAACAACCTCTTTAGTAATGGTCTTGCCGTTAAGCTCCTCTACAATGCGTGATTCCGCCTTTGCAATAGCTAATACCTCGTCCTTAGATAGATCTACAGAAGCGTTAATCTTAGCCTTAATCTTACCGTTAATCTGCACTGCAATCTCAACAGTTTGATCCTTACACTTAGCTTCATCATATGCCACCCATGAGCGTTCATTCATCATACTACCGTACCCGTTAGTAGAGTACAGTTCCTCTGTGATATGTGGTGCGAATGGGTTTAACATGACTAAAAGTGATAAAAACTCTGCACGGTTAATCTGCTTTGTATCGTAGATAACGTTAAGCAGCGACATCATCGCGGCAATAGCGGTGTTAAACTTTAGGTTTTCGATATCCTCGCTAACCTTCTTGATGGTCTTGTGCATTGCAGTTTCTATCTGTGGACGGTAATGATCGCCTTCAACTAGGATATCCTGTAATGCCCATACCCTATCTAAAAATCGCTTACATCCCTTAATACCCGCACTGTTCCACGGCGCTGATTTCTCAAAGTCACCGATAAACATCTCATACATACGTAAGGTATCCGCACCATACTCATTTACGATATCATCAGGGTTTACAACGTTCCCCCTAGACTTGCTCATCTTCTCGCTGTTTTCACCTAGGATCATACCATGGCTAGTACGCTTTAGATATGGCTCTACACCGTTTACCACGCCGATATCATATAAGAATTTATGCCAAAATCTAGAGTACAATAGATGTAGAGTGGTATGCTCCATTCCGCCGTTATACCAGTCTACCGGCATCCAGTAGTCTATCGCTTCCTTAGAGGCTAGTGCGTCTAAATTCTTAGGGTCACAGTATCGTAGATAGTACCATGATGACCCCGCCCACTGCGGCATAGTGTCGGTTTCACGTCTTGCAGGACCACCACATTTAGGGCAGGTGGTCTCCACAAACTCTTTATAGTTTGCAAGCGGTGACTGTCCGTCGTCGGTCGGCTCGTAGCTCTCTACATTCGGTAGCATAAGCGGTAGCTCGGATTCGTCGATAGGCAGATATCCACAGCTTTCGCAGTGTACAATCGGGATTGGCTCACCCCAGTAACGCTGACGTGAGAACACCCAGTCACGTAGCTTATAGGTAACCTTTGGAACACCCTTTTTGTTCTGCTCTAACCATTCCTTAATCTTATCCTTCGCTTGATCTACCGTTAAACCGTTTAGGAAATCTGAGTTTACCATAACCCCATTGTCGCAGTCGGTAAAGGCTTCGACAGTAACATCCCCGCCCTTTACAACCTCGATAATTGGTAGATTAAACGCCTTTGCAAAATCATAGTCACGGGTATCATGAGCAGGTACCGCCATGATAGCACCTGTACCATAGGTCATTAGCACGTAGTCGGATATAAATATAGGGATCTCTTTGCCGTTTACAGGGTTGATTGCGGTAACACCATCGATCTTAACCCCTGTCTTTTCCTTTACAAGCTCTGTACGCTCAAAGTCGGATTTCTTCATAGATTTTATCTGATACTCTTTGATAGCATCCATATTAGAAATGGCATCTTCCCAGCTGCTAATATACGGGTGCTCCGGAGAGATAACCATATATGTAGCCCCAAATAATGTATCTGGACGGGTTGTATATACCCTTAATGTATCCTTGTTAGGCGAGGTAGTATCAAAATCAACCTCTGCTCCAGAAGAACGACCAATCCAGTTAATCTGGGAGGTCTTAACCCTATCGATGTAGTCCACAAGCTTTAAATCGTCGATTAACCGCTGTGCATACTCGGTAATCTTTAACATCCACTGACTCTTTACCTTACGAACAACCTCACTAGAACAACGCTCACAAACCCCGTTTACAACCTCTTCATTCGCTAACACGCATTTACAGGAGGTACACCAGTTAACCGGCATAGAGCTTTTGTATGCAAGACCCTTTTTAAACAGCTGGATAAAGATCCATTGTGTCCATTTATAATAAGTCGGGTCGGTAGTGTTAATCTCTCTGTTCCAGTCAAAGGATAACCCAAGCCCCTTAAGCTGTGATTTAAAGTGTGCTATATTATTCTCGGTAACACCCTGCGGGTGAACTTTATTCTTTATTGCATAGTTTTCAGTAGGTAGTCCAAATGCATCCCATCCCATTGGGTAGAGCACATTGTACCCCTGTAACCTCTTTTTACGAGCGATAATATCCATAGCGGTGTACGGACGTGGATGTCCTACATGAAGACCTTGTCCTGACGGATATGGAAACTCTATCAAAGCGTAATACTTTGGTTTTGAGTAATCATCGGTTGCGGCAAAGGTATTATTCTCATCCCAGATACCCTGCCATTTCTTCTCAATATTTGTAAAATCATATCTAGCTTGCATTGTGTTATCCTTTCGTACCTAATCCGTCGTATCCTGCGTTCCAACTATTAGGCAGATTACATCCGCCATCACATTGGTTTTACATGTCACGGTAATTCTACATAGAAACTCTATCTTTACATTCCATATTAGTTTTGGATATTATTAACCTAAAAGCTCCTTGATGTCAAGCAGCTTGCCATCCTGCCACAGTCGTCCCAGGTTGTAAAACTCTCTGGTTTCTTGATAGAATACATGCACTATTACACTGCCGTAGTCGATAACAATCCAGTTTGCCGCCGCATACCCTTCTATACGCTTAGGGTAGATCCCCTCCTGCTTTAGCTTAAACTCAATCTCATCAGCTAAAGCTTTAACGTGGGTGGTATTATTCGCTGAAGCTATTGCAAAATAGTCCGCTAGTATTGTAATCTCGGTTACCTCGATAAGCTCGATATCGTCCGCTTTCTTTTCGTCTAAAACCTTAGCTACAACCTTTAATATATCTCTTGCTTCCATATAATCTTCCTTTCTGTATAGTAACCTTCTAAGTTTTCTTAGTACCCTTTACTCAAGATCCTCGTCCTTAACATATTCAGAGGTACTGTTTTTGGTGGTCTTACTTTCACTTTCATCTATCTCTACCGGAGGGGTGTACGGATAATCGGTTACAAGCTCTACTATCCCTAGTTCGTCCCATTCGTAGCTTGGGGTGTGTGCTCTAAAGTATTTGTTAAGATAGTCTGCGAGTGGTTTAGCGTGGAGCGATACCACCGACTGTCCGTTTCGTTTTGCAAAGGAAACATCAGGGCTATGGAAATCTACCGCCTGCTTGCCCATCTTTGAAACCTCTTTATACAGATCCAGTAGCTGATTTAACGTCATGTCAGTTGAAACATACTTTAATATAGTAGGTGCTAGCCTGGAGATATCCTTAAAGCTTAGGGTGAACATCTTCTCCATTAGTGCCTTTAAAAAAAGCTGTTGCATCTGGTTTCTCATTAAGTCCCCGGTAGGATAGGTCTTTCGGTTTCTTACAAATCTGTCTGCTGTCTTACCGTCCAGTACCTGTTTTCCCTTTTTAATTGTAACACCCTCTAGATAGAAGGAAACAGGGGAATCTACCTCAACCCCGCCCACAGCGTTAACAAGCTTTCTAAAGCCAGTCATATTAAGGGTTAGATAGTTGTCTATTGGTATCATTAGCATATCACTGATTACCTGCGCTAAACCTGCAATCCCGCCATCAGTAGTAGAGCCGTAGACCGCATTAATTTTACCTGTACCATATATATCCCCGATAAACGAGTCACGAGGTAGCTGAAGCACATTAACCCGCTTGTTCACATAGTCAACATTAGCGATCATTATTACGTCGGTAAGCTTTGCTCTTGTTGAACCTTCTAGGTAGTCAATCCCGCAAAGTAGTATGTTGGTGGATTTAAGCTGTTGTTCCTTTGGAGCGGTTAACTTACTTGAGATCTCCCCACCCATGGGATCTTTTATGGTAAACAACTTACTGTTCATCACGTAGACATACGCTACCGCACCAATCGAGCCTATTATTATAATAATAGAGATAATCGACACTACCTTTTCAGCAAGTGTGAGCCTTCTCTTTTTCTTCTTTACCGTTTTTACTGCCTTTGTATTTGCCATACATTCCTCCAAATAACCCTTTTAACGAGCAAGCATGAATCTGCAACTCATGTGAACGTTCCATTCATGTAAACGTACCATCCGTATAAATGTACTATTCATATGGTTACCTGTTACATATTATAGTGATTGTCCAAATTACATACAATCAAAAACGTTCCATTCATATACTGTCACCAGTGTTCATTCCATGCGTTAGAAATGGTTGTCATGCTTTAACCATGACGATTAATGCCCAGTGCTCGCTGTTTTAATCGACAACGCTAGTTCATTGTAACATTCTATGGTATCTATCGGTATTACAAAATGCTTTTTTAATAAATCTTTAATGTTGTATGTAATTATCTCTAATACACATCGATTAATGTCGTTTAATGCAAGCTTTCGGTAATCCTCTACGCCCTTATACTTTCTGTCGGCTGATACCGCATCCGCTGTATAGACAATCTTTTGCAGCATACTCATACCCTTAGCGCCTGTTGTGTGGTAGGATATAGCACCTAAAATCTCATTATCATCTATCCCAATTACGTCCCTTGCAAACAGCATCCCTGTCTTTGAATGATACAAAGCGGGGCTTACCACAAATTCGTCACTTAATATTATACCACTATTCTGCAGTTTTTGCAACTGTAATTTCAAACTTTCTTCTTTTGTAATATCATGTAACATACAAGCAAGCGTTACATTATCTTCCGATACATTATATTGCACAGCTAACTTCTTTGCAAACTCTACCACACATTTTGTGTGGTAGAACCTTTTTGAAGAAAGTTTTTGTTCAACCAATCGCTCTATATCTACTATCTGCACCTTATCACCATATCCTATATAAAAAGCCATAAGCGAGCACACACTCGCAGAGCTTCCCTTTATTCTTGTAAAACTACTATCCCAATCGGTATAGATTATTTTGCAGTATATACTGCCTAACCCCGTCACATACTAAACCATTTATATCCTCACCGACAGAAACCTTTTGTCGTATCTCGGTGGAGGAAAGCTCTAGTACATTAATATTTATAACCTTAATCTTCCCATTAATTGCCGCTTTATCCTCAATCTCCTGCATTTTTGCATGCAGCTTATCCATATCAGAGTTCTCTCTTGCCGCCACAACCAATGTCACATTCTGTAGTATGTCCTCGTAACGATACCACCTGTCAAAGATAAAAAACATGTCCGACCCGATTAAAAGATAAAGCTCATCGTTTGGATAGCGCTCTCTAAGCTCTTCTATAGTATAAACTGTATAGCTGTCCCGATCACTGTTAACCTCCATATCGCTAACGGTGTAATGTTCTAACCCCATCTCCTGCACCGTAATCGATAACATCTCTATACGATCAGCCCCCGAGGCTAGGTCAGCGCTTACCTTGTGAACAGGGGATTTTGTTGGGATTAAAAGGATACGATCAAACGAAAAGATTCTATCACATTCTCTGCAAAAGTTAACATGTCCTAGATGTACAGGATTAAATGTTCCGCCAAATATCGCTGTCTTAGCCATGCTTATGACCATTCTCCAATCGAGCGCAAAACGATATTAATAACCGCATGTTCTCGTACGAAGTTCCCTTTAGTTTTAGTGTCTTAGCCATACTCACCTCATATACCTATAGATTAAACCGCAAACTTTGGATTCTTCTTATCCTGACGATATAGCACAATCTTTGTACCGATAGTCTGGATAAGCTCTACCTCCATACCCTTTTGCTCCATCTGTTCTACAATCTCGTAGGCTATCTCTTTAGCGGTGCTAAGGCTGTTTTCAAGCACCTTTAGCTTAATTAACTCCCTCGCACGAAGTGCGTCGTCTATCTGGGTTATTATATTATCGGTAACCTTATCCTTGCCTACCTGAAATATGGTGTCGATGTTGTTTGCATATGCTTTTAGCTTTGCTCTTTCTTTACTGGTCATTACTACTCCTATCTATTCAATATATCTGCTTTTACTATCTATGGGCACCTGTTAAAAGCTCCTTAAGCTTTCGCAGTGCTATCCCTCTGTGGCTTATCCCATCCTTCTCATCGCCGCTCATCGCCGCAAAGCTTTTATCTCCCACCATAAAGATGGGGTCGTATCCAAAGCCGTTATCTCCATCGAATCCCTCGCCGATATACCCGCTACACTCCCCGACAAGCTGTTCTACCTTGATATCATTATCGGTAGTACCACCGCTTACAAGGGTGATTGCGCATACAAACCTTGCCCCTCGCTTTGACTTTTCTACACCAAAAAGCTTGTCCATTACAAGCTCACAGCGGGCTTTGTCGGTTAAATGCTCCCCGCCGTACCGTGCGGAGTATACCCCGGGATCTCCGCCTAGAAAGTCTACACATAGTCCCGAGTCATCCGCTATAGTGCTAATCCCCGCCGCTTTGTAAACCTCCATTGCCTTCTTCTTAGAGTTACCTAAAAAGCTGTCCTGATCCTCTACTACATCGATAGTAAGGTTAACATCGCTAAGGGAGAGTATATTTATATCTGTACCCAAAAAGATACGTCTAAATTCCTCTAATTTATGTTTATTGTTAGTCGCTAGCAGTATATCCATCCTATTCAAACAAGGCGTTTACAAAGTCAGCCGCACTAAACGGTTGTAAATCGTCCTTTTGCTCCCCAATCCCTATATATTTTACCGGTAACCCTACCTCATTCTTAATGGCGATTACCACCCCGCCTTTAGCCGTGCCGTCAAGCTTTGTCAGCACTATCCCTGTTATATCAGCGGTTTCCTTAAACAGCTTTGCTTGTGATACACCGTTTTGACCGGTGGTCGCGTCCAGCACAAGCAGTGTTTCCACCTTGTTGCCGTCCTCCTCTGTAATACCCATCTCTTTGTTAATTACACGGGTTATCTTTGACAGCTCGTCCATAAGGTGCTTTTTATTATGAAGCCTACCCGCCGTGTCGATTATTACAACATCAGCATTACGGGATCTGCCAGCTACGATAGCGTCATGTACCACCGCCGCCGGGTCTGCGCCCTGCGAATGCTTTACTATAGCCACCCCCGCACGATCTGCCCATACCTCAAGCTGTTCTATAGCCGCCGCCCTAAAGGTATCTGCCGCCCCGATAACCACCTTTTTACCCTGCTGTGCAAGGTTATACGCAAGCTTTCCTATGGTAGTGGTCTTACCCACCCCATTTACCCCGATTACTAAGATAACGGTAGGCTTACTGCTAAAGTCAATCGGCTGATCCTCTCCTAGCACATCCTTTATAACCTCTTTTAGCATGGTCTTGATATACTTTGTATCTGTAACACCAATCTTTTTAACCCTCGCCCGCAGTTCCTCACAGATACTGGTAGCAGTGGAAACACCAATATCCGACATTATTAGCGATTCTTCAAGGTCCTCAAAAAAATCCTCGTCAATCTTGGTAAAGCTGTTTATTACAAGCTCCACCTTCTCAATCATGGCATTCTTTGTATTTTGAAGTCCCTTCTTTATCTTATCAAAAATACCCATCTTACTCTCCTGTTGTATCTTCATTAATTGTGGTCTAGCTTTAATATCTTTGACACACCCTCATTCTGCATAGTAACACCGTACATAGTGTCCGCCTCCTCCATCGTCCCCCGTCTGTGGGTGATTAGGATAAACTGGGTGTTTGCGCTAAGCAGTTTAAGGTATCTTGCATACTTTGAAACGTTAACCTCATCCAGCGCCGCCTCGATCTCGTCAAGCACACAAAATGGTGAAGGTTTAACCGTAAGTAGCGCAAAGTAGATTGCTATTGCGATAAACGCCTGCTCCCCACCCGATAGCAGAGAAAGGCTCTTAACAATCTTTCCAGGCGGTGACACATAGATATCAATCCCGCTTTCCAGCACATTATCGGGGTCTGTTAGCGTTAGTGAGGCGGTACCTCCGCCAAAAAGCTCCGCAAAGATTCGCTTAAAGTTATTGTTAATATCCCTAAAGGTATCGCTAAAGTCACGCTCCATCCTGTCGGTAAGTTCTTGTATTATCTTCTCAAGCTCTTTTGTGGAGTTTGTAACATCCTTTAACTGCTTATTTAAAAAGTCGTAACGCTCCTTAACCTCCTCATATTCGACAATAGCCGCAACATTGACCTGCCCTAAAGCTTTAATCTGTTGCCTTAAAGCGCTAATGCGAATCTTTGCCGTAGCTACATCCAACCTAGAAAAGTCCATAGCAAACGCCTCTGAACGTGTTAGCTGATACTCATCCCACAGCTTTGCAATACAGATATCCACCTCTTTTGAAAGCGAGATTACCTGCTCCTCGATACGTGAGATCTGGGACACAAGTCCCTCCTTTAGCATGGATTGTTCCTTCTCGTCGGCACGTAGCTTCGTGGTACTCTGCTCTAGCTCCTGACGCTTTACAATAGCCTGCTGTCGTCTGTCATCAAGATCTTTAACCGCTTGCTTTGTCTGCTCTATTATTACCTTGTTCTGCTCTACCGATACCTTTAGGCTATCTATCCTTTGGATTACCGTTAAAAGCTCTCCCTCTAAAGTTTGGGTCTTTAACTTAATCTCCTCGCTCGAACGATTTAGATCCTCAATCGCCTTTAGTGCCACCGATAGATCCTTCTCACACTCGCTCTTTGCTACCGTTTTAGCGGTAATCTCGCTTACAAGCTCGCCTGCCTGCTTTGATACAGATAGAGATAGCTGTGCTCTTTGTTCCTTCTCACCTTGGCTGTCCTGTAGCTTTTTGCTACAGCGAATCTCATCAGCCCTAAGCTCCTCAATCTCTGGTTCTATAGCTAGAAGCTCGGCTTTTGCCGCTTCCCGTTCCTCTTTACTTCGTCTAACCACCTCGTTAGCGTTATCCACCGCAAGCTCTAGACGGTGGTACTCGGAGGTAAAGTTTACAAGGTCGTTATTGCAGATTACCTTAAGGTCGTTCTGCTTTTGAATCTCATCCTCTATCTCGATAATAGCCTGCTTACTGCTGTTTACCACCGTTTTAAGTTCGGTAAGCTTTTGCTGTAGCTGTGCAATCTCGGTGGTGTAGCGTTCTATCGTTACTAGACGGCTTAGCGGGGCAAATCCCCTGTCCTGCGAACCACCTGTAAAGGTACCGCCCGCATTTATAACCTGTCCGTCTAACGTTACTATCCTAAATTTATACTGGTATCGCTTTGCAATCAGTGTACCATTATCGAGGTTATCTACTATTACAATCCTTCCTAATAGAAAGTCAATTATATTTTGATACCGCTTATCAAAGGTAACAAGGTCGCTCCCGATACCGATAAACCCTGTCTGGTTCGGTAATTCTTTATCGTAGTATCTGCTCCCTTTAACCGAGGTTAGTGGCATAAAGGTAGCGCGTCCTAGCTTATTTTTTGCAAGGTAACTAATAGCCTGCTTTGCCGCAAATTCATCCGCTACTACCACATTCTGCATACCGTATCCAACTGCGGTTTCAATCGCTACTGCATGCTCCGCCTTAACCGATACAAGCTGTGAAACCGTACCGATAATCCCGCTAAGCGCTTTGGTTTTATCCGCCTTTATTACCTCTTTAACCGTCTTTGAAAACCCCTCTAGGCTGTCGTTCATATCCGACAGCATACGAAGTCGGTTAGACTTTTCCTTGATAGACAGGTATGTATTAGAAAGCTCCTCCGACCGCTCCTTAGCGTAGCTAACCCGCTTGTCCTTCTTAACGTTAAACCCTAGGATAACGTTATCGATGGATAATAGCTTCTCCTTAACCATCATAACCGCCTCATTAGCGTCCTCTTTATCCTTTGAGAGCATTGCCGCCGACTGCTCGTTTGCCGCAATAGACTGCCCTATGGACTGCACTACCTCTGCTAACTGCTCGGACTTTTGGGTCTTAGCGGTAATCATATACTGAATCTGGGAGAGTGTAACCTTGTATTCGTTAATCTTTCTGTCTAACTCAATGCTGTCTAGCTCGGTTTGGGATATGCTCTGGCTTAGGTTGTCCTGCTGTGAGATTAACTCGGTTAGCTGCTGCTCGAGCAAGATTCCCTTCTGCTTTAGCTGTTCTATCTCTGATTCCCTTGACGCTAAGGTGTTTGTAAAACCTTCACCTTGTAGCTTTAGGGAAACGATACTCTCTTTGATACCCTGTGCATTCTTGGTTTCATGCAGTATGTTATTTTCGGCTACCGCAATGTCGGAGAGTAGCTGTGCATTCTCTGCGGATAACCGCTCCTTCTCTTGGTCGTAGTTGTAGATATCCACCTGTAGCTTTTGCATGGTGTCGTAGGTCTTTGTTATCTGTTCCTCTAGAGCGTTTGCCTTTTGTGCATAGTCGTCGTACTCCGATTTAACCTCGCTTAGTTTTGCTTTGGAAGATAAAACCCGTTCATTGGTGGTTTTTATTAGGTCTACGCTTATAAAAACGTCGAGATCCTTATGCTCGTTTGAAAGCTTTGTAAACTCAATTGCCTTTTCCGACTGCTCCTTTAGCGGCTCTAACCTTACCTCTAGTTCTCCCAGAATATCGGTAAGCCTTACCATATTTTCTGCGGCATTCTTTAGATCCTTTAGCGCTTCCTCCTTGCGGTAGCGGTATTTGGTGATACCCGCCGCAGTTTCAAAAAACTCCCTGCGGTCACCGCTTTTAGAGCTTATGATGTCCGCAATCTTACCCTGCCCGACAACTGCAAACCCTTCCTTACCTACCCCTGAATCCATCAGCAGTTCATTTATATCACGAAGCCTCATCTGCTTTTCATTGATGTAGTATTCGCTGTCACCGCTACGGTAATACTTTCGCTTAATCGATACCGTATCAGCGTCTACCGCAAACTGCCTATCAGCATTATCAAAGTTTAACACCACCGTCGCACTGCCCGAAGCACCGCGACTCTGTGTCCCCGAGAAGATAACATCCTCCATCTTCGCTCCACGAAGGCTTTTAGTGGACTGCTCCCCTAGCACCCAACGTATAGCGTCGCTAATGTTACTCTTGCCCGACCCGTTAGGCCCTACTACAGCAGTAAGACCCTTGTTAAACTCGATAACCGTTTTGTCAGGAAACGATTTAAACCCACTTAACTCCAATGATTTTAGTTGCATTAAGCCGCCCCCTTCCTAATTAATCACTCTATAGTACAACTATGGATAATACAAATAACCACCCAATATCTGTAGCAGGGTAAATATCCCTAGTCCTTACAAACCCTTATCACAAAGTCCGACAAGGTGTTATCCGTTCTTACCGTTAGTCGGTAACCTAGCTTATAAAGCTTATTAAAGTTAACCCGCTTTTGCCCTACCGCCTTGGATACCGCTTTGCCGTTTACATAGACGGTGTAGCTTCCCTTAGGTAACGGGGCGTGCTCTATACACCCTAGCTGTAGCTTTCGCATTATGAGATTTAGGTAGATTCTACCCTCACAAAGTTCTCTAAATGCGGGATGGTATATCCCGCCTACCATCTGACTTTCTACCTCGGTGCTTGCGTGCAGTCCCACCTTTATAATACGTATGCCAGCTTTGATAAACCGCTCCATAATATCCGCTGTATACTCTATCGCTGTATCTAGGTCGAGGGGGATATATTCACCTTGTTCATACAGGTAACAAAGCTTAGTACCCTTAAGTATTACCGCAGGATAGATTCGCGCAGTATCGGGGTTTAGCTTTATTATGGTATCTGCCGTAAAATATAGGCTTTCTTTTGTATCTCCATATAATCCTACCATCATCTGAAGCCCCAAAGAAAACTTATATTTTTTGATAAATGATACGGCATTGTAGACGTCTTGTAGGGTATGTCCACGGTCATTTAACGCTAGCACCCTATCATCAAGTGACTGCACCCCGAGCTCGATAGCGGTAACGTTGTAGCTTTGAAGTATCTGCAAAACCTCGTCGTCGATACAGTCCGGGCGGGTGGAGATACGTATACCCTGTAGCTTAAACCGCTTTACATACCCGCTTGCAACCTCTAGTAGAGATAACATATATCCCCTGTCAATAGCGGTAAAGCTTCCGCCAAAGAATGCAATCTGGGTATTCTCTCTATCCTTAAGGTCAACCACCGCCGCAGATAACAGATCATCCACCTGCTCTACAGTTGGGGGGAGTGCACTGCCCGATATAGTATTTTGGTTACAAAAGCTACACCGATTAGGGCAACCGCTATGTGGGATAAAGATAGCTATGTTGCTGTGCTTTACGCTGTCCTTTAGCTTGCCTGCAAACGACAGACTGTCGTTAAGCATAGCTATACCCCATAAGTGAAAGCGCTTCCTTTGCCGCATTCTGCTCGGCTAATTTCTTGCTCTTACCTGTGCCTGTTCCTATAACGTTGCTGTTAAGGTGCACCTCTACCGAGAAGAATTTATTATGGTCAGGGCCTGATTCGCTTACAAGCACATACTCAATCTTTTCTTCCTTGTTCTTTTGGATAATCTCCTGCAAAGCTGTCTTATAGTCGGAGTTTTTACTGCTTACCTGCGATTTTAGGTTTGTCGGGATAAACCCTATTACAAAGGTCTTTGCCGCATCAAATCCGCCATCTAGGTAGATTGCCGCTAGCAGTGCCTCGAAGGCGTCCGCTAATATGGATGGCCTTTCCCTTCCCCCTGTCATCTCCTCACCCTTGCCAAGATAGAGTATATCTCCAAGCCCTATCTTCTTCGCAAACTCAAATAGGCTGTTTTCACATACCAGTGAGGCTCTAAGCTTAGTAAGCTCCCCCTCGGGCATAGATTTGTTTGCGGTGAAGATATACTCCGCAACGATAATCGAGAGAACCGAATCCCCTAAAAACTCCAGTCGTTCGTTGTTCTTACCATGCTTCTTCCCCTCATTTGCAAAGGATGAATGGGTCAGCGCTTCTGTAAGCAAAGATTTCTTCTTAAAGGTGTATCCTATACGTTGTTCAAAATCATTAATCTTTATCTGCATTCTACTCCCTAACCCCCTTTATCTGTTAGCATATAGGCTTTATCTAGACTACATGCTAGCGTTTGCAATCCTCTCTACAACACCTGTTTCTACCGCTTTTTTAGCCTGCTTTATAGCATTTTTAAACGCTCTTGCGTCGGAAGAACCATGTGCCTTAATTACCGTCTTGGTAGCACCAATAAGCATTGCACCGCCATATTCCTTGTAATCCATATTCTTTCTAAAATCCTTAATAGAACCCATTACCATCACCGCCGCTAGCTTTGAGATAAAGCTACCAAGAAATATCTTTTTAAGCGCCCCCTCAAAAAACTTAGCCATACCCTCGGTAAGCTTTAACACTACATTCCCTGTAAACCCGTCACATACCACTACATCAGCCTGTCCGAGCGGTATGTAGCGTGGTTCTATGTTGCCCACAAAGTTTAGATTAGATTCCTTTAACAGCTTATAAGCGTCTATCTGTAGCTGTGTCCCCTTAGTTTCTTCCGCACCGTTGTTCACAAGCGCTACTCGAGGAGTCTTTACCCCCATAACCTTCTCCATATATACACAACCCATAACCCCAAACTGTAGTAACATCTCAGGGCGACACTCCGCATTAGCGCCAAGATCGATAAGCAGATAGTTTCCGCCCTCACACGGAATAACGGTAGCAAGCGCTACCCGCTTAATCCCCTTAATCCGTTTAACGATAAAGGTTGTGCCAAACGCAAACGCACCGGTAGATCCCGCACTAACTACAGCGTCCGCCTTACCCTGCGCTACAAGCTCAAGGGACTTTGTCATAGAGCTTTCCTTGTACTCCTTAAGTATCTTTTCTGCATCCTCCTCAACCGGGATAACCAAAGGGGCATGCACAATCTCCATAGCCGATATGTCGATATTATTCTCTTTTGCTACCTCTTTAATCTTCTGCTCATCCCCTGTGAGGGTGATGTCAACATTAAGCTCCTTCATGGCATCATACGCACCTTGGATTATCGCTAGGGGTGCGTTATCTCCGCCAAATGCGTCTACTGCGATCCTCATAATAAGCTCCCTTTCCCCGCCGTATCTCTACTCTGGATATCCAACTTCATCTGCGGCGGACGGATGATCTGAAATAAGCGATACGTCATCTACAAAGGCGGCTAACCCACGCTCTGCAATAGCTTTGTATCGTAGCTTTTTATCCCTAATCTTTTGGTCTAGCGGGGGGAGTACCCCCATGTTGCAACCCATTGGCTGAAAGTTTGTCACAGTTTCATCGGTAATATACCCAATTAACGCACCTAACATCGTAAGGTTTGATAACCGTAATGGAATCTCCCCTTTGAGGGATCTTGCTATATTCGTCCCCACATATATTCCGCTTGCGGCGGATTCGCAGTATCCCTCGACACCAGTAATCTGCCCCGCAAAGTAGACATTAGGCTGTGCTTTTAGCGCTAGGTCTTTGTTTAGCAGACGTGGACTATCGATAAAGGTGTTTCGGTGCATTACCCCAAAACGCACAAACTCCGCATTCTCTAACCCGGGTATCATCGAAAATACCCGCTTTTGCTCGGGGAATCTAAGGTTTGTCTGAAACCCTACAAGGTTGTACATACTGCCCGCCTTGTTCTCCTTACGTAGCTGTACCACCGCCCATGGACGCCGCCCTGTAGCAGGGTCGGTTAAACCTACCGGCTTTAGCGGTCCGTACCGCATGGTATCCATCCCCCGCTTTGCCATAACCTCGATAGGCATACAGCCTTGATAAACCTTGTACTCCTCCTCTAGCGGAAGGTCTTTATCCCCTTTTTCCCATTCCTTTAGCGGAACGGGGGAGGCGGCTACAAGTGCTTCATAAAAAGCGGTGTACTGCTCCTTGTTCATCGGACAGTTTATATAATCGCCCTCTGCTTCGCTTACCTCGCCGCTCGCGTCCTTGTTGTACCGAGAGGCGGTAAAGGCAACACTGCGATCAACGGTATCCGCTAGCACGATTGGTGCCGCCGCATCATAAAAGGAGAGGTACTCCGCATTGATTAGCTTTGCAATACTGCTAGATAAGCTATCGGAGGTTAGCGGTCCGGACGCTATTACATATATCTTATTAGGATTAGTGTAGTCTATCGACTCTACCTCCCCTTCAATACAGTTTATAAACGGGTGGGCTTTTATCCTGTTTGTTATATAATCGGAGAAATCGGTGCGGTTTACCGCAAGTGCTCCACCCGCCGCTACAGCGGTATGCTCTGCCGCCTCCATAACCACCGAACCAAGCCTCCTCATCTCCTCCTTTAACATCCCCGCCGCACTGTCTAACCGTGCCGCCTTTAGGGAGTTTGAGCAGACAAGCTCCGCAAAGCCGTCATAGCTATGTGCCGGCGTTCGCTTTGTCGGCTTCATCTCATGAAGATTCACCCTAAACCCCGCATTAGCTAGGGTAAAAGCTACCTCACACCCCGCTAACCCCGCACCAATTATCTCTATCTCTTTCTCGTTTGACATTAAATCGTCCTTTATAATTAATTTATCCTTGTCATACACCATACACTATCCCCACACATTGAGTATAGCCATACTGCATAATTATCGTACAAATCCGCATTTTTCATTAGAGCAGTACTCCTTCTCTGCCTTGCCGCTCTTTTTAAGCATGGTACTCTGGCATTTCGGACACTTCTCTATAGTCGGGGTATCCCATGTCATAAATCCACAGGTTGGGTTGTTCTCGCAACCAAAATATTTTCTACCCTTTTTAGACTTTAACTCGTGTATCTTTCCACCGCATAACGGGCAACTACCCGACGCTTCCTTAGCAAGCTTTTTAATGTTGCGACACTCAGGAAACCCAGGGCACGCAAGGAATTTACCGTACTTACCAAGCTTTACCACCATGTTTTTACCACAGTTTTCGCAGATAACATCGGTTACCTCGTCTGGTATCTTAATCTTCTCTCCCCCGATGGTTTCCTCCGCCTTCTCTAGTTTTTGTTTAAATGGGTCGTAAAACTCGGATATAACCGTTTTCCACTGCTTCTTACCTTCCTCAACGGTGTCTAAATCCTCCTCCATCTTAGCGGTAAAGCTAACGTCTACTATGCTATCAAAGTTCTCCTCCATTAGCTCGGTGGTAACCTCTCCTAGAAAGGTAGGCTTTAACTGTTTTAACTCACGTTCTACATAGTTTCTAGCCATAATTGTGGTTATAGTTGGAGCGTAGGTGCTAGGTCGTCCTATACCGTTTTCTTCCATAGTTTTAATAAGGGTCGCTTCAGTGTAACGTGGTGGTGGTTGGGTAAAATGTTGGCTTGGGGTAATGCTGTTCACCTTTAACTTTTCGCCCTTTGTAATAGGCGGTAGCACCGTAGCTAAAACCTGCTTTTCGTCGGTCTTTTCCTCGTATAGCACGGTAAAACCGTTAAAGGTCATGGTGTATCCGCTTGCTTTAAAGTTGTGATTGTTTACCTCAATATCCGCCGAAACGGTATCATATAAAGCACTCGCCATCTGGCTTGCCATAAACCGCTCCCAAACTAGCTTATACAGCTTAAACTGGTCGGCGGTAAGGCTTGCTTTAATCTGGGCAGGGGTAATCTCCGGTAGTGATGGTCTTATCGCTTCATGCCCGTCCTGAGCGCCCTTTTTGGATTTATATTCTCGTGGTACAGCGGGTAGGTACTGCTCGCCAAAGGTGTCGCTAATATACTGACGTGCCACCTGCTTTGCCTCATCCGAGATACGAAGTGAGTCGGTTCTCATATAGGTGATTAACCCTGTTGTACCAATCCCCGAAACATCCACCCCTTCATAAAGCTCCTGTGCCGCCTTCATGGTGCGCTTAGACTGGAATCCTAACCGTCTTGAAGCTTCCTGCTGTAGCGTTGAGGTGATAAACGGTGGTGCAGGGCTTTTTTGCCTAGTCCCCTTCTTTACTCCTGTAACGATAAAGTCTTTATCCTTAATCTGTGAAAGGATATCGTTTGCCTGTTCCTCGCTTGCTACCTCAACCTTTTTGCCGTTTTGTCCGTAATACTTAGCTATAAATGCCTTTTTTGAGGAGGCGGCGATTAAGCTGGCTTCGATATTCCAGTACTCCTGCGGTACAAAGCCTTTAATCTCCTTCTCACGGTCAACGATAAGCTTTACCGCAACCGACTGCACCCGCCCCGCTGACAGACCGGATTTAACCCTCTTCCACAAAAACGGGCTGATTTTATAACCAACCAATCTATCCAGTACCCGCCTTGCCTGCTGTGCATCCACTAGATCCATGTCAATTTTACGTGGGTTTGCCATACCGTTCTTAACGCCGCTTTTGGTAATCTCGTTAAAGGTAACACGATTTTCTTTATCTACATCCACCCCTAAAAGATTTGCGAGATGCCACGATATCGCCTCTCCCTCACGATCGGGGTCGGTTGCAAGGTAGATCTTGCTACAGCCTTTAGCCGCCGCCTTTAGTTTTTTAATATGTTCAGATTGCTTCCTTATATTAATGTACTTAGGTTCAAAGTTATTCTCGGTATCCACCCCTAATGTGCTTTTAGGTAGATCCCTAATATGTCCCATAGAAGCGGTAACCTCGTAACCCTTTCCAAGATACTTTTTAATGGTCTTTGCCTTAGCGGGCGATTCCACTATAACCAGCTTTTTATTTGATGTTTCAGCCTTTGCCATTATTATGACCATGCTCCAAGCGAACACAAAACGGTATTAATAACCGCATGGTCTCGTACGGAGTTTCCTTTCATTTTTATGTTTTTCATACTCTCCTCCTAATATCTGTCAAAGTAGAAGTGCGTAACCTTTCTACAATAATTATCTACTATATCTTGATCCGCTGTGTGAGCGTACTACCCCTAACAGCTCCATCTCGTTTAACTGTGATATCACCTCGGTAGCTTTAATCCCTGTATTCATTACAATCTCATCTATTGAAAGCGGCTGTCCTGTTAGGATGTCGTATATCGTCCTTTGCTGTGGTGTCAGCTCCTCTAGTAAGGTATTGTCAATCTCTTTTGGAGTAGGCTTTTCCTTTACTAGCGGTACAAATTCGTCCTTGTAATAGTTTTCCTCACTGCTGTCACTACTATCTAGCTTCATCTTAAGTACTTTGTTCTCTAGTCTGCTCTCATATAGCTTGTTAGCTAAATGCTCCTCATATTCGGTTGAGTAACATGCGTTTAGTATATCCTGTGCGGCATACACCGGGATTGCTCCGTCACGAAGGTACTTAACCACCCCCGCAAGCCTGTCATCAAAGATATCGTTTGGGGGCAGACAGAATATCTCCTTGCCTTGATCTAAAGCGATAGACGCGGTTATAAGAGAGCCACTTTTATCAGCCGCTTGGGTTACAAACACCCCAGTCGATAGCCCCGCCATTATCCTGTTTCGCTTTGGAAAGTTTAATGGATTAGGACTTGTACCGGGCGGATATTCACTAATAATAGCGCCCCCCTCACGAATAATCCTAACCTTTAGGTCGTGGTTTGGCTTAGGATAATCCACATCCACCCCACAGCCTAAAACCCCTACAGTCGCTCCAAACTTATCAACCGCCGCCCTATGCGCTACTCCATCAATCCCTACCGCACATCCACTTACAATGGTAATCCCCTGCTTTACAAGCTCCTGACAGATAATCCTTGTAGCGTTCTCACAGTAACTTGTAGGCTTTCTCGTACCCACCACCGTTATCATAACAGGGTCGTTAAGACAGTGCAGGTTTCCAATGCCATACAACACAAGCGGAGGATCATAGATGTCCTTTAACCGCTTAGGGTATAATCCACTCTCAAATGAGATAATCCTAATCCTCTTGTTTTGGCATTTAGTATATATCTGCTGTGATAGTTCTAATCTCTTGTTCATTAGCCTATTTATTATATGCGACGTTACTCCCTCTATCCCCAGAAAATCCTCACGATTTGCTAAAAAGATATCCTTTGCTGTAACAAACTGTCTAAGCAGTGTAACACCAAGGTTGCAGTTGCCATCCAAAGCGTGGCTTAACCAGATGTAATATAATTCGTTGTTCATACTGTAACCATCCCTTTGTTAAAATTTGTGGTTGGAATCGATTATAATTCTGCTAATAAATGGAAGCGGTTAGAGATACAGTCCCTACCCTATCTGGTTATCTCCCAGATTACAATACAAGAAGAGATTGCGGCATTCAAGCTGTTTGCATCCCCCTTCATCTTAATGGTAACCGACTCTGTGCAGGCTTTAATATACCCTTCATCCAGTCCGTTACCCTCGTTACCAATAAGCACTACAACGCTGTCTTTACATTCAAGCTCTGTTAATGATAATGCGTCGGATGATACCACAGTAGCTACAGTCTGTACACCTCTCTGGTTAAGCTGTGTAACTGTATCAATAACGCTCCCCACCGTGAGTATTGGTACTCTAAAGCTACTCCCCATAGTTGCACGAAGTGTCTTAGGGTTATAGATATCACAGCAGTCACTGGACAGTATAATCCCATCCATCCCTAAAGCATGTGAGGTACGTATGATTGTCCCTACGTTTCCTGTATCCTGTAGTCCGCACAAAAACAGATACCTCCCCTTACTGCTAACCGAAGCAAGATCTAGGGTATTCCCGGGCTTTTTGCAGACAGCGTATATACCATATGGTGATTTAGCAGATACAAGCTTTTTCTCCACCTCTAGAGTAATTATATAGATCTCTTTTGCGCTAATTCCTAGCGTTTGAAATTGTTTTTCTATCGAATGCGGACATCTTTTAATGTAACTATCCGACACAAAAACCATCTCAACCATAACATTAGCCTTAGCCGCCTCGATAAGCAGCTTCTCACCCTCGATAACAAAGGAGTTAGTTCTATCTCTATAGGATTTGCTATCATAAAGCTTTACATAATCCTTAATTTTTTTGTTATCCTTTGACGTTATAGCGGGTATATCATACCCAGTAACATTTTCTTTGCTATCCAAAACTGCACCTCCATATGGATACATTTAACAATACAGAAAAAACGCAAAACTCGCCCGAACAACATGATCGGGCGATATTTTTAGTCTTATTTAGCTAAAGCTTGTTTTGCTTTATCGCAGATAGTTGTAAATGTTGCTTCATCGTTAATAGCAATTTCTGATAACATCTTTCTATTTAGAGTTATCCCTGCCTTCTTAAGCCCGTTCATGAAGGTAGAGTAGTTCATACCATTCATCTTGCAAGCCGCAGAGATTCTAGTTATCCATAGTTGTCTAAAGTTACGCTTTTTCTGTTTACGTCCAATATATGCATATTGTCCAGATTTCATTACAGCTTCTTTTGCTGTTTTAAATAGCTTACTTTTTCCGCCCCAATAACCCTTTGCAAGCTTTAATACTTTATTTCTTCTCTTACGAGTAGCTAACGCTCCTTTAACACGAGCCATACCTAATTACCTCCGTTTTTATTATTTAAGCTCTACTGCTTGTCATTCCTACCGAATAATCCTTATTTATATGGGATTAACAGTTTTACTACCGGTGCATTTGAGAAATCAGCAAAAGCACCCTTACGTAGACGTCTTTTACGTTTTGTAGTCTTTTTATTTAGGATATGTCGTCTGTTAGCGTGTGTCATCTTAACCTTACCATTTTTAGTTAAGCTAAAGCGTTTCTTCGCCCCGCTGTGTGTCTTCATCTTTGGCATTGTAGTTATCCTCCTTGCATTTTTTAATCACTTAGAACCCTCGCCCGATAATAAAGTAGAGATACATCGGGCAAAAATCCCTTCTGTAAATACTATCGCACAGCATTATATGCTAATTTACAGTTTTCGAGGTAATAAACATAGTCATCCCTCTACCTTCCATCTTAGGTTGCTTGTCAATGGTGCCCTCTTCTAAGCAAGCTTCTTTAAATCGCTCTAATAAAGCCACACCAATCTGTGGGTGCATCATCTCTCTGCCCCTAAAACGCACTGTAACCTTAACCTTGTTACCCGCCTTTAGAAACTTGATAGCACTACTGGTCTTGGTGTTAAAATCGTGAGTATCAATATTAAGTGACATTCTAATCTCCTTAATATCAACGGTTTTTTGATTTTTCTTAGCTTCTTTGCCACGTTTAGCCTGCTCAAACCGATACTTACCGTAATCCATTATCTTGCATACAGGCGGCACACCATTAGGCGCAATCTTTACTAAATCCAAACCTTCTTCTGTAGCTAGCCTTTGCGCCTCTCTCGAAGCCATAATACCAAGCGGACTACCGTCCGAACCAACTAGTCGAATTTCCTTATCACGAATTTCTTCATTGATCTGCAATTCATTATTCTTGCTAATAAGTAAGCACCTCCAAAACATATTAAAAATGGGCGTAAAGCTAGCTTACACCCAATAAAATACAAACAAAAACGGCGTTTCACACCTACTTTGTCATATACTATTGACCTATTTGACTAATTCGCCAACAGGTGAAAGCGTTGCTTTACTTTGTTTTACCTGCTTATTATAACACATCATCCACCCATTGTCAAGTGTTTTTTTGATGATATATTATTTTTCTTAAAATAATTAGTTATAAGATATTAATTAGCAATTATCCTTGACTTTCACCCGCAAAAGTGCTAGACTTATTATGAAATGGAGGTATGTTATTATGAATGTTTTAGTAGTAGGAAGCATTAATATGGATATGGTGATAAAAACCCCTCGACTTCCAAAGCTTGGTGAAACGCTTACCGGAAGCGGATTTGATACCATCCCAGGGGGTAAGGGAGCAAACCAAGCAGTAGCGCTTGGAAAGCTTAGCGAAGGTAACAGTAATATCTCGATGGTCGGTTGCGTGGGGGACGACATCTACGCTGACAGGCTAATAGAAAATCTGTCACAAAATCATGTAAACGTAAGCGGGGTTACAAAAGTAGCCACTAACAGCGGTGTGGCGGTAATTACAGTCTGCGGCGGGGATAACCATATTATCCTTGACGCAGGGGCTAACAATGCGCTTTCGGTGGAGGTTATACAATCTCATAAGGATATTATAGAATGGTCGGATATAGTTCTGTTACAGCTTGAGGTTCCGATGGAAACGGTAGTATACACCGCAAAGCTCGCTAAAAGCCTTGACAAGAAGGTTGTGCTAAACCCTGCACCTATGACAGATCTGCCGGACGAGCTTATGTCAAATGTTGACATCTTTGTGCCAAACGAGCATGAAGCATCCATCTTCCTAAACCGTGAGATTAACGATGTAGAACAAGCTAAGTCGGCAATCCTTACTATCCTAGAGAAAGGAATCGACTGCTGTATCATTACACTTGGCAAAAACGGTTGTGTCTATAACGATAACAAGGAGGTATACCATGAGCCTGTTGTGCCTGTGAAGGTTGTGGACACCACCGCCGCAGGGGACAGCTTTATTGCGGGCGTTATTACTGGGCTAGCTATGGGTAAATCTATGGGCGAAAGCGTTAAATTTGCCACAAAGGTATCCTCCATTACCGTAAGCCGATTTGGAGCGAGCAGTTCATTACCAACACTACAGGAAGTGTTAGAGCTATAGTATAAAGAACACGGCGAGCCGTGTCCCCTACCCACTTGATACGGCTATGCTTGCAACCTATACCGCATACCAGCATGCTACCTAGACCTTGTGCGTTTAAGATAGATCCCGCTTACGGTTAGCAGTACTGCAATAAGCGACACAAATATTATTACAATGTAACTACAACATCGGTAGAAAAACTCTAGCGGGAACATGTTTATCATTACACTAACCTCGGGGTCTAACATCCATAGGTCATTGCTAAACGCCAACAGATGAAACTGCACCCAAAACCAATCAAAATTTAGGTATATTACCACCCCAATGACCGCGGCTACTACAAAAAAAGCCGCCGCCGTTACAATGTTGCTTTTGCATAGATATCTAACCCCCGCCCGCTTATACCTTAACAAGATAAGCACAAATGAACCAACCGCCACCGCTAAAAGTATCCAGATCACCCTAATCAGTAGCGAAAATAGCTTGACCACATCTACCATGTGTTCCTTCTCTCTACTGTCAAAAACCTGCCTAACCTCACCCTTTACCGTTGCGGTCATATCAAGGTTATCCCGCTTACCTGCAAGATAATCGATAAGATTAGAGGTTATAACCGACAGCTCGGTAAGCGACACCCCCGTTGCCTCGTCCGAACGGTTTGTGCTATACTGG
>CAZAOY010000017.1:0-10280 GCA_964486925.1 uncultured Oscillospiraceae bacterium
GATAAAGAAAAAGATTTTGTAATGTGGTATTGACATCCTATAAATATGTGGTATAATATCCTTACTCACGTAATACTACGGAGGTTTACATGGATAAGATACCTACTATTTCCGAAGCCAAGCTTCAAGTGATGAAGGTTTTATGGGCGAACGCACCCATTAGAACAAATGAAGTGGTAGAAAAGCTTACGGACATCACCTTGTGGAAGTCTAAAACCATACAAACTCTGCTCTCTCGATTAGTCAAGAAACAGGCTCTAAACTATGAAAGGTCGGGAAGGGTGTTTGTATATACTCCGATAGTGAAGGAATCACAGGTGCTAGAGCAGGAGAATTACAGCTTTTTAAACCGTTTTTATAATGGTGCGCTTAACCCAATGGTGTTAAATCTACTTGAACTGGATAGATTATCAGATGATGATATTAGCAAGCTTAAAGAGATACTGGAGAAAAAGTTTTCAAATGATGATTGATTACTATCTGGTAAAGGAAATGTATATAATGATGTAATTATACTTAAAGTATATAGAAACGGTTTTGTGAAAGTTAGGTATTTGCAAAGATACTTGACTTTTTCCTGTTATTGGTGTAATATATAAAAAGTATTACGCATGTAGGAATAATGAAAGGTTTTGGATATGGTTAAAAGAAGAAGGTTTGTAACGGGTGTAGTGATAGGGATAGTTGCGTTGATTTTAGGGGTGGTGCTGTACCTTGTGGTTAATGGTCGAATGTTAGGTGGTGATAGACCTGCTACACCAGGGGAGTTAGTATCTCAGTACTTTACATTAGTTTCACAAGGGAGATATAATGAGATATACCCAATGTTAAATGAGCTAAGTAAAGCAGAGATTACAAAAAAGGACTTTGGGTCAAAGTATAAAAATATCTATGGCGGGATAAAGTCAACAAACCTCTCTTTTACAGTTGGGCAGACGATAGAGTTAGAGGATGGGATAGATAAAAACAAAGAGAGCGAAGTGGTAAAGCTTGTGGGGTATTCCTTGAGCATAGATACCATTGCGGGGTCGATAAGCTTGGATGGGCAGATGGTTTTTATCCAGAATGAGGATAAGGAGTATAAAATCCAGTGGTCACCCCAGTTAATCTTTCCCTCACTTGCAGAAGGAGATAAGGTTAGGGTAAACACCTTAAAGGCAGAGCGTGGGGGTATCTACGACCGAAACGGAAGTATGCTAGCGGGCACCGGTGTAGCCTCATCTGTAGGGTTTGTACCGGGTAAGATGAGAACTATCAATAACACTAATGTTACAGAAAGTGGAGATATATCTAATCAATCAAAGGAGGATACTTCCGAGTGGGACAGTAGCTACAACCAAAAGGATATCGCTAAGGTGGCAAAGCTTTTAGATATGACAACCGATAGTATACTAAAAAAGCTAAACGCTTCCTACGTTAAGGATAACACATTTGTACAGCTTAAAAACATCCCAAAGGATTCAGAAAAGCTTACAAAAGCCCTACTCACCGTAAAGGGAATTATGATTACCACAACCCCCGTGAGGTACTATCCACTAGCTGAGAAGGCGTCTCATCTAGTGGGGTACATCCAAGGGATAACTGCACAGGAGTTAGAGGATCTATCGGAGAAAGGGTATACCGCTACCAGTGTAATAGGAAAGTCGGGGTTAGAGAAGATTTATGAAGAAAAGCTTCGTGCTATAGACGGATATGAGATAGTAATACTAAATAAAGATGGTGAATTAAAGGAGACCGTAGCCCGAATAGAGCGTACAAACGGTTCGGATATTCGGCTAACCATTGATGTAAAGCTACAGACAAAGCTGTACGATCTGTTTAGCAAGGACAAAAGCAGTTCGGTTGCTATGAACCCTAAGACTGGCGAAGTGCTCGCACTTGTAAGCACCCCGACTTATAATGCAAACGATTTTATTCTAGGGATGAGCAGTAAGGCCTGGACTGCGCTTAATGAGGATGAGGATAAGCCGATGTACAATCGATTTAAGGCGGCACTCTGCCCTGGATCTACCTTTAAAGCGGTGACCGCCGCTATCGGCCTTGAAACAGGGGTAGTAACCGCAAAGGATGATTTTGGGCATAGCGGACTTCGTTGGAAGAAGGATTCCAGTTGGGGCGGATACTATATCTCCACTACTATGGAGTACGGCGGTGCGGCAAATCTAGAACATGCTTTAATGTATTCCGATAACATCTACTTTGGTAAGCTTGCTCTAAAGATAGGCGCTGATTCCTTTGTTAAGGAGCTTGAAAGGATAGGTTTTACTAAGAAGATTCCGTTTGAGTTTGGGCTGTATTCCTCAATTGTATCGAATAAAGGTGACATCACCTCGGAGATACAGCTAGCGGACAGCGGATTTGGGCAGGGTGAGGTTCTGACAAACCCTATCCACCTAGCTTCGATATACTCAGCCTTTGTAAACAACGGCAGTATGATTTCACCTCATCTTATTCTAAAAAAGGATGAAAAGCCAAAATTCTGGATAGAGCATGCATTTACAAAGAAAACCGCAAACACCGTCCGCGGCAGCCTAGTACAGGTGATAGAACGAGGTTCTGCAACCGACGCAAAGGTTAGCGGGTTAACGCTAGCAGGCAAGACAGGCACAGCAGAGATAAAACAGTCAAAGAACGATACCACCGGCACAGAGCTAGGCTGGTTTGTACAGTTTACCGCAGATAACAAAGAAAAATCTCCACTTATGGTGGTAACCATGGTGGAGGATGTAAAGGGTCGTGGTGGTAGCCATTACGTTTCACCTAAGGTGAAAACGGTGTTTGAGAAGGATTAGCGGGTATAGGGTGCTACTCTATCCAAACAAACCTTTAAAATGACCGTCCTGTTCTGGGGTATGTACAACATAACCTACAGCAATCTTGTTGTCGGTTGCCGCAATAACCTTACGACATCCCGCTTCCTCAAAAGCACCACACATCTCTATAAGATCAACCTCATTGTTTAGGTACAGTTCTCTTGCAATAGCACAGGCATTCTCCACGCTAGAAGCGGTAATAACCTTTGAATCTTTGTTACCCCCGATATATGTAACCTTACCATTCTCCTCTGGGGCGCACATTAAGATAAATACGTATTTCACAGTAATCCCTCCTTCAATTATCTTTTACTGAAAGTATACCATAGTTTAGCGGCAAATACAACTAGTTTGACAAGATTTTACGCTGTATGTATTTACAAAGCGACAAAAGTGTGGTAAAATATATCTGATTAATACCGTATACCGCCGAGTAGGGTATTATACTAATCTTCAGTCTTAGATTTAATATAAAAGTTTATTCGGTGGAGAAATGAAGGATAATGAAAACTGCTCTTCAACACACATTAGACGCACTAAATAGGGTTTATAAGGATAAAGGGTACTCTAACATTACCCTTGACAGCGTTATTACCCAAAAAGATTTTAATAAAAAGGATATTAGATTTGTGACAGCACTGTTTTATGGTGTGCTAGACCGATCTATCACCCTAGATCATATAGTAAATAGCTACTCTAAAAAGCAGGCTAGAAGCCTTGATATAGAGGTGTTAAACATCCTAAGGATGGGGATATATCAGCTTATCTACCTAAACTCTGTACCGGACAATGCGGCGGTGGATGAGTCGGTTAAGCTTGCGGGATATGCAAAAAAGACCAGTGCGAAGGGGTTTATTAACGCTATTCTGCGTGGATTTATTCGGGATAACAAGCAGGTAAGCTTTAAGGAAAAGATAAGCGATAGCTATAAGCTTTCGGTAGAGCTCTCTATCCCAGAATGGATTATCTCGCTTTGGTCAGAGCAGTTTAGCAAGGAGCAGGCCGTAGAGATTGCAAAGACCTTTAGCCAGACCCCTAAGGTGTGTATTACCGCAAATCTGCTTAAGATATCTAGGGATAAGCTTATCGAAAGCCTGGCGGACGAGGGGATAAAAGCGACCGCCGACCCACGCCTTTGCAACACCGCCTATCTTAGCAAGGGCGGGAATATTCGTGGGTTAAAGTCCTACAAGCAGGGGTTATTCCATGTGCAGGACATATCCTCCGCCTTCTGTGCCAGTGTGGTTGCAGGATGTGCGAGGGCGGTTGAGGAAACTAAAGGCACAAGCCCAAAACCTCTTGTTATAATCGACAGCTGTGCCGCACCAGGCGGAAAGACCGCTACTGTAGCACAGCTACTTGGGGATAGATGTAGGATCTATGGATATGATGTGTTCCCGCATAAGTTAGAGTTGATTAAATCCCTTACCAAAAGGCTTGGGATTGAAACCATTAAACCAAAGCTAGGGGATAGCAGTGTATATGATGAAAAGCAGACGATGGCGGATGTCGTACTGTGTGATGTGCCTTGCTCCGGACTTGGGATAATAGGCAGAAAGCCAGAGATTAAGCTAAAGCCACAGCAGGAGCTGGAGGGATTACCAAATCTACAGCTTTCAATCCTAACTAACTGCTCTAGATACGTTAAGATAGGCGGGTACCTAATCTACTCAACCTGTACAATAAATAAACATGAGAACGACGAGGTATGCGACAGCTTTTTAACGGAGAATGATAACTTTGTTGCACAACCTACCCAAAACCCCTTTACTAGCTGTGACAGCAAGGGGTATCTAACCTTGTTACCTCACATATCCCATACAGATGGATTCTTTATAGCAAAGCTAAAGCGTGTAAGATAGTAGACAAAAAGAAAGGCAGATATTACCTATGAACTTTACAATTAGACAAGCGACAGAAAAGGATATTCCTGTGTTTTTAGACCTATACAAACAAGCGGTTGACTGGCTTAACAGCACCGGTCAACCAATGTGGAGTTATGAAACGGTTTCCTGGGAGAATCTAAGCAAAAGCTACAGGGTGGAGGAGTTTTTTATCGGATATGTTGACGATACCCCGGCATGTTGTATGGCGCTACCCTCGTTTGACCCGAACTATTGGGATGATATCCCACCCGCAAACTCGTTGTTTGTACATAAAGTGACGGTATCAAGACCCTTTGCAGGGCAGGGGTTATCATATAAGCTACTTGATTTTGCGGTGGAGAGGACACGCTCGTTAGGATATAAAACTCTTCGGATAGACGCACGTGTGCTTCGTCCAAAGCTTAGAAAGCTATATGAAGATTACGGGTTTACCTTTGTAAGAACCGCAATGATTGACAATTCCTTTGAGGTTGCGTTATATGTGTTAGAGGTATAGGAATAGGTTATTTTGGTGTTAACTCAACAGTTAGAAAGAGGTGAATTGTCTTGTGTGAACTTTATTTAGTAGAGCCATCTATCGAGCATAGAGATCAGGCGTTAGAGTATCGAGATAGTTTTATAGTTAACGGTGAAAAGGTGATAAACGGAAGTCTTGGACTTATTGAGTATAACGATTACGACGAATGGCTTGAAAAGGTGCAGTTGGCGCATGTAAAGGAAACCTCTGTAAGCGGTGTTGCTGCTACCACCTACTTTACTATGAGAAGATCGGATAATAGGATTATTGGTTCGATACAGCTACGCCATGAGCTTAATAAAGAGTTTAGAAAGCGTGGTGGTCATATCGGTTATGGCATTCGTCCTACAGAAAGAGGTAGGGGCTACGGTACTATACAGTTAGCACTAGTCTTAGAGAAGGCAAAGGCGCTTAACATCCCAAAGGTAATGATCTCTTGTGACAAGGACAACATATCCTCTGCCACCGTTGCTATAAAAAATGGTGCGGTGCTCACATGGGAGGGTTACGACGAGGAGGATGGGGATATTAAGATATTTTGGATTAATTTAAGGTAGGTTGGTTCGGTTTTGGAGGATAACTTAAACAAATCTTTTTGAAGCAGATAAAGGGGATGTAACGAAATTTCGGTACATCCCCTTTATAATGATGAAAAGGTTGTTTTCTACAATATCTTAAAATTAGATATAAGCTCTTTTAGCAGGCTAGCTTGATCTGATAACTCTTCGCTGGTTGCCGCACTCTCTTGACTTGTAGCGGAGTTTGTCTGAACCACAGCAGAGATCTGTTCTATTCCGGAGGTTACCTCGCTTATATATGTCGCCTGACCACTGCTTGCTTCTGAAATTTCTGCAATAATTGAGGCAGTCTTTTCTACACTGTCAACAGCGCCTGATAAATCTTTAGCTGTAGACTCGCAAAGTTTAGCTCCCTCACCTATAGATAAAATTGAAGATTCAATAAGTGTTATAGTTTCCTCGGCTGCCTTTGCAGACTTTTTTGCTAGATTTCTAACTTCGTCAGCGACCACTGCAAAGCCGCTTCCCGCGGCACCGGCTCTTGCAGCTTCAACTGAAGCATTAAGGGCTAGTATATTAGTTTGGAAAGCAATATCATCAATGGTTTTAATAATCTTACTAATTTCAGAGGATTTTGCATTAATATTATTCATTGCTTTTGTAAGGTTTTGCATCTGATTGTTGCTTGCGTTTATAGAGCTCATTGCTGTATTTGCCATGTTTGTTGCATATACCGATTTATCTGCGTTGCTGTTAACCTGTCTTGAGATTTCGCTTAGTGAAGCAGATATCTCCTCAATAGAGCTTGCTTGCTCGGAAGATCCGTTTGCTAAAGAATGAGCGGCATTAGAAACATTCATCGAGCCGTTTGCCACCTGATCGGCAGCTCCTTTAACCTGCGCTAAGGTATGGGACATAGTGTTGATAAAATCCCAGATGGAATCCTGTATGCGTATAAAATCGCCTTTAAACCTACCGCTTGATTTAAAAGCAAAGTTTCCTTCTCGCAGTAGATTCATAGCACGTTCTATAGCTTTTATGTAACCTGTAACAGTTGACATGGACGTGCGCATACTTTCAGCAAGAGAGCCTAGCTCATCCTTTCCTGTATGGTTGATAACAATATTAAGATTTCCTTCTGCCATAGATTTTGCGGCGGATTCGATCTCTCTAACAGGCCTAGATATACCGTTCGCAACCCTTATTGATGTTATAACTCCAGCAATTATCGCAAGCACTGTAAAGAACATTACAACAAGCATGGAGCGTGTCGTACCTTGCATAAAGTCGTTTTGCTTACAGACTACACCAATGCTCCAACCATTTATCCCAACAGGAGTATATGAGGTAACCTCGACCTCTCCTTCATATGTTGCTATCCCAAAACCAGTCTTTTCAGAAATCATATTCCTTTCGATTTCGGCAACCTTCTCAAGGGTTTTATCCGTTTTAGAGTCATTAATACTGTTCTCTCTGTTTGCAACAGCTTCATCAATTGACGAAGCGATTGTATAACCGTCTTTGTCGAGTATATATGCGCTTCCATTTTCACCCACCTGTATTTGTTTTGTAATAGTAGAAAGGACACTAGCGTCGATTATGTAATATACAACCCCAGTTACCGCTGTGTTATACCGCCCGTTTTTCCACAGTGGTGCGGCAACGGCTATAACAGGCTTATCGTATGACTGAGACTGAAACACATTGGAAACTACCGAGTTCCCCTTTATAGCTTCCTTAAAATAATCGGTGTCAGTAATACTAGTTTGGCTTAATAAACCTTGTCCAGCCATATCAGTAATATCGCCAGTAACAAAACCATACTGCTTTACTTTGTCATTAATAATGTCCTGTTTTTCTAAGGTAGGTATCTCTGGGTTTGACAGACGTGCAACTACGCCTGATTCTTTTGCAACAGTTTGAAAATCCTCTAGATATTCAGTAATATATTTAGCCGACATCTTTGCTGTTTCGCTCATGGTTTGACCTAGCAAATCCATAGATGTGGGTTTTACCGTCAAGATTACAAAAAGTGCGGTAAGTGTAAATGCGATAACGATTAATAGGGAAAACCTTAGTATTATCTTTGACTTAATGCTCTTCAATTTGTACCTCCTAAAATGTTACCAAAAATCTTTATGCTTCTGCTACCATGATAAACAAGTTAATCCATAAGGATAACTAGATTTTATAGGTGAACAAGATAATATTAATAAATAATACCTTGCCAAGCTATTTTTGAATTGTATATGTGTATTTCTTGCCCGAAATCTATATGTAATATGATAACACATATTTACAATAAATACAATAGAAATTATCTAATTCTAACTAAAAATTTTTATTATACGTATTGGTTACGTCTATCGTTAATTTCAGTACAAAACATATTACCCCACACAGCTCCTGTATGGGGTAATATGTTATCTTAACCTAGTTACTATCCTTCTTCCGATACGGCAGGATAAAATTAATAAGTAACGATACCGCTATCCCTATTAATGTGTCGAGTACACGATGCCACACAAATAGTATTGGTAGCTCATCGGTTATGTGGGATACGGTAATACTAAGAAATACAACACAGGAGATATAGATAGCGGGGTGTTGCTTTATTAGTATTGCCAGATAGATAAGCGGGATTATGCATAGGCTTACCAATAGGTAGTACAGCGGGGTTAACGGTGTGATGTTAAACCTGTCTACAAATAGCAGCATAACAAGCCCAAAACCACCACCGATAAATGTTCCTATGGTTCTATCTAACGCTATAACAAAGCTTCGGTTTAGATCCCCCTGCATACATAGTATCGCCGCAATCATGCTGTAAAATGGAAGCTCGCCTCGGTAGTACCCGATAACCGCGCAGACAAATACCGAGATAAAGGTTTTTATAATCCTCATACCAATCCGTGGTAAAGGGAATAACTTCAAGGGATACACCTGCCTTACTAGAGTTTTGTTAGCTGTTGTGGTCTACCTGGTGGAAGCTTTTAAGGTTACCGATCTTCTTGCGGCGGGTTTCTAGAATCTGTGTTACCTCATCTAAAGAAAGGTTACGCTCTGCCATTAGTACCAACATATGGTATAAAAGATCACAGATTTCGTTAGCTAATTCTTCGTTATCCTCGTTCTTTGCGGCTATTATCATCTCAGAGCATTCCTCGCCGCACTTTTTAAGTATCTTGTCAAGCCCCTTTTCAAACAGGTAACAGGTATAAGACCCCTGCTCCATTGACTCCTTTCGCTCTAGTACAACATTATAAAGTCCCTTTATCGTATCGGTCATGATTACTCTCCTAATATCTGGTTTATTAGATCTCTTGCGAGGATAACATCCTCTTGCTGTTTTGCTCCGCTTATTTCGCGTTCAATAGTAATAGCACCCTTGTAACCTAGCTTGATAAGCTTTGGAAGTAGCACCTCAAAGTTTACCGCACCCTTGCCGAGTGGGGTTTCCTCTCCTAACGAATAACCGTCTGTAGGGTATAGTCCGTCCTTTGCATGAACCCCCTTAATAAACGGTGATAGCAGGTCCAGAGAGTCTATAGGGTTACCTTTGCCGTACATTAAAAGGTTAGCAGGGTCAAAGTTAATGCCGATATTATCATATCCAATATCCTTTATAGCACGATAAAGTGTAATCGGAGTTTCCTGTCCGGTTTCAAAGTTTAGGTTTATCCCAAGGTCTTTATACGACTGTGCTAGATACTTTGCACTTGCTATAAAGTCTACATATAGGTTATCGGTGTGATTTTCAGGTATAAAACCCATATGTGAGCAGACATCGGTAACAGATATCTGCTTTGCAAATTCAGCGTAACGGATTAGCTCCTTGATACGCTCAAAACGATAAGGGATGGGTACAATTCCAAGGGTTGTAGGGCCGTTTTTAAAGTTCCATTCCATAGGGCCTGTCCACATTCCTACCAGTGCGGTAACCTCAAAATTTGTTTCCTTACAGCAGTTTTTTATAGCTTCTGCCGCTTCATTAGTAAATTCACTTGGCGCAATATGTAGCTGACAGCTAGTTATACCTCTGTCCACACACCATCTAAATGATTCCAATAAATTTTCTTCATATCTTAGTACAACCCCTATTTTCATAAATTTCTCCCCTTAATATATTAACTAATTATTGTCATATTACGTAAAGCTTGTATCTGTACTGTGTGTTCTCTTACTACCCCATTTAAGGTAGAGATGTCAGCAGCATGCTCATCTACAACAGCAAGCTTACGGTCGTACTTCATAACACTAACCCTGTTTTCATATAGTATCTGTAGCTTCGGAGCAAAGTCGTTTTCAATAGTAAGGGAGAGGTTATTATGACTATGTGAAAGTCTATCCAACTTATCTTCAACCTTGTTCAACTTATCTTCAACAATTTCTAAATTATCAGAAAGTCTGTCTACGTTATCAGTTAGCCTGTTCACCTTGGTGGTAAGCATTTCAACGTCTTTAGTAATAATGACTACGTCGGAGGTAAGCTTAGCTTGTCCTTTGGAAAGTCTTTGTACGTCGGAAGTAAGCTTAGCTTGTCCTT
>CAZAOY010000017.1:10380-47618 GCA_964486925.1 uncultured Oscillospiraceae bacterium
GTAAGCTTAGCTTGTCCTTCGGAAAGTCGTTCTACCTCGGCAGTAAGCTTAGTAACATGATTGGTTAGTTTATTTTGTCCTTCGTATAGCACAGTGATGTCGGTTTTAATTCCTTTGACTTCGCTTAATATAAGCGAAAGCATCTCATTAGTTTCCATAATAACTCCTTATCTCTGCTTTGGGTATGGGTGGTGGAAGTGTAACTGCCTAATCTGTTTTTCTATGTAATCAGAAATATGTACAATTTGTGAGTACACTAATTATACCACAACCCTAAAGTAAAATCAAGACCAATTATTATCCTTTTTTACTGCATATTAACTGCACTTATAAATGCTAGAAATCCCTCATTGCCTTGTGGAGTATCCTTAAATACACCGCAGTTATCAAGTATCCGTGAGAATACAATCCCTACCATCTGTTTTACATATTCAAGGGGTTGTTCGCTTTCTTTGTAGTAAACCTTAAGCTGTGAGTAGAAGAAGTAGTGGTGGCTCATAGCTTGATTTGTAAATAGCTCCTGCTCCTTCTTTGGGTCGGATAACGCTTCTGATAGTATGTTAAGCTCGGACTTTAATCGTGAAGGTAGGATAGCAAGTCCCATCGCTTCGATTAAACCGATGTTTTCCTTCTTTATATTATGATAACGGTCGTGTGGGTGGAAGATTCCTAGCGGATGTTCCTTAGTGGTGCGGTTGTTACGTAGGATTAGATCAAGCTCGTAGTTGCCATCTCTATAACGTGCGATAGGGGTTATGGTGTTGTGCGGGGTATCCTCTGTATATGCAATTATCTCGTTTGATTCATCGGAGTATCCTCGCCATGTAGTTAAAATTTTATCCGCTAGTGATACAAGACGGTCGATATCGGTGCCCTTTATCCTTATGGTCGAGAGCGCCCAGTCTACAATACACCCCGAGATATCCTCATATCCGCTAAAGGTTAGCTCCTGCCTAGCGTTGCATAGCGCCATAGGGAAGTCGTAGTTACCCCCTTGAAAATGGTCGTGGGTTAGGATCGACCCGCCAACGATAGGAAGGTCAGCATTCGACCCGATAAAATAGTGAGGAAACTGCTCTACAAATGAGAGTAGGTGCTTAAAGGTCTGCTTTTCTATCTTCATAGGGACGTGCTCTTTGTTTAGAATAATGCAGTGCTCGTTGTAGTATACATAGGGGGAATACTGCATGTAAAAGTCGGTGTTATCCAGCTTAATTGGGACTATCCTGTGGTTTGACCTTGCAGGGCGTAAAACATCCCCCTCAAACCCCTCGTTCTCGGCGCAGATTAAGCATTTTGGATATCCCGCCGCTACAGCATTCTTTGCCGCGGCTATATCCTTTGGATCTTTTTCGGGTTTTGATAGGTTTATGGTTATACCTATCTGCCCGTATTTTGTGTCAACCGTCCATTTTATATCACGTTTTATACGGTTCGTCATTATATAGTTTGTAGCTTTAGAGAGGTTGTAGTAGTAGTCGGTGGCTAGTGATTTGGATTGATTGTAAAGCTTATTAAACTTTTCGATAATCTGTGAAGGAAAGGGGGTAAAGCAGTTCATGATATCTGCCGCTAGGATATCCCTATAGGTTGTGGTGTTCTGGACTAAAATGTCGTTTTGGGCGGCATAGTCTATGATATCATCTAACAAAGCTTCGATGTTTTCGTGCTTTGTATAATCTGTGCATAGCGTAAAATCACCGAGCTTTAGAAGGTTAAGCAGGCGGTTTGTGCAGTAAACTCTATCAAGATTATCTATTAACTGGTTTGCTATAGCATAATCCCCAAGTTCAGATATTAGTCGGTTAATCAAATTTATACCCCCTATATATTTTCAATTAGGTTAGCAATAATCTGGTTCATGCTATCCCATTTTTGTTCCATATCGGATACAAGCTTAAACTGTGTCCTAGCCCTATCAAGGTTATGACCGTCACGGTGCACCTTAAAGTAGACATCCCCCGAAAGGTGGTCGGTTAGAAAACGCATACCGCATTCTAGGGTCATTAGCTTTGCCCCCATAGTCAGCATTAAAAGCTCCTGCTTAGTAAGTGCATTTCCAGCTGATTTTATAAATCCTTTTGAAAACATCTCAAATAGCTCTAGGTCAACCCAAATTTTATCAAGCTGGACCTCATCCTCCGCACCTGTGCTAGCTCCAAAGCGGATTGAATCCCCAAAGTCATACACCGATAACCCAGGCATTACGGTATCAAGGTCGATAACGCAGATACACTTTCCTGAATTAACGTCAATTAAAACGTTGTTAAGCTTTGTATCATTATGGGTAACACGAAGCGGAAGCTCACCACGCTCTAGCATATCCACCAGTATAGCGGTATCTTCCTTTCTGGCCTTTGCAAACTCGATCTCCGCCTGTACATCCTTAGCACGACCGCAGACATCCGCTTGTACAGCCTTCATAAGATTATCGTAGCGGACTTTAGTATTGTGGAAATCTTTAATGGTTTCATTTAAAGTATCGGCAGGGTAGTCAGCAAGCACCCTTTGAAACTTACCGAACGCACGACCTGAGTTGTAAAAATCACGTGGATTTTCGATTAACTGTAGGGTAATGGTATCCTCTACAAAATCGTAGCACCGCCAGAATCCCGCTTCATCGTCCTCGTAAAAGTTATTCCCATCCTTAGTCTTAACTACATTTAGGGTCTCGCGTTCAGGGTCGCCGCCTTGTTTTTTTATGTACTCCTTAAGATAGGTGGTAACACCTACAATGTTGTCCATTAGTGCATATGGATCTTTAAACACGTCGGTGTTTATCCTTTGGAAGATATATCTTTTACGTCCCGAACCGTCGTCAGGCTGATAGGTAGCGATAAAGGTTTCGTTAATATGTCCGCTTCCGTAGGGCAGCGCCTCTATAAACTCATGTTTAGTATCAAATGCGTTTATAACCCTCTTTACTATCTGCTTGCTAATCTCTTTCTTCATAAAAATACCATTTCTCCGCCAAAAAAATTTTCGCAAGTTAACTTCATCTACGGCGGGTAGATAAGTTTTACACAAGGCTTTATAGGCTGTATCAAAACACAGCTAACATACATTTCTTATTACACATTGTTGTAGATTAATAATTAAGTTACAACATATAGTATTGAAAACATTGTATGCGTAGAAACCAAATTCGTTACGGAAATAGCTATAATTTCAATTTCCAACCTCGACTTAGTTTATCTGTATCTTGTTACAGCCTATATAATTTTATCATTACTTTGCTTGCCAAAGCTTATCTGGATATGCTCCACTTGCCTTTAGCTCTCTGATAGCGGCAACAACCTGTGGTTTATCCTCTTTATGGGTAACACCATGCCATCTGTCTGTAGACTCCATAACCTTAACGGTAGCTTTACCCTTTTTAATTAATACATCTACCTCTTTTGGTACAAAGAACTCGCCCTTAAGCGGATTTGTCTTAAGTATCTCCTCTAAAAAGACAGGAAAACGTTCCTTTAATTCTTTAACGTAGCTTTGGGTAAATCCCCAGAAGTTCATCGATACAATACACGGCAGAGGTAGGGTTACAAAGCTTTCGCCGTTATCTTCGCTGTACTCTATCTTATCGCCATGCTTTTCAATCTGTGTACGTTCGGTAATCTCGGTTAGATAACCGTTAGAAACCTCACATATACCTCTTGCTACATGACCGTTGTCGGTAACGGTGTTTTCAAGATGGTATGCTATAACTGCATAGTTATATGTGCTTGTATCCTCAACGGTAGATAAAAACTCATAGATCTTCTTAAATCCATCCTTGCCGTAGTAGTCGTCAGCGTTTATTACTGCAAAAGGTGCGTCGATGTACTGCTCACAGCATAACACCGCATGTGCAGTACCCCATGGTTTTACCCTGTCCTTTGGAACGGTAAAGGGAGCGGGGATGTTATCTAGATCCTGAAATGCATATGAAACAGAGATGTTCGATGGTATCTTATCTCCTATAATGGATTTTACATCCTCGTAGATCTCCCGCTTAATTAGGAATACAATCCGTTCAAATCCCGCCTCTATAGCATCGAATACCGAGAAATCAATGATAATCTCTCCGTTATCTCCGATAGGGTCAATCTGCTTTAGTCCACCGTATCGGCTTCCCATTCCCGCCGCTAAAATTACAAGTATTGGTTTGTTGTTCATTATAAGCTACTCCTTTAAAGTGTGTTTAAGGTAGACATAAACTAGTAAATCAGATACTGCGCTAGACTACTCCGCATACAGCCAGTACTGTTGCTAGCGGAGTAATACAGTGCAATATCTGTTAAGCTATCCACCTGTTAATTGTTAAGTTGTTAATTGGGCAACAAAATATTGTGCACTACTGCTTTAGCGATTGCCCAATTAATCGATGTTATATCCGTTTGGATTTTTGGACTGCCAGTTCCATGAATCCTGTAACATATCATCCAGTGATCTTTCTGCCTTCCAGCCAAGCTCGGTTGCCGCCTTTTTAGGGTCAGCATAACATTCGGCTATGTCACCGGGTCTGCGCTCTGTAATCCTATACTTAATCGGTTTTCCGCAGGCTTTTTCAAAGGATTTTATCATATCCAGTACCGAGTATCCAACCCCTGTGCCAAGGTTATATACCACCACACCAGGGTTTTGTTCTAGCTTTTTAAGCGCGGCGATATGTCCGCAGGCTAGGTCTAATACATGGATATAGTCCCTAACCCCTGTACCGTCAGCTGTATCATAATCATCCCCATAAACCGGAATGCTTTCTAGCTTTCCTACCGCAACTTGTGAGATATACGGAACAAGGTTGTTTGGTATACCCGCCGGGTCCTCTCCGATTAGTCCGCTTTGATGTGCGCCTACAGGATTAAAGTAACGAAGTATCGCTATATTTATTGTAGGGTCAGCGTGGGCTATATCCTTTAGGATACCTTCAATCATCAGCTTTGTAGCACCATATGGGTTTGTGGTGGATAGCGGGAAGTCCTCTAGGATTGGCACTGTATGCGGATCACCATATACCGTTGCCGAGGAGCTGAATACAAAGTTTTTAACGTTATACTCCTGCATAACCTCTAGTAGAGTTATGGTTGAAAATAGGTTGTTTTGGTAGTATCTAAGTGGTTGTCTAACCGATTCTCCTACCGCCTTAAGCCCCGCAAAGTGGATAACCCCTTCAATCTTGTTTTCGGTAAAAATTCTTTCAAGCGCCGCCTTATCCATTACATCCTCTTGATAGAAGGTAAAGTCCTTGCCGGTTATGGTTTTAAGTCGTTTAAGCACCTCTTTTTTGCTGTTAACTAGGTTGTCGATAATCACAACCTCATACCCTGCTTTATCAAGCTCAATACAGGTATGACTTCCAATATATCCTGTACCACCTGTTACTAAAATAGCCATAAATACTCCATTTCTGTGCTGAATATTACACAGCACCAACGCTTATAAAAGCGTTGTTTAACGTATTAGTAATAATATTAAAGCAAGTTATGCATAACCCTTTCGCTAATATTATTCTACCATATATTTATGCATTTGTAAAGTGTCTGCGGACAAAAAAGCGGGTCTTTATGTTGAAAGAAATTGTATGTATGTTGAATGAGAATATAACCATGGTGTGGTGAATAGACTTATAATGGATGATAGTGGAATGCCTATTGCATGCGACCATGCGGGTGTTGCATAACTTTAAAAAGATAGGAGAAGATATTATGGATGAAATTATATTAGTAAAGAGCGAGATAATTTTACCACAGGAAGATAAAAAAGAAAAAACAGATACAATCCAAACTAAAAGGATGGTGGAGAGGACGATTCCGTCACCAACCAAGGCTGTACCATTATCAACAACCTTAAATAAAAGCATAAACAGCCACAAGGCTACAAGCCTTCGGTATGATATAGATTTTAAGAAACAAAACAGTGCCGACAATACCATTAGATATGTAAAAAAAACCCTTCAAAAGCCATTGCAAAGACCTGTCCAAATGTCAATCCATAAGCCAAATCAAAGATTAGCAAAACCAAACTATGAGGCTGCAAGGGCTAAAGATAAAATTCGCATTCCCGTTTCACCTAGTGAGGAAGAGTATAAGGGATATAGCAAAGAAGCGGATACTGCAAGGGTTAAGCCAAGAAGGATGTCGCTGATTAAGACGATGATATGCGGGATGGTTGCGGTATTTATGGTTTTGTCATCTGTAAGGGTTTATGATTATGTATACCGACCTGTGGAGCTTTTAGGACTTGTTGCCGCATTAGCTACCTATCCAGAGGAATCTATATCACAGGTTTCGGGTTACCTTGCAGGTATTGGTGAGTTTAATACAGATAAGGATAATTCTATAGAAGAAACTCAAACAGATACTATCATAGATGATGGTCAGGTAGATAAAAGGGTGATAGGTGGCTTAGATAAGGAAGAAGAGATAGCTAACCCACAATATGATCAAGAGGTAGAGGAGGATAAGCCTAACTCTGCCGCTACTACATCCAAGAATGATGGCGTAGTAACTGTAATGACCTATAAGGGATTTGAGAATGACAACACCTTTGGGATTGAGAGCGGGTTTATTAAAAACCTTACCCACCTTTCAAATGCTCAGGTACTAGCGCTATCTAAAGCTAAACCAAGGTTTAAGATTGCAAAGAACAAAGAGCCACAGGTGCTTATAATGCATACCCACGCTACCGAAAGCTTTCTTCCAAACAACGCTACCACCTTTGATACCAAGATGTCCTTTAGAACCACCGACAACAGCAGAAATACAGTTAGTGTTGGGGCGGAGATTGCCTCAGTGTTAAATAATTCAGGGATTGTTACACTGCAGGATAAAACTCAGCATGACTACCCATCATATACAGGATCATATGAACGAAGTGCGGTTACTGTAAAAAGCTATCTAAAGAAGTACCCATCAATTAAGGTAGTGCTTGACGTACATAGGGATTCTATAGCTAAGACGGATAAGAATATTGTATCTCCTGTAGCTATGGTAAACGGTAAGGAGGCCGCACAGGTTATGATAATATCAGGCTGTGATAACGGTAAGATGAACATGCCAAAATACAAGGAGAATCTAAAGTTTGCCTCTCTACTGCAACAAACGCTGGAATCCTCATATCCGGGGGTTACTCGCCCTATACTGTTTGATTACCGCAAATACAATCAAGACCTAACCACAGGCTCTCTGCTTTTAGAGGTTGGAAGCCACGGAAACACCCATGAACAGGTTATCTATTCAGCACAGCTTGTAGGTAATGCATTGGTAAAAGCTTTAAGTGGACTATAATAGCACATAAACTCTACTATAATAAAGAAGGACGTTTAAATGAAGAAAGTAAACTGGTATATTGCAGCATTGCTTGGCTCTGCCGCTATAGTAATATTTATAGCCTTATTTGTATATTTGTTGTATCAAAATGAATCCACATTACATGGGGGTAACATTAAGCTTTTTGAATGTTACCTCCTATCGCCGCATAAGGTTATGGTAATTCTTTTAGGTAGAAACCATATTGTAAACCTTCCCGAGATCTCTGGTTATCTGACAGGGATAAAGGAGATGTTCTTTTTAGCAACCCTTCCTATTTTAGAACTTTTTAAATGATCAATTACTACTAAAATAACGGGAGTTACAAATTTACACATTTTAAGTTAATATTTTATTCATTTTTGTTATTTATTTGTAACTATCTAACTTTGTGATATCTGACGATAAAAACATCTACAAATTGTAGAAAAAATTAATTTTATACTACTATTTTGCAAATTTTACCTTTGTAAAATAGTTTTATACATTAGCGACTGTGCAATTTTCATAAAAACCACTGCAAAATTATCATTGACAAAGTTTAATTTATGCATTATACTAAATATATCTTTTATCTTACAATACTATTGGAGTTTGAAATGATAATAAAATTAAAGGAAACTTCGTAGCTTTTGGAGCATGGTTATAAATATAGAGGAATGGGGGATTAGGCTTGCGTTTTAAGGTAAAGCTAAGCAGGGTAGAGCCTACTAGACTACAAATTTCGACAAAAAATGACAAAGATACATATCTAGCTAAGGAAAAATATAGCTTAAGTCGGTCGCGTAAGATGGTTTACATTATTATAACAGCGCTACTTCTTGCGTTTATCTGTATTGCTTTCTCCGGTGGATTTATTAAAAAATATGCGGTAACTATAGTTGATAAAGGTAATGAAACACTAATCTTTAGTGACAGCACCGAGCCGAAGGTTATACTAAAAGAGGCGGGGATTAAGCTTTCAAGTTGGGATAAGTACACAATTACGCCATTTAACTCTAAAAATCAAGCTACCTTAACTATCCGCAGAAGCTTCCTTGTAACTGTGGTTACAGGTAAGAAACAGCAGATGGTTAGCACGTTAGATGAAAAGGTATCAGATCTGCTTAGTAGACTTAAGATTAAATACGGCGAGGATGATATCGTCACCCCTTCTGTAAACTCAAAGATTAAGGCGGGGAGTACCATTAGGGTTATAAAGGTAACCAGAGAGCAGGTAATATCCAGAGTGCCGGTGCCGTTTAAGACCACGGTAGTATATACCCCTAGCCTGTATGATAATGAAAGGGAGATCCGCAAGAGCGGGATTGACGGGGAAAAAGAGGTTACCACTAACTATGTTTACTATGACGGAAAGATCCATTCTCAAAAGGTGGTTAAGGAAACAGTTATAAAGAAAGCTGTTTCGGCGGTTGTGGTGGAAGGAAAAACCGGAAGCACTGCGTCAAGGCTTACCCCGCCGTCTACCTTAAAGCTGGACAAAAACGGAATACCTACAAAGTATAAAAAGAAGATTTCGGGGAAAGCTACTGCATATAGTGCCAGAGGTATGCCTACTAAGCTTATACCGGGACTTGTTGCTATGGATAACAGAAAGTTCCCACGCGGTACTAAGATGTACATACGTACGCCGAGTGGAGATTATATCTACGGGTACTCACAGGTTGGCGATACTGGGACTGCTGTAGAGGCTGGAACGATCCTTGTGGATCTGTTCTTTGAAACCTATGAAGAGAGCCGCAGATTCGGTCTTAAGAACGTTGACATCTATATATTAGAGTAGTTTATTGTATCAAAACGGCTAAGAAACGGAGATAGTATGTTAAAAAAGTTGCCTAAGCGTATATTTTTAATATGGGAGCTATTATTTCTGTCTTTATTTGCGGTGCTCGTACTGCTTACATTATATATTCTAGCGCCATATTCATTTGTTTGGTACGCCGTGCTATGGATAGAGGGGTTGTTGGCTATATATGTAGTGTTTTTGTACATCCCGCTATACTACGTTAACTTCGCCTTTAATCTTTCTGAGGAATATATGGTGCTAAAGTGTGGGGTAATCTGGGCTAAGGAGAGGTATCTTCAGCGGAGCAAGGTTTGTTTTGTTTCGTTAAACAAAAACCCTATATCAAGCCTTCTAAGGGTATGTTCACTGCATATTGCCGCACCGGGTGGTGATATTGTGTTATACCTAATACCGATCTCGGATGCCACCGAGATACAAAAGCAGCTTACACCTAGCTTACAGTGTTAAGGAATGTTGTGTTAATTACACATAAAAGCTTATAAATAAATTCTATATTTGTTTAAAAAAACACTTGCAAAATTCGCAAATTAATGGTAAAATAATAGGTGCTGTCATGATCATAGCTTAATCGTGTCTTTTAGTTAAGCTATAACTTATATATCATAAATTAACACAAAAATTTAGGAGGGCAAACTATGCCAAACATTAAATCAGCTAAAAAGCGCGTTAAGGTTATCAAGACAAAAACATTAAGAAACAAAACCCACAAAACAAATCTAAAGACTGAAATTAAAAAAGCTAATATTGCATTGGAAAACAATGCTTCCGATAAAGCTACTGCGGTTAAAGAAGCTATGAAGAAGATCGATATGATGGTTTCTAAAGGTATTTTACATAAAAATACCGCTGCTAGAAAAAAATCTAAACTTGCAGTAAAGTTAAATAAAGCTAGCGTATAAATTAATTATGGAAAGTATGCTAAATCTGTAAGGATTTTGTATTATCTGTAAAAAATAAAGGTAAGCAACCCCAAAACCCGGGGGTTGCTTTTATTTGTGTAAAAAAGTTTTAAATAATTGAAAATATTTAAAATAATTGTAGATTTTTATTAAGTTATGTGTTATAATTAGTAGGAACTAATGTCATTACATTATAATACTGTTAAAATTTACTTTTAGACTTGTAAGCTTGTAATGATGGTTTAGTATAGCGATTTAGCTTAAAGACAGTATATTTTACTTTAGCCTTGATTTATTTGTGTTAAAGTATTAATTGTGTTTTAAGCTAGGTGGCTGTATGCATATTTATTATATGTAACATTTTAGGAGGGTTATTTATGGGCAAAAAAACTGCTGCTGTGCCTTTTGCGGGCACACCTGAACAAGCAAAAAAGCTAAAAGAAGTTATAAAGTCTTACAAAGATGATAACGGTGCTTTGATGCCAATTCTTCAAAAGGCGCAAGAGATCTATGGTTATCTACCAATCGAGGTTCAAACCGAGATCGCACAGGGTCTTTCTATTCCGCTAGAAAAGGTTTACGGAGTTGCAACATTCTATTCACAGTTTTCTCTTAATCCAAAGGGTAAATACAAAATTTCTGTATGTCTTGGAACTGCTTGTTATGTTAAGGGTGCGGGAGAGGTATTTGACAAGTTTGGAAGCTTATTAAATATTAAAAACGGCGAATGTACTCCTGATGGAAAGTTTTCTTTAGAAGCTTGCCGTTGTATCGGTGCTTGTGGTCTTGCTCCTGTTATTACTATCAATGAAGAGGTTTACGGCAGACTTGTTGTTGACGATGTTGTGGGTATCTTAAAGGAATACGAAAACAAATAAAGTTATGAGAGGGCGGTTTTGTCAAAGTGAATATTAAGCAGATATGTCAGATAATTGACGCACAACCAATAATCAAAAGTAAAGAGTGGGATACGCTCGATTTTGAATATGCTTTCGGATCAGATTTAATGAGCGATGTAATGGCTTACGTTAAGCGTGATGTGCTTTTACTCACGGGACTTGTAACTCCTCAAGTAATTAGAACTGTAGAGATGATGGATATTAAGGTGATTGTCTTTGTAAGAGGGAAGATCCCTGATGCGTCGGTTACCGACCTTGCTACAGAGAAGGATATCTCAATCCTTACTACAAAGCTTTCTATGTTTGATGCCTGCGGCAAGCTATATAAGGAAGGCTTACGCTGTAAAATCTAAGCTTTTATCCTTTTTAGCGCTGACTTTAGCGATAAAGGAGCGAACAGTTTATGGAAAACAAGAGTATAACCATGTCATATATCCTGCCTAATAGAGATAACCTTGCCGAGGCGGGTGTTGCCTCTAGTGCGGTAAAAAAGACCTTGAACATGCTTGGTGTTGACCCTAAGGTTGTTAAAAAAATGGCAATTTCTATGTATGAAGCAGAGATTAATGCAGTTATCCATGCAGACGGCGGAGAAGCCCTAGCGGTTATTAGCGAGGACGCTGTTGTGGTAACTATTAAGGATAACGGCCCTGGTATCCCAAACCTTGAGCTTGCTATGACCGAGGGGTATTCAACCGCAACGGATCTAGTTCGTTCTATGGGCTTTGGCGCTGGGATGGGACTACCAAATATAAAAAGATATGCCGATAATCTGGATATTCAAACTGAGGTAGGCAAGGGAACTGTGCTGACTATCACGGTATATCTTCATTAATCAGGCTTTTTTCTGGGGGGATTTTTATGTACTTTCACTCTGTAACCCTAGACAAGGACAAATGTGTGGGTTGCACTAACTGCATAAAGAATTGCCCTACAGAGGCAATTCGTGTTACAAATGGAAAAGCAAGTATCATAAAAGAGCGTTGTATCGACTGTGGAATCTGTATAAGAACCTGCCCGCACCATGCGAAGAAGGCTATTACCGATCCTCTTACGGCTATCAATGACTATAAGATTAAGATTGCCTTGCCAGCCCCTGTGCTGTACACACAGTTTCGTGCTTCCTATAGTCGTGAACGGATTTTAGCCGCGTTAAAGTCTATCGGATTTGACGATGTTTATGAGGTTGCTATCGGTGCAGAGGTGGTATCCGCTGCTACAAAAGAGCTTCTTAAGGACAGCTCTCGTGAACAACCGCTTATATCCTCGGCTTGTCCTGCTGTAGTACGGTTAATTAGACTTAGATTTCCAAGCCTGCTTGATAACCTGGTAAATATCCACCAGCCTATGGAGGTTGCGGCAATGCTTGCTAGAAGGGAAGCTGTTGCAAAGTTTAATGTATCCCCTGATGAGGTGGGTATCTTCTTTATCACCCCTTGCCCCGCTAAGATGACCGCTGTTAAGAATCCTTACGGTGGTAGCGAGTCTAACATTAACGGTGCTATTGGGATACATGATGTGTTCTTAAAGATGTTAAAATGCATTGATGATATCGAAAAGATTAAGGACAAGGTTTTATCGGGTGTTGTAGGTGTACGCTGGGCGAACTCCGGAGGGGAAAGCTTAGCACTGGACACCCAAAAATATCTTGCGGTGGACGGTATCTCAAACGTAATCATGATCCTAGAGGAGATAGAGAACAACAAGATCGAAGGGATTGAATTTGTCGAGGCTTTATCCTGTAACGGCGGATGCCTTGGCGGGGTGCTAACGGTGGAAAACCTTTATGTAGCCAAGACAAAGATAAAAAAACAGATTGATAAGATTAGCCAGAACTCTACATACGAAGAGAAGCTCTTTACACTACCGTCGGATGTTAACATCTACTTTGATCAGGATATAACATCACTGCCGTATCTGCGGTTAGATAGCAATATGTTTGCGGCGCTAGAGAAGATGGAGAGGATCGATATTATAGCAAAATCTCTGCCCGGTCTTGACTGCGGTGCTTGCGGTGCCCCTAACTGCAAAGCCTTAGCAGAGGACATTGTGCAGGGGGCGGCTACTAAGGATCGCTGTATTGCACTACTTAAGGAGCGGTACAACAGCCTTATAAGCGGCCTGGACTTTTTGTCATAATTATATAGAGGAAATAGTCAGTAATACTATAAAGGTGGTATTAAATAGATGAATATTTTAGATTTAGCGGCTATAATAGACGGTAGAATCATAACAGATGAGGCTTATAACCAAAAGACTATATCAGGGTTATACACCTGTGATATGTTAAGCTGGGCAATGGCAAAGGTATCTAAGGATGATGCGTGGGTTACGATAGTAAACAACCGCAATATCGTTGCGGTAAGCGTTCTAGTTGAGGCGGCATGCGTTATCGTATCGGAGGATGTAGAGGTCGAACAGGCTGTAGTAGACAAGGCAAACGACGAGGGGATTCCTATAGTGCTGACATCGTTATCCTCATATGAAGTTTGTGCTCGTTATAGCAAGGCAGTCTAATGGAATATGCAGTAGATCTACATATGCATAGTGCACTATCTCCCTGTGCAGAGGATGAGATGACCCCGAATAACATGGCTAACATGGCAATGTTAAAGGGACTAGAGATCGTAGCGCTGACCGACCATAACTCCTACAAGAACAGCAAAGCGTTTAGCGAGATTGCCGTACAAAATGGTATCCTTCCTGTGTTTGGTATGGAGATTACCACCGCAGAGGAGATCCATGTGGTATCCATCCTGCCTGACTACCCCGCTTTAGAGCAGCTAGGGCAGGCGGTTTACAAAAGCTTGATGGATATTGCAAACAAGCCCGAAATATTTGGTAGACAGCTTGTTATGGACGTAGATGACGAGGTTATCGGTGAAGAGGAGCGGCTACTGATTAGTGCTACCTCACTAACGGTGGATGATGTTTTCTCTATGGTAAACGACCTTAACGGTATTGCAATACCGGCGCATATCGACAGAAACAGCTACAGCATGTTAGAGAGCTTTGGGATGATTCCGGATGAGTTAAACATCCGCACCCTAGAGCTGTCCAGAAACTCACAGAGCTATTTTTTTAAAAAGCTTTATCCAGAGCTTTCTAAATACAACTTTATCAATTCCTCCGATGCCCACAGGCTAGAGGATATGTTTGAAGCCGATAACAAGATTAGTCTTGAAGAAAGATCCGTTTCATGTTTAATCCAGTTTTTAAAAGGAAGGATTTAAGTCTTACAAACATTTAAATGAAGGGAACTCCGTACGAGGTTCGGTTTTACTACCGTTTTATACTCGCTTGGAGCATGGTCATGAATATGAGAGATATATCACTGCACCTGATGGATATTGCTCAAAACTCCGTTGTAGCTAAGGCAGATAAGGTCGAGATATCATTTGCTGCTATTGATAATCTGCTGACCTTTACCATTATCGACAACGGCTGTGGCATGGATGAGGAGATGGTAAAGAATGTATTCGACCCGTTTGTTACCTCCCGTACTACCAGAAAGGTAGGGCTTGGGATACCGCTTTTGGTGGAATCCTCTGAGGCGACAGGGGGTAAGGTAACTATTAACTCTAAGGTTGGGGTTGGGACTACCCTTACAGCCACCTTTGTAATCGATCATATCGATAGAATCCCTTTAGGCGATATAGCTATGACTATGTCAACCACTATAGCTTCCCATCCCGATGTTAACTTTGTGCTTTCGCTTAGTAACGGTACTGATGAATTTGTGGTAAGCACAGCAATGATAAAAGAAACATTAGGGGAGGACGTCCCTTTAAACACTATCCAGATTATCGACTGGTTATCTGGATATATAGAAGAAAACATAAAAATAATTTTTGGAGGTATTTTAGATGAAATCGTTAGCTGATTTAGAGGCAATCCGTAAAAAAACCCTAGAAGATATAAACCTTCGTACTAACAAAAACGGTGTTAGAATTGTAGTTGGTATGGCAACCTGTGGGATCGCCGCCGGTGCTCGTCCTGTAATGAACACTCTGCTTGAAACTTTAAAGTCAAACAACATTAACGATGTAAACGTTTCTATGACCGGTTGTATCGGTATCTGTAGACTAGAGCCTATTATCGAAGTTATCAGCGCTGATGGTGACAAAACCACCTATGTTAAGATGGATTCTGAAAAGGCTGTTAGAGTTATTAAGGAACACATTATCGGTGGTCATGTCTGCACTGATCTTACCATTGGTGCGGCAGAGCAATAAACCTTAACCTAGTTAAACGGTATAAGTTCGGAAGATACTAAAATAATGGAAACTCCGTGCTAGACCACGTAATCTTTACTGCCGTTTTATATTTCTAGAGCGTGGTCGCAATTATAGATAATACATTTTAAATTTATTGGAGGAATAAAGATGGATTTTTTTAGATCTCATGTCCTTGTTTGTTGCGGTACAGGATGTACATCGTCAAAGTCGCCACAGATAATTGATAATATGGAAAGCTTACTGGCTGACAAGGGTATAGAAAACGAAGTTAAGGTTGTTAAGACAGGATGTTTCGGACTCTGTGCAGAAGGTCCTATCGTTGCAATCTACCCAGAAGGCACAATGTACTACCGTGTAGAACCTTCTGATGTAGAAGAAATCGTAAATGAGCATCTAGTAAAGGGTAGGGTTGTATCACGTCTACTTCCTAAAGATGAAACTAACTCTGTTGAAAACGTTAACGATACAAACTTTTTTACAAAACAAACACGTATAGCACTTAAAAACTGTGGTGTTATTAACCCAGAATTAATCGATGAATACATAGCTTACGACGGATATAAAGCACTTGGTAAGGTTATTACCGAGATGACCCCTGAACAGGTTGTTGAGATTGTAAAACAAAGCGGACTTCGTGGCCGTGGGGGCGGTGGTTTCCCTACAGGTCTTAAATGGGACTTTACAGCAAAGGCACCAGGTGAAGTTAAGTACGTTGCATGTAATGCTGACGAAGGTGACCCAGGCGCATTCATGGACAGAAGCGTGCTTGAGGGTGACCCTCACTGCCTAATAGAAGCGATGGCTATTGCGGCTTACGCTGTTGGAGCTAACCACGGTTTTGTATATGTTCGTGCAGAGTACCCAATCGCTGTTGATCGTCTACAGATCGCTATCGAACAGGCAAAAGAATATGGTATTATCGGGCCTAACGTATTTGGTACTGATTTTGCATTTGACCTAGAGATCCGCCTTGGTGCGGGAGCGTTTGTATGTGGTGAAGAAACCGCACTTATCACCTCAATCGAAGGTAACCGTGGTGAACCTCGCCCTCGTCCTCCATTTCCGGCGGTTAAGGGACTATGGCAGAAGCCTACTCTACTTAACAACGTTGAAACCTATGCAAACATCCCTCAGATTATCCTAAACGGTCCGGAATGGTTTGCTTCAATGGGTACTGAAAAATCTAAGGGTACTAAGGTATTTGCGGTTGGTGGTAAGATTAACAATACAGGGCTTGTTGAGATCCCTATGGGTACTACCCTTAGAACTGTTATCGAAGATATCGGTGGCGGTATCCCTAACGGTAAGAAGTTTAAGGCGGCTCAGACTGGCGGACCTTCAGGCGGATGTATCCCTGAATCACATATGGATATCGCTATCGACTATGATAACCTTATCGCTATCGGTTCAATGATGGGATCTGGTGGTCTAATTGTAATGGACGAAGACAACTGTATGGTTGATATCGCTAAATTCTTCTTAGAGTTTACCGTTGATGAATCATGCGGTAAGTGTACTCCATGTAGAATTGGTACTAAGCGTCTATATGAAATGCTTGATAAGATTACTAAAGGAAATGCTACCCAGGATGATCTGGTTAAGCTTGAGGAGTTATGCCACTATATTAAAAGCAACTCTCTATGCGGACTAGGACAGACCGCTCCAAACCCTGTACTTTCAACTCTAAACTACTTTAGAGATGAGTACGATGCACACGTTAACGAGAAACGTTGTCCGGCGGGAGTTTGTAAGGATCTGTTATCATTTGAGGTTGTTGAGGATAAATGTAAAGGATGTACCGCTTGTAAGAGGGTTTGTCCTGTATCAGCTATCACAGGTGAGGTTAAGCAAATTCACGTTATCGATAAAGACAAGTGTATCAAGTGTGGTGCTTGTATAGAAAAATGCCGCTTTGATGCAATCATTAAAAAGTAAGAATAGGGGTGTTTAAAGATGGAAAAAATTAATATTAAGATAAATGGAATGCCTTACTCTGTTCCTAAAAGCTCGACTATTCTTGAAGCGGCTAGGGCGGCGGGTATAGAGATTCCTACACTATGTTACCTCAAAGAGATTAACGCTATCGGCGCTTGTAGAATCTGTGTGGTTGAGGTTAAGGGAGCTAGAAACCTTTGTGCGGCTTGTGTTCATCCTGTTGCAGAGGGTATGGAGATTAGCACCCACTCACCTGCGGTTCTACAAAGCAGAAAGACTACGCTAGAGTTAATCCTTTCTACCCATGACAGAAAATGTCTATCATGTATCAGAAGCGGAAACTGTGAGCTTCAAAAGCTATGTAAGGAATTTAAGGTTGACGATGAAACTGCATTTGCAGGGGAAAACATCCAGTACGACTTTGACGATTCCGCTGTACATATGTACAGAGATAACAATAAATGTATCCTTTGCCGTCGTTGTATCGCCGCTTGTAACAACAAGCAGTCGATCGGTGTTATCGGTGCTAACGAAAGAGGATTTAAAACCCATGTAGGTTGTGCATTTGATGATGATCTAAGTGCAACTTCATGTATCTCTTGTGGTCAATGTATCGTGGCTTGTCCTACAGGCGCTATCGCTGAAAAGGATCAGACCGATGAAGTATGGGCAGCGCTTGCTGATCCTACTAAGCACGTTGTGGTACAGACTGCCCCTTCTATCCGTGTAACTTTAGGTGAAGCATTCGGATTACCTGTTGGTACTGATGTAACAGGTAAGATGGCGGCGGCGCTTAGACGTATTGGATTTGACGGTGTGTTTGATACAAACTTTGCCGCTGACCTTACTATAATGGAAGAAGCGACTGAGTTTATCCACAGAGTTCAGAATAACGGCGTACTACCGCTTATTACCTCTTGTTCTCCGGGTTGGGTAAAATTCTGTGAATATGACTACCCTGAATTTATCCCTAACCTATCATCATGTAAATCTCCACAGCAGATGTTTGGTGCTATTACTAAGACCTACTACGCCCAGAAGATGGGTATCGATCCTAAGGATATCTTTGTCGTAGGAATCATGCCTTGTACCGCTAAGAAGTTTGAGGTTACCCGTGAGGATGAAGAAGCTTCAGGTTACCCTGACGTTGACGTAGCGCTTACTACCCGTGAGCTTGCTAGAATGATCTCTCGTGCAGGTATCCTATTCACCAGTCTACCGGATGAAGAGTTTGATGCTCCTCTAAACACCGCAACAGGTGCGGGGGTTATCTTTGGTGCAACCGGTGGTGTTATGGAAGCGGCGCTTAGAACCGCTGTTGAAACTCTAACCGGTACTACCCTTGAAAACCTAGACTTCACCGATGTTCGTGGTACTATGGGTATCAAGGAAGCTTCCTATAAGGTTGGCGATCTTGATGTTAAGGTTGCGGTTGCTTCAGGTACTGCTAACGCTAGAAAACTGCTTGAAAAGATTAAGTCAGGAGAAGCTAACTATCACTTTGTGGAGATTATGGGATGTCCTGGAGGTTGTGTAAACGGTGGTGGACAGCCTGTTCAGCCTGCTAGTGTTCACAACTTTGTAAACCTAAAGGAAGAACGTGCAAAATCTCTATACGCTTCCGACCTAAACAACGCTATCAGAAAATCTCATGAAAGTCCACTTATCAAGGAAATTTACGATAACTTCCTTGAAAAACCAGGTAGCCATAAGGCTCATGAGATCCTTCATACTAAGTATAAAGCAAGACAGATGTACAAGGATTAATCCTTCTGCATAAAAATGCTGATAATATAAATAGGGACTATGACAATTTATCCACTGTCGTAGTCCCTGTTTTTGCATATGTTTAATCATGCGCCTATCGTAGTGTTGAATAGGAGGATAACCGCAAGGGTCGCACCCTACATGTGTACGCATATGCATAGTCGCAAGATAAATTTACACTTATTACCTACTCATCTAGGATACACCTAGGCTGACCCTGCTCTATTAACGGCTTTAGATGTTTTTCTAAACTTGCTAGGTTCATCACACCAAGGTCACCATCCTTGCGGCTACGTATAGAGAAGGTGTTGTCAGCAACCTCTTTGTCCCCGATAACTAGGATAAACGGTATCTTTTCGAGTTGGAATCGTTTTATTTTACCACGCATGTTATCGTCCTCGTCAGCTAGCTCTACACGAAAACCTTGGTTTTTAAGATCCTTAGCAAGGGACTTTGCATATGGGTTATGGCTTTCTCGAATAGGAACGATACCAAACTGTGTCGGAGCGAACCAGAAAGGAAAATCACCCTTGTAATGCTCGATAAGCAGTGCCATAAACCGCTCTAGACTACCAAAAAGAGCACGGTGCACCATAAACGGCGTATGCCTTTGACCGTCACTGCCTATATAGGTCATGTTAAATCGGGTAGGAAGATTAAAGTCAAACTGTATTGTACTGCATTGCCACTGCCGTCCTAGGGTATCACGAAGCTTTAAATCAATCTTAGGCCCGTAGAACGCACCCCCGCCCTCATCAATCTCATACTTAAGTCCCGCCGATACCACCGCCTTTTTTAGGATATCGGTTGCCATCTCCCAGTCGCTGCCCTCACCGATAAACTTAGCTTTAGGCTTGGTTGAAACATACGGCTGAAAGTTCTCTAACCCAAAGGAGCGAAGGATATAGAGCGAGAATTTAAGTGCATTAGTAACCTCCACTTCTACCTGTTCGGGTGTACAGATAATGTGTGCGTCGTCCTGCGTAAACCCACGAACCCTTGTAAGACCATTTAGAGTACCCGACAGCTCATAGCGGTAGACAGTGCCGTATTCCGCATACTTTATCGGTAGGTCACGGTAGGAGCGTACCTCACTATTATATATATCGATATGAAACGGACAGTTCATCGGCTTTAGATAGTATTCATCCTCGTCGATAACAATCGGGCTGTACATGGTGTCCTTGTAAAAATCCAAATGCCCCGAGGTCTGCCATAGCTTTGACCTTCCGATATGAGGTGTGTACACCCATTGGTAGTCGTTTAGGATATGTGCCTTCTGTCCAAAGCTTTCCAGAAGATAACGTAACATCGCTCCCTTTGGATGCCATAGTGTTAACCCCTGACCGATATCATTAGAGCTTGAAAATAGCTTTAACTCGTTACCTAAAGTCTTGTGGTCACGTGTTTGTGCTTCAGCTACAAAATTCTTGTAGCTGTCAAACTCCTCTCTAGTAGCAAAGGCTATCACGTATATCCGCTGTAACATACGGTTATCGGCGTTATCCTCCTCGTATACACCCGAAAAGCTGTCAAGCTCAAAGACACAGTCTATATCTGTAGTCTTAAGATTTTTAACTATCTGGCTAAGGATAGCGGGATTTAGCGGTGGTATAGCATAGTCACAGAAAAAGCCATGGTCATTCTCCTCAAACCTTAATACCTCTAAGTCTTTGAATGATAGTTTAACCGCCTCTGATAATCTGTCTGCTAGAATCTTTTTAAAACTTTTCATAAATGGTAATTCTCCTCATCTTAATTATATCAATTGTAGATTAAGATGATACGGTAAGACGCTCCTCGGAACATACAGATAACATTCCATTAACCATCGGAGCAAACACCCCCTTTCATACTGTTTTGCACAGTAGAGATATAAAAAACACCCTGCACACTTATCAAAAAGTGATGCAAGGTGTTATTATCTATTCCCTTGCAACCACACGACCAATGGGGCTAACCCTTGTCGTCTGGTTGCAGTAGCTTTTTGTATCGCAACAAACTTAAAGGTAGCCCTATATGGTAGTGGTGGTTGTAATTATAATATTTATTGAATTAATCGCCATAACATTTACCTCGATAATATATTTTTTAATAGTATACCACAGTTTCAGTAATAATGCAATACCTAAATATTGATTTGTCAAAAATTAGTTACTCAAAAGCAGAGAGATCTCTTTGTTCACCCTGTTTCTAAGAGAAATTAGATAGCTTGCAGAGGTAGGGTAGCAGGAGAAGGTGAGTTTGTGGGATAACTCGCCCTCTATAAGGGATAATACATGCTCCTTGCTTGTAAACTGCTCTAAAAGCTTAAATGCACGAAGGTCCGATACTGCTAAGTAGAACACCATACAGCGAATAGAATCCTCTGGTGTACCGTCCGCTTTAGGATATACGAGAAACGGGTCGCCCGAAGGGAAGCGTTTGCCTGAATCTGTCACAAAGTAGGGGTTAATGTGCTCAATAGAGTACTGGCTGTTGTAGAAGTTATATCCCCAGTGCAAGAATCCCGCAATGTCATATTTATATAGCTGTGTACCGATTATGCGGTTTCTGGCAGAAGGCATGGCAATAAAACGGTTACTTACCGCTATATGCTGACCAGTACAGTAGTAGGTCCATAGATCTGGCACCTTACCTTCGATAAACGGCTCGATATGATTGTTAGAAGGGATAGGGTGTTTAACAGCACCTGTTTTGTAAAACTCATAGTTAGAGAGTGCGTCGATTATCTTGTAACCCTTTAGATGAGGGTATACCATATCATAAGCGGCTTGGTAGGACTGTAGGTGCTCTAGTCCCGGCTCATCTGAGATATGGAAATAGGTGCGGTCATCGATACCGTACTCCTCTAGTTTTTGTGTTAGCTGGGGTAGAAGGCAGCCTAGGAATGTCTTGTATTCCTCTCCCGTACCCATGGTATTCCAACCGAAGATCTGCTTATATTCGCCGTCCACCGTAGCCATAACCTTAGGAGCATACTTCGCCCCCCATTGGCTAAACAGGTGCGCGATCTCAAGGTACTCAACACCAGAGCCTTTACATAGGTCAACCCAGCGCTTTAACTTATCAAAGTTAAACGAGTATATACCGTTATTCTTAGTCACATCAATTAGTTGCACAGTAGTGCGTTCGCCACCTTCGGCTGTATCAAGAGGAGGGGTAAAGGTTGGTGTGAGAATCATATTAATCCCACGTTTTACCGCCTTTTTGATAAAGCTTTCTATAATATCCCAGTGTTTTTCACTAAATACAGTAATGCTATAGTAATCCGCTAGGCAGTCGGTATGAAACCATTCGGTGCGGATTAACTCCTGTTTTGGGAGGATAACGTCATATACTGTAATAGAGGTAGTAACGGTGGAGAGAATCTCGCCCTCGGTACTATATAGGGTGAACTCTATAGGAAACACCCCCGCAGGCGCAGTTTCAGGGAGATACACGTCCACCCAGACGCTCTGCCATAATCCCGCTAGCAGTATGAGTGTGCCATCACAGTCGGTTAGCAGGTCTGGAGCTAGGGTAGGGGCGGTAAAGAGGTAGTTGTCGTCTACGTTACCGTGGGTAGGGTAGGCGCAGGGTACGTTCTCCACCGTCTTTAATGTGATATACTCAGAAAGCGGCGAGGACAGCTTAATGGTGACACTGTCTAGATATGCTTGTGGGGATTTGATAGCTACCTGAAAGCAAAACACCTCATTTTTAAGCATAGTAAAGTAGGTGTCGGTAGAGTTTTGCTCTACCTTTGAGTCAGGAAAGACCTTCTCTAGAGCGCTTGTAATAATCATCTTATACATATCCATATAATTCCCTCATTCTATGTATTTTCTAACTTTACAGCTATATACGCAAAGCCGTGATAGAATAATGTTATTCTATCACAAAAATAGAGAAATGGCAAGAGGTAATACTATAAATCCAAAAAAACAACTGCCGTAGATAATATACGGCAGTTGTTTATCTATTTGGTTACGAATACATAAAGTATTAGCAATCCGTTTAGTCTGAAATTAAGCTTTGTCAACCTTATCCATGTGTTCGATAAGAGTTAGACACTTGTTAGAGTAGCCCCACTCATTGTCGTACCAAGAAACAAGCTTAACGAAGGTATCGTTTAACATGATACCAGCTTTAGCATCGAAGATAGATGTGCGAGAGTCGGTGTAGAAGTCAGAAGAAACAACAAGATCTTCTGTATAACCTAGAACACCAGCCATAGTGGTTTCGGAAGCTTCCTTAACCTTAGCACAGATTTCATCATAAGTAGTAGGTTTAGCTAGCTTAACTGTAAGGTCAACAACAGAAACGTCAAGGGTAGGAACTCTAAATGCCATACCAGTTAGTTTGCCCTTAACTTCAGGGATAACTAGAGCACAAGCCTTAGCAGCACCGGTAGAAGAAGGGATGATGTTGCCAGCAGCCGCACGTCCACCTCTCCAGTCCTTGTTAGAAGGTCCGTCAACGGTCTTTTGAGTAGCAGTAGTTGCGTGTACAGTAGTCATTAAACCTTCAACGATACCGAAGTTATCGTTAATAACCTTAGCAAGAGGAGCTAAGCAGTTAGTAGTACAAGAAGCGTTAGATACAACAGTCATGTCGCTAGTGTACTTTTCAAGGTTAACGCCGCAAACGAAGGTAGGTGTATGTGCATCCTTAGCAGGAGCAGAGATAACAACCTTTCTAGCACCAGCTTGAATGTGTAAAGAAGCTTTATCTTGTGAAGTGAATACACCGGTTGATTCAACAACATATTCAGCACCACAAGTACCCCAAGGGATATTTACAGGATCTTTTTCAGCGTAAACTTCAACAACCTTACCATTAACAACTAGTTTGCCGTTTTCTACCTTTACGCAACCATCAAATTTACCGTGAACGGTATCATACTTAGTCATGTAAACCATGTAATCAAGATCGATAAATGGGTCGTTAATACCAACCACCTCAAAAACTTCTGGTTGTGCCATTGCCGCACGGAAAACTAATCTACCGATTCTTCCGTAACCGTTAATACCAATTTTAATTGCCATTATAATTACCTCCTGAATTATTTATACTATGTGTGAGAAAATCCCCATAGTACGTTACATTTATTTTACACTATTTCCAGAAAAATAACAAGAGTTTGTTATAAATTTAACGTAAATTTTTTATTAAATTTGTTAGATTAATATATGTATATTGATAAAGTTTATTATATTGATTAATAATTTGCGTGTTAAATATTTAGAAACAAAATATCGCAAAATTATTAGTGCATTGTGTCGAAGTATTTGGTATAATATAATGTAATGCTAAGATAGGTTTATTAATCTGCTATAAAGCAGTGGACGGATAAAATAATAGCAGATCCCACAATCTGTAGTTTATCTTCAAGAAAGCTTACTATTACTCTTCACACGAACGTAGTAAATTTGCTTGAAAATTTGCTAATGTTCGCCGCGTACAGTGATATTAATATCTAGTGTTTGTTTCGGGGTAATACTATTCGTGGGTAGGGTAGTAATTAATAATGTTTTGAGCTTGTATTGTGAGGGAAAGATGATAGAGGAATTGTTGTTTTCAGATGAGTATCTGGTACTTTATTGCAATAGCAATATGGTAATTAGTAGGATTAGCAAGGCCGCTAGTGCAGTTAGTTACCTAGCAGAGAGCGTAGGACAAAGTATTTTTGATGTGTTTATGATAACTACAGACGATATCATTGACTATGGAAATATTATCAGTAATGGAAAGATGTTTATTGTTAAAAACAAAAGATTACATTCTAAGGAGGTGGATCTTTTGTTTGTTCCTGCATATTCAGGATACAGATGGTGTGGAGAGTATAACTGTTTAGTATACCCAAAGGATACCCATGAGGAGATGGTAGCCGCAAAGGGTAAGGATGTTATGATGAGCAACTTCTTCACTTCTACCAGAAAAGAGGTGGTATCTATTATACACCTACTGCTTCCTATTGCAACCCGTATGGAGGAGTATGAGCTATACGAGGACAAGTCTAGATATCTTGATGGGATAGTAAACCATTGTTACAACATAATGCGCTCAAATATGCAGATGTACGAGTACTATAACCTAGCTAATGGGATTAACAAATTTGAGTTAAAGACTGTAATAGTTAACGAATTTTTAGCGGAGTTTTACAGCTCTATACGCCAATTAGTAATTCATGCAGGTTACGAGATAGAATTTTTTAGCTGTGAAGATATTATAGTAGCTAATATTGATGTAGACAGAGCGGTTTTGTCATTAACTAATATAATTGCAAACAGCTGTCTTTACTCTCCAAAGGGTAGTAAGATTACAATGTCGCTGATAAAATCCAAAACTGCTTATACAATAACTATAAAGGATAACGGGTATGGTATGACTAGGGAGGTTAAGGACAAGGCGTTTGATCCATTTTTTAGCTACGACCCGAGTGGTATAAACCAAAGAAACGGTATGGGACTTGCGGTAACCAAAAAGATTGTAGAGTTTCATAAAGGCAGGATCATGATTACCAGTAAGCTTGATGAGGGGACTACGATATCTATAACCTTCCCAGTAAACGAATCGATTGATAGTGGGTTTAGCTCACGGGGGCTATCAGAATACAAGCATGTTCCAATGCTTAACAATGGTTTCTCACTAATAGCGGTAGCGTTCTCTGAGGTATTTTACATAAACTTCTTATAATGTATAAACTAAAGATGACTGTATTAAAACACGATGTGCTTTAATACAGTCATCCTTGTTTAGCATAATTCTGGTAGACTCAACTATTTACCGGACGCATCAACATAAACCCGTTCGTTAGGGAAAACATACCCTAACTTCTCCCGTGCCATCTTAATAAGGTATTCAGAGGACTTACTTGACTTTAAAAGATATTCCAGCTCATCATTTAGTATACGTTGCTCCTCAATCTGTTGTTGTGCTACAGCAAGCTTCTCTTTTCGCTTAGCGATATCAATATTCAGCACAATGGAGGTAATAACGATGTAGGCAACAAAAGCAATAATTGCCACTCGAATTATAAGTTTTTTTATGGTCATAGTTTTTTTTATCTTGTTACTCAAAATATCACAATCCTTTATACTACTAGACTCTGTAATTACCTATGTATTCGCTTAACAAAAGATATATACTAGTTAAATATCTTTTTAAAGAGTCCCTTCTTTTCTTCCTTTTTGTTGGCATAAACAAGACTTATCACAGTACCTTTAAACCATAGCTCCTTAGTAGTTACATCAAGCTTTTCAATTATAAGATTTTTACCTGTAATAAGCACAAGTCCAAGGTTTGTAAGTACTACCATCTCGTTCTCATTAAAGCTCACAACATCCTCAACACCGGTTATATTAGTGGAGTTTCTGTCCTCGATAAAGACATTGCTGTGCGCAGAGGTGATACTACCTTGCTCTTTTTGTTCCGATTTAATCATTATATCACACACCTTATATAGTACTTTAATTATATTATATGAAAGGGTATGATAAAATATGACATACAGACTAATCTTCTATTACAAGATAACAGTCGCTTGCTGTTTCTTTATTTGCATACTCATTAATGCCAGTAACCTTCACCTTCATAGTGCGAGCTCCTAGCGTAATCTCAATTATATCGTTTAACTTTACATTATAAGACGCTTTAACAACAACACCGTTAACAGCAATCTTTCCCGCATCACATGCTTCATTAGCAACCGTTCTGCGCTTAATAAGGCGTACCACCTTTAGATATTTATCTAATCTCATTACCTTCTCATTTCTTTATTAATGATGGATAAAATAAAACACTCTATACGAATTTTGCCACAATGTCCCCTACAAATCATCAAAGGACAAAGAGGGATAATTAACAACAAAACTCGTATAAAGCTATAATAATCATCTAATTACACTAAATAAGTTAAAAGCATAACCTTAGCTTAGTACTAATCTACAGCATTATTTATTCACTATGTCTTTTAATGATTTACCAGCTTTAAAAGCAGGTGACTTAGAAGCAGGAATTACCATTGGTTCACCGTTTTGTGGGTTTTTACCTTCTCTTTGAGCTCTTTCACGAACTTCAAAAACCCCAAATCCTGTTAGCTGAACCTTCTCCCCGGTAGCTAATACATCAGTTAAGCAACCGAACACCGCCGCAACGCACTTCTCCGCATCTTTTTTAGTCATAGAGTTTTTTTCTGCAAGCGCAGCGATAAAATCAGATTTAGTCATCTTTTTTCCTCCTAAAATTTTATATATTCAAAGGTTTCCCATATGAATTTCTTTCTTATCCGCTACCTAGTATATAAAGTAGCAAGGTTTTAATAATCTACCGTTTGGCTGTGAGATAATGGCATGAGTACGATACCTACTCATACAAAGCATTGAAATACAACTCGGACATCTTCCTGCCATCCAAAGCTACTCGCTGCTCGACAGCAGAAAACTGTTTAATAAATCTTTTACAGCACCGCTCTAGGGCAAACTCAGCAGAGATATCAAGCTTTCTTGAAAGCAAAACCAGATTGAACAGTACATCACCCAGTTCATCCTCAATATCATCGCTATTACCCTGTATTATAGCCTCTTTTAACTTCAGATATTCCTTGTCCATATTGGCTAAAGTTTCTTTTAGATCAATATCTTTATGGAAAGCCTTACTGGCTCTGCTAGCAATCTTTTCAGCCCGCATTAACGCCGGTAGGGTGGTAGGAACATCCAGTAACGTTTGAGTGTGGGTGTTAAACCCCTTTAACTCATTCTTTATATCGTTCCAGTTATTTAAAATATCCCCTGCTGTAGGTGGGGTTGGGGCTTCCTTTGTTAAGCTATCCTTATCTGCTGACACACAGCGATCCTTGAAGATGTGCGGGTGTCTAACTATCAGCTTTTTGCATACACCATCCACAACATCATTAAAAGAAAAATTACCCTGTTCATCCTCAATTGCCGAATGAAATACTACCTGTAGCAGTACATCTCCAAGCTCCTCTTTTAACAGATCAAGGTTAGAGGTATCTATAGCTTCGCAGACCTCATAAACCTCCTCAAGGAAGTTCATTCTAATGGTTTCATGGGTCTGCATACGATCCCACGGACACCCATTCGGTGAACGCAGTAACGTCATAATGTCAATAAGATCCTCTATTGAATAGCTATCCTTTGCGGTAAAATTATCTTGCATCTTCGATCTTTCCATTCTATCTATAATTATTGCAACACGATTTATCTATCACTTTGGCATCCAACATTTATAATACTATCTAGACTAATTTTAAGCTTTTGCTTATCGCTTAAATGGTATCGCACATCATCCTAACACTAAAACTGGTTTGGATTAGTGCAAAATAGCGTCTTAAAATAAAACAAATATGGGTGGCAAAATTTATTACAAACTTAACCGTAACTGCCAAAGTAAAGGGATACAGATACCCATAAAATGGGAAGTGTTCATAAACGATAAAACAAATTAGGATAACTCTATTAAACATTAATTTAACATTGACATACCCTAAACAATGAAGCAACAATGAAAGAATGCTTACAAATATATTTTACAACATTATTATGACTTTTGCAAGTACTTTTTATATTTTTTTTTAACTTTATCAAATATAAGTACTTTATCCATAAAAAATCCACTTAATATAATAAAAATTATATATACTATCCCACCTATTATTATAGAGATAGCGAGTGAAAATGTCAAGCTTAAATAAAAAATTAAGAATTTATTAACTATTAAAGCGGTTACTGCACACAGAATACCACCGGTAATTGGCAGTCCAAAATCCCTTAAATAATTAATGGAAAGCTTAAGTGGCACAATGCGAATACCTCGTTTAACCGATACCTTGTTTAATGAATATAGGCTGTAAACCGTCGCAAACACATAACTAACAAAAGTAGCGATCGCAGATCCACTAATGTTAAGTTCAGGGATAGCTACAAGATAAAAGTTTAAGATAAATTTAATAATACAGGAGATAAAAATTATCCTAATTGGGGTGTAGATCTCGTTAATGCTTTGAAAGATTGAGTTTATAGGTCCTATCAGACTAAAGAACACGCTTGATACTGCAAGGATTACAAGTGGTAGCTCTCCTATTAGGATAGCGCCGTTTTGCTTGCTAAATAGTAGCTTTAAGATATAAGGCGCTAGCGCCGCCATACCAATCCCTGCGGGGGCAGAGAGGAATAGGGTGGTTTTAATTATACTATTAATCTTTTCACGCAGTAGCTCGGTGTTACCCTCTGCCCAAGAGGAGGTTATTACAGGGATAGCAGATTTACCGATTAGCGCAGTAAAGGCGGGTATAAGGTTAAAGAGTGTTACGCTGGCGGCGTAGATACCAAATAAAAACTCGCTATAGGACTCTCCTTTAGAAAGGTAGTCAGCAAACTGCTCTGTAAACAGCTTTGGAGACTGACTAAAGGAATAGTTTAGGCGATTAATTATCGTCATCATATCAATTAATGATGAAAGCTGCATTACCACAGCGCAGGCGGTAATGGGCACAGCAACCTTCATTATGCTCTTAAGGATAGACTTGTAGGTTGATGGAATCCGCCTTGTATCGGTGGTATCCTCGCCTAAAGTAGTAGCTTTCCTTCTCTTTATACGACTATAGATGGCAAGGTATAAAACCCCTGCCGCGGTGCTAAGGGTGATACCAGCCATTGCCCCCGCTGAAGCGTAGGGGATCGCTACAAACTGTGCGTCGGTTAGGGAATCTACCGCAATTCCAAAGGCAGTACCTGTCCGCTGAAATGAGCGGGTTGCAAGTTGTATCGGCATGTAGGCAAAGAGCAGACCTGCCACAAGCTTTACCACCGCCTCTACAACCTGTGATACTGCGGTTGGAACCATATCGTTTAGCCCCTCGAAGTACCCACGGTAGGACGCCATAATACAGCATAATAGGATAGCGGGAGCGATCACCGCAATAGACGAAGCGGAGTTAGGGCTACCGATAACCTTTGCAAGCTGTGAGGAGGTGAAGAACAAAAGAACACTGCTTATTACCCCAAATGCTAAGAACAAGGTAAAGGATATCCCAACAACCTTTTTAATGTCTGCATACCTGCCCTGTGCCTTCTTTTCCGCTACAATCCTAGCGATAGAGGTGGTAAGACCTGTTATAGCAAATGCGTAAACTGTAGTAAAGATGGTATAGGCACTGCTAAAGTACGCCATACCCGTTTCACCTAGAATGTTTAAAAGCGGTATCTTAAATAATGCGCCGATTAGCTTTACAACTATCATTGATATCCCTAATACCACAGCGCCATAGATAAATCCTTTTGTTTTTTTAGCTTTTGTCATACTTCTACCCCATATTTCATTTATTTATCCGCCTAAAGATTAAGGCTTTAAAACGTAATAGACTTATAAAATTATATTGTAGCATTTTGTATATATGACAAGCAGTGTGTTTTTAAGGTTAAAACTACTATATAAACTGATTTAATTATTGGCATTTAAGATGATACCTGCTATCTCTGCGGTATCTTTAGCGATAAAATCGGCATTAGCGGACTTTAACTCATCCATATCTCCAAAGCCGTATAAAACCCCGATAGAGGCTAGATTATTCTCCTTCGCACCGATTATATCGTGCTTTCTGTCACCAATCATGATGACCTTTGATAGGTCGGTTAGGTTGTTTTGCTCTATCACATATGCGATAACCTCTGACTTTTGGTCACGTGTACCATCAAGCTCACATCCGCCTACAAAGGTAAAGTAGTCTAACAGATTAAAGTGCTTAAGTATCTTTTTAGCGTAGATAGTAGGCTTTGAGGTAGCGACGAATAGGGTTTTGCTGTTTTGCTTAAGCGTATTCAGTAGGGTGTCAATCCCGTCGTAAACCTCGTTTTGATACAAGCCTTTTATGCTGTAGACTTCACGGTATTTAGATACGGCGGTTTCGGCATCCTCTTTGCTAAAGCCGTAGTATTCACTAAATGATACCCTAAGGGGAGGGCCGATAAAACGTTTTAGTGAGTCAAGCGGTTCGTCTATCCCAAAGTGTGAGAGCGCATAGGAAACCGCCTTGGTTATACCCTCTTCAGGGTTAGTGAGTGTGCCGTCTAGGTCAAACAGTATGTAGTCATAGCTCATTTTAATAACACCTCATTTATATTTATTTATATATATTGTAACATAAATCTTGTTAAAAATAAAGAGATTTTGCAAGGGAAAAGATTAAATATTTCAAAAGTTTGTTAATTTTTTGAAAAACTTTTGGATTTATCCTTAAAATTTTTGCGGTCACCGTTGACTTTTTTGCAAAAATAGGTTATCATATATTATATGAACAAAATGAGTATTATGTAAAATGCAATAAAACACTACTAATAACCATCAAATCAGAGGGTGGCTTTGTACGATTTCTTTAGGTGTTACATTTGCAACTTAATATTAGAAAGAGGGGCTTACCATATGGGATTATCTATTGCGCAAAAGATCATTAAAAACCATCTTGTTGATGGTGTGACCGAGGTGGGTAACGAGATTTCAATTAAGATTGACCAGACCCTTACCCAGGACGCTACAGGGACTATGGTGTATCTGGAGTTTGAAGCTATGGGAGTTAAGCGGGTTAAAACCGAAAAATCGGTAGCATACATCGACCATAATACGCTACAATCGGGGTTTGAAAATGCAGATGACCACCGCTATATCGGTTCTGTTGCTAAAAAGCATGGGTTATACTACTCTCGTGCGGGTAACGGAATCTGCCACCAGGTACATCTAGAGCGTTTTGCAGTTCCAGGTAAGACCCTTATTGGATCGGACAGCCATACACCTACCTGTGGTGGGATTGGTATGTTTGCCTGTGGTGCGGGCGGACTAGACGTTGCGGTTGCTTTAGGCGGCGGAGCATACTACATAAACATGCCAAAGATTGTACACATTAACCTTGTGGGTAAGCTTTCGGTTGGGGCTTCAGCAAAGGATATTATCCTAGAGGTATTACGGCTTTTAACCGTTAACGGAGGTGTTTCCAAGGTTATCGAGTACGGTGGTGCGGCACTGGAAAATCTGTCCGTTCCCGAACGTGCGACCATTACCAACATGGGGGCGGAGCTTGGAGCGACCACCTCAATCTTCCCGTCAGATAAGGTAACTCGTGAATTTCTAAAGGCACAGGGCAGAGAGCATGACTGGTGTGAGCTTTCCGCCGACCCGGACGTTATATATGATGAGAGCTATACCGTAGACCTATCCACTCTAAAACCGCTTGCCGCGTGTCCGCATAGCCCCGATAACGTTAAACAGATCTCACAGCTAGGTTCGCTAAAGGTAGATCAAGTGTGTATTGGTTCTTGTACTAACTCGTCTTTACAGGATATGATGAAGGTTGCACAGATTCTAAAAGGCAAGACCGTTCACCCTGATGTTAGCCTATCAATCGCACCAGGTTCAAAGCAGGTACTAACTATGCTTGTAGAGAACGGTGCTTTAGCGGATATGATAGATGCGGGTGCGAGGATTTTAGAATCTGCCTGCGGCCCATGTATCGGTATGGGGCAGTCGCCTAATTCGGGCGGGGTGTCGCTACGTACCTTTAACCGTAACTTTGAGGGACGTTCGGGTACAGCGGATGCACAGGTGTATCTGGTAAGCCCGGAGGTAGCGGCGGTATCCGCTCTACGTGGAGTGTTAACCGATCCTACCACCGTGCTAAAGAGTGAGTTTAACTATAAACAGCCTAAGCGCTTTACCGTAAATGACAATATGGTAGAGCCACCTATTGCCGAGGAACAGATGGACACCGTTGAGATACTGCGTGGGCCTAACATTAAGGAGTTTCCGGTATCCACCCCGCTAGAGAACAGTATTACCGCCACCGCTACCCTAAAGGTAGGGGACAACATAACCACCGACCATATTATGCCGGCGGGCGCAAAGCTACTTCCGTACCGCTCAAATATACCGTACCTATCACAGTACAGCTTCTCTGTATGTGATCCTACCTTCCCAGAACGTGCTAAAGCGGCAAAGAGCAATATAATCATCGGAGGAGCAAACTACGGTCAAGGCTCATCGAGGGAGCACGCCGCATTAGTGCCGCTATACCTTGGGGTTAGGGCGGTTGTTGTAAAGAGCTTTGCAAGGATTCACCGCGCAAACCTTGTTAACGCAGGTATCCTACCGTTTACCTTTAAAAATGAAGCTGATTATGATAAAATCGAGCAAGGGGACGAACTAGAGCTTGCAAATATCAGAACACTAATAGAACAAGGTGGGGAGATAACCTTAGTTAACAAGACTAAGAATATATCAATTGAGCTCCTCTGCCCGCTATCAGGACGTGCAAAGGATATTATACTAGAGGGTGGGTTATTAAACTACACCGCTATGAATATAAAAGAGAGTTAAGGAGTAGATTAGGATGGAAAAGACTAAAGAACAAGAGATACTATCAGCAGTAGACAGATATCGTGACCTCGTGGTAGCGCAGCTTAAACGGGTTCAAAGGATGAAGGAACAGAAGGATTTTGTGGATTACAGCAAGCTTGATAAGATTATTATCGGTGTCTGCGGTGGGGACGGAATAGGGCCTGTTATCACTAGTGAAACCCAAAAGGTGCTAGAAAAGCTGTTGGCTGGCGATATCCAAAAGGGCAAGATTGAATTTAGGGTTATCGACGGGCTTACAATTGAAAATCGTGTTGCAAAGAACCAAGCGATACCAAGTGATGTGCTAGAGGAACTAAAGAAGTGTCACGTTATCCTAAAAGGGCCTACCACAACGCCACGTGCGGGCGACCCATGGCCAAATATCGAGAGCGCTAACGTTGCTATGAGAAAGGAGCTTGATCTTTTTGCAAATGTTAGACCGGTTAAGGTTCCAAGCGAAGGTATTGACTGGACATTCTTTAGAGAGAACACCGAAGGTGCATATACGCTAGGCTCTAGCGGGGTTAATGTTGATGAGGATCTAGCCTTTGACTTTACCGTTACAACCACTCAAGGTACAGAGCGTATCGCAAAGCTTGCCTATGAGTTTGCAAAGAACAACAACAAGGATAGAGTATCAATAATTACCAAAGCAAACGTTGTTAAGACTACCGATGGAAAGTTTTTAAAGCTCTGCCAAGAGATCGGTAAAGACTACCCATCCATCACCACCGACGACTGGTACATCGATATCCTAACCGCTAAGCTAATCGACCAAAAGCGCCGTCGTGACTTTAAGGTATTTATACTACCTAACCTATATGGCGATATTATCACCGATGAAGCGGCAGAGTTTCAAGGTGGGGTTGGTACAGCGGGTAGTGCTAATATCGGTAAGGAATACGCTATGTTTGAAGCGATCCACGGCTCTGCGCCACGTATGGTTGACGAAGGACGTGACATCTACGCTGACCCATGCTCTATGCTAAGGGCGGGCGTACTACTACTTTCTCATATAGGATATCAAGAGCTTTCTGAAAAGCTAGAAAAAGCACTTGACTACTGTATGTATGAGGACAAGAAGTATACAATAACAGGTAGAGATACAGGTTGTACCACAGCAGAGTTTGGTAACTACGTACTCGAACAGATAAAATAATTAGATAGATACAAACACCGATAGGGAACGCATTTTATGCGTTCCTAGGGTGTATATGTATCTAAGGTGTGTGGTGTTTCTATGGTGTGTTTGTATCTAGGGTGTATGTATTGCTAGGGTGTATGTCATACTATAAACATTTCAGTGGTTAACCCAATAAATTAAGATAACTATATAGATAAATAGAGGTGATAATAATAGCTAAACCAAATATTTCGGATTCGGTAATTAGACGTTTACCTAGGTACTATAGGTTCTTAGGCGAACTGTTAAACAGCGGGGTAGAACGGATCTCGTCAAAGGAGCTTTCCGCTAGAATGGGGCTTACAGCCTCCCAGATAAGGCAGGATCTTAACTGTTTTGGCGGGTTTGGACAACAAGGATACGGCTATAATATTATCGAACTCCATGGGGAGATTGAAAGCATACTCGGTATTAACAACAAGGTTAGAGTTATACTAATAGGGGCGGGGAATTTAGGTCTTGCTATCGCCTCTTATATGAACTTTAAACAACGTGGATTTCAACTTGTTGCTATCTTTGAAAAGGACGAGGAGAAGATTGGGAAGAAGATTAGGGATGTACCAATATATAATATAAACGAGGTTACTAGGATCTGTGACCAAGAAAAGCCAACGGCGGCGGTGCTTTGTGTACCTAAGGATGTGGCGAGGAAGGTGGTTTCGGATCTAATACCTTTAGGTATTAATGGATTTTTAAACTTTAGTCACTATGATATAGCTTTAGAGCATAAGGATATCTATGTGGAGAACGTTCATATAAGTGACAGCTTTATGACATTAGGGTTTAAACTAAAGCATAAAAAGAGCGTGTCAAAAGATGATGGATTACAGGATTATTAATTGTATACCTGTATAAGGAGTATTGCTTATGGATAAATTTTTAGAGTTTATAAAGGGTAATAGTGACAAGCTAATATCTGCGGGTATCGCATTAGTGGGGGGATATTTCCTTATTAAAGCGGTTCTTATGATACTGGACAAATCGCTTACTAAGAGTAAGCTTGATATTACTGCACATAAGTTTATGTTATCCTTCTCAAAGACAATACTTTATATCATCCTTGTAATTGTAGTGCTTTCGCAACTTAAGTTTGATATGAACTCCATCGTAGCGCTAATGGGCGCGGTGGGAATCGCTATTGGGCTTGCGATTCAAGGTACTGTCGCAAACATTACAGGCGGAATTACTATACTAATGAGTAAACCGTTTGTTGCGGGGGATTTTATCGAGGTTAACTCGGTTCTAGGCACTGTATCCTCTATAAACATCGCTCAGACAAAGATAAATACCTTTGATAACAAAGCAATATTTATCCCAAACTCCGAGATATCAGCAAGTAAGATTATAAACTACTCTGCAGAACCTAATAGAAGGTTGGATCTTATCTTTCCAATTAGCTACAGCAATGATTTTAACCTTGCAAAAGAGATTATAACCGAAATTGTATCCAAACACCCAGATATTCTAGCTGATCCTGTGCCGATTATTAGGGTAACAGAGCTATCCCAACACTCAATAGATATCGCCGTTAAGGTGTGGGTTTTAACCGATAGATTTTGGGATGTTAGGTTTGACCTTCTGGAGAGTGTGTTAAAGGCGTTTGGCGAGAATGGAATTAATGTGCCGTTTAATCAGTTAGATGTGCATATAAAATAGTATCTACCTTAAATAATATGAAGGGCGGTGTGGTGCACGGATAGCCAAACAAAAACTGCTAAGCTAGATGTGCATAAAATTTATGATAATAGAACTAATCTCATCCTCTGCTACAGCGAAGATTAATTCGGTTGGAGCAGAGCTTATCTCCTATGTAGACGTGTTTGGTACAGAGTACATCTGGCAACAAGACGAGAAGTATTGGGGAAGCTCCTCTCCCATACTCTTTCCTATAATCGGAAATCTACGTAATGGAGTGGTTAACATTGAGGGCAAGCAGTATGCAATACCAAAGCATGGGTTCTGCCGAAGGGCGGACTTTAATGTAACCTATTCTTCTAAGGAAAAGGCGGTTTTTAATTACACCTTTAATGAGGAAACTCTAAAGATGTATCCATATAAATTTAGCTTATCCCTTACCTACACATTAGTGGATGCTACCTTAACCATCACATACCAGGTTTTAAACCTTGATGACAAAAGGATGTACTACTGCCTTGGAGCGCACCCTGCATTTAACATACCGCTGACAAACTGCGGTAGCTTCGAGGAATACTCTATAAGCTTTAACAAGGATGAGTACGGTAATGCGCTTGTATACGACCTTGAAAAGCTAGAGTTTGATGTAAACAACAGAAGGCTTTTAATCGATAACGGCAACAAGCTAGACCTTAGATATGATCTTTTTGATGAAGATGCTGTCTACTTTGACACCATTAACTCAAACAAGGTAGAGATCTGCCACCGACTACATGGACGTGGTGTTGGGGTAGAGTTTAACGGATTTTCCTCCGTTGCTTTCTGGACACCAATTAAAAAGAATGCACCGTTTATCTGTGTTGAACCGTGGAATGGCTGTGCTGTATGCAGTGATGAGGATGACGAGTTTGCTAATAAGCGTGGGGTTATAGCGCTAGATCCAAACAAGCAATGCTCGCACGAGCTTATAATCACAGGTATATAGTTGTAGTTAAAAAGCTTAGATGTAGTCGCTGTATATCCTACTTATCGATAATAGCGGCTACAGCATTAAAAGCATTGAATGTAGATAGATATGAATTATCACAACCCAATACTATATAAATATGCGTATGTTAGCATACGCATATTTATATGAAGGAATATAGCTTAAATCTTGCAAACACACTTGACATTGGTAGCGTTGTAGTGTATAATT
>CAZAOY010000018.1:0-40573 GCA_964486925.1 uncultured Oscillospiraceae bacterium
TAGATAATAATTAATATTATATTTAGATCACAAAACAGCTATAAACCGTAGTAAGGTGTTAGAAAACCTTATTACGGTTTGCGAATTTGAGAATTAAAAAGGTTATTGCTGGGTTGCGGTTGAGGTTACCGACACACTTAAAAAGATTGTGACATTATCCCTTGAGGTGGATGTGTTACGATTAACGGTAGTGCTAACCGAAAGCTCACCATGAGCGCCTCGCTCTCGAGCGAGTTGGATTGCTTGGGTTTTAGAGCATTCGGTGGCGGCAACAATCGCATCATCAAGATCCTCAAAGTGGACGTTTTTGTCAGCCGCATATACAATATACCCTACATCGCCCTCCATTGCTAAAAGATTATTCTGCTTAATTAAAACTTGACTAGAGGCAGATAGCTTACAGCAGAGTGCTCCTACTGCATTTGCAACCTGTGCATGTTGCGGGATGATACACCTTGTCTTAAACGCCTTTGCTACATCCGGCAAAAAGATATGGGTAGGAGCACCAATCCCAATAAAGGTAGCTTTGGTGGTAAGTATAGGGGTAAAGAAGCTATCCTCACCCGACTTTGCAAGCTCATAGCTGTGTTCTATAAGATGATTAGTACCCTCATCAATTCCATTGGACTGGTAGTAGCTGTCGGAGTTTTCAAGCAACATCCTAGCAATGTTAACATAAAGCTTCCTTTTAACCATATCATACACCCTATCCGCAAGCTCATCTAGGGTGCAACCGATACAGGTGGCAACAAAGCTGGCAGCATAGATAGAAGCCGTATTATCATACCGTGAGAAATCGCCTTTAATATGCATTATATCGGTAGGTGTAACCCCTGAGCGCATTACCACACCCTCCCGCTCAAGTCGGGCAGTGTTAAGGTTGTATACATCTGTGCAGATAGCGCTAGCGGCATCCGCTAGTGACAACGGCCCTGACTTTAGCGCATTACACAAAGCCTTTTCCCCTGGAGAATAGTTGTCACTATCCGAAATATCCCTAACAAGGCAGAAGAACTCGTGTAACAGATGGGTGTGGGGTTTTGATTTTACGGAAAGCTTTTTAAGGAATGGTACAACCTGTGGATACTCCGACGCTAAGACACAGATAGGGGTTATCCTTTGATCAGACAGTAACAGCTGGCTGTGCTTGTTAAACCGTACTGCGGTATCTCCACCTAGACCAAAGGTGTTTATTAGTAGCCCCTTAACATAGGTTTTCCAGCTACCAACCTTTATCCCGTTGGTAGCCGAAATTGCAACACCGTCCTGCACCATGGCAATATCGGTGGTCGTGCCACCCATATCTATAATAAGGCTGTCCCTTTCATTAGTCAGCGCTACCCCTCCCATTACGCTCGCCGCAGGGCCGCATAACAGAGTTTCCACAGGATGTGTGGAGGTAAACTCCTCCGACATTAAGGTTGAATCGCTACGCACAATAACTATAGGCGCATTTATCCCAAGTGAGCCAAGCGAAAGCTTAATAGCCGCAAGGAAGGTTTCGATAATAGGGAATAACCTTGCGTTAAGCAGTGTGCTAGCGCCTCTTTGCAGTACATTAAGATCGGAGTACAGCTCATGGCCGCAGATAATAGGCAGGTTATACCGCTTCTTAAGCTGCTCTCTTGCCTGTTTCTCTAGTACAGCACCGTTGTTCATCGCATGAATCTCCGTAATACCTATAGAGTCAGCGTCCTTTAGTATCTCTTTGCCTTGATTGATAAAGCTATCCCAGTCGACCTCATCAAGTATATCACCCGCAAAGGAGGTGTGGCTGTCGTATAGGTAGATCTCATCAAGCGGCGGAAGTCCGTAGTTTTTCCCTGATCTTTCTACCACGTTAGGATATGCACCCATTAATATAAGCTTTGCCCTACCGCCTTTATCCTCAACACAAGCATTAGTAGCTAAGGTGGTAGAGAGCGATACTAGTGTGATATCCTTATAAAGCTCTGACGGTAATGCTTTTACTGCATTAGTAATACCAATAGAAAGATCCTCTTTAGTGGTAAGCGATTTTGAACTATGTAGTACTTCCTTTGTCAGAAGATCAACTATAACCGCATCGGTATAGGTACCTCCTGTATCAATCCCAATCCCAATCTTCATATAAACTGCCCCTCTTTAATATTTTATCTGTTCTTCTGGATATAGATAAATTTTTCTAATTAACAGTATTATACATGGTTTATATAAAAAAGTAAAGCAAAATATTATTATTCTTTATAATTAACTATCTATCTTTAAAATAGAGGTAGATTAGCGATAAATTGTATAAACTGCATAGTTAAGAGTGTAAATTTTCTACATATAGTTAATGAAAATTACACATAATTGTATTGAATTTGCCACAAATGTATGGTAAAATATTATTGTGGTGTTTGACCTGCCGTGTTAGGGTCGGGCATTAACGTTTTACATACGTGACATTAATAATAAATACACGGAGAATGGTGGCAGTTATGAAAGAGTATTCTTCAAACAGTATCAAAAATATAGCGCTTGTAGGGCAGGCTGGAAGCGGAAAGACGTCTTTGGTAGAGGGTTTACTCTACAAAAACGGTGCGAGTGATAGATTAGGAAAGATATCTGAAGGTAACACAGTAACCGATTTCGATGCAGAGGAGATAAAACGCCGTGCATCGCTAGGGCTAGCGCTTGCCCCATTTGAGTATAACGGAGTAAAATTAAACCTAATAGACGCCCCCGGGCTTTTTGACTTTGAGGGCGGATTATACGAAGCGCTTACCGCATGTGATACTGCGCTTATTACCCTATCCGGTAAATCTGGTGTTGCGGTAGGAACCCGCAAAGCATATGCTTTAGCAACTACCCTTAACAAGGCAAAGATGTTCTTTGTTTCTAAGATGGATAACGAGAACGCTGACTTTTACAAGGTATTAGAAGGGCTTAAAACTAGCTTTGGCCCATCGGTATGTCCGATTATTGTGCCTTTCTACAACGATAAGACCGTTGAATGTTACATAAACCTAATAGATATGAAGGCATATAGCTACGATAAAGGCAAGGCAACAGAGATCCCAATGCCAGATACCGAACACCGATTAGATGGGCTTATTACTGCTATAAGCGAAGCGGTTGCGGAAACTAATGACGAGCTATTTGAAAAATACTTCTCTGGGGAAGCTTTTTCTCATGATGAGCTTGTAAAGGGTATCCATGACGGTATAAAAGCAAATACAATTACACCGGTGTTATGTGGTTCTGCATATACACTGGATGGTATAGATATGGTAACAGAATGTCTGGCAACTATGTTGCCTTCCGCTAATGAGGTGGAGAATGTAGCGGTAGCGGCAGATGATAGTATGGTAACGTTAGAGTGCGACCAGAACAAACCGCTAGTAGCGCAGGTGTTTAAGACCTTTGCAGACCCTTTTGTGGGTAAGCTATCGTTAGTAAAGGTGTATTCAGGTAAGATAACCTCAAATACCGTTGCAACCAACATGACTACCGGTGAGGATGAAAAGATTGGTAAGATGATTTCATTAAAGGGTAAAAAGCAGGAGGATGTGCAGGTTGCAAACGCAGGGGATATAGTAGCGCTTACAAAGCTTTCCGCAAAGACCGGCGATACGTTATGCAGCGGCATAAAGGTCACTATACCAAAGATATCCTACCCAACCCCATGCTATGCGTTGGCAATTGTACCTAAGGGTAAGGGCGATGAAAGCAAAATATCTGCCGCAGTAGCAAGACTATTAGAGGAAGATTTAACCCTAAGCTATACAAACAACGTAGAAACCCACCAACAGGTTATTACAGGTCTGGGTGAACAGCACCTCGATGTAGTGGTATCCAAGCTTAAATCTAAGTTTGGTATAGATATCGATACCGCACCTGTTCTGGTTGCGTACCGAGAAACTATAAGAAAGACCGCTGACGTAGAGGGTAAGCATAAAAAACAATCAGGCGGACACGGACAGTACGGTCATGTTAAGATTATCTTTGAACCATTTGACTGTCCTGATCTAGTATTTGAACAGAAGGTAGTAGGTGGTACTGTGCCTAAAAACTACCACCCTGCGGTTGAAAAGGGACTTAGAGAGAGCATAACCAGAGGGGTTATTGCGGGGTACCCGGTAGTAGGGGTAAAAGCAACCTTGTATGATGGATCCTACCATGATGTAGACTCCTCCGAAGCGGCATTTAAGATGGCGGCGAATATAGCATATAAAAACGGTATGGCGGCGGCATCTCCGGTACTGCTTGAGCCGGTTGGAAAGCTTATGGTAACCGTTCCGGACGAAAACACAGGGGATATGATGGGTGAGCTTAACAAGCTAAGAGGTCGTGTTCTAGGTATGACCCCGCAAGGAAATGGGGAAACCCAGATTGAAGCGGAAGTACCAATGAGCGAAACCTCCGACTTTGCAACACTTGTAAGACAGATGACACGTGGTGCAGGAAGCTTTACAATGGAGTTTGCGCGGTATGAAATGCTACCGTCACAGCTTGAAGCGGGAGTAATTCAAAAGGCTAAAGCGTTATTTAGCAAGGAGGAATAGCAAAATTTGACGAAATATGATACTATTTCCCTTAAGTAGATACTTATATTTTGTATAATTAACGATCAACGACTGAGGATACCTCCAGTCGTTGATTTTTACCCGTTTTAGCGGGTCATCTTGTTGACATCATATATATGATATGGTATAATAAACACTATATAGTCGGTGAAGATAAAAACTATCGTGGCAGTTTTTAAACGGCAGGAAAAGCTTTTACACTTGCTTACTAATTCTCTGCACCTTTGTTTGTAGGATCGACGGGTAATATGAATAACAGTTAGCACTATTTTGTTCTGCAATAGACAGGGAGGGTAACATGTTTATTATTAAAGCAACGGCAGTTAGTGACGGTATCGTATTTGGCACGGTGTACAAAAAGATTGCTAAAGATAAAAAACAGACAATTATCGCCATAGATAGCCCTATGTCAGAGGTAGAAAGGTATAACAATGCCACCCGAAAGGCGCTTGAACATATTGAAAAACTTTACCATGAAGCTGTTGAAAAGGTAGGTTTAGATAGTGCGTTTATCTTTGATGTACATAAAGAGATGTTACTGGACGTTTTGTTTGTAAAGAGTGTTACCGATACAATCCTATCTGAACATGCAAACTGTGAATATGCAGTGTATAGAGCATGCGAGGAGTATAAAAAGATCCTGTTGGATTCGGGAAATGAGTATATGATGTCACGCTGTGCCGATGTGGATGATGTATGCGGATATCTTATGAATGTGCTAACTAACTCCACAACTCAAAGCCAGTATAAAGAGGATGAGGTTATCCTAGCAATAGAGGAGCTAGCACCAAGCCAAGTTATATCTTTAATTAGCAAGAATGTTATTGCTATCATAGAAAAACGAGGATCCAGCCAATCACACGCCGCAATACTTACAAGAGCTTTGGGGATACCGTCGGTGTGCAGTACGCAGGACGACTACGATAGGATTAAGGACGGGGACAGCGTTATTGTAGACGGGATAAATGGATATATCTATGTTAACTATGATGAAGCTACAAAAGAGAAGTTTACAATACGACGTCAAGAATATCTTGCAGAGAAAGAGATGACAAACAAGCTTTCAAATGTAGAGATAAAGACAAAAAATGGAAAGCAGATTAGATTAAATGCTAACGTGTCAGGATTACTTGAGGTAAAAACGTTAATAGCTCTGATTAACGAACGTGATAAGCTTAAAGAAAAGGTCGGGATAGGGTTATTTAGGACAGAGTTTATCTATATGGGATCAAAGGATTTCCCAACCGAGGAGTACCAGTATACAATATATTCTCAAACATTAAAGGGTATGGGCAACAACCGTGTAGTAATCCGCACACTTGACGTTGGAGGAGATAAGTCGTTAGGATACTGGAAGGGCGAGCATGAGGAAAACCCTGCGTTGGGGTTACGTGGAGTTCGGTTTGGTCTGGAGCACCCTAAGATATTTAAGGTTCAGCTAAGAGCACTTTATCGTGCGTCGGTCTACGGTAACCTGTCTATATTAATTCCAATGATATCCACAATTGATGAGTTAATTGCAGTAAAGGCTCTGATAGGTCAGGTAAAGGCGGAGCTGTCGTCAGAGCAGATTGCATATAAGGATACCACTAAAGTAGGGGTGATGATTGAAACTCCTGCGGCGGCGCTTATCTCAGATATCTTAGCACAGCACTGCGATTTCTTTAGTATAGGTACAAATGATCTAACCCAGTATACCCTTGCGGTAGATAGACTCGGTAGCTATGGTATGGCAAAGAGGGAAACTATGAGCTTTTACCATACAGCAGTCATGAGGTTAGTCAAGATGACCCTTGAGAATGCAAGTAAATGGGGTATCGACTGTTCTGTCTGTGGTGAAGCGGCGAGCGAGCTACCCGCGCTGATTGCCTGCATTAGTATGGGGATAGATAACTTTTCTGTTCCGGTCAATCAGATATTGCCGGTAATTCAAAAGATAGTAAACAAGATATACTAATCTATAGATAATTATAGGTAAAAAGCAAAAAGCATGTGGATGAATTAGTATAAAGGTGACCTATAATTATAAAAAGTTCATTAAAAGTTACTTTTATTTTAATAGTAATTATGCTATAATAGGTTTATGCGATAGAAATGTAAAGGATGGAGATTTATTATGGAAAACTATAAAAAGGCATTTGCAGAGTTTATGGTAAGGTCGGGGGTTCTAATTTTCGGTGATTTTACCGCAAAAAGCGGAAGAAAGACACCTTACTTTGTAAATACCGGAAACTACAAAACAGGCGAGCAGATTGCAAAGCTAGGTGAATTTTACGCAAACTGTATACAGGAAAATTTGGGGGATAACTTTGATGTTATGTTTGGCCCTGCCTATAAAGGTATACCGTTAGCAGTTGCGGCGTCAGCTGCGCTATACAATAAATATAACATAAATAAAAACTACTGCTTTAACCGTAAAGAAGAAAAAGACCATGGTGAGGGCGGATCTATAGTAGGTCACAAACTTTGTGACGGTGATAGGGTTATTATAATTGAGGACGTTATTACAGCGGGTACGGCAATTAGAGAGAGCCTTCCTATCTTAAATGGTGCGGCAAAGGTGTCTACTGTAGGGATTGTAATCTCTGTAGACAGGATGGAGCGGGGTTTAGGAGAAAAAACTACCGTCCAAGAGGTATATGATGATTACGGGATAAAGGTTTATCCTATAATAACCGTAAGGGAAATAATTGAGCTTTTACATAATGTTGAGGTAGATGGTAAAGTATATATAGATGACGAGATGAAAGCAAGGATGGAAAGCTATCTGGATATGTATGGTGTAAAGCCTCAGGAATAATAATACACAGCTTATCTGTGATTAATAAGGAGAAAATATTTAATGCTTTGTTCAAAGTGCAAAAAAAGAGTTGCATCAGTTTTTACAACTAGGCTTGATAAGGATGGAAAACCTGTAAATGAGGGACTTTGCCTTATGTGCGCTAGAGAGGAAAACATTCCTGGGTTAGACGATCTGCTAAAGCAGAACGGGCTTGAGGAATCAGACATAGATGAGATGATGGAAACGATGGATAGTATCACCGATATGAGCGAGCTGTTTGATGGAGCGGGCTTATCTGAGCTAGATGATGATATGGTAGGCGGAACTTCGCAAGCACTTCCCGGCTTTATGAAGAAGCTGTTTGGTACACTTGGTAACGGTGATTCTAAGGCAACAGCTAAAGGTGAGGATAAGCCTGTGATTTCTGATGGCCAGAAAAGAGAGGATACAGCCTCTCAAAGCAAGACGGGTAAAAAGGCTAAGAAGGATAAAAACGATAAACTTAAGTTTTTGTCAAACTACTGCACAAACCTTACAGAACGTGCCGCAAACAACGAGCTTGATACCATTATCGGTAGAGATAACGAGATCTACCGTGTAACCCAGATTCTAAGCCGTAGGACGAAGAATAACCCATGCTTAATCGGTGAACCGGGTGTTGGTAAGACCGCTATAGCTGAAGGGATTGCACAGAGGATAGTATCAGGAAATGTGCCGTTTAGATTATTAGATAAACAGTTATATCTGCTTGACCTTACCTCGTTAGTAGCGGGCACACACTTCCGTGGGCAGTTTGAAAGCCGTGTTAAAGGTTTAATCGAAGAGGTAAAATCTCAAGGAAACATTATCCTGTTTATCGATGAGGTGCATACCCTTGTTGGAACAGGGGATTCCGAGGGTTCTACCAGTGCGGCAAACATACTAAAGCCAGCACTTTCGCGAGGTGAGGTGCAGGTTATAGGTGCTACCACCTTTGCGGAGTACCGTAAGCATATCGAGAAGGATGCGGCGTTAGAGCGTCGTTTCCAACCTGTAACCATAAATGAACCATCTATTGCCGATGCGATATCGGTGCTAAAGGGTGTTAGCCATTATTATGAGGAGTTTCATAAGGTAAAGGTATCGGAGGAGATTATTAACCTAGCGGTTGTCTGGTCAGAACGGTATATTACCGACCGATATCTGCCTGATAAAGCTATCGACCTATTGGATGAAGCCTGCTCATGCTGTTCGTTAAAGAGCAAGATCTTAACCGAATATGAGAAGCTAAACAAAGGCTTAAAGGAACTGTATGATAGTCAAAAGCAGTTAGAAGAAGAAACCGAGATTGACTATGAAAAGATAACACTTGTAAAATCCGATATCCTAAAGACAAGCAGCCGCCTAAAGGAGTTAGAGCCAGAGGTTATTAAGGTTGAGGTTTCTGTTGAGGATCTAGCAAAGGTTATCGAGCTGTACACAGGGATACCGTCTGCAAAGATTGAACAGACTGAACTTAGAAAGATTGGGCTTTTAGGTAAACAGCTAAAAGAACGCATCATTGGTCAAGATGAAGCGGTTGAAGCGGTGGTTTCGGCTATAAAACGAAACAGACTAAGTCTATCTAAAAACCGCAGACCTTCCTCGTTTATCTTTGTAGGGCCTACAGGGGTAGGTAAGACCGAGCTTGTAAAGGTTTTATCAAACACCCTGTTCGATTCGGTTGAGCCGCTTATCCGCCTTGATATGTCAGAGTATATGGAAAAGCATTCGGTATCAAAGCTAGTGGGATCTCCTCCGGGATATGTTGGATACGATGACGCAGGACAGCTTACCGAGAAGGTTCGTCGCCGCCCATACTCAGTAATACTGTTTGATGAGATAGAAAAGGCACATCCGGATGTTATGAACATCCTTCTACAGATACTAGACGAAGGTAAGATTACCGATTCACACGGCCGTCATGTAAACTTTGAGAATACCGTTATCGTTATGACCTCTAATGCAGGGTCATCTGAAAAGGGTACAGGGGTAGGGTTTAACAAATCCACCTCACAGATGAACAAGGAAAAGACCCAAAAAGCGCTTAGTGAGTTCCTAAGGCCAGAATTTTTAGGTAGAGTTGACGAGATCGTGGTATTCAACAAGCTAGAGAATGACGATATTAAGAAGATAGCCGCATTACTTCTTGATGAGCTAAAAGAACCGCTACAGGAAAAGCATATAACCTTCTCCTATGACGAAAAAGCACTTGATGTAATAGCAAAACTATCCCATGGTGGTAAATACAACGCTAGAGATATCAGAAAAACCATCCGCAAAGAGGTTGAAGATAGAATAGCTAACGCATTTATCGATAATATCGACAATACCGTAAAAGAGCTGACGTTAACCGCCGATGAAGAAATTACGCTTGTAGTAGCGTAGGGTATAACTAGATATAACAAAAGCACTAACCTCTTACAAAGTGAACCGATAGATTGGTTCTTGTAATATGGTTAGTGCTTTGATGTTTTAAGATTAACTACCTCTTTATAATTCGATAATATAACCTCATAAAAAATGTCTTAATACTGCTTATAAATGCAATCAAAACTGTGTTGTTATCAAATTCCTTCTCGCTCCAAACCTTTGGAAGGACAAAGATTATAGGTAGTAGACGTGCTATTATTGATAGAGCAAACAGCGACTTGTAGTGATCGATAGGCCAGCCAAAGAGGGAGAGGTTTGCTTGTGAAAAGAACGGTTTTGTGAGCTCAAGGAATGCGCCGCCTAAGGTGAATGCTATCGCTGAACCGATGGCATTGGTTACAAAATATATAGAGGTAACCATGCTTCGCCCCGTCTCGGGGGTGTGCGATAGTAGCATGTTCTGCGAGGCAATATCCCCCGCACACCATACTAGTCCGCCTAATGCATTAAAGATAAAGAGTGGAAGTACAGATCCCTTATCAGCGGGAAACCATACCAGTATTAATATCGCCGTTACAGTACAGCTAAAGAAGAGGACAGGCTTGCTACCGTACCGATCAAGCGCTCTGCCCCATAACGGCAGAGCGAGAATCGTTACAACGTTACAAGCAATCTGCCCAAAGATTATAATCTGGGTAAAGGATAAACCCTGTACCTCAATAGTGTATTTAGTAAAAAACGGAGAAGAAAGGTTAATGGCAAAGGACCAGATACTCCAAAACAGTATGTAGTTTAATACCTTTTTGTCGCTATACATTAACTTTAACCCAGCAATAACCGATGAGTTACTGCTGTTTTGCTTTATTGGTGGGGTATCTACCCAGAAAAACACTACAATGTCTAAAACCCCAAAAACGCTCGCTACTGCAAAAACCAGTGTATAACCGGGAAACCCAGGGATACTGTCTAGCACCCAAGCGGCGGCAAGTCCGGATATCATGGAAAATATAGTGCAGATACGAGAGCGAAAGGAGATGTACCGCCCACGAATCCCCATAGGTACCATGTCCGCAAAGAAGGAATAGAATCCCGCATTAACAAAGGTAGCGGCGATGGAGGACAGGGTTAGGATTACCACCATAAACCAAATTCGGGTGTGTGCCAGTACCTCCGGAACAAGGTAGGGCAGAAGCGCTACAATTAACCAGATTCCACGTTGAATAATACCAAAGATAAGGAATATCTTTCGGTTTTTCCCTGTTTTCTCTATAAGATAGGAGGCATATAGCTGTGCAAGGCTAGCAAAGACCGGTAACGCCCACATAAGCCCAAATACAAAGTCGTTAGCACCAAAGGCGGAAGCAAGCCCGGTTGTAGCCGCCCCTGTGCTTTGGGAGAAGAATATCGTTCCAATTGCCGCGGCAAGGATTACAAGGTTTAGATTTTTGCGTTGGTTGTTATCACTAATATATCCATCATATAGGTTATCCAGTATCCGTAAGCTTTTCATAAATTTTATCCTGAAAGCGGTAGCGTATATAAACTACCAAGCAATCAATTCCCCCATGTTTTTTGTAATATTAATCGGACAATCAAATATTATGTTTATATATGCACACATATGCGGGCATGTATAAACAAATATTGACGGATTAATTATATTAAGACACAGATAAAAACACCATAAAAACCGTGCAAATCCAATAGTTTTGGATTTGTGCGGTTTTTGTATAGTGTTTTGTTGTACGTCAGTATTAGTATATCACTATAAGATGTAAGTGTCAATGGTTTATCTAAAATTGTGGTTATTAATCGATAACAAAATGCTTTATATTATTAGCGTGCTTTATTGTCGCTAGTTTTTAGCTGGATTTACAGCTAGTAGCAAAAGAAACGCAAAAGCATTTGACTAGAGTATTAATGCAACCCCAAAAAGCGTATAACATGTTTACCTAATATCATATAACACAAGTGGGGGATAAAAGCAGTTATTCTGCAACAATATCAGCTCCAACCGACCGTAGAATCCCTGGTAGGTCGTCATAACCACGCTCAATGTGGGAAACCTTGCTTATGGTAGTACGTCCAAATGCGGAAAGTCCCGCAAGTACAAGCGCCGCTCCGCCCCGCAGATCGGTACATTCCACCTTAGATCCATATAGGCTGGGTACACCTCTAACAACCGCAATCTTACCCAAAATGTCGATGTTAGCACCCATTCTGTTAAGCATTGGGACATGCTTGTATCGGTTGTCGAAGATATTCTCCTCAAAGATACTGGTCTTGTCGGCAATTGAAACTAGCGCCATCACAATTGCCTGCGCATCGGTTGGGAAACCGGGGTGGGGCAGGGTTATAATTTTATGAACAGATTTTATCTTTTCGGGTGCTTTAATCCATATGCTGTCTTTGCTAGGCTTTATTAAACATCCACACTGCTCAAATACCGAGATGACGCTACCCAGATCACCTATAGAGACGTTATTTAGAAGTAGCTCACCACCTGTAATCGCGGCGGCACCCATATAGGTTGCGGCTACAATGCGGTCAGAACAGATGGTATGCTCACATCCATGCAGGGAGGTTACCCCCTCAATGACAATCTCCGAAGTACCCATACCAGAGATCTTAGCTCCTCGCTTGTTTAGGAATACCGCTAAATCGACAATCTCGGGTTCACTAGCCGCATTTTGAATAACGGTAGTACCATTACTCACAACCGTTGCAAGGATAATATTTTCGGTAGCGCCAACACTAGGAAAAGCAAGGTGTAACATCTTACCATGTATCGGCAAAGGGCAGTTACACTCAATGTTACCGTCCTGTTGTTCAATATTAATACCAAGCTCACTAAACGCCTTTAGATGAAGGTCAATAGGACGAGGTCCTAGGTCACAACCGCCGGGCAGACAAAGCGAAGCCTTGTTAAATCGGGAGATAAGTGCTCCTAAGAAGATTATTGACGAACGCATAGCCCCCATTAGCTGTTCAGGAATCCAATGATTTTCCGAATCGTCATTTTTAATTATAAGGGTAGTCCCCTGTTGTGTCACCGTGCAACCAATATGGGTTAGTATGTTTACCGCTTCCTTGGTATCACTAAGGTTAGGACAGTTCTTTAAAGTAATCTCACCATCACCAATTAAGCATGCCGCAAGGATAGGCAAAGAGCTATTTTTAGCCCCCTGCACGTCAATTGATCCTGATAGTTTATTCTTGCCTGTTATTATGTAGTTGTTATGCATAGATAAACGCCCCATTTCTTTTCAGATAAAATACAGGTTTGTATTATGTTATGCATAACGATGATTTTTTGATAATAATTTTAATTTTGTATAATATCTAGGCCAAAAATAGGGATATTTAGTGATATTATATAAAAACACGAATTTAATGTAAATATGCTTTAAAAATCAAAGGAAATATGATATAATTAATGGGTAAAGCGTAACAATCGCTTAAAAGAACTGAATACGTTAGAATATAGTTGAATTTAGATGTTGAGTTATTTATCCAAAGGTGTTATTATATTGTACATAGTGAAAATACAATTGTGTTTAGGTGGTGGACTTAGAAGGATGGAAAAAGGAAATAAACTTGTATTGGTAGAAGAATCGGTGCTCCCCGAGGTCTTTAAGAAGGTGCTTTATGCAAAAAAGCTCCTATCTAAGGACATTGCAAATAATCTAAGTAATGCTTGTAAATTAGCAGAACTATCACGAAGTGCATTCTATAAGTATAAAGACTGTGTCAGCTATTATGATGAAACCGATAAAAGCACCGTTACAACCCTGTATTGCAGGTTAAACGACGAGCCGGGGGTGCTATCGGCAGTGCTTAGTAAATTATATAAGTATGAGGCAAATGTGTTAACGGTCAATCAAAATATTCCGGTTGATACTGTAGCTGTGGCAACAATTGTAATACGAACCGGCGCTTGTAGTGCTTCTGTAGAGGATATACTTGTAGCGCTTAGAGAGGTGTACGGGGTTGTATCGGCTAAGGCTATATAGATAGAGTGGGATAGGTGAAGGAAGCTTGTAATAGATTAGAAAGGGAGGATATCAGGGTGATTAATATAGCAGTACTGGGTCATGGTGTTGTAGGGTCGGGTGTTGTTCAGGTTATTGACACTAATAGTAAGGGTATCGAGAAGAAGGCGGGACAGCCTATACAGGTTAAACGGATACTGGATCTTAGAGATTTTAGCGAGCTTGAATACGCAGATAAGTTTACAAAGGACTTTAATGATATAATAAACGATGATGAGATATCTATTGTGGTAGAGGCGATGGGTGGGGTAAATCCCGCATTTTCCTTTGTCACCGAATGTTTAGAGGCAAAAAAGAGCGTTGTTACCTCTAATAAAGAGTTGGTTGCCGAAAAAGGTGCGCTGCTGTTAGCACTTGCAAAGCAGAATAACGTAAACTTTTTCTTTGAGGCAAGCGTAGGCGGGGGGATTCCGATAATACGCCCAATGCACCACTGCCTGGCGGCAAATGATATCGACGAGATTTCGGGGATATTAAACGGAACTACAAACTTTATCCTAACCAAGATGGTTAAGGAGAAGATGGATTTTCAGACAGCGCTAAAGCTAGCGCAGGATCTAGGATATGCAGAGAGCGATCCTACTGCGGACGTTAAGGGGCATGACGCATGCAGGAAGATCTGTATCCTAGCCTCACTTGCGTTTGGAAGGCATGTCTACCCTGACTATGTTACAGCTAAAGGGATTGACGAGATAACGCTCTTCGATCTAGCCTATGCAAAGGATTTTGGCGGAGCGATAAAGCTTATCGGAAACGCTAAAAAATTGGATAATGGGATGCTATATGTAAGCGTAGAGCCTACGATAGTGCCATTTGAGAGCCAGCTAAGCGGTATCGATGATGTATTTAACGGAGTCATGATAAAGGGCAATGCTACAGGGGATGTAGTGTTTTACGGAAAGGGAGCGGGTAAGCTTCCTACCGCTAGCGCTGTGGTAGCGGACGTTATCGAAGCGTCAAAGGCGAAGAATACAAGCAAATCGCTTCACTGGGAGGATTGTGACAGCAATATCGTTGCCGACTATAAAACTCAAAAATCCGCATTTTATATAAGGGTTGTGGGTGATATCCCTACCTTTATGGATTTAGCAGGTTCAAACTTTACCGCATATACTGTACTAGAACGCTCAAATAAGCCTAAAGATGAAGCGGCAATAGTTACCGACGAGGTAAGCCGTTATGAGCTAGAGCGGTTTATGGGGATATGTGAGTCAAACCAGATTAAAATCCTAGCGGTGATAAAGGTAATGGAAAGCTAGACCAAGGTAAAACTAATAACGTTATTATTAATTGGTAATCAAATGCTAATCGATGGTAGAAAGTGTTTGTTATGCAGTTAATAAAGATAGGTAGCTTATTATGATAAAGATACAAATACCCGCAACAAGCGCAAATCTAGGGGCTGGATTTGATAGCTTAGGGCTTGCAATAAATCTATACAACTACGTGTCAATAGCGCTGTGCGATAGGGTGGAGATCTCCTCCTGTGATGATACAGTAGTGCCAACCGATAAGGATAACCTTATCTATGCCTCCGCAAAGCATATCTTTGATCTGTGCGGAAAAAAGCTAGACGGGCTTAGGATTATCCAAGAGAATAACATCCCCATGACCAGAGGGCTAGGAAGTAGCTCCGCATGTATTATTGCGGGGGTTTACGGAGCTAATCTACTACTGGGAACTCCATTTAACACCGATGAACTGGTGGATATAGCCACAAAGATAGAAGGTCACCCCGATAACACCACCCCCGCCTTGTTAGGCGGTATCGTAACGGCGGTATTTGAGGGGGATAGGGTGTACTGGGTTAAACAGGAGATCTTTAGACAGCTAAAGTTCATCGCTATAATCCCTGATTTTGAGCTTAAAACCTCACAAGCCAGAGCATGCCTACCTGAGCAGGTTTCGCATATGGATGCACGGTTTAACCTATCTAGGGCGGCTTTATTCTCCGCTTCACTGCTACAGGGCAAGTATGACAATATTAAAATTGCAGTAAACGACTGCCTACATCAACCTTTTAGGATGAAGCTGATTAACCATTCGCAGGATATCTTTGATAAAGCCTATGAGTTAGGTGCGTATGGTACCTATATAAGTGGTGCAGGGCCTACAATTATGGCTATTGTAGGTGGGAATGACTTTAACTTTGCTACAAACATGCGTAGCTATCTTGATGAGTTAGGGTTAACGGCATGGCAGATTAAAGAGCTGTCGATTGACAACCAAGGCACAAGGGTGGTATTTTAGGGATATTTGTAAATTATGTAATTGATTTTTGTGTAGGAATAGTGTGCTAGGTTAACGGTGTACTATCTCTATGCAGAGATTTGACATTAAATATAGGAGGTCGTTATGGGAATAGTAGTGCAAAAGTTTGGCGGAACTTCCGTTGCAAACGCACAAAGAATCTTTAATGTAGCATCAATTATTACAAACTGCTATAAGGCGGGAAATAATGTGGTGGTAGTTGTATCAGCACAGGGGGATACTACCGATGATCTAATCGAAAAGGCTAAGGAGATTAACGAATCCCCTTCAAAGCGTGAGATGGATATGCTTTTATCGAGCGGTGAACAGATCTCAAGCTCGCTTTTAGCGATGGCGATTGAAAAGCTAGGGTATCCTGTAGTATCGCTAACAGGATGGCAGGCAGGGTTTTTAACAAACTCTAACCATGGTAATTCAAGGATTAGAAAGATTGACAGCGAACGTCTAAAATCCGAGCTTGATAAGCGAAATATCGTAATTGTAGCAGGCTTTCAAGGTCTTAACCGTTATGATGATATTACAACGCTAGGCAGAGGTGGCTCAGATACTAGCGCAGTAGCGCTAGCGGCAGAGCTAAGGGCTAGCCTATGTCAGATCTATACCGATGTAGATGGTGTCTATACCGCTGACCCTAGATATGTTAAGAACGCAGTTAAGCTGGATGAGATAACCTACGATGAAATGCTAGAGCTTGCCTCCCTTGGTGCTAACGTTTTACATAACCGCTCGGTGGAGCTTGCAAAGAAATATAATGTTGATTTAGAGGTAGTTTCAAGTTTAGAGAATAAACCTGGTACGAAGGTTAAGGAGGTAGTCAAAATGGAAAAGATGCTAATAAAGGGTGTTGCAAAGGATGAAGAAGTAGCAAGAATTGCAGTAATAGGGCTACCTGATAAACCTGGTACTGCGTTTAAGCTGTTCTCTGCCTTATCACAAAAGAACATTAACGTTGACATAATACTACAGTCTATCGGTCGTAATAACACAAAGGACATTAGCTTTACTGTTCCTCTGTCGGACAAGGATGCGGCGGTAGCTTTGATTGAGGACCGCAAAGAGGAGTTTGGTGCAGAAGCTATAGAGGTCGACGACAATGTAGCAAAGGTATCGATAGTTGGTGCGGGTATGCAGTCTAACCCAGGGGTTGCGTCAAAGATGTTTGAAGCGCTGTATGATGGCAATATAAACATCCAGATGATCTCCACTAGTGAGATAAAGATATCTGTGCTTGTAGAGAAAGCGCTTGCAAAACGTGCATGTAACGTAATACACGATGCGTTTATCGCTAATGTAAACTAGTTTTAAGCTAGATATATAACAAATGTAGGGTTTGCGGTTAAAGCAAGCCCTACATTTGTTATAATTCTAGTCATATATGAAAGCAAAATATATATCCCGCTATACTTTGTTGAAACTAATATTACACTCTCTTGGACTTAGCGGTTAGATCACGAAAAACCTTGTATACCTGGATAATAAAAGTAGGGGCAAAGCTTAAACCTACTATCCACCATATCTGGTTAACCGATAAAGGATCTACCTCAAATAGATGTTGTAGAGCAGGTATAAACAGCACTAAACCTAACAGTACTACCCCGCCTAGAAAGGCGAGAATACTGTATTTGTTGGTAAACAGACCAAGCTTAAAGATAGAGGATTTTCCACGACAGTTAAATCCATGAAATAACCGCGATAGGGTAAGGGTGGCAAATGCCATAGTAGAGGCTATGGCAGGACTTTGGGTAAGCCCGATATAGTATGCGAAAAGGGTAAAAGCCCCGATTAGTATACCTTGTAGAATAATGGTAGTTAGCAGTGAGCGGGTGAGTATCCCTTCCTTTGGTGAACGAGGTTTTTCTCTTAACAGGTTGTCCGCTCCACCCTCAACCCCAATTGCGATAGCGGGTAGGCTGTCGGTCAACAGATTGATAAATAGTAGATGAACAGGTGCAAACGGTACTGGAAGCCCTAGTAGTGAGGTGTATAAAACTCCGATAATCCCGGCAGTATTGCCTGAAAGCAGAAAGTTAATGGCATTTTTTATATTTGAGTATACCCGTCTACCATTCTCGATAGCCTTTACAATTGTGGCAAAGTTATCGTCGGTAAGGATCATAGAAGCGGCGTCCTTAGAAACCGCAGTACCTGTAATCCCCATAGCAATACCAATATCCGCCTTTTTTAATGCAGGAGCGTCATTCACCCCGTCACCTGTCATCGATACAATACACCCCTTCTTCTGCCAAGCGTCCACAATACGGATCTTATGCTCGGGGGAAACCCTAGCGTATACCGAGATCCGCTCGATATTCTCCATTAACTCGTTGTCGGTTAAGGCTTGTAGCTCTAATCCTGTAAGGGCGGTATCTCCGCTTTTAAAGATACCAATCTGTTTTGCAATAGCGGTAGCGGTAATCTTGTGATCTCCTGTAATCATAACCGTTTTAATCCCCGCACTAGCGGCACTTCTAACCGCCGCCATCGATTCCTCACGAGGTGGGTCAATCATAGAGATTAAACCAACAAAGGTATAGTCCTGCTCATCCTCAAGGATAATGTCGCTATCATGCGGTAGCTCTCGATACCCAAACGCAAGTACACGCAGACCGTGTTGTGACATCTGTAGGTTAACGTCCTCTATCTGTAGCTTGTCCTCATGGGTTATATCTTTAAGTCCTGCCTCGGTAAGTAGGTGGGTGGTTCTATCCAGTAGAACGTCTAGTGCACCTTTTGTGTAGAGAACGCGCCTACCGTCAATAACATGTACGGTGCTCATCAGCTTTCGGTCGGAGTCAAATGGGATTTCGCCTACCCGTGGGTATCCACTACGTAGACCTTGGTCATCTATGTTATGGCTATGCGCCCATGCAACCATAGCAAATTCAGTTGGGTCGCCAATAGCCTTACCGTCTGTAATGGTGGAGTCGTTTGTAACAACCGCAATGGTTGATAAAAGCTTATGGACAGGGTTAGCTAGATTAAGCTGATTCTCATGCAACATAAGATTATCGGCATAGATACCCTGCACCGTCATTCTATTCTGCGTAAGTGTACCGGTTTTATCCGAACAGATTACCGAGATACAACCAAGACTTTCTACCGCCTTAAGCTCCTTTATAATTGCATTCTCCCTCACCATCTTCTGCGTGCCCATAGCAAGCACAATGGTTACAATCGAGCTAAGTGCTTCCGGGATAGCCGCAACCGCTAGCGCCACAGCAAACATTAGCGAGTCAAGCACAGGCATAGCACGGTACACCCCTAGCGCAAAGACTACAATACAGATAATGATAATCCCAATAGCTAACTTCTTACTAAAGTTATCAAGGCTTACCTGTAACGGAGTTTTCTTCTCGGCAGTTTCATTCATAAGGGTAGCGATTTTACCAATCTCGGTGGACATCCCTACCGCAGTAACAACAAGGCTACCCCTACCGTAGGTAACCAGTGAGCCTGAAAATACCATGTTAACCCGATCGCCAAGTGCTACATCCGCAGTAGGGATGGTATTGATGGACTTGCTGGCATTAACCGATTCACCTGTTAACATGCTTTCATCTACCTGTAAAGAGTGACAGTCGATTAGACGTCCGTCAGCCGCAATTAAATCTCCCGCCTCAAGTAGCACGATATCCCCAACTACCACATCCTTAGACGTTATCGTCTGCTTTACTCCGTTACGGATAACGGTAGCATTAGGGGAGGAGAGCTGTTTTAAACTGTCTAAAGATTTTTCTGCCTTAAAGTGTTGTACTGTGCCTAGTATAGCGTTAATGGTAATAACCGCAAAGATTACAATGGTACTTTCATGATTACCCGACAGCATAGAGATTACCGCAGCAATTATCAGGATTATTACCAAAAGATCCTTAAACTGCTCTAAAAACACGACAAGAAAACCCTTCTTTTTCTGTCCGGTAAGCGCATTCTCACCGTGTTTTTCTCTTGACTCTTTAACTGCACTGTCAGAAAGCCCCTCATTGTTACTACCTAGCGTTTTTAACACGGTATCGATAGATTGGTTATAGTAGTTGCTCATATTATCCTTTTCTCCTTGTTTTCTAGATAATGTGTAAAATATCTCCAAATATATAGTAACTTTTATTTATTAAAAAGTCAATGTTTAAAAGGTAAAAGATTAGTTGTTACAAAGAATTTACAAATAATTTTCAATAGAATAGTAAAAGTATTAAAATACCTCTTTACATTTAGCGTAAAAAGTGGTAGAATAGTAGTGTTAATAATATAACTATTATTCTATCCTGTTTTTTTGAGATAATGCTTTGAATAAGTAAGATAATTAATCAAAAAATGGGGTAGCGTAAGGTGCTATATATTATTTCTAGCTCAGGTCGGGTTAGCTCTAGTTGAGCGAGCTCTAGTTGGGCTAGCTCTAATTGAGCTCGCTCTAGTCGAGTATTTTATTATTAGGAGGAAGTATTAAATGGCAAGAAAAATGAAAACCATGGATGGTAATACCGCTGCCGCTCACGTTTCGTATGGTTATACAGACGTAGCTGCAATATATCCTATTACCCCATCATCAAACATGGCAGAAGCTACTGATAAGTGGTCTTCTGAAGGAAAGAAAAATATCTTCGGACAGCAGGTAAGGGTTGTAGAGATGCAATCTGAAGCAGGTGCTGCTGGTACCGTTCACGGTTCATTAGCTGCTGGGGCACTTACTACTACCTACACAGCTTCACAGGGATTACTTTTGATGATTCCAAACATGTATAAGATCGCTGGGGAACTACTTCCTTGCGTAATAAATGTATCTGCTCGTGCGGTTGCATCACATGCATTATCAATATTTGGTGATCATTCTGACATATATGCTTGTCGTCAAACCGGTTTTGCAATGCTAGCTTCTACTAATCCTCAAGAAGTTATGGATCTAGGTGCAGTAGCTCATCTTACTGCAATTAAGGGCAGAGTTCCATTCCTACATTTCTTTGACGGTTTTAGAACCTCTCATGAGCTTCAAAAGATTGAAGTATGGGATGACAAGGACCTTGCTGAGCTTGCAGATCTAGAGGCTATTGCGGCATTTAGAAAAAGAGCATTAAATCCAGAACATCCAGTACTACGTGGTACTGCACAAAACCCTGATATATTCTTCCAAGCAAGAGAAGCGTGTAACAAATTCTATGATGAAGTTCCTGCTCTTACCCAAGAGTATATGGATAAAGTTAATGCTAAGATTGGTACTAACTATAAACTATTTAACTATTACGGCGATCCAAATGCTACCCACGTAGTTGTAGCAATGGGTTCTGTTTGTGATACTATTGAAGAAACAATCGACTACCTAAACGCAAACGGCGGTAAATACGGTCTTGTTAAGGTAAGATTATACAGACCTTTCGTTGCAGACAAGCTAGTTGAAGCTATCCCTACCTCTGCTACACAGATCACAGTATTAGACAGAACTAAAGAACCTGGTTCTTTAGGTGAACCTCTATATCTTGATGTTGTTGCGGCACTTAAGGGTACTGCATTTGATCAGACTCCTATATTTACAGGACGTTACGGTTTAGGATCTAAGGATACTACTCCGGCTCAGATCATTGCTGTTTATAAGAACACAGAAAAAACTAGATTTACAGTAGGTATTACCGATGACGTAACCTATCTGTCACTTGAAGTAACTGAAAATCCAGATACTACCCCTGCTGATATTAAGAGCTGTAAATTCTGGGGACTTGGTGCTGACGGTACTGTTGGAGCTAACAAAAACTCAATTAAGATTATCGGTGACCACACCGACATGAATGCACAGGCATACTTTGCTTATGACTCCAAAAAATCAGGTGGTATCACTGTATCTCACCTGCGCTTTGGTAACTCTAAGATTAAGTCTACCTACCTAATCAACAAAGCAGACTTTGTTGCATGTCATAACCCTTCATACATCAATAAGTACGATATGGTTTCTGACCTTAAAAAGGGTGGTACATTCCTACTAAACTGTGGATGGGATGCTAAGCAGATCGAAGAAAACCTACCAGGTCAGGTAAAACGTTATATCGCACAAAACGATATTAAGTTCTACGTAATCGACGGTGTTGCTATCGCTCGTGAAATCGGTCTTGGCGGTAGAATTAACACAATTCTACAATCTTCATTCTTTAAACTTGCAGATATAATCCCTGCGGATCAAGCGGCACAGTATATGAAGGATGCGGCTACTGCTTCTTACGGTAAGAAGGGTGAGGCTATCGTTAAGATGAATCACGATGCTATCGATAGAGGTGCGGCTGTAACTAAGGTAGAAGTACCTGCAAGCTGGGCTGATGCTCCTGATACCGAGCTATATGCAAAGGCTACAGGCGATCGTCCTGAGCTTGTTGACTTTATCAATGATATACTAATTCCTGTAAATGCGCAACAGGGTGATAAGCTACCTGTTTCTACATTTATGACTAATCCTGACGGTACCTTCCCACAAGGTTCTTCGGCTTACGAAAAACGTGGTATCGCTGTTGATATCCCTTGCTGGGTTACTGAAAACTGTATCCAATGTAACTTCTGTTCTTACGTATGTCCTCATAGCGTAATCCGCCCAGTTGTTATGACAGAAGAAGAAGCGGCTAATGCACCTGAGGGTACTAAGACTATCCCTATGACTGGTTTAGCTGGATACAAATTTGCTATGGTTGTTTCCGCTCTTGACTGTACAGGATGTGGATCATGTGCTAACGTTTGTCCTGGTAAGAAGGGCGAAAAGGCGCTTGTTATGAAGCCTTTAGTAGATCAGTTATCGCAACAGGACGTATTTAATTACGGTACTTCCCTTGCTCCTAAGAAAGAAGTTGCTGATAAGTTTAAAGAAACTACCGTTAAGGGTAGCCAGTTTAAACAACCTCTACTCGAATTCTCTGGTGCTTGTGCAGGATGTGGTGAAACTCCATATGCTAAGCTAATCACTCAGTTATTCGGTGATAGAATGTATATCGCTAACGCAACAGGATGTTCTTCAATCTGGGGTGGTTCTGCTCCTGCTACACCATATACCGTTAACAAAGTTGGTTTTGGTCCTGCGTGGGCTAACTCACTGTTTGAAGATAACGCTGAATATGGTTATGGTATGTATCTTGCTCAAGCGGCTATCCGTGAAAGACTATCTGCTAAGGTTAAGGCTATTGCAGAGGGTAACGCTACTATGGAACCTATCGTAGCTGAGTATTTTGCAACCTACAATGACGGTGCTGCAAACAAAGCGGCTACAGAAAAGCTTGTTACTGCGCTTGAAGCTTGCGGATGTGAATCGGCTAAAGAAATCCTTGCTGATAAGGACTTCCTAGCTAAGAAATCTATCTGGATCTTTGGTGGTGATGGTTGGGCTTACGACATCGGATTTGGTGGTCTTGACCATGTTATCGCTTCTGGTGAAGATGTAAACATCTTTGTATTCGATACAGAAGTTTACTCTAACACAGGCGGACAGTCCTCTAAATCAACTCCAACTGGTGCTATCGCACAGTTTGCGGCGGCTGGTAAGGATGTTAAGAAGAAAGACCTTGCAGCTATCGCTATGAGTTACGGATATGTATATGTAGCTCAAATTTCACAGGGTTACGACTATAATCAATGTATTAAGGCGATTGTTGAGGCTGAAAGCTATCACGGTCCTTCACTAGTAATTGGTTATGCTCCTTGTATTAACCATGGTATCAAGGGTGGTATGGGACTTGCTCAAACTGTTGAAAAACGTGCAGTTGAGGCTGGTTACTGGCATAACTTCCGCTTTGACCCACGTCTAACTCTTGAAGGAAAGAATCCATTCCAGTTAGACTCAAAAGCTCCAACAGGTAGCTATAAAGACTTCATCATGAGCGAAGTTAGATATAACTCCCTATATCGTGCTAATCCTGAAAGAGCAGAGGAACTATTCACTAGAGCTGAAAAGAATGCGGCAGATAAGTATGCGGCACTTGTAAAGCTTGCTGACTAGTATTAAACTAAATTTACCTTAAAAGGTAGATAGATAAAGACAAAAGGGTAGTTTAAAACGAAGGTTGAAAAACAGACGTTTTCCTACCCTTTTGTTGTATCTATATTAGTAGTTATCATAGATTATAAATATTGAGATGGGGTGTGGTACTAATGCTTGATATAAAGCAAATAGGAAAAGTAGTGCTTTTAAATGGAGCACCGCGCGCGGGCAAAACAAGTATAGCAAAAGCTTTGCAGGAGATAGCCGCTGAACAGGAGCAAATCTGGCTAAATATCGGGGTAGATTGCTATATGAAGAGTATACCTGCGCGGTTTCTACCAGGTATAGGGCTTCGTCCGGGCGGTGAACGTCCCGATATGGAGGAGATGGTGTATGGAATGTACATTGCACTCTACAGGACTATAGCAATTAACGCAAAACAGGGTTTTAACGTGGTCGCTGATGTGGGTCACCATGATAACTATGCAACTATAACAGATCTCTACACTGCCTGCTTAGTTGAACTTGACGGGATAAAGGTCTATACCGTAGGGGTAGACTGTGACATAGAGGGTATAGTTAGACGTAGAAAGGCTACAGGATATCCAGCTGTAGACGAGAATGGAGATATCCTTCCTCCAATTCTTAGGTGGCAGGAATATATCCACAAGGGTAAACAGTACGATATCATGGTTAATACCTCGTTATGCTCACCAGAGCAATGTGCAATGGAGATTTTTAGTGCGGTAAACAAAACTAGGTAAAGGGATCAGACCCTTCACCTAGTTTTGTTAAACTGTCCGCAGATAGTTTTAATTTGCATTGCCATATATCGGCATAAAATCACTTTAGTAAACGGGGTAACCCTATTTATTAGATATATCTAGCTTTATAGCTTTGCCCAATGCTTTAGCATGTTTATCCTAGCACCACAAGGCTTATCTCCATGCTCCTCATCAAGATAGGAGTAGGCATACAGATCCTTGCAGCCATCCCCATCACAGGTAGGAAGGTTATCACACTCTCCGCAGTGGGTATAACCCTTATCCTGACAGCACTTTGCGATAGGGCACTCGCCATGAAAAGGGTTACCGTTTGTCTCAACACATCCCCCGCACCCATGGGAGATCTTAAAGCAACACCCGGTACATAGTAGACCACATCTTGAGGTAACGGTGTTAAGCTCCTTCATGGAGAGCTCTAGGCTCTCCCCCTCCACCCAGAGGGATATCCTCTTTGTAGTAAACTTGATTATACAGTATGTAGGGTCATCCTTTCCTTTTGGGAAGTGATTAATAAACCAGTCCTGCCATAGGGCATGGCGGATCTCTTTATCGGTTAGCACTACAGCCTCACCCACTAAGGTTACGTTATCCGCGTCTTTGCGGTAGCAGACACTAACCTTGCTATTGTTTTGGATTCTTTTTGCCTTATTATTATCTATCCCACCCGAAAAGAAAGACTCATATATACCATCCGTCTTTATCCTTGACACAGTAGACACCGATGGTGACCCATGTTCGTCAATAACACCTATATATGCAACATCTGATGAATTAACGATAATGTTTGCCTTTTCAATAATATTTACGTTCATATAAATTCTCCCTTATTATGTAAATGTATTATAGTTTGAAATTATCCTAGATTTAACTACAACCTTTTATTACAGTATCTTTGTAGCGGGCTGTGTTGTGGGTCGTTAACCTGATAGATAGCGTTAATAATTTCATCACGTCGTTGCTGTTTAGCGGTATCTGAAAGATCGAGAACTACATCATTTAGGATGTAAGGACCATTCTTAAACTTGCCAACAACTGCGCCAGAAAATTCACCGTCAATCAATATATACTGCAAGATATCACAGTCTGACTGCTTGTATCGTTCCTTTAACCAGTGTTCATTCGACTTTACCAGAAAATCGTTGCGGTGCAAAACAAACACAGATGGCGGCATTTTATTATGGGTACGGTTTTGTAAAACCTCTAAATCCGACTGTAGAATGTAGCTGTCGTCATAAGAAACTAACGTGCCGTCCTTGACTAGGTTTTGAACTGCAAGCTTAATATCCTTTGCGGGTAGCTTGTAGAATGACCGTGCCATCTCTACATCAAATAAAACGTTACGATAGGAAAAACGCTTAAGGATAATCATTAGCGCTTCTGTCCGTGTGTATCGGTGGATATCTACATTCGGAAACATCTCGGGAAATAGGTACCATGCACGATCCCACTCTCCGTCAAACTGATCCTCATATATTAAAAGTGATTCCTGCAAGCGGTGTAAAATAGGGGTAATCTCCTTGACCAGTAGACCTGTAAGCTCCTTCATAAGGGCGATGTTCATAGAACCTTCCTGCTTAATTAGATTAAGGATTTTCTCGTCGGTAGGGCGTAAAGCTTTAGCACCGCTACCTATTACAAGCCCTGCAAACAGTTCTAGATCCTCTCTCTGAATCCAACCCAGATTGCCACCCTGCCATCTTCCTTTAATCAGCGATCTATCATGCTGACGTTTACGATTAAACTCCATGTCATCAAAATCCGCACGAAAGGTAATGGACGGAGGGTCACCAAACCCATTCCAGTATACATTCTGCCCAGGCTGTGTGTCACGGTAGAGAGCAAGGTATTCCTGCTGATTAGCTTTACGGGACAAAAACTGCCGCTCTAACCTTAATGAGATAACGTTATCTTTGTCTGGCATATAAACCTCCTAGTCCAAGAATAACAGCATGTTGCCGTCAGGGTCGCAAAGCATCATCTCACGGCCACCCCATGAAGCGGTAGCGGGAGGGTCACATTCAACACCACTTCCTTTAAACTGACAGTACACCTCGTCAAGCTTATTATCTGTCCCAAATACAAACAAGTTTCGCACAACGGTGTCATCCCCCTCCTGAGCTCGCCAGATCCAGATTACCGGTTCATCGCTATCATCCTGCAATGCAAGGGTAGCTCCGTACCACTGGTCATCCGGCTCACATTCCTCAAGCGGTCTAAATCCTAACTTTTTGTAGTATTCAAAAGTAGTAGCTGGGTTTTTACTGTAGATATTCATACCTGAAAATTTAAAGTTCATGCTTGTACCATCCTTTCTAATTGCTAACCGCAGATAAATCTTTTTATCTTCCTTAACTCTGCGTTAGGGTTAAGGCGGTAAACCTGTGCAGTTATCTGCTCTATAGCTTGCTCCCTAGTGTACCCACTAGCCTTTTTAAAGACATCCTCTCCAAAAAACTGCTCGGTAGTGCTAAACACCGTTGAAGCCCAACCGTCTGTTCGATTGTTCTTTTGTGCGCTTCCGCAGATAGTTATATACATCCGCATCTGTAACTCTACTAACGCTCGCTCAAACCTGTACTTATCATCTTTAGCAAATCCACCATGTTGCTTTATCTCATGAAATGCAAGGCTACCATTTTTGTCGATTAACTCATATATCCGCTTAGCAAATTGACTAACCTCTCCGCTTTCGTATTCATCCAAAAAGGTACGGCCGGATCTGCGCACAGCAAGAAAGCAGGGATACCACTCCTTTGTAATATATCCGCTCTTGCGAAAGAATATCTTAGCGTTGGAGATTCCCGTATCTTCTGTGAGTATCCTCATCCGCCATTGCCATGGGTCGGTATCAGGGTCGCCTGTATGCCATTCTATATTCTCGCTAAACTGGTGTGATAGCGAGAAAATCCCCTCGTCATTGCTTCCGCCAAGAGAGAATCCAGCGGCATTAAGTGCACCTGCAAAGTCAGTATAACAGTTAATTATATAAATCACCTACCTAAATAAAGACATATCATGTAATACTGTAATCATACCACATCGAACACGACAACAGTATGTCATGTTCATCGGTACCTATCAACCATTTTTAAAGCAATAGCCGTTACCTCGTCGCGAAAATCATCGGGGCTAAGCACCGTTACAGAATCTCCAAAGGCCAAAACCCAACGCAGAATATGATCTCTATTAGTATAGTTTACCTCTAAAAGCAGACCATTTTCAGTGTCGGTGTAGCAGTGTAACCCGTAGGTTTCAATAAGATGAAATCGAGCAGACCTATCGAATAAAAGCTTAACGGTATGCGGTTCTGAAAAGATATCATCGTTGCTAGGCCGATTAGGCGGAACTTCACGTGGCGCGAAGTTTTCTTCTAAAGCTACTAATCCCCATAGACGGTTTAGCTTAAAGGTTCTAAAGTCCTTTCGTTCACAGCAGTAGCCAAACAGATACCAGTTTGTCCACTGAAACTTTATATAATACGGCTCAACCGTACGTGAGCTCTCCCCTTTAGCATAGTAGTAATCAAAGCTTACTAGCTTTCTATCGGTTATTGCCTTTTTAATAAGCGTTATCTTTTCTGCTAGACTGTCCTTATAGTAGGAGGAAAGATCAATAATAATATGATCCTGTAAGGATATCATCTTGTCAGCGCTAGGGGATAGCTTAGAGATAAGCAGATCAGTTTCGGTTGTTTTAGATACACTTCCAAGACTTTTTAGACCCGCGATAATGCTAGAGAGCTCGTCAGGTGTGAGAAGATTTTTATCAAGCTTGTACCCATCCATAATGGAGATACCGCCATCTCCGCCCTGGGTAGTTACAATGGGGATACCTGCAAGAGAAAGGGTGTCGATATCACGCAGAATTGTACGACGTGATACCTCAAAGCGCTTTGCAAGCTGTGGAGCGGTAATTTTATCGTGCTGTAGAAGGTAGGTTATAATGCCTATAAGACGGTCGATCTTCATACTATCTCCTATAAAAACTAAATTTATATTAAAGATAGTATAACATACTTTAGTAGTCATAGCAATAGATTAGATAACTACATATTAATTTTTATGGTATTTTTGTATTTCCCTTGACATCACGTCCTATGGGATTTATAATATAAGTATACAAAAAGGATAAATAAGGATAAAAAGGGGCAAGATAAATGAAAAACTTTATGGGAAAAAACTTCTTGCTAGAGAGCAAAACCGCAAAGCTTTTGTATCACCAGTATGCAAAAGATCTGCCAATAATTGACTATCACTGCCATGTGTCGCCGCAGGAGATAGCTACCGACTACCGTTTTAATACCATTACTAAGGCGTGGCTTGGTGGGGATCACTATAAATGGAGGCTGCTTAGATGTCATGGGGTAGGGGAGGATTACATTACAGGAAATGCCCCTGATAAAGAGAAGTTTTACGAGTACGCAAAGACTCTCCCGCATGCAATCGGAAACCCACTATACCATTGGACACATCTTGAATTAAAACGATACTTCGACTACCACAAACCGCTATCACAGGACACCATGCAGGAGGTATGGGAGCTATGTAATAAAAAGCTGGCAGGTAGTAGCCTGTCGGTCAAGAATATTATAAGAAATTCCAATGTAGAACTAATCGGCACCACCGATGACCCGATTGATACATTAGAGTATCATAAACAGATTAGTATCGACCGTGATTTTACCACTAAGGTAATTCCTACATTTCGCCCCGATAGAGCGGTAAATATTGACAAAGCAGGATTTGTCGGCTACATAGAATCACTATCACAAGCGAGCGGGGTAGCCATTACCAATCTAGATACCCTAAAACAAGCGCTAACCATACGGATAGAATATTTTGTATCCCATGGGTGCAGGTCAGCGGATTTAGGGTTAGATTATGCAATATACACCCCATCCGACGACGTAAGGGTGGACGAAAGCTTAAAGCTTGCATTAGAGGGTGGCTCACCATCGGTTAAACAGGTGAGCGCTTATAAGACACACATACTGCTCTATCTGGCACGTGAGTTTAGCCGTGTTAAATGGGTTATGCAGATACACTATGGTGCTATGCGAAATGTTAATGCAAAGATGTTTCATAGAATAGGTGCGGACACAGGTTTTGATTGTATCTCGGGAGCATCCTGCGCAAAAGCGCTAGCGGATTTTTTAAGCGCGCTTGACTTTACGGATGAACTACCAAAAACTATAATCTACTCGCTAAACCCAAATGACAATGCAATACTCGCCTCGATAATAGGCGCATTCCAAGGTGAAGGGGTGCGCGGTAAGGTTATGCATGGAAGTGCGTGGTGGTTTAACGATACTAAAACAGGTATGGTTGACCAGCTAACAAACCTAGCAAACATCTCTATTCTAGGAAACTTTGTGGGGATGTTAACCGATTCACGAAGCTTTTTATCATATACCCGCCATGAATACTTTAGGCGGATACTATGTAACCTTATTGGTGGCTTAGTGGAGAATGGGGAGTACCATAATGATCTTCCTACCTTAAAGAGGATAGTACAAAACATCTGCTACTATAACGCAAAGGAGCTATTTTGCTAACAAAGGCAGACAAAACTAAGACCACGATTTAGAACAATAAATCGTGGTCTATAATTGTTTAATTACTATAACCTATACAAATTAACATTTAATGCAGGATTACAAAACTTAGCCGTTACTCTGATACAGCTATAGAATCCTCACCTTCGTAAGGAACGGTACTATCCTGTGCGATATCATTGCTAGGTTGGCTACTGTCTATTGTATCCTCAAGGTTATCCTTCATAGAGAACAGCTGGGTTATATCTACAGAATCCTTGTCAACGGTTGCCTCGAAGGTGTTGTCGTTAATCTCACTGTCGAGTCCAAAGTCTGGTGCATTCTGCTTATCATCACTACTGTTGTTCTCTTTGTCAGATGTACTAGGTTTTTCGCTGTTGTTAGGTTTACTGGAACTGTTGGAATTAGAAGAACCCTGGTTAGGCTTTAGGGTGCTAATATCAAAGGTGTTTGGATTAGCTAAACCTTTGTCAGTTTGGGTTTTATCAGAAACCTCACTAGAGGAGGATTGAGTTTTGTCTTTAGACTTATCTATAGTTGATTTGTCGGTCTGCTTGTTGCTAGGAGATTTTGTACTGCCTTTGACTGTTGCGCCGCTACCGGTGCTAGCTTCATTGTTAGGTGTGTCTGCTACAAGTTTATCGCCTTTAGCAGGGATTGGGGTAGCTACACCGTTGTTCTTTTGCTTTTGCGCTGATATGCTCATAACAATCTCACGAACAGGTTTTTTTAGCATGTCTTGGGTCTGTTCCATGGTCTTAATTTCGGAAATGCTATTGTACTGCTCTACCAAAGCAAGCTTACCCGCGGTGGTTTTTAGATCTATTGCATTTCTTCTTTCTGTCATGGTGGCATTTATTGATACAATATCAGCGTTAATCCCAAAGCTGTCCGCTGAAAGCTTTGCCATCTGAGTTATATCGTTTAAAAGTTGCTGTGATGAGCCGCCTAGGATACTCGCACAGGAAAGAAGAATATCCTCCTTCTCCTGTTCACTAAGATAACCCGATGACTTTAGTGCAGAGATGGTTTCGTTTACCGCAAAATCAATAGGCAGGTTATCTAGCTTTAGATCCCCGATTACAAGCTTTGCGTCATCATTTACATAGTTGACGCCCACAATTCGGTTAAACAGATTGCACTCGTACTCAATTGATGGGTTTACATCCAAGCTAATAAATGTAGTAGGGATCTTAACTAAAGCAACACTAACTGCCACAACAAAGATAAAAACCGCCGCCACGCTTATTAAAGGCTTGGTAAAAGCAAATTTCCTTGTTTTTTTAATCTCATTGGCAAGAACCTGACCAACGTAATAATTATCATTAAATATCTTTTGGATACTGCCGTCATCTTTTAATACGGCAGCATAATTTTCTTTTACCTGTAAAACTACCATGCTCACAGCAGCTCCTCCTTAATCGATATATTCCTTAATAAACTTTACATACTCCATGAGGTAGGGATAATCACCTAACATTATCTCTACCACCGTTATTATATATTTTCGGTGACGTTCTAGTATTTTTCGGTGTACCTTAAAGTTTTTTTCCAGAGTCTTTATCGGTAGTGTCTTGTTCTTTCTTATACTGCTGACAAGCTCTGGGTTTGAAAGAATTATAGCCACAGCTTTACCGCAAGCCTGTTTTGTTTTCTGCGCTTTAGGGGAACAGTCCGAAAGCTCCATAAAGTCAAATCCATATCGAGATAGGGTTTGTCCCATAGCCTCAATCTCGTACTTGATATCATCATTAACCCTGTACGAGATTTTTTTTAGGATATCCGATTGTAAGCTTTTGTCAATGTCGTCCGAATCGTCATAACTACCGTTAAACACGCTAGGAGATACCGAAATCTCGGATCTACCCTTGTTACCCTTTCTAAGAAGATCGGTAACTCTGCGTTTTATAACAAGTCCCGCAAATGCGTGGAAGTTACCCTTATCTTTTGAATAGGCATAAATCGCCTCAGTAAAAGCCATTAGCCCTATTGACCATTCGTCCGAGCTTTTGTCTATGTAGGTGCGGGTGACCCCGCTTGCAACCTTTAGGATAAATTCAGTGTTGGCGATTATAAGTTGCTCTAATGCTCTCTCGTCATCTTTTGCCTGTTCAATAACATGATCCATATCAAGCCGTAACAAATAATCCCCCCTTTTTACGTTATATAACGTGTTACATCCTTTAAGACTTTACGTCCTTGTCTGTGTTTATTATAACATAAAGGAAAGTCGACTAGACTTTCAACCTTAGCCTGTTTCAATAAACACATTGAGGTAAAGCGAAGCTTTACGTCCTTGTCTGTGTTTATTATAACATATTAACGATAAATATGCTACAAATAAACAGATTATTTACATTTATCTTTAATTTTGGTATATTAGGCGATATATTATCTGTATGTACTGGAGAAGATCCAGAATGCTATAAGCTTTTGGTAATCCTCATCCTGCAGGAGTGCTCTTTCGGATGGGTTGGATAGAAAGCCACATTCAACTAAGATTATTGGCTTTGTTGAGGTGTGTACTAGGTATACGTCCTTAGTTATAGGTTTCACAACACGCTTGCTGCCTTCGGACAGCATGGTAACACCGTCCCCTAACTTATCGGCAACCTCTTTACTTGCAGGGTTATTCTTCCCATAATATACCTGAGCGCCCTTTGCCTTAGAACTGGTAAATTGATTTTGGTGGATGGATATTGCAAGAACATCCCCAGCATTCTCTATAATAGAAAGCCGCTTTCTTATATCCTGCTTTTTGTTAAACTTACCTTCTACGGTTGAACAGTCCTCTTCTCTTGTCATAATTACAGTGTACCCTGCCGCTTTGTAAAGGTCAGCAAGCTTTAAAGAGATTGCAAGGTTAATATCCTTCTCAACTATCCCACCATTTGTAGCACCGCCGTCTAGCCCGCCATGCCCTGGATCGATTACAATTACATCAGGGCGAAAAGCGTTAACATCAATTGCTACATCCCTTGAAATTATGTTAGCCGCAATATTTACTCCAAGCAGAACAATTGCTAAAGAGGCAAGCACATACCCCAAGTTTTTATAAGCCTTTTTAACCATATCTTAAACAACACCTCTCATATAATAAATTATAGTGAGGTTACTCAAGGTAGGTAACCTGAGGAAGGTTACCCACTGTGAGTGACCTCACTACTTCATTATATGATGGTTTGCTGTTATTTACCCTTTTTTTTAGCTGTATTTTTATATACTAGCTTTTGGAATGGTGCAAAGTCATTAAGCCCCATTATGTAGAAGAATCCGCTGGCAACGGTTACTAAGCTTACCGCAAGCGAGATAACCGTAATGTGTATCCAAGAGATATCATTAAAGATTACCGTGTTTGACATTAAATTAAGTAGCGGCCATACCTGCGGGTTAAGTAGCTTGTACACAACTATAATCCCTTGACTAAGCGTCTGATTATCATTAAAAATCCCCATCTTACCAAGTATTAGCACAAACACCATAACCCAGGTAGGTATATTTGCAACAGCACCAATCATAAATCCCTTTTTATCATTACGTTCCTCATGACCAAACCGAACACGATTACAGTCGTGGTTACCTATATCCCACATACAGACATAAAGAGCGGAAAAGTACATTAAATTGGTTATTAGTAAAACGACAATTAAACCAAAGGTGTTCTCAAACAACCCCGCAAGTGAAAGTGAAAAGATGATACAAACTACCACAGCCGCAACCTGGGCTAGTATGTTAGCCCTTACACGACCTCCAAAGGAGTTTTTTTTGTTTGCCTTAGCTATGCTTTTATCTATGCTTTTTTGTGTTCTGTTGTCCATGATGTTCTCCTTTTTAACGTAAATTAATAATACATAAAGAGTTGACACTTTATCATGCCGTTGTAAAGCTTCCTTCGCTTAGCGCTTGACCTACCAAATATCTTTTCAAACTTCTCATCGGGTGAGATAATGTTAAAGGTGTGCCCTGGATGCTGTTTAAAAACCTTTCCCATCTGGTTATATAACCTTTGTGCCTGCTGTATCTCTAGCATACGCTCCCCATACGGAGGGTTACATACCACTACAGCCTGCTCGGTCTTTATGGAAAAATCGTTTATATCTGCCTTTTTAATCAGTACCTTGCTAAATACCCCCGCCTTTTTAGCGTTGCTCTTAGCGAGCTCTACCGCGTCACTGCTTATATCACTGCCGTAACCAAAAAACTCGCCATCCCGTCTGATAAGATCAATCCCACGAGAACGCTCCTGCTCCCAAATGCTCTCGTCAAAAAGACCAAAGCTTTGGGCGGCAAAGGTTCGATTAATGCAAGGAGGGATGTTTAGCGCTTTAGTCGCCGCCTCAATAAGGATAGTACCCGATCCGCAAAACGGGTCGTATAGTGTAGTATCTCTCTTTACCCGAACGATATCTACAATACCTGCCGCTAATGTTTCTTTAATAGGTGCATCGTTTGATTTTACTCTGTATCCACGTTTGTGAAGCCCCACCCCAGAGGTGTCAAGCATTATGCTAACCTCATCCTTTAAAATAGAAAACTGAAGCTGATGGACAGGTCCTGTTTCGCTAAACCACTCTTGATTGTAATGCTTTTTTAGTCTTGTTACCGCCGCTTTCTTAATAATAGATTGACAGTCAGATACACTAAACAGCTTGGAGTTAAGCGACCATCCCTTAACAGGAAACGCATCTCTACTGCCAATAAAATCCTCTAGATTAATAGCGAGGACACCTTGAAACAGTTCCTCAAAAGAAAGTGCCTTGAATTTTCCCAAAAGGATAAGAATCCTCTCTGCGGTTCGACAGCATAGATTAGCACGTGCCAGAATGTTAGCGTCACCGCTAAAGTTAACCTTACCATTCTCTGCAAGCACGTTGTTTGCTCCCATGCGCTTTAGCTCGCCGGAAAGTACACTCTCCAGTCCAAAATGACATGGCGCAACATAGTTTAGTTCCATAAAATTAAATACTCCTTATCTTACCGTGGGTTACTATTGGCAACAAAATACTCCGTAATATCATATGATTGCCCAATTACTAGATTACCGCTGTCTTATGACGTGTTACATGGCAACCGATATTTACCGCGACAGGAAGCCCTGCTATATGGGTAGGGTGGGTGAGGATCGACACTGCAAGCGCAGTGGTATCTCCCGAAAATCCTTGAGGGCCAATGTTAAGGAGGTTAATCTGCTGTAGTAGGCGTTTTTCCATGTCATTGTAGAATGGGTCTGGATTGCCGTTTGAGATATCCCCGCATAACGCACGCTTTGCCATAATAGCGCTATACTCAAAGTCACCGCCGATACCGACTCCAACAACTACAGGAGGACAGGGATTACCCCCCGCAAGGCGAACAACATCAACTATAAACTCCTCAATCTCTTTAACTGTTGCAGAAGGCTCAAACATCTTAATACGGCTCATATTCTCGCTCCCAAACCCCTTAGGAGCAACGGTAATAGTTAACTTATCCCCGCTCACTATACGTGTATGCACAATAGCAGGGGTGTTATCTCCTGTATTAACTCTGTTTATAGGATCGGCCACGATGGAGTAACGAAGCAAGCCTTCGGTGTAACCCTGCCGCACTCCTTCGTTAACAGCGTCGATAAAGCTTCCGCCAGTGATATGCAGATCCTGCCCTATATCTGCTAGCACAACCGCCATCCCTGTATCTTGACAGATAGGGATGTTTAGCTGATCCGCAATTGTAACGTTGTCAAGCATATCAGATAACACACTCTTTGCTCGCTGATTTCTCTCGCACTGCATACTATACTTCACCGCATTGGAGATATCTGAAGGAAGCTTTTTGTTTGCCTCGATACATAGTGATTTTACAGTTTGTGTTATCTCTTTTGCAGTTATAACCCTAATGTTGTAGCCTAATTCTTTTGTATTACTCATATCCTTCCACCGTTTCTTACTAATTAAGTAAAACCCTATTGCCGTTAAGCACTACCATAGCAGGCTTTATATACCCACTAAAAGGATTATCGTTGTATACCACAAAATCAGCGTCCTTGCCCTTTTCGATAGAACCAACTTTATCCTCAATCCCACATATCCTAGCCGCCTCGATGGTAACCCCACGAAGCGCATCGTTTAAGGATAAGCCTTCTCCAATACAAATTCCCGCAGATAGGGTAAGGTACTGAATAGGAATTACCGGGTGATCGGTACAGATAGCGGTAGTTACACCCGCATTTGCTAGTATCCCTGTGTTTTTCGGGGTAAGCCCCTTAAGTTCTGGTTTACTGCGGTCGCAGATTATAGGGCCTGTAATAACAGGACTACCCTCACGCTTTAGTAGATCAACTACCTTGTATCCTTCTGTGCCGTGGACTATAACATAATCAAGGTTAAACTCCTTGCTTATACGTATTGCGGTTGCAATATCATCCGCCCTATGGCAGTGGAAGAATGCCTTAATCTCCCGCTTTAACACTGGAATTAATGCCTCGCACTGCATGTCGAAGTCAGGCTCATCTACATCATCGTCCTCGGTAGCCTCATGCATATCCTGCATGTACTTCTGTGCCTTTTTAAGGCTTTCACGGATAAGAGAGGTTATCGCCATTCGTGTTACGGGTGCTTGTGACTTGCCGTGGTAGGTGGTTTTAGGATTCTCTCCTAGCGCAAACTTCATCCCTACCGGTGCTTTAACGATCATATCCTCAATTACTGTACCACTAGTCTTGATAGCGCACCACTGTCCCGCAATAGGATTAGCGCTCCCAGGGCCGGTAGCTATGGTGGTAATACCCGCCTTTAACGCCTCCTCAAAACAGTAATCAAAAGGGTTTACCGCATCGATTGCCCTAACCTGGGGGGTGATAGGGTCGGTTTCTTCGTTGCCGTCGTCCCCCTCAAACCCAAGCCCGTCCTCCCACATGCCAACATGACAATGACTATCGATAAGTCCGGGAAGGACAATCCCTCCCCCTAGATCGGTAATTTCGTCGTTACTAGCAGGGAGAGTGCTCATATCACCTATCTCGACAAATTTGCCGTTTGCTGTCAAAATATAGCCGTTTTCTATAACTTTATCTTGATCCATAGTATAAATTTTTCCGTTAGTATATAACACTGTAGACTCCTTTTTTATACAACCATGCCTAAGAATGTAGGTTGTTAGCGGTTTTTTGTAGATGATAGTAATATATATCCTAGCTTATGCAGTGGATAATAGTGGGTTAATATGTAAATAATAAGTGGGATAAAATACATTCTGTCGCATTTTGTCGAATAATCCCGATATCTTTTTCTTTACAAATTTCCAGTTTAATGGTATAATAATCTTGTAACTCCCTTATATTATTTTACTTGTAAAGGAAAATAATATCCTCTTTTTGGTGTTTGTCTGTTTTGGTATCCGAAAGGCTATTAAAATGGATAAGCACTATTTTTTTATCCCGCCCTTAATTATTCTGCTGTAGAATTTAACCACAAACCAAAGCGCCGCACCAAGCAGTATAAAAACCGTTAATAGGATAAGAAGCGAATAATCCTTTTGCAGTATTACAATCTGCTCTGTCCTTAACGTTAGGTCGGGATATCTTTTACTAGTCATTACGCAGTAGAGCCGTTTTTCTAAAAAGTCTTTACTAAAAAGCATTATACTACCGTCGACCTTAGGTGACACAGGGTTGCCTATATTATCAAACCAGCTGTAGCTATCTGCACCATAGAACGAGAAATCCGCCTTCTTGTCGGCATATATACCGTTAACCTGGCTGTGTGCAATAACAAAGGTATCCTTTTGGTTTGAATACTTTAGTTTTTTGATATTACCACCTGAAGGTATGGTGTTAAAGTTTAACAGGTTGTCCCTAACGTCAAGTAGGTCGATGTAACATTCGGAAGGTAGTATGACCGATTGGATGTAGTTAGAGGAAAGGTTAGCTGTAACAAGCTTAGTACAGCCGGATAGATCGATAGAGGTTAGCTCGTTGTTTGATAGATCCATCATCGTAACGGCTGATTCTTTTGTAAGGGAAAGCTTTGATATTTGGTTATTTGATATATCTATAGTCTGCACGCTTGGGGTATTTGTAAGATCCAACTCCCCTGTAAGCTGCTTGTTTTCAAAGTTTATCTCTATTATCTGTTTAATGCTATCGTTGTCCCATATGACATCAGATATGTCTGATATATTATAACCCGCGGTTAGACCTAACTTTTGATAGTTAGGTGTGTCGTTAGAATCCTTGCTGTCTAAAAACTTAGTTAGACTAGCCACCTGCTTAGAATCGTAGCTATCTTGTGCGTATGCAGTAGTTACAAAGCTTTTAGAGATATATGGAAACAGCAGGGTTATAAGCACAACAGATAGACTAAGGTAAAGATATTGCCTAAAATTTTTCATGCCCACATATTCCTTTTTGAAGGGATAGGCAGAACAACTGCCTATAATGAGATTAATTTAAGTTTAACAAAAAGGGCGGAACTTATTAGATCCGCCCTTTTGTTTTTGTATAATTAAAGATATACCTAGCACCAGATGGTATTACATATATATAGTGGTCTTACCATCAACGATATTGTAAAAGCTAAAACACCGTTAAATGCCAAGTAATGATTTAAAACAAAGGCCGTTACATACAGCTTAGTCGGTAACGTATGGTAGTAAAGCTATGTGTCTAGCACGTTTGATAGCTGTGGTTAGCTCTCTTTGGTGGTATGCACAAGTGCCGGTCACTCTGCGAGGAACGATTTTAGCTCTTTCAGAGATAAATCTTCTAAGCTTTGCTACATCCTTATAATCGATAAATTCTGCTCTATCAACGCAAAACGCACATACTTTTCTACGTGGTTTTTTGTTAAATTTATTGTTATTATTTCTTTCCATGGATAATTACCTCCTGTTAAATTTAAAATGGTAGATCATCATCGTCGTCAAGCTCCTCAAAATCCCCAAAGCTTCCGATAGAAAACTCACCACTTTTTGGTGGCTCCTCGAAGTTTTGTGGAGGGATTGGGAAGTTGCCGCTAGATCTGTTAGCGCCTTGGTTAGCGTTCTTGGTGTCTGCAAAATAGATTTGTTCAGCGACTACCTCAAAAGCTGTACGTTTGTTACCCTGCTTATCCTCATAGTTACGCGTCTGGATAGAACCTTCAACTACCGCTTGTTGTCCTTTTGTAAAGTATCTGCTAACAAATTCAGCAGTACCTCTCCATGCAACTATATTGATAAAATCTGCCTGGCGTTCACCAGATTTAGACTGATAGTTTCGATTTACAGCTAGTGAAAACGTCGCAACAGAGATACCATTTGGCGTTTGTCTTAGTTCTGGATCTGCTGTTAGGCGACCCATTAAGATAGCTTTGTTTAACATGGTACCCTCCTTATAAACTATTCCTTTGCGATAACAAGTGAACGGATAACACCTTCAGTAATCTTAAACACACGGTCTAATTCTGCCGGTAGGCTTGGTGGTGCTGTGTAGTTAAACAGTACGTAGTATCCGTCGGTTTCGTAGTTAATTGCGTAGGCTAAACGTCTTTTACCCCACTCATCAACAGATGACAGTGTTCCATCTTTGGATATCATCCCGCTGAATCTTTCAACAAGAGATTTTATCCCTTCTTCGCCTAGTTTGTTGCTGAAAATTACTATTGTTTCGTAATTTTGTTGTAATTTTGCCATTATTGTACCTCCTTCTGGCCATTATGTCCTATGCTTATAAACTGCATAGGAAAGGATGTGAAAATGCAGTTAGCTGCTGAAATTTCATATTAAAATCAGAAATTACACCGCATAACTTAATAATTATATCAAATTTTATCTGATTTGTCAATGGTTTTATTTTATTTTTTACTGTTTTTTCATATTAGGCGGATTGAGGATACAAACACCACACTAGAGGAGTGTTGTAAGATGTACTGTGAATGAGTAGCGGCATGATATTAGGTATTATGCCATGCAAATTGTGCGAGGTGGATAATAAATTACTTGAATACTGGTGGAGCGAAATTATACCTAGACACACTACTTGGTAATGCTGATAACTCACTACCTAAGTTTCCTGCCTCCATGTCTCTCCACTTGCCATTAAAATGCACTAACAACCCAGCATGAGATGTTGACGCCGCAAAAGCATTGTTAAATCCCAACACGTCGGCTACTGCTGTGTCTAAGTGAGCACCACCTATACAGTTTCCTACCCGTCTGCCCCCAAATAGCATAGAATAAGCAGATGCATGACGACCGTTCTCTCCATACCCACCTACTAGACCACCGTTGTTGC
>CAZAOY010000018.1:40673-45768 GCA_964486925.1 uncultured Oscillospiraceae bacterium
GCAGATGCATGACGACCGTTCTCTCCATACCCACCTACTAGACCACCGTTGTTGCCCATGCCGTATTCACCACTTACTTTAGTGAATATTAAAGACAACCTCATATACTCCAGTAAATCTTCTTGCTTTGTAGATTTTAAATCTTTAAGTTCATCTTCTATACTACCTATCTCTCTAGGAAGCATAAGATTTTTTCTTCCATCAAAGTATCTAAATACATTGGAACCAAACTTGCTGTAATAGAAACCACTGGTGTTATCTGTCGAGCAGTCTTGATACCACTCTTCGTAGGACTTCTCACCTTCGCGGACGCCTACTAGTACCGTGGCTAGGATATCATCGTATTGTCTTTGCCACTCCTTTACCCCCTTACCGTAATAGGTGGTCTTTGTTACACCGTAGTCACGTCCTGGCACTGCGGTTACGATGCCACTAGGGTGCTGGTACCTGCCTAACACACCTAACTGAAACTTACTAGGGTCGTCAAAGCCCTTTTGAGTAACAAAATTCTCTGTGAACCCCCTATACGAGGTCTTACCCTTGAATGTTGTCCACTTTTGCCATATCGGGGAGTGGGGTTGCTTTGTTGGGGAAACCAGTAGGGTTGCAGTGTAGGAGGGGAGCTTGAGATAGCTTGTTGATATCTCGGGGACGTCTACCTTTATTGTTCGAGTCAATGAGGTTTGTTTTGAGTCGGGTTTTGGTTTTTCAGAATCCGAGGGTACCGGTAGTAAACGTGCATTAAACTGTCTAGCTAAGCGGTTGTAGGCAGTAACTGCTTCATTATAGCAGATCTTTGCTGTTTCATCAGCTTTGACCTTTGAAAAGTTAACTGATTCCAGCATGTCAGCTGTGTTTTTTAATGCTGTTACAATACTTGTATCTTCTGATGTAATACCTGCTTTATTTAATTCGTTATCGAGAGCGAGGAGTTGCTCTGTAACGTTACGAAGGTTTTCGCCGTAAATCTGCTTATCCTTTAGTGCTTTGCTAACGACATCTATAGATTTTTGTAACTCTGCCCCGTGACCTAAGCGGTTACACCTGCTCCATACAGTGACAGTTTTAGGAGTATCTTTAATTACACAGATAGAGTCATATACCGCCGCTGTCACCCCAGTCGCTGACATAGTTATTATAGTAGCTGAGATTAAGATACTGCTAACCAATTTTTGCTTATTTATCATACCATAGTCTCCCTTTACTTAGTACCTTATAGGTTGTAATTAAGTATAACATACCAGTAAAATTTATGCAAGTAGGTATAAGAAAAAATAACAGCTTCAAAATTATACTATTGTCTGCAGATTATCTGATTGACAATCTAAATATTGCGTGATATAATAGTAGCTAGTGTAACGTCGTATGTGATTTTGAGTGAAGAGTGGGGGAGATGCCATGCCTAGAGTTAATGTTATACTAGTGTATAATACTGATTACAGTAAGATACTATTCTGTAGGCGTGTAAAAGACCCATATAAGGGGCTTTACAACCTAGTGGGTGGACATGTTGAAGCGGGAGAAACTGGGATAGAGGCGGCGTATCGAGAGCTTTTTGAGGAAACGGGGATAGGTCAAGAGGATATAACGCTATACCATCTTATGGACTTTACCTACTACACCGACGGGTGCTGTGTTGAAAGCTATGTGGGGAAGCTTAATCACCCTGTTAACCTTATTGAGGAAGCAAACCCACTTACTTGGATAGCTGTTACGGAGAATTTTTTTGATACTAGGGTGTATGCAGGGGAAGGAAACATCGGTCATATGGTAGAGATTGCTAAGCTTTTTAAGGATAAGATTTGGGGAAGTGACGATAGATAGTTTAACGTGGCAGTAATAGAACAAAAGTAAATAGTATAGATATGATTGGAGAACGTTTATGAAATTAGGAATGGTAGGACTACCAAATGTAGGAAAGAGTACACTTTTTAATGCTATAACAAATGCAGGGGCACAGTCGGCGAACTATCCGTTTTGCACCATCGAGCCAAATGTAGGCGTGGTAGCAGTGCCGGATGAGCGTCTAGACAAGCTGTCCGAGATATACGACCCGCAGAAGTTTACCCCGGCGATACTGGAGTTTGTAGATATTGCAGGTCTGGTTAAAGGTGCGTCTAAAGGTGAGGGGCTTGGGAACAAGTTTTTATCAAACATCCGTGAGGTGGACGCTATAGTACATGTGGTGCGGTGCTTTGAGGATGAAAATATTATCCACGTAGACGGTGATATCGGAGCGGCAAGGGATATTGAAACCATAAATCTAGAGCTAATCTTTTCGGATATTGAGATAGTGGACAGAAGGCTTGATAAGGCAAGAAAGATGATTAAGGCAGATAAATCCTATCAAGCCGAGATTGATTTCTTTACATTGCTTAAAGCACACCTAGAGGAGGGCAAAACTGCTAGAAGTTATCCTTGTGATGAGGAGCAGGAACAGCTAATCTCTACGGTGGCACTATTGTCTAACAAGCCTGTAATATATGCGGCTAATCTATCGGAAGCTGACTTTGTGAATAATATCGAGAGCAATAAGTTTTACCAAGAGGTATGCCGTATAGCGGCTGAGGAGAAGGCGGCAGTGTTACCGATCTGCGCAAAGATCGAGGAGGAGATCTCCGATCTGTCACCTGAAGATAAAAAGATGTTTTTGGATGATCTTAATATAGCACAGTCGGGACTTGATAGGATAATCAAGGAAGGTTATGCTCTACTAGGGTTAATTTCTTACCTAACTGCAGGGGTTCAGGAGGTTAGAGCCTGGACAATAACAAAAGGCACAAAAGCACCGCAAGCGGCAGGTAAGATCCATACCGACTTTGAACGTGGCTTTATCCGTGCGGAGATTGTTTCGTATACCGATCTTATCGAGTGTAAAACAATGGCGGCGGCACGTGACAAAGGGCTTGTACGTCTAGAGGGAAAAGAGTACGTAATGCAGGACGGAGATATAGTATTGTTTAGATTTAACGTGTAGCAATTGAATATAAATAAACGACTAAAATTTCTGAAGCTTGGCTCAGGAAAAACAATGTAAAAATTTAAACACCCTTAGACTAATTTTTTAATCTAAGGGTGTTTAATTCAGCAATAACGCTATGTAAGTCAACGAGGGGCAAGGTAGAGAGTAAGAGCAAAGTTAAGTATGGATGGTGGCAATAAAGTCCTTTACTAGTGGATATAGAAATAGGGTTGTAGGTTACAAAAACCTTCAACCCTATTTCTATAAACTGCTTTTACTGTTCTATTATAATTATATTGGTTTTTAAGCATTTTTAAAATGCTTCTCATTCTCAATTTATAAAGTGACCAGTATACTTCTTATTATTAAGAAGGAAACTAGATATTATTATTAATACACCTGTAATATAAATCGCAACATATGCATTCAATGGTAATAAAGCTAACCTTTCTACGATAGCCATACAACCCCCAAGAGCCGATAGTATGCAGTACAATACACCAGTTTTTCTCATATAACTAAGCAATTTGCCATTATCGATACGCTGGCGAACTGTTTTGGACACTAATCTATTGTTGCCACACAGGTACATTATACCCACAAATAGCCAAAGTATGCTAAATAGTATTTGAGTATATATATCTGAGTCCCCCTTAAATGTAATTATCAATAGACGTTTTTATCATATCTAAATTAGATAGCAAGTACCCCCAGTCATGTGCATTACCACGATACTGATAATTTATTCGACCTGTAGTTTGAGAATAAGATCTCCAATAATCACTTGTACGGTAATACGATCCTATGATAGAACCATAATTAGAGTTAAGTCTTACTCTGTAATCCCAACGGAAAGTATCAACGTTAAAAGTAGCACTACAAGCGTAGTCAATGGAAGCCCCTAAGACAGATGTAAGTAGTGTAGAAGCAATAGAAACTAGGAGTGAGAAGCCATTTGAACTCATTGCGGATGCAACTATGCCAGCAGCAGTAGAAATAGCTGTCCCAGCGGAAAAATTGAATTGCTTAGCTGAGTATGATGTAGATATGCCAGAATTTTTACGTTGTAAGTATCCAAAAGTAGAAGGTGCGTAGAAATAACCGCCCCTATTACCCATATATGAATAGCCATCATATGAAGAAGTGCCAGTGAGAACACTTTGCTGACCAGATGCTGACACAGAACGTTGTTCGCTATTAACCCAATCAGTATCCATCAACATAATACTATAATCAGGATCCAATGATTCGCTTTCAATATATGATGGTAGTGTAGGGTCTACATCAGTAATTGTAACAATGTCAGATATGTTTTGATCAAATATAACTCCGTTAGGATAAATAGTTCTAACCAAATTTTCGGTATAACTTATATACAGTTGGTTTGTATATTCATCATTTGTGTATACGTTCATCACTATTGCATCATTAGGATGTAAATTTTTTTAATACTATCGCTTTTGAATATTTGTTCTACTTTTGTAATATCCCCTGATTTAAGTTCTACATATTGGAAAGTAGTTTCTAGTAATGGAGTAGACGTAGGATAATTAGCAGAAGCGATTGTTGCTGGTAACGTCGTCACAATAAATGTAACGCTTAACAATATGCACAGGGTCTTCTTTAGAACTTTATACATCTTTTTCATGTTGACTCTACTTAACGTTTTTATCAAAATTATGGGGAATTAGTCTTTACTTACATTTATTTTGACACTTCAATCAACTGATAATAAATAGTGCGTATACAATATCCAAACTGATAAAGACTGTATTAATTAAGCGAATATCTCTAACAAAAAGATAGAGAAAGAGCTTTTTGATATAAAAAATAGCCTTCTAGCTGTAAAAAACATTTAATAACAATTAGACCGGTAAAACGCGTTTTACATTATCTTATTGTGAAATTGTGAAATGTAACAAATATCTATGTTATAACCGCCTTTAGAACCTAATGTGTACCATATCTACACACCGTGCAGTTTTTATAAGCGGTTTAGAGTATTATTGGTACTAAAATAGTACATAACAATCACCTTTTCCATTATTAAATAGATTTGTACAAAATGTTTTAACTTAATTTAATTCGTCTATTGGTGTATACCTGTTACTGTGTAAAATTTACCTGTAAAAA
>CAZAOY010000019.1:0-29416 GCA_964486925.1 uncultured Oscillospiraceae bacterium
TGTATAGTAAAGCTATACAATAAATTTAAGTTAAATTTGACCTTATCTTAATCTCGCTATTTGTGTAGATAGCTTTGTCTGTAGGATTTGTGTTAAAGAACAGGTAGTCAAATATTACCCTTACAGCGGTTTCGCCCTGTTCATATGGCTGTTGGGTTATGGTGGCGGTTATGATACCTTGTTTCATCCCCTTAGTTACCGCTCTTGTCTGGTCAACTGTAATGACCTTAATGCTTCTGCCGCTCTCCTTAACCGCACGGATACCGCCCTCAACGCCCCCTGCGCAGAAATAGATACCATCGATATCCTCATGCAGCATTAACGCTTTGGTGTCGATATAGGATACCATCTCGTCATCGTCGTTGTGCACTACATAGATCGTCCCTGATACAACCCTCTGTTCCTTTATATAATCGCAAAACCCTTGAATCCGCTGTCTATGCCCTAGCATACGTTTGCTTCCGCCTACTACAGCAACGCTGTTACAGTGCTTTGTGACAAGTCCTAATAGCTCCCCCGCAATCCTACCGCTTTTGTAGTAGTCACACCCCACAAAGCAGAGGTTGTTAAGCCCGTTTATCGGCGCATTAATAGTAACGATAGGGATACCGATCTGCTCTACTTCGTTTAGTCTGTTTATAACGATCGGATCGTCGATAGGGGTTATGATAATGCCCTTGACCTCTTTGTGGACAAGGTAATCTATCACCTGAACCTGTTCGATAGGGTCATACCCCTTTAGCTTACGTAGTTCAAGGTTTAAGCCATAGCTTTGATACCTTTTAGCCGCCTCATCAATACCGCTTAGTACCTCGTCAAAAAACTCATTTCCATGGGAGTTTATGACAGCCCCGATTAAAATCTGCTTTTTAGCGGATACCAGTCCCTTAGCAAGCTGGTTTGGACTGTAGTTTAGTTCAGCGGCGATAGCGTTTATCCTGTCTGCTACCGCTTTGTTAACCCCGCCTCGGTTATGAATTGCCCGATCCACCGTTCCAACTGAAACACCTGCAATCTTTGCAATCTCCTTTATCGTAACTGCCAAATACCCACCTCGCATTTTTCTAGAATATAGTTTCTCGTGCACGTGCACGATATAACCATTATGATAACAAAAAAAAGCTATCTTGTCAATAGCTTTTTTTGCTTTTAGTAATTTATTTTTTACCCCTCTCATATAGATTAACAGATAAGGTAACTTTGGAGGCTGTCATACGCTTAAAACCTCGTTGCACATTAAATGGTTTTGAGTTTTGAGGAATAATTTATTGTTAACCAAGGTTACTAAAATTTAGATGCTAGTAAAAAAGAGAGGAATGGTCATACATATGAAGAAGCAATACAAGCCTTTAGTAAAGATAGTATCAATAGTTATCCTAACCCTATCGATATCGGTGGTGGTTATCCTATCGTTAAGCCGTCCGATTAAAAATCCAATTATGTCGATAAAGGACTGCGTTTTATTTCTACAGGAGAAGGGGATTAGCGTTTCGGAGGGTGACTGTGTTGTATCGGATATTACAATACCAAAGCAGTTTGGGGAGCTTTACAAAAAGTATGCGGAAGATCAAAAGAAGAAGGGATACAACCTCTCACGCTACAAGGGGGATGAAGCAAAGCTGTACACCTTTGTAACCTGGGACAACGACAACACTAACAGTACCGCCTACACCGTAACGGTGGTTAAAAGCAAGGTGGTTGCATTTGATGTGGTTGAGATGCCGTAAAATTTAGGATAACCTTAGAAGCTACCGACAGATACACTAACGTCCTTGCGAACGGCGGTTTTTATCCTTGCCTCTGGCGGAGTTGTTAGACCTGCCGCCTACACGTGCTTTGCTACCTGTGTCAAATCGGTTGCCCTCTTTTATATTTACATTGCCCTTGACTAGGCAGCGTTCACCGTTTCCGATAAGATCGGTGCGCTTAGCTTGCTTTAGGGCTTTTATTATTATAGCGGTGTTAGCTGGGTTGTAGTACTGTAGCAGTGCTCGTTGCATTGCCTTTTCTTCGGCGGTTTTGGCTACATATACCGGCTTTAAGGTCATTGGGTCTAGACCTGTGTAGTACATGCAGGTGGAGATTGTGCCTGGGGTAGGGTAGAAGTCCTGCACCTGCTGTGGGCGGATCTTCATCTTTTTTAAAAGTAATGCAAGCTCGATAGCGTCCTCTAGGCGGCTCTGCGGGTGAGAGGACATTAGATATGGTACTAGATACTGCTCCTTGCCAAGCTGTTTAGTCTTTTCAAAGTAAAGCCTAGAAAACTCTAAAAAGCTGTCGATATACGGCTTACCCATGCATTCTAGCACACTGGCACTGCAATGCTCGGGTGCGACCTTTAGCTGACCGCTTATATGATGTTCCACAAGCTCGTTAAAAAACTCCTTACTGTCGTCCTGTAGCATGTAGTCATACCGCAGCCCCGAGCGGATAAACACCTTCTTTATACCTTCGATAGAGCGAAGCTTTCGCAGTATTGACAGGTACTCGTCATGGTTTACGCTAAGCGCTTTACACGGGGTTGGGGCAAGACATTTTTTATCCTTGCATATACCGTGCTCTAGCTGTTTTTTGCAGGATGGTAGCCTAAAGTTTGCTGTAGGCCCGCCTACATCATGGATGTACCCTTTAAAGTTTTCATCATGGGTTAGCTTTTTAGCCTCCACCAGTATGGATTTCTCGCTTCTGGTGGTAATCTTTCTGCCTTGATGAAAAGCAATTGCACAGAAGTTACATCCGCCAAAGCAACCCCTATTGTGGGTTATCGAGAACTCCACCTCACGTATAGCCTCAATTCCACCCTGTTTTTCATAGCTAGGATGGTATCTGCGGGTGTAGGGTAGGGAGTAGACGTAGTCTAGCTCCTTTTGGGTTAAAGGCGGCATAGGAGGGTTTTGGACAAGCATTCTATCACCATGACGTTGCAGTACCGTTTTTCCGTAGATGTCGTCCTGCTCGTAAACCTGTTGCTTTATCGACTTTGCATAGGCGGTCTTATCCGCCTTTACGATAGCAAAGTCGGGGCACTGCACCCCACCCCATGGGGTATCCTTTGTATCCACAAGATAGCAGGTACCTCTAACATCGGTAATACTGCTAACCGCCTCGCCCTTTGCAAGGCGGTTGCAGATCTCGATAGTCTGATTCTCGCCCATACCGTACACCAGAAGATCCGCCTTAGAGTCTAGTAGCACCGACGGCATAACGCAGTCTGCCCAGTAGTCGTAATGGGCAAACCGACGTAGCGAAGCCTCTAGTCCGCCGATAATAATTGGCTTGTTGGGATAGGCCTTTCGCACCCCATTAGAGTACACCGTTACCGCACGGTCAGGGCGTCGTCCTGCCTTACCTCCCGGTGTATAGGGGTCATCCGAGCGTTTCTTCTTAGCCACTGTATAGTGTGCTACCATAGAATCCACATTGCCCGAAGTGATAAAAAAGCCGTATCTTGGCTCACCCAACACCTTGTAGGACTCGATATTCTTGTAATCTGGTTGGGATATTATACCGACTGTATAGTTAGCGCCCTCTATAACCCTAGAGATAATAGCAATCCCAAAGGAGGGATGATCTACATATCCGTCCCCTGTAATGCAGATAAAGTCAAGCTGATCGATCCCTTCATCCGCTAGGTCTTGTTTGGTTATTGGTAAAAACTTTCTCATTAAATTGCGTCCTCCGTTATCTCTTTGGGGTAGGGCTATTGATTTAGTGTTAGATTAATTTATTTTTATAGTTCTCTCATTGTCCGATATCCTGTTTATGGTTATGACAATGCTGTCAGATGGTAGATAATCTGTAATATTCTCGCTCCATTCAACTGCGAGTATATTATGTCCGTCCAGATAATCGTAAAATCCGGTGGTATATAGATCATCCTCGCCTGTAATCCTGTACATGTCAAAGTGGATTAGCGGGATCTCTCCTGTGTATTCGTGAACTAGCGCAAAGGTTGGGCTGCATACCTCGCCGTACACGTTAAGCCCCTTTGCCATCCCTCTAACAAAGGCGGTCTTGCCCGCTCCTAAATCTCCTAAGAACGCAACACACTCTCCGCCTTTAAGGGTTTTGCTAAACTCACATGCTATATCCTCTGTCTGTTCAACACTACTGCTTTTATACTCCATTAATAATCTTTCCTTTATAATTGATTTGAATTTATTATACACCAGATTTGTATTTTTTGCAATAGTTACAAAAAATTTAAGGTTTTTGGGGAGGTACAGGCATTTTATCTGAAAAAGTAATATCAAAAAGTTTTCGATAAATCCTTTGTTTTTACGCTATAATGATGATTTTATGTGGATACTATTGACAAAGAAAAACATTGATGTTATAATCATACCAATCATATATGAATTAATTAAGTATATGAAATTTACGAAATAATCTTAATAGATTACAAGATAATCTATCTAGGTTATCAGATCTGGAGGGTGATATATGGGCTTCATATTCATAAAACTACTACGACAAAATTTTAGAAACGGGCGAATGTGCATGTATTCAATGAGTACAAAGGCTACTTATAGTTCTACAGATCATACAGTTGTTAATGTGAGCATAATTGCTTAGTAAAAAACTTGCTTTGCTTTGTTTGCAATATAATGTTTTACGAAAATAATGACATAATATACTTAATAGAATAAAAGGAAACAATAAATGAATCTTGAAGAATTAAGAGATGATATTACTATTACACAAAAGAAAGGTATGCCTTTCATCTGTACATCGGTTATTATATGGTCACTCATAGCTATTGTAACACTACTTAACCTGCCTATTTATACAACAAACATACTGGTGTTTTGTTGCTCTGCCCCACTATTGCCGATTGCTTGGTTAGTTGGAAAAAAATTAAAAGTAGATATTTTTGACAAAAGCAATCCATTAGGAAAATTGGGTTTTTTATTTACGATTAACCAACTGATATATATACTGATAGTGGTGTGGGTTCTTAATGCAGTTCCTGAAAAGATGGTAATGGTATATGCAATGGTTTACGGTGTTCATTTGTTACCTTATTCTTGGTTATACAAATCAAATAGCTATAAATATCTTTCTATAATAATTCCGATAGTTGCATTTACTCTAGGTAGACTATATCCTGCGTTTGTCTTGGCAATTGTTATGGTTATTTTTGAAATAGCGTTTTTATTGTTGTTAAACATGGAGATGAAAAGTATCTCTAAGAGTACGAAGTAATCAACACAGCAAGTTTTTTAACCTATCTATTTGCTTTGCAGTGAATAAAATTAGTTTCAAAATTGCAAGGTGTTTGGTGGGGTGAGTAAAATTTTATACATTCATTATTAATACGGAGGTGCAACCTATGGATAGAGCTAATAATGATACCGTTATCGAGCTTAAGGGGATACACAAGACCTTTCGTTCTAAGGATAATAGTGTGGTTGCGCTTGATGGTGTTAATCTTACCATTAAAAAGGGTGAGATTTTTGGTGTAATCGGGCTAAGTGGTGCAGGAAAAAGTACATTGGTACGTTGTATAAATCTACTAGAGGTGCCGACTAAAGGGACGGTTAGCTTTGACGGGATGGAGCTTTCTACCCTGCCAAAGAAGGCTTTGCTTGTAGCGCGCCAGTCTATAGGTATGATATTTCAAGGCTTTAACCTTCTTTCCCAAAGGACGGTGCTAGGTAACGTTTGCTTTCCTCTGGAGATTGCAAAGGTGGATAAAATTACGGCTAAAAAACGTGCTATCGAGCTACTGAATCTAGTGGGATTAGAGGAAAAAATGTATGCATATCCTTCACAGCTTTCGGGTGGGCAGAAGCAACGAGTTGCTATTGCCAGAGCGTTAGCCACAAATCCAAAGGTACTACTCTGCGACGAAGCGACCAGTGCGCTTGATCCGGAAACCACCACCACTATACTACAACTGCTTAAGAGCATTAACCGCACCCTTTCGGTTACTATAGTGGTAATTACCCATGAAATGCGGGTGGTTGAGCAGATCTGCGACCGTGTGGCGGTTATGGAGAGTGGGCGGATAGCCGAGCTTTCGGGGGTAAAGGAGCTTTTTGTAAGCCCTAAATCCGATACGGCAAGGCGGTTAATACTACCAAACCCTAGCGCTAACGATACAGTATCTTCCCAAAGCATTAAAACACCACTTCCTACGGGTAGGCAGATACGGATTGTATTTGACGGTAACTCGTCCTATGAGCCTATCATCTCCAACATGACCCTAGAATGTAACGCCGCAGTTAACATCCTATTTGCCGATACTAGCAATATTGACGGCAAGGCGTACGGTCAGATGATTGTACAGCTACCGGATGATAATCTGGCGGTCAGCAAGATAAAGGCGTATCTTGATTCACAGGGTATATATTTCGAGGAGGGATAGAATGTTAGAGCTACTGGGCGAAGGGATTTTACAGACACTTTATATGACGGTGGTGTCAACGCTGTTAGCCTATGTTATCGGGCTACCGCTTGGATTACTGCTGTACGCTACCGATAGAAGCGGTATCTATCCTATTAGATGGGTTAACGTGACCTTAGGGTTTATTACAAACTTTCTGCGGTCGGTGCCCTTTATAATACTGCTTGTGGCGATAATACCCTTTACAAGAGCGGTGGTTGGTTCGTCCATTGGGTCAACCGCTACCATAGTGCCGCTTGTAGTGTCTGCCGCACCGTTTATTGCGAGGCTTGTGGAGTCCTCCCTTAAGGAGGTTGACGGCGGGGTTATCGAAGCCTCACAGTCTATGGGGGCGTCACCGATGTTAATCGTGCTAAAGGTGCTACTGCCTGAAGCAAGACCATCCCTTACGGTGGGGAGTGCGATTGCGATTACCACTATACTTGGATATTCAACAATGGCGGGGTTTGTCGGGGGCGGCGGACTTGGCGCTATTGCTATAAACTACGGCTACTACCGTTACCAATATGATGTTATGCTGATAACTGTGCTACTACTTGCTGTTATAGTACAGCTGTTTCAGGAGATCGGTATTCGGGTAGCTAAAAAAATTGACAGAAGAATTAATCAGAATTAAGGAGCATTTATTAAGATGAAAAGATATATATCATTACTATTCGTTGTTACTCTACTTGTGGTAACTCTAGCAGGGTGTGGACAAAAGGCGGACGACAAAAGCATTAAGATAGGTGCTAGCGTTACACCACATGCCGAGATCTTAGCGGTAGCAAAGGATATCCTAGCAAAGGACGGCTACACACTAGAGATTGTGGAGTTTAACGACTATGTACTACCAAACACCGCAACCGAAAGCGGCGAGATCTTTGCAAACTACTTCCAACATCAACCATACCTAACCGACTTTAACGAGAAGAACAAGACACATATCGCTACAGTAGCGTCGGTACATTACGAGCCATTTGGACTGTATCCAGGAAAAACCAAAAAGCTTGATGAGCTAAAGGACGGCGCTAAGATTGCTATTCCAAATGACGGTACAAACGAAGCAAGAGCACTACTGCTACTTCAAGCACAGGGTCTAATTGAGCTTAAGAAGGATATCGGACTAACCGCTACAAAGCTTGACATTGTAGCAAACCCTAAAAACCTAGTTATCGAGGAGATTGACGCGGCACAGCTTGCACGTTCATTACAGGATGTTGATCTAGCGGTAATAAACGGTAACTATGCGATACAAGCGGGACTAAAGGTAGGCAAGGACGCTCTAGCGTTCGAGGATAAAGATTCGGAAGCGGCAAAAACCTACGCAAACATCCTTTGCGTAAAAGAGGGCAACGAGGATAAGGCTGCAACCAAAGCTTTAATATCCGCCCTTAAGAGCAATGAGGTTAGAGATTTTATAAACTCTAAGTATGATGGGTCGGTAATACCGTTATTCTAAATAAAGAGAATATATAGTTGCAAAAAATCCCCTAATGTGGTATAATACCTATATGGTAGATACCCATTAGGGGATTTTTTGGTGCTACTGCTATAATAGGGAATTATTATCTAATATAATCAGACATATAAGCTACATGTTAGACGAGTGGTACTACCCTTTAGATAGATCCCTTTTTTAAGGGGACTGCAAGGTTTTATATGATATCATAACTACCCACCACCCACGGTATATAGAATTAGGTGATAGAATGAAGCTTAATAGACTTTTAGAGATAACCACCATCCTTCTTAATAAAAAAACCATTACCGCCGCCGAGCTTGCAAGTCGTTTTTCGGTGTCCACCCGCACAATCTATCGGGACATCGATGTACTATCGGCGTCGGGAGTGCCTGTATACTCCACCCAAGGTACAAATGGAGGGATATCAATAATAGAGGATTACACCGTAAACCGTGCCGCACTCTCTAACAGCGAGCGGGAGAGCGTCTTACTGGCACTACAATCCCTAAAGGCAACTAAATATCCCGAGATCGACACCGCACTGGAGAAGCTAGGCGGTATCTTTAAACAGCCGGCTAGCGACTGGATATCGGTAGATTTTTCTCCATGGGGAAGTAACCCTAATGCATACGGAAAGTTTACAGATATAAAGTACGCACTCCTTCAAAGCAGAGTTATCGAGCTTGATTACATTAACGGATGGAACGAGAAGAGTCGAAGAAGGATACAGCCTTTACGCTTGTTATTTAAGTCACAGTCATGGTATCTATGGGGGTTTTGCCTTTTAAAGCAGGACTACCGCACCTTTCGTATCTCACGGATAAAGCAGGTGGTGCTAACCGACGAAACCTTTGACAGGGATAGAGTCAAAAAGCAGGTCACGCCTGTAGCACGGCAACAGCCACAGCCTCGCTATCTAGATCTAATCTTAGAGTTTACAATGCAGGCGCTACACAGACTTTATGACGATTACGACGAGGATATGATTGTTCAGCTAGAGAGCGGAAGATACCGCATAGAGGTAAGCTTCCCCGAGGACGATTGGGTGTATGGCTACATCCTAAGCTTTGGTAGTGCGGTCGAGGTCATAAAGCCTGATTACATGCGTGAGATAATAAAGGAGAAAGCTAGAGAGATTGCAAAGCATTACGAGTAGGGGACACCATCTAAGAAAAACGTACAAAGCCGAAGGTTATAGGCTTTGTACGTTTTTAGGTTAGGTAATACAGTTAGCTGTAGATTAAGCGATGTCTAAAGTAGAAGAAGTGGTCGCTATGGGAGTGGATTGACAACATCCTTGTATGTGGGTGTGATTTAGAGGTAAACTCTTTCCCAAACTGACCGATTGTTAAAGCCTTCCCGCCGATTAGGATACAGGAATAGTTTAAAAACATCTCATCCATTAGTCCCTCGCCCGTTAAAATGTGGGCATAGGATGGGGTTTCTACAAGCAGTTTATCGATACCCATACGTTTTAGGATACACATTGCTACCCTTGTATTAGGCATACCTTGGCCTGTTGCGATAACTATAACCTTTCCTCTGTCAACGGTATCAAAGCTAGCAGGGAGATCCTCTATGCTGTTGTATGGGCCAAAAACCGCATATTCATTCTTAATGTTTTGCTTAACATACTCTAAGCCTGCCCCCGAGGTGCTAATCATAATAGGTATCTCTGGAGTATTAAAGAGTAGGTGGTCGTAAGGAATATCTGTGCCGTCTAGTGAGGTTATGATGTTGTACGGAACGTCCACTGCACCTGATGAAATCCTAGAGTCCTCTAGATCTTTATCAAAGATATGTCCGGTAAAATCAGGTTCTGCCTGCATGGTTCTAGCGCCTATCATAATACCATCCGCTAGACTGCGAAGCATGTTTAGTATCCACCAGTCCGCTAAAGCGCCCCCTTGGTCGTACTTATTCTCCTTTGCAACAAGCGGCCCTTGCGGGGCATCGGTAAAGGCAATTCTGCCGTCAATGGAGGTAACAAGAGAGGTGAAGGTATACGGTCTATCCTCGTATAACCCTTCAAACTTAACCTCGCCGTATACTTTACTAATCTTATCCGCTGATAGGGTCTTTACAGCATAATCATCAAGGCTTTCACTTTTATAGATCTGTGTAAGCTTTACCTGTTCTACAGGCATATCCATCTTAAATAGTTCACTCATTAGGTAATCCTCCTTAGTTTTTACTTTGTTTTAATCTTAAACAAAGTGGCTGTCTTTATTATATATTATATAAGGTTAAAAGTCAATAGGTATTAAGCAGTGGACACAGATTTTTTGGAGATTACTGACTATGCAACAAATGTTGCGTTTAAAATGAAAAACGCAACATTTGAATGTAAAGTTAATTAATAAAGGTAGATACCGTTAATATAATCATTGTTAGGATTATGGCAGATAACAGCGTTAAATCGCTTAACTATATCGGTAATGAAGCTACCATTAAGTGCTAAAGTAATACCTTACCATAGTACGGTGGTCCATGCGAAGTTGTAGGCGGCACGGTCTACCGCTTCCCAAGCGGATCTTACTAACTCCACATCCCCAGTAAGGTTTTTGTATGACCTACTCTCATCCTCAAACCGTCGGCAGACGTTTGGTGGCAGTGCGTTTGATAAAGCATAGTTTTGGGTAAACGGTATGACCTCTAGCTTCTTGTAGCCGTTGGAATGACCGCTCGAGTAGACCCCGTGCTCCATGGTATAGTCCACCACATGCCTAATGTTATCCGGGTTAACGTCGTTTAGCATTAAAGCAGAGGCATCTAACATATACCCGCCATCGCGCGCTAGGGTGTCAAACAGCTCCTTTAGGTGTGCGTTTAACTGCTCCTTTGTGCCACGGCAGAGTAGCTCGTAGCTTAACCCGCCGCTTATCGAAAATTTCTCTTTAAGCGGTACGGCCTTTTTAAGGTCGCCCTTGTCGATATGATAGATAATACCGTTTTGCGGTAGCTCTAGCAGTGAGTCGTAATGAGCCTCCCAGTTGCCCTCGCCGTAGAATAAAACTTGGTGACCCTTGCTGATAATCTCCTCTAGCACAGGCTTTAGGGTCGGCCAGAAGATGTTGTTGAAGGTGTCATAGTTTACAAACGGTACACAGCCACGGTGCGCCCATAGTGTAATCGGTACATCCTTGTTAGGGTCAGCACTTCCTAGAGCGTTTGCCACGATATGCGGGATTAGCGCTTCACATGCCTTTAACACTACCTGCGGACGCTCGATACAGTCGATAGAAAGCTCCATAAACCCTCTAAACTTATCCGCTAGGATGTCAAGGGGTGCTTTTATCATCCCCGAGTTAGCCGACACCACCCCTGCGTCATACTTAAGCGCATTAGCGGCAGGCCCGAATGCGTTCATATAGTTTGCGTAAGCCATAGAACCCGATATTAACGCAAGGTTACTCTCAAGGCTTGTCACCTCGCCCGGCTTTGCAACCCGTGAGGAACAGCGGGGTAGCCACTTTGTAAGCAGGAATGCGGTAGGGTCGGCGGTAAACTCCTCGTATTCATCTCCACGTAGGAACGCGTCATCCTCGCTCGGCTCGCTGTACTGTAACACGCTGGACATATCCACATCCACCCCAGGGACCTTAAGGTATCGGTGACCAAACGCCTTGCCAACACCATAGTTAGACCAGATAGCGTTTAGCATTACCGCGTCGATATTCATATCCTTTGCCATCCGTCGGGTAGCTTCAAAGGCAAGGTTGTAGTCACACCCTACCTGTTGGGTGGTATAACCGCAGTACCTAGCGGCAACCTCTTGAAAGAAGAATCTAATGGGTATCCTATCGGGAGTATGGCGGTTCATCGCCGTAAGGTAGCGGTTAAACCGCTCGTTATACTGTCTTTCTACATTAACATCTTTAAACATAATTTCCCCTTTTATCTCCATTACTTCGGCACTTAATGGTACCAACTGTGCTTTGCGTTTCTTTGGCTACTAGCTTAAAATTAGAGAAAAAACTAGCGACATTTAAGTGCCGAAGTAATATATAATATCTGTATTACTAGCTTTTCTGCAAAGCTACCACTACGTCATCCTTTGAAAGCAGCTTTTGCTTGCCGTATAGATTTATGGTGATATCCTCACCGTCAAGCAGTTTGATTGTAACGTTTTCCTTGTCCACCTTAATGGATAGCTTGCGGGATTTGTAGTTTATCTTAAACTCGTACAGCTCCCAACAGTCCGGTAGGAATGGGGAGAAGGATAGACCGTCATAGCTTCGCATACCCGCAAACCCATGTGCGATGGAGAGCCAGCTTCCCGCCATGGAGGTTATGTGACATCCGTCCTCGGTGTCGTTGTTTATGTTGTCTAGGTCTAGCCTTGCGGTACGCTGATACATCTCTACCGCCTTCTCCGATTTGCCAATCTCTGCGGCTAGTATGCTGTGCACACATGGGGATAGGCTTGATTCATGCACTGTCATTGGTTCATAGAAGTTAAAGTTTAGCTCCTTAGTAGCCTTGTCAAACCTGTCAGGTAGCATGTAAAAGCTTTGAAGGGTATCGGCTTGCTTTATAAAGCAGGAACGAAGTATCCTGTCCCACGACCAGTTTTGGTTAATCGGACGGTCAGCTTCGCTAAGGGTATCCACAGAGCGGATGTCCTTATCCATAAAGCCGTCATGCGCTAGGAAAACTCCTGTAGCTTCGTCCTTGCCAAGGTAGATATTTGAAGCAATATCCTCGTATCTTTGTAGCTTATCCTCGGTAAGTCCAAGGTTTTCAAGCCTTTCTACATCCATACCGCTATCGGCACATTCTCTAGCCGCTTGTGCTGTATAGCTTAGGCAAAACTTTGCCATAAAGTTTGTATAGAAGTTGTTGTTTATGTTGTTTTCATACTCGTTAGGCCCTGTTACACCGTGGATAACGTACTGGTTACGCACCTTTGAATAGTGAACTCGGCTTGCCCAGAACCTTGCAATCCCTGCAAGCACGTCAATACCGTAGTCGATTAGATACTGTTTATCCCCTGTGTAGGTTACGTAGTTGTAGACTGCGTGGGCGATCGCCGCATTTCGGTGGATCTCCTCAAAGGTAATCTCCCATTCATTGTGACACTCTAAGCCGTTGAAGGTTACCATAGGGTAGAGTGCGCCGTCAAGACCTTGTTGTCTTGCATTTTCAAATGCACCCTCTAGCTGATTATACCGATATAGCAGAAGGTTTTTTGCCACCTTTTGGTCGGCAACCGATAGGTACATCGGTAGGCAGTAGGCTTCGGTATCCCAGTAGGTTGCTCCGCCGTACTTCTCGCCTGTGAACCCCTTAGGCCCAAAGTTTAGCCTTGCATCCTCGCCGTAGTAGGTGCTAAACAGCTGAAATAGGTTAAATCTTATACCCTGCTGTGCCGCGTCATCCCCTGCGATTATAACGTCCGATTTGCTCCATCTGTCCGCCCAACCGTCAATCTGTGCTTGTTTGTTGTTGTCATACCCTAAGGCTACAGCCTTGTTTATTATAGACACAGCGGACTTAGCAAGCTTAGACTCCTCCATATCTCTAGAGGTGGTTATAACCACATATTTAGTTAGAGTAACGGCGGTGTTAGCGGGTACATCTAGTGTATAGCTAGAGGTTACCCTGCCACTTGCAGACGAGGTTTCCCTATTAGTGATAGGGTTAATCTGCTCTGTCATAGCGGTGCATACTGTAAACTGCGGTACATCGTATGGGTTTTTCTTTGTTCTAGTAATTATGTAGGATACATCCCCGTTATTACCTTCCTCTATCATATCCCAGAAGGTTTCGTCGTAGTTTGAATCCTCGTTATGGACATTGCCGTCAATAAAGGAATCAAGCTTTATCTTAGCATTATAGTCCGCTGTTACGGTGTAGTTAATTAAAAGCAGTTCCTTTGTAGCAACCGATAAAAACCGTTCGGTATTAACCGTTACAGTACCCTTATCGGTTTTAACGGTAAAGCGGCGTAGCAGAATACCCTTTTGCATATCTAATTCACGGTAGAAATCCAATACAGGAAGGGTGGCTAGGTCGACTTCGTTGCCGTCCACTGTAAGGTGGATTGGGATAATATTTACCGCATTAATTGCCTTACCAAAGTATTTAGGGTAACCGTTCTTCCACCAGCCAACCCTTGTTTTATCGGGAAACCACACCCCGCCGATATAGGTTCCTCTATGAGAGTCGCCCGAGTACGCTTCCTCAAAGTTTCCTCGCATACCCATATATCCGTTGCCGATTGAGGTAAGCGATTCGCTAAGCCGCATGTCCTCCGTATGTAGGGTAGTTTCAACAAGCTTCCATGGATCTACATTAAATAGTGTTTTCATCTAAGCCTTCTCCTTTTTATCTTACATTAATATTAACCCTGATTTTAGTTCTACCGTTAGATTTTTGGTATCCATCTGGTGACCGGTAATAAGCTCTGTTAGCGTTTTATCTGCGCCTAGGTTGTTAAGGTCTAAGGTTAACGCTTTATCGGTGTTGTTTATCACCACCCATACATTTTGGTCGTTGTAGCTTCTTCTTAGGATAAACAGGTCGTTACGGCTGTACATATAGGTTTCGCCGTACTTTAGCGGGTCGGTGGTCTTTCTTATCTGTATTAGCTTTTTATAGTATTCATAAAGCCCCATATCCCAACTATCTCTATCCCAGTTAAAGGTGCGGCGGCAGTCTGGGTCACCATCACCAACCATCCCTATCTCTGTGCCGTAGTAGGTGCAGGGGATACCAACGTAACTCATGATAAAGAGCACCGCATTGCGAAGCAGGGATATGTCCTCGTTACACTGGGTTAAAAACCGTGGGGTATCGTGGCTGTCCAAGAGATTTAGCATTGAGAAGTTTACCTGTGCGGTGTTTCGCATAATCGCCCCGCTTAGACGCTGTTCAAACTCGGTAGCGTCTATAACCCGCTTAGCAAAGTAATCACCCGCCGCATTGGTTACAGGGTAGTTCATAGCGCTGTCAAACTGGTCACCGTTTAGCCATGGTGAGCAGTCATGCCAGTTCTCGCCGATTATCAGCGCTTCTGGTTTAACTGCTTTGACCGCCTTTCTAAACTCCCGCCAGAAGGTATGGTCAACCTCATCCGCCACATCAAGCCGCCAACCATCGATATCAAACTCCTTTATCCAGTAGGTAGCCGCACCGATAAGATAGTCTAAAACCTCGCTGTTAGCGGTGTTTAACCTAGGCATATCGCCGTAAAACCCAAAGGTTTTGTAGTTAGGGTTACTAGGAGTAACAGGGAAGCTGTCGATGTAAAACCAGTCTTTATATCGAGAGCTTTCACCGTTTTGTAACACATCCTTAAATGGTGCAAAATCTACCCCGCAGTGGTTGTACACCGCGTCAAGAATAACCTTAATACCGTTTGCATGAGCCTTCTGCACTAGCTCTAAAAACAGCTTTTTATCTCCAAAATGCTCGTCTATCTCAAGATAGTCTGCCGTATTGTACTTGTGGTTTGAGGGGGATTTAAAGATTGGGGTTATGTAAAATCCGTTTACCCCTAGCTCCTTTAGGTAGTCGATACTGTCGATTATACCCTGAAGGTTACCTCCATAAAAGCTGTCGCCCTTTGGTTTTTCGCCCCATGGAGTAAGTGGGGTAGGGGTTACTGCCGAGCTTTCTGCACGTCTAAATCTGTCGGGGAAGATTTGGTAGAACACCGCCTCGTTCACCCATTTTGGCTCTCTATGCAGGTCGATGTCGTTAACAACAGGGTACTGAAAGTATCTGTCGCCCATAAGCTTTATGGTATCCTTACTAAAGAACCCCGCCTCGCTGTAGTAGTGGACTTCGTCGCCCTTAGTAAGCATAAAGTAGTATCCTATCCGTGTATCCGACTGCTTAATACGGTACTCATAGTAGTCAAAAAGCTTGTCGGAGGATACCTTGGTCATCTTCTTTGTGGTTAGGCTATCAAAGGTGTACTTTACGCCATAGATTATGCTAACCTCGTCCACATCATCCTTTGCTGTGCGGATACGTATATGCAGTTCATCAATCCTATAGGCATAGCCGTAGCTACTTTTTGGGATATGCAAAATTGCGCAGTAGTTCATAGCATATTAATCCATTTCTCCGCCGTTACATGATTGTATTAATTGTGTAAAAAACATCTGTTATAGTTACGTATACCTTCAAATGTTTACTTATAATGTAAATTCGCTTACTCAATTAATACACTAAAGCTTACTCACAGCGGCAGATAAGCTTTAGCTGTTACATCGTTATAACCTTTTACTGTTATGATTATACACTAATTATAAAGTTTTTTCAATAGAATTTTGTAAAATTTATGTTATTCTTTGCTATTTTATCTCAACAAAATAGCTGTTGCAAAATCCTGCAACAGCTATATATTAAATTTATTTCTTTATAAGCTCGGTTAAGGAGGTTGCAAGGCCGGAAAGCGATTGTATCTCGCTTGGGATAATAATCTTTGTAGCGTTGCCGTCCGCCGCCTTGGTAAAGGCTTCGTATGACTTTAGCTTTAGCACCTTTTCGCTAGGATCAGCTTCGGATAGCACCTTTAGACCCTCTGCGGTAGCAATCTGTACCATCTTGATAGCCTGCGCTTCACCTTCAGCTTCACGAATCTGACGTTCCTTGTTTGCTTCTGCGTTTAGGATGGTTGCTTGTTTTGCCGCTTGAGCACGTAGGATTTCAGCCTCATTCGCCGCTTGTGCACGAAGGATCTGAGCTTCCTTTTCCCCTTGAGCAACCAGTACTTGTGACAGCTTTTCGCCCTCTGCACGGATAATAGATTCACGGCGTTCACGTTCAGCCTTCATCTGTTTTTCCATTGCGTCTTGTATCTCACGAGGAGGGAGGATGTTTTTAAGCTCAACTCTGTTTACCTTGATACCCCATTTATCGGAGGCTTCGTCAAGGATTGCGGTAATTCTGGTGTTTATGGTATCTCTAGAGGTAAGGGTGTTATCAAGCTCTAGATCACCGATAATATTTCTAAGGGTGGTTGCGGTTAGGTTTTCAATAGCGGATAGAGGATTATGCACGCCGTATGTATACAGCTTTGCATCGGTAACCTGATAGAACACTACGTTGTCAATCTGCATGGTTACGTTATCCTTTGTGATAACAGGCTGTGGTTTAAAATCCACCACAAATTCCTTAAGCGATACCTCCTGCGCTATCCTGTCGATAAACGGAATTAAGAAGTGAACCCCTGTACTCCATGTAGTAAGGTACGAACCTAAACGTTCAACTACATACACCTGCGACTGCGGTACAATCTTAATCCTTGATGCAAGGATAATCAGAATTACTATAATTAGTCCGAGCACCACATACGGTCCTACATTTAATGGCATAAATCTTCCACCTTTCACTTTACTGCTTGTATATCACGTTGTAATAAACACCGTCATACCCATTTATTATCCTTTATCCCGCCTATGTTGTAAGCTTGGATACTACCAGTTTGCTGCCGCTGATACCATCAATCTTAACCTTTTCATGTTCTGAAAAGGTCTGCCCGATATCCTTTGCAACCGTTAGCCAGAACACCCCGTCAATCTCGGTCATACCCTGCGGATTTTCGGTAGTCATAGCCTTTGTAAGGATACAAACCTTACCGATAATCTGGTCAACATTTGTTCGTTCCACCTTGCGGTTTCGCATGATCTTGTTTACAAAAGGTCTTGTCGCTAAAAGCATTATTACCGATACGATAACAAACACTAATAGCTGTAGCCATAGATTATCTGTAACAAGTGATGCAATAAATCCGCCGATAGCACCAACCGCAAACCAGATTGAAACAAGCGCTACCGAGGCAAACTCAATACCAATAAGCAAGACGGTAATAACAGCCCACATTATGCTATAAAACAATTCCAAATTACTTCCCTTTCCTCTCTACAAATAATCACATATAATACAATTAATTTACTTAATTATACCCCATATTTGTGAATAAATCATGCTTTTTTTATTTACGAATTTAATTTTTAAACCCTTGCGATGGATTGGCGGTCAGGTGGGATTAGTCACGTAATACTAATTGTTAGTATTATACTAAAATTTACGCCAGTAAATGATTGTAATACTAAACCATATGCAGAAAAATTAAAAGTATGTCCAAAACATATTGATATGCAGATAAAATTATGGTATAATAAACACAATTAATAAAAGGGGGAAGGGACTATAATCAAATAACTGCGTTTAATGCATGCCATGAAGTATTATAGCCTTAAAAAGATTATGGGATTAATGCATAATGTTTTGGTTACTCTGGTTGATTTTTTTATCTTGGTGTTTGAGTTTATGGGTGTTGGTATAATTATTGTATCGGGTATTTACTGCTTTTTACGATATATTAAGCGTGACCCGTATATGCGGTTAAACCTTGCCAAAGGGATGGCGGTAGGGCTTGAGTTTAAGCTTGGAAGCGAGATTCTTAGGACGGTTATCGTTAGAGATCTTTCAGAGATTGCAATAGTAGGGGCAATTATCGCGCTTAGAGCCGCACTAGCGTTACTAATCCACTGGGAGATAAAGGTAGAGGAACAACACCATAAGGAAGCCGAGCACCAAAAGGCAATTGCTGACCATGAACAGGAAACTGTGGTATCAGATTAATAGAATAGAAAAGTAGGGGGATTTTATGGATAGACTTAAAGTGGGGATAAGCAGCTATAGCCTTGTAAACTACCTTGAGGACAAACGCATGACTATACTTGACGCTATCGACTACATAAGCGAGGTTGGTGGGGAGAGTATCGAGCTTGTGCCGTTTGGGTTTGAGCTTTTGGGTGATGACAACCTAATAGAGCAGGTAAAGGCTAGGGCAAAAGAAAAAGGTATCTACATAAGTAACTATGCAATACTAGCGGATCTATTAATGGAGGACGAGGCTAGCCGCAGGGCGGAGATTGAGCGGGTTAAATCCCATGTGGAGGTAGCGTATAAGCTAGGGTTAGACAAGATGCGCCATGATGTATCCTCCTTTAGGAGGCCAATGAGCAGTAACACCGCTAAAAACTTTGAGCGGGAGTTTTCGCTAATGGTAGAGGGCTGTATAGAGATTGCGGACTATGCAAAGGAGCGGGGGATTACCACCCTTGTGGAGAACCACGGATTTTTTGTAAACGGCAGTGACCGTGTGATACGTTTGGTGGAAAACGTTAATCGGGATAACTTTGGGATCTGTTTGGATATCGGAAATTTCCTATGCGTTGATGAGTTTCCGGAAACTGCAATACTAAAATGTCTGCCATACACTAAGATGATACACCTTAAGGACTTTTATATAAGAAAGGCAAGTCGTCTGCCTAACATCGGCGGACATTTTCGCTGTGATTCGGGTAGCTGGTTTGCAACTATCGGCGGAAATATGCTTCGTGGTGCGATATTTGGGCAGGGTGACATCGATATGTTTGATGTAATGAAAAAGATAAAGCATAGCGGTTACAGCGGGGATCTCTCCTTAGAGTTTGAAGGGATGGAGGACGGTAAGATCGGCTGTCAGGTAGGGTTTAACACCGTTATGGATATTTTATCGCTAGTGTAAATAATAATGAACAGGCTGTTGCAGATTGTTATTGTGACAGCCTATTATTATCTACTTTTTTGTGTTAACTTCTTTCGCCAATGTTTTGATAAATTGCTCTGGGGTTGGCATTTTTCCATCGGGGGATATCTTTTGCCAGTATGCTTTAACAGCAGGGTCTGGGTTGTTAAATCCAAGGAAAATCGCAGTTTTTATCTGGTCGTATACTTTCGCCTCACTGACACCCTCCCTTATTGCTATAGTTTTAATAATTTTATCGTATTTTCGCTTCATACTGTACCTCTCCATAAACAAAATTTTCTTTTTGAGCATTTGAATTACTCAATTATACCATAATAATTGTGTAAAATCAATATGGGAATTTCAATTACTCAAATAAAGGAGAAAAATCATGTTTAAGCATAAATTGCAGGACGGTCGGCGAAACATCTGTGGAGAGAGGGTTAGCGCATTAAGAAAGGGACTATCACCGAAGGTATCCCAAAGGCAGCTAGCTGAGATGATGCAGTTAAAGGGGATTGACATGGACAAGACCGCCATTAGACGTACCGAGAACGGCGAAAGATACGTTACCGATATAGAGATAAAAACATTCTGTGAGATATTTAACGTTACAGCAGACTATCTAATTCTATGAATAAATCACCCAATTGGTTTTTAACCAGTTGGGTGATTTACGTTATAATAGAGGGGTATTGCATCTTACCCTCTAATTTATACATCTTACCGCAAAACTGTTGAAATAAAGGGTGGTATCTGATAGAATAATAGTATGACAGGAAGGAGGATGTAGCTTGAAGTTTACTATTGATCAGTCGTCGGAGTATTCTGATGTATCTATTACTATTAAGTGTGGCATTGTGGATGAACGGCTTGAAAGACTTATCGCACAGATACGGCTGTATTCATTCTCGATTATTGGTAAAAAGGGCGGGGAGAGCTTTCCGTTAGCCTTAGAGACGGTATACTACTTTGAATCGGTGGATGATAAAACCTTTGTATATCTAAAGGATGGCGTATACGAAACCGATATGCGGCTCTATGCACTGGAGGAACAGCTGTCCGACACTAGGTTTGTGAGGATTAGTAAGTCGGTTATCCTTAATATTGAGCGGCTTAGAAGCGTTCGGGCACTATTAAACGGTAAATATGAGGCTACCCTTCAAAACGATGAAAAGGTGCTTATAAGCCGTCATTATGTATCGTCATTTAAAGAAAAGTTTGGAATAGGGGGTAGGTAAGAATGAAGAAGTTAAAATACTATATTACTATGGGTTGTATCTCGTTTACGTTAAATATAATAATACTGCTAATCTTAAATTATATTAACATTTCAGGACAGCTTAACAATACTTTTCTTCGTGACATTATGTTAATGCATTTTGCTATAATAGTAGCGCTTTATATAATAGATCTATTCACTTTTCAGAGTACGACGGTCTATATCGGTGTAAGCATACTTTCGGTTATAGCGGTGGTACTGGTGCTTGGAGGGCTTGTATTCTCCTTTATTGAACTAAATCTTTATGGAATTAGCATAATGATCGCTATTAGTGTAGTAATCTATGCGTTAGTATACCTGCTTACCTATGTTAGAAATCAAAGCGATGCACAGATAATTAATAACAAGCTTAAAGATAATTTAAGGAGAAAGGACAGGACAGATGGGTAGAATAATTGAGGTATCACAGCTAAAGAAATCCTATGGTGAGGTTAAGGCGGTTAAGGGGATTGACTTTTATGTAGACAGCGGGAGCTTATTCTCGTTTTTAGGCGCAAACGGTGCGGGAAAGTCCACCACAATAGACATGCTCTGCACCCTGCTAGCACCCGATAGCGGGACTGTTACTATAGACGGTATGACACTGGGTAGACAGGATGATAAGATTCGCCGCTCTATCGGTATTGTGTTTCAGGACAGCGTTTTAGACGGGATGTTAACCGTTAGAGAGAACCTTCAGATTAGAGGCGGCTTATACGGACTGTCGGGTAGTAAACTTCGGTCGTCGATACAGAGTGCGGCTGATATTACCGATATAAAGGAGTTTATCGATCGTCCCTATGAAAAGCTGTCGGGCGGTCAGCGCCGACGTGCAGATATCGCAAGGGCGCTAATAAACACCCCAAAGATCCTCTTTCTAGACGAACCTACCACGGGCTTAGACCCACAAACCAGAAAGACTGTATGGGAAACGATAGCAAAGCTTCAAAAGGACACCGGTATGACGGTATTTCTAACCACCCACTATATGGAGGAGGCGGCTCAGTCCGACTATATAACGGTAATGGGTAGGGGAGAGATCTTAGCAAAGGGGACTCCGATTGAGCTAAAACAGCGGTATGCAAGGGATACATTAAAGGTGAAGCCTAAGCAGGCAGAAAAGCTCGCAAATCTTCTAGGGCAATCAGGTATTCTTTACAAGGACTCAGGCGAAATCTTTACTATAGAGCTAGGCACAACCCTTAGCGCTATTGCAATACTAGAGCAAATTAAGGAACAGATACTAAATGTAGAGATAACAAACGGCACAATGGACGATGTATTTATTAACATCGCAAACAGGGAGGGGTAGGCAGATGATATTAATTGCAAGACGTAATATAAAGCTATTCTTTAGAGATAAAGCACAGGTATTCTTCTCTTTACTATCGGTTATTATTATAATTGGGCTGTATGTACTGTTTTTAGGGGATAACATAGTAAAAAGCTTTGATGGGGCAGATGGCGCGAGGTTTATGGTTAACAGCTGGGTGTTATCGGGTCTGCTTGCTGTAGTTTCGGTTACCACCACACTTGGTGCGTTTGGAATTATGGTGGAGGATAAGGCTAGAAAGATTGCTAAGGATTTTAACAGTGCACCGATAAAGCGGACACAGCTAGCGGGTGGGTATATAATCGGAGCATTTTCCATCGGCACTATTATGAGCATTGCAACATTTGCAATATTTGAGATGTATATTATCGCTACAGGCGGGGAGCTACTTCCATTTTTGGATATCATAAAGGTACTATTGCTAATTCTGCTTACGGTACTGTCAAGCAGTGCTATGATGTTATTTATGGTATCGCTCTTTAAAAGTCTAAACGCATTCTCCACTGCCGGAACGGTAGTTGGAACGCTTATCGGGTTTTTAGTGGGGATGTATATAAATATCGGCAGTCTGCCAGAGGCGGTACAGCTTGTAATGAAGCTATTCCCACCATCCCACGCAGGTGCTTTATTTAGACAGATAATAATGAAAGACCCTACGGCCCTAGTCTTTGCAGGCGCGCCGGCAGAGGTGGTGGATAAATTTAACTACAGCATGGGTGTTATACTAAAGCTAGGTGATTCCGACATAACTGCAATGACCAGTGTGTTATACCTATTTGCTACAGCGGTGGTGTTTTATATCTTGTCCGCTATTGTGATGAAGAAGAAGGGGTAGCTTTAGCAGGGTTTATCGAGGGGCAGAAAAAAATTATTTTTAAATAAATATTAAAAACACCTTGACAAAACAAAAAAGTTAGTATATAATATAAATATACCGCAGTCGGTTTATTTATATGGAGGTGTTATTATGGCACGTACTAACAAAGATTTTGAAGGTAAGCGAGAACAGTTAATTCAGCTTGCACTGAGCGCTTTTATCGAAAAAGGGTATGAGAATACAAAGATTAGCGATTTACAGAAGATTCTTGGGTTAACTAAAGGAGGCATGTACCACTACTTTACATCCAAAGAGGAAATTTTGGATGCAGTTATTGAATATGGACTTGCACAGGGAGTCGATGAGTTGTGCGAGAGGATGAAAGAGATACCCCTTGAGAAAAAATTGTTGTTTTTCTTTTTTAATGCGGCAAAGAATGAAGTCACCCAGAATCTTTATAAGTACAGCAAAAGTGATGGTTCTTCTATTGTAAACTATCGCTTGAGGGATAAAAACATTGAAGCAATGATTCCGATTATGAAGGATATAATTTGTGAATACAACGATAGCGGTTTTTATCATTCTGATTACCCCGAGGAAATGTCTGAGTTTTGTGCCGTCTTAGCAAAAGCTGTAACCGAAGACGGTATCTTGCCTAAGACTGATCTGGCAGGCAAAAAAAGACGTACAGACGCCTTACTTGATCTATGGAATAAATGTATGTGTCCTCCATTAGATCATTTAGAGGAGATTCGCAATAACCTATACGAAATTATAGAAAAGAGGTAAGCATATGTTATCGAAAACTGCAAAGTTATTATCTGTAAGGGGGATCATTAAGATGATTGGATTAATTATTAGCGGCATTATTGTTATCCTTGTTGTTTTGTTTTTGATATTATGGATATGGAGTCCCGGCAAGGTAAAGCCATACACAGATGAAAAAGGCAACGTTTTAGCGGATAGCGTTGCCGAAATTACCAAGGTGGATATTGGCGGTATGAATCAAGGTATGATTATTAAGGGGAAGAATGTAGATAATCCGGTTATCTTGTTTTTGCACGGCGGCCCCGGTAACCCCGAATATGTATTTGCTAAGAATAGCAGGCTTAACCTAGAGGATAGTTTTACTGTATGTTGGTGGGAACAACGTGGAACGGGCATGTCCTATTCATCAGATATAAAACCCGGGACGATTACCATGGAACAGATGATTTCAGATACGGTTGAAGTTACAAACTATCTACGAGAACGTTTTGGGAAGGATAAAATCTATATAATGGGTCATTCGTGGGGTTCTTTCTTGGGAGTTCATGTAGCGGAAAGGTATCCAGAGCTTTATGAAGCTTACATAGGGATTGGGCAGGTTGTAAATCAGATGGAATCCGAGAAATTAGGTTATGATAAAATGCTAGAGGTGGCACAAGCTGACGGGGATACAAAGTCAATTGAAAAGCTTAAAAAGTTTAACCTTAACAGCATTGAAAAGATACCATCGGATTACCTTGTAACGCGTTCGGAAATAATGACAAATCAAGGTTATGGTGTATTCCATAAGCCTACAAGTAAATTTGAGTTGTTACTACCTATCTTTCAACTACCGGAATACACGTTAGCAGACAAATACGGTTATGCTATGGGGTCAATGTTATGCCTTGACCAACCAATTAATGAAGCAGTATATACAACAAATCTGCTAGATACTATCAATGATCTAAAGATACCGGTGTATATTACCCATGGTGCTTTTGATCTTCAGGTGTCTTATCAGCTATCAAAGGAATATTTTGAGAAGCTAAATGCTCCAATTAAAAAGTTCTACACCTTTGAAAATTCGGCTCATAGTCCATTTGTAGAAGAACCCGAAAAATTTATCGAGATTATGCTTACTGATGTTTTAACCCAGAGATAGGGGATGTTAGTTAGCAATAAATATGAGAGATTATCAAGTGATACAGTTTTGTCTTGATATCTCAAAAAAAGGTGCTGTGACACAAAGCTTGTCACAGCACCTTTTTGCTATTATATCGTTATATCAAAGCTATAACCTTTACCCTTTAGGTGTTCGATTACATCACCTAGAATCTCAGCATTTACCTTTGAAACTGAATGTAACAGGTAGATTCCGCCTGGATGTGCGGCGGTGGTAAGCCGCTTAAAGGCGGCGTTTTTGTCCATCTGGCTATTTGGGTCCCAGTCTTTATAGGCAAAGCTCCACATTATCGTCTTGTAGCCTAACATTCGGGTTTCTTCCATTGAGCGCACCGAAAATTCCCCTTTTGGCGGGCGGAGTAGGCTCATCTTGTAGCCAAAGTTATCCATCATATAACAGTCAAGATTGCCGATCTCCTGTTGTAAACGTTCGATAGACACGCTAGGCATAGAAGGGTGCTTGTCGGTATGGTTACCGATAATATGACCCTCATCAATCATCCGCTGTACCAGATCGGCGGAACGCTTTGCATAGTCCATAGTGATAAAGAAGATAGCCTGCACCTTCTTCTCCTTAAGTGCATCTAAAATCTTTGGGGTGTATCCGTTTTCGTACCCCTGGTCGAAGGTAAACATAATATTCTTTGTCTTTGTATCGTCGGATATGGCTAGACCGCCGTACTCTTTGTATCTGCCGTTAAATGGGTCACAGGTAATAGGGCGATTTTTATCGTCGCACTGTAACCCCTGTCCCCAGGCTTTACAGGTGTTGTCTAGCTCTGAAAGCTGTTTAATCTGGGATTTAGTAAGCTTTTTAAACTCGGTTTTGGGTACTTCTGGTGGTTTTATCCCCGATGAATCAGGGGTTTTGGGGGTTACGGGGTTATTTGTCTTGTCCTTATTCTGTACATCAAGAGGTACAGTAGATTTATTTTCGGTAGCTTTAATAAGTTCCTCGTATTCACCTTTAATGTCCGCGTCGGCGTCAACATTTTTAGAATCACTCTTTGAACATCCTGACATGGATACCGTCAGGCAGATCAGAGCTACCACTATACTCCATCTTTTCATAATCTATTATCTCCCTCATAATTTATTACATCGGCATTGCAGTGTAGCAATTCTTCTTAACATAGCACGACCACAAGAGCCTAGGTAATAGGTAAAGCTGTCACAGATATATCTTAACCCATTGCTTTGTTAAAATACATAAACTATTAAAGTCGGTATCTCTCGCAGATATCCCTATCTAGACGTATAGCTTTAGCACAACCTCTAAGATCACGAGAGCTATAGTCAAACAGCATTACACATCTAGTGTTATTTTGATTAATAGGGTCGTAGCTAAACCCTTCTATATGACAGCCTCGGTAGAGCTGTTTTGTGGTGTATCCCTTTTTAAGATACCCGCTTAGAAGCTGTTCTACTATCGCTTTATCATCAAAAAAGGAATAAACCTGATTCTTTCTGCTGTCCATGTATCCGCTTTCGAGCCAGCTTGGTAGGTTTGCCGCCTTTTCGTGGGAGAAGATATCAAACCGTGCGCACTGGATGTAACGACTAATCTCCTCCTCGCTCTTTGCCAAAACCTCGGTAAAGAAGTGGTACAACAGCTCATGACGTCCTAGCTTTGAGTGGGAGATTAGGTTTAATCGATGTCGGTCGTAAAAGCTTGCAATATCGGCATACATTCGGTAGCAGGAGGTGTAGTAGCTTTGGATTAGCGTTAGGGTACTGTTAAACCGCCCAGAGTTATAGTAGCTTTCCACCATATCCTCGATTAGGGTAATACGCTGTAAAACCTCATATGGCATGGTTTCTGTCTGTATCACCTGATATGGCGGGTGGTCGTCATATTGTATAGAATACTGCTTTGTCATCTGCTCCATAGGTGAGCCACGTAGCACCTTTAGAAAGCCTAGCTGGAACTGGTGTGGCTGTAGGCCGTAGACAAAATTAAAAGAACCTTCAAAGCTTATCTCATCCTCTAGAGGTAGTCCCGCTATTAGGTCGAGGTGGATATGGGTGTTACCGTGTTTAAGGATATCCCCGATAACCCTTGTAAGGATGGCTTTATCGGTGTAACGGTTAATCGCCTTTAAGGTAGGGGGATTTGTGGACTGCACCCCAATCTCAAGTTGAAATAAACCCTCCCTTGCTCTGCCGATACAGTCGATACCCTCGTCAGTTAGGATCTCCGCCGCTATCTCAAAGTGAAAGTTTGTGTAGCCGTTGTCGTTATCGATAATATAGTTTAGTATGCGGGTGGTACGCTCCTTGCTGGCATTAAAGGTGCGATCGACAAACTTTACCTGCCGTACCTTGTTATCTAAAAACACCTTAATATCGCTAAACACCCGCTCGAGGGATAAAAAGCGCACCCCCTTAGCACAGCCGCCATCCTCGCTATCCTCCCTAGCCGAAAGGCAGTAGGCACAGCGGTAGGGGCAACCCCTAGAGGTTTCATAGTAGAGTATCCTATCCTTAAACTTTGTAAAATCATTATACACAAATGGGATCTCATCAAGCGGCACTATCCCGCCTGTAATAACCCTATCTTTAGCGATATCACAAAGGCTGTTTGTAGTCACCACCTTGAAGAAGGTATCCTCACCCTCGCCCTTTATTATGTAGTCGGCGATGGCTAGGTGCTCGTTTGCGGCATAGCTAACCTCGGGGCCGCCAAAAATTATAGTGGTGCTTGGCAAAACCTTTTTGATAATACCGCAGACCCGTCTAACCATAGTAATGTTCCAGATATAACAAGAAAAGCCGATAATATCAGCTTTCTCTCGCATTATCTCCCTTGCTATAAGCTCTGGGGTTTGGTTTATCGTAAAGTTTAATATCGATATATCGGGTAGGGGGTATCCCTCCTCGGCACATCGCTTTTTAACGTATGAATCGATACAAAGAACCGCAAGGTTAGAGTGGATATACTTCGCGTCGATAGCAACTAGCTGTATCTTCTTAGACATTTTCTTCTCTTTCTGATCTGGATAAAACACCTATGACACCATTTATCCATCTAACTTAGCCTGCACTGCGGCGATAATCTTCGCCTTTACTTCATCAAATTCACCAAAGATAGTGCACCCCGCGGCACGTGCATGACCGCCGCCCGAAAACTCACGACAGACAGCGCTAGCGTCTACCGTATTGGTACGCAGAGAGATCTTGTATTCATTATCTCCGCGCTCGTTTATAGTGATAGCAACATCCACCCCAACAATAGTTTTAGGGATAGCGGATAGTCCGTCAAGCTCACCCTCACCCGCCCCGCTTTCATTAACTATAGATAGCGGGATATCGATAACGGCGATACGGTTACCAGATAGAAACTCCATGGTGTTTAGTATGTATCGCTCCACAAAAATTCTGCCCTTTGATTTGCTTTCAAACATCTCACGGTTAATTTTGGAATACTCCGCCCCACATTCGATAAGGTGTGCCGCTACCATATGGGTTTTAGCGGTGGTGCTAGGGTAACGAAAGCAACCTGTATCGGTGACAATCCCTGTATATAGGCTGTTGGCTATAGGTGGGGTAATGTTACATGACAGCGCTACTACGATATCGTAGATAAGCTGACAGGTAGCGGGAGCGGTATTATCAACAAAATTATACTTTGCGTAATAATTTGATGAACGATGGTGGTCGACACACAAGTCAACCTTTCCCACATACCTAGAAAGGTTATCCCCAAACAGCTTCTCATCAGCAATATCCACCGCGACAATATATCCTTCTTCGGTAGCGTTAGCGATATAGTTACTATACATATAGTTATACTTTTGCGGAATAGGGTCAGAACAACAAAGACTAACCCGCTTGCCAAGCTGTGTTAGCGCATAGTAGAGCGCTGTAGCCGATCCCACAGTATCACCGTCAGGCGAGCGGTGGGATAGGATAACGATATCATCCCACCCCTGTAGCAGAAGTGCCGCATCATTTGCCGAGTTAATCTCTCTCTTCATTCTTTCTATCCTTCTCAATCTGGATTAGCATGTCATTTATCTTAGCACTCTGGGCGATACCATCGTCTGCGAAAAAATGAAGCTCTGGGCTATGGCGGATCTTAAGGCGGGAGGAGATCTCCTTACGGATAAATCCACTAGCTGATTTTAGTCCTTTAACACTTTCAACTGTCTTGTCTGTCCCTTCAATAGCGCTAACATAGATCTTGCAGTGCGAAAGATCGCTTGAAAGGTCGAGCTTTACGATACTTAACATCTTTGAAACCCGTGGATCTTTAAGCTCGCTAAAGATGGTGGTTAAGGCATACCGCATATCGGTAGAAAGCCTGCTGGCTTTAAATGATGGCATATAAACCCCCTATATAGTTGTTACTTAGGCAGCTAGTGGTAGAAACATGCTAAGAAGTCCTTGCGGTATTAGCTTAGAAACTTGCTACATTTAACTGCCGAAGTAATAGATATTATCTTAATGTTTGTTGTTTATGCATGTCTATTGATTTTGTAATCTTGTAGTTTGTTGATACGCTAAAAACCATGTAGTGAACGCATTGTATGCGTTCATTGGCTAAGTTTTATTAGACGTTTCAATAAACACATTAATTTCCTTTTGTGTGTTTATTATAACATAAGATAAAAGTCGTGTAGACTTTTTACCTTAGACGTTTCAATAAACACATTAATTTCCTTTTGTGTGTTTATTATAACATAAG
>CAZAOY010000019.1:29516-44978 GCA_964486925.1 uncultured Oscillospiraceae bacterium
TACCTTAGACGTTTCAATAAACACATTAATTTCCTTTTGTGTGTTTATTATAACACTATTCTTTACTAAAGTCAACCTTTTATTCCTTGTTGTAGGTTGGGTTATAATATAGTATTTGTAATTGAAAAATAAATAACTGTTTACCTGTTGATTTTAAAAAGAACTTATGTTATAATAAAATTCACATCTAAATACATAAAAAATTATAACTGGAGGGGAAGATGGATAGGGTTTCTTTTAAGCAGGATCTTGTAAACTATTATAATCAAGAAGCAGAAATTCGGGATAGAAAGTCGGACAAGGCAGAGTGGAAGCTTCAGGTTAGGGAGAATTTTTGTAGTATAGCCAGAGAAAATCAAAAGAAAACACTGCTTGAACTAGGCGCGGGAGCGGGGTATGACAGCCTATACTTTATGGAGAACGGCTTTGAGGTTACCGCTGTAGACCTGTCTAGTGAGATGGTTAGTAGGTGTAGGGAGAAGGGAATTAATGCATATGAGATGGATTTTTACAGGTTGTCTGAGCTTGATAAAGCCTTTGACTGTATCTATGCTATAAATACCCTTTTGCATGTGCCAAAATCCGATCTTAGCAATGTACTTAACGAGATAGATAAGGTTTTAGCAAAAGGCGGACTGCTATACATCGGGATGTACGGCGGGGCTGATTCAGAAGATGAGTTTGTGAAGGCGGATGTCTGCGATACACCACGTTTCTTTGCACTTCATTCTAGAGAGTACCTTGAGAAGTTGCTAGGCGAACATTTTGATATTATGGAGTTTCGTGTCATTAACGTGGGAGAGGGGACAGAGGTTGACCATTTCCATTCGGTGGTTATGCGAAAGAGATAGCAGTATTAAAGGGATGAAACAAAACTTAAGTCTTGTTTCATCCCTTTTAAAGATACTTATGATAAGCTTAAAGTTACTTTTGAAACCTATTTCATATGGAAGGTTCTAGAGATAACCTCACGTTGTTGTGGTTTTGATAGCTTGTAGAAGTTTACCGCATAACCCGAAACTCTAATGGTAAGGTTAGGGTATGCCTCTGGGTTTTCGTAGGCATCCTCAAGCTTTTCACGGTCGAGTACGTTAACGTTCATGTGGTGCGCGCCCTTTTCAAAGTAACCGCTTAGGATGTCGATAAGGTTTTCGTAGCGTGCGTTGTCATCCTTGCCTAAAGCGGCGGGAACGATTGAGAAGGTGTTGGAGATACCATCACGACAGCAGTCATATGGCAGCTTTGCAACGGAGGATAGGGAAGCGATAATACCGTTTTGCTCACGGTTATGCATAGGGTTAGCACCCGGTGCAAACGCTTCGTGTGCCTTTCGTCCGTCAGGTGTAGCACCTGTTTTCTTGCCGTATACCACATTAGAGGTAATGGTTAGTACCGATAGGGTGTGGGTGGCATCACGATAGGTCTTGGTCTTTTTAAGCTCCTCGTACATCTCACGAACCAACATAACCGCAAGCTCGTCGACACGATCGTCGTCGTTGCCGTACTTTGGATACTCTCCAACAGTTTCAAAGTCTACGATTAAACCTTCCTCGTTCTTGATAGGCTTAACCTTTGCGTACTTTATAGCACTAAGTGAATCTGCTAAAACGCTAAGTCCCGCAACCCCAAACGCCATAAACCTCTCCACGTCGGTGTCATGTAGCGCCATCTGGGTCTTTTCGTAGGCATATTTATCATGCATATAGTGTATAACATTCATGGTGTTTACATAAAGACTGCACAACCATTCACGGTACCGCCTAAAGCTTACCATAACCTTATCGTAGTCAAGGTATTCGTCAGAATAAACCTCGCCCTCAGGTCCTGCTTGTATACCGCTAAACTCCTCACGTCCACCGTTTAACGCCAGTAGCAGAAGCTTAGGAAGGTTACAGCGTGCTCCAAAGAACTGCATCTGCTTACCGATCTCCATTGCGGATACACAGCAGGCAATCCCGTAGTCATCCCCATAGATAGGACGCATTAAATCGTCGTTCTCATACTGGATTGAATCGGTGTCGCAGGAAACCTTTGCGCAGTATTTTTTAAAGTTGTGCGGTAGATCCTTCGACCAGAGCACTGTAAGGTTAGGCTCGGCGGAAGGCTTTAGGTTGTATAGTGTGTGAAGTATCCTAAAGGAGGATTTAGTTACAAGGGATTTGCCATCCTTTGTCATACCGCCAACCGATTCGGTGATCCACATAGGATCTCCGCCAAAAAGCTCGTTGTAGTCTGGGGTACGAAGGTGACGTGCCGCACGAAGCTTTAGCACAAAATCGTCCACAATCTCCTGTACGTCCTCCTCGGTTAGAGTGCCATTTTTAAGGTCGCGCTCAAAGTAGATGTCCAAGAAGGTGGACACCCTACCTAGCGACATAGCCGCACCGTTTTGCTCCTTTATCGCCGCAAGGTAAGCAAAATACAGCCACTGTACCGCCTCTTTTGCGTTGGTAGCAGGATTTGAGATATCAAATCCATGAAGCTCTGCCATCTTTTTAAGCTTCTCTAAAAAGCTAATCTGCTGAAACAGCTCCTCGCTGATACGCATGTTGTCAACGTCCATCAGCCGTTCGCCACGTTCTTTTTTGTCAGCTATCTTCTGCTGAATTAACCTATTAACACCATACAGCGCTACACGGCGGTAGTCACCGATAATCCGTCCTCTGCCGTATGCGTCGGGTAAACCTGTAATAACCCCGCTCTTTCTGGCGGTTTTCATCTGCTCGGTGTATACCCTAAACACACCGTCGTTATGGGTGGTACGGTATCTAAACTCACGCTCCACCGTTTCAGATAGCTTATATCCGTAGGCCTCACAAGCCGCTCTTGCCATCCTAATCCCACCAAAAGGATTAACCCCACGCTGTAGTGGACGGCTGGTCTGTAGACCTACTATAATATCATTTTCTTTATCGATATATCCCGGAGCGTAGGATAATAAAGAGGAAACCCTAGTGGTATCCACATCTAAAACCCCGTCAAGCTCACGTTCTAGGGCGATAAATTTCTCAAATTTAGCAAGCACCTTCTGGGTACGTGGGGTTGCAGGGGCAAGGAATGAGTGATCTCCTGTATATTCAGTATAGTTACGCTTAATAAAGTCCGACACATCAATGTTATCGCACCAATCACCCTTAACAAAATCGTAGTAGTATCTATCCATATTTATAACCATCCCTTTCGGCAACACCTTGAATTAATTCTCTACCTATTAATATAATTATACACCTTTACAGCTTAATTGTCAAGATAATCATATACCAATTTAGTACATTTTTGACTTTGGATAAAATAGACTAGATAAACCCTCTAAATTTGGTTAATATATTCCTGTCGTTCTCAAACTTTAGTAGCTTTATCGCCTGGCTGTAGCTTACGAGATGGTAATCGCCGATCTCTTGTATTGGAATTGTAATTCTATCCTTAATGTTAAACCTTGCAAGGAAGTAGACAACCTCCTTGTAGACACCGTTTCGTAGTCGATAGCGGTTTATAGCCCTACCTCGTGGATTAAAGGTTACATTTAATCCTGTTTCCTCCTTTATCTCACGGATAGCGGTATCTATCTCGCTCTCTCCTTGCTCGATATGCCCCTTTGGAAAGCCGATGTTACCCTCACGATTCTGTATTAAAAGATACCGAATTGAACTGCCATCCCGTGTATAGAGCACCGCACCGCAGGATTTTTCATAAAGACAGCGGATGTTAATAATAAAGTACTGCTCGGTAAAATGCACTATCTGGCGAATCTGCGGTTCATAAAATACCATACCTGACGGGGCGACAACCCACTTGCTTTCTACGTCGTTTTTACGGTAGATTACAGCGATAATCACCCCTGTAAAGCTGTCCACGGGATGATCCACCCCTAGGATGTAGGCGTCTTGATTATCTCCATCAGGCGAGGGGACACCGCTTACATATCCGTAGTTTATCGGGTAGATCATGTCTTTATGCTTTGGGTGAACAGATCCCATAGGACGATCCACCGTAACCGTAACCTGTTTGCCTAAAATCATAAAGTCCCTCCGTATATTAATATTATAATCGTTTCTCTTTGATTTTTGCTATGTAATCTTTGTAAACTTGCCGTAAACCGTGATTGGGTCGATAATTGGAGCGTTAAAGTTAAAGCTTTTTGTAAGCGCTCTGTCGACAAACCATCCGTTAAATAGATACCCCGACTTTTTGGGGGATATACCACGGTTTACAGGAAATCCCTTATTTACCGATAAAATCTTTACGGTATTGTTGCCGTCCTTAAAGGTTACACTGCTCTTAAGCTTTGGGAAAGCTACCGTTTTATACGGTATAGAAGAATACCCCGACGCACCCTTTATAGTGTAGAGGGTAAACCCTCTTACAGTCCCTTTAAATGCACCTGTCATAACCTTAGGGGCGTCCCCTAGAAGGTAGGCACTCCTCATGCTGATGTTGTTTGCAAAGGCATAGTCGCCGATATCCGTAACGCTTTGGGGCAGAAGGACAGAACCTAGGCGTTGCATTGAGGCAAACGCCTGCTTTTCTATAGTGGTAAGGGAGGAAGGAAGGGATAGATAGGACAGATACTCGCTCTTAAAGAATGCATACTCGCCAACGCTTAGCACTCCTTCGGGTATAACGTAGTAGCTGTTCTTCCTGCCGATAGGGTAGTGGATTAGCTTGGTTTTTTCCTTGTCAAACAGTACGCCGTTTACATCGGAAAACGCTGTATTGCCCTTATCAACAAGGATATTCTGCTGTGCTCCTAGTGCCCATTTTTTAATGGTAGTAACAGACTTTGGAATCTGTATATCGGTTAGCTTTACCTCGTCGTTATCGGGGGAGAGGTAGAAGGCATACTTTTCAATGGTCTTGGTATCCTTTGGCACTTTATAGACAGCGCCCTTGCGGTAGGCAGGATAGTGGATTAGTGTCTTTTTATCCTTGCTAAACAGTACACCGTCTATGGCAGAGTAGGTCTTGTTTTTTTTGTTTACACTAAAGCTTTTTATTCCTGAACCCGTAAAGGCATGGGGGCTAAGCTTTTTTAGCTTTTCAGGCAGCGTAATGGAGGTGATAGAGGTGTTCTCAAACGCATAGTCCGCCACCGATTCTACCGTATCGGATAACGTAACCTTTTTAAGGTTAACGCAGTTTGCAAAAGACCCCTTATCAATCCTTTTAATCCCCGATGGGATGGTTACCTCTGCTAAAGTTAGCTTCTCTTTAAATGCATTTTTGTATACCGCATCAATCTTGACACCATTAACCTTAGCGGGGATGTTTAGCTTCGCAGTATCACCGTTATACCCGATAATCGCTACAATTGGATTAAGCGGGACACCGTTCTTATCCTTTTCGATAATCCTAGCCACGGTAAAGCTATCGGTGTTAGCTAAGGCTTTTACCGCCGCAAGGGATAAAACGGATGTGTTAAGGCAGATTATAGCCGTTGCAATAGTAAGGGAGATCAACTTCATAATGGTTTTTTTCATTATAAATCCTCTGATTATTACAGATTGTATTTCACAAGCGGATGTTTTTTTGATGTTTCTTTATACTATTTTACACTTATTTCATCCTTTTGTCAAGCCAAAAAAGCTAGTTAAAGGTTTTTCATCCATATCGATAATACATCAATATTAAGAAAAACCTAAAACCAGCTTTCTTTACCTATGAATTTCTAATCTCAGCACGTTTTATCTTACCGGAGATAGTTTTTGGCATTGCGTCAACAAACTCAACGATACGTGGATATTTGTATGGGGCAGTAGTCTTTTTAACGTAGTCTTGCAGTTCCTTTGCTAGCTCGTCTGAAGGGGTATAGCTACTTGTTACTACCACAGTAGCCTTAACCACCTGGCCACGTACAGGGTCGGGTGCGCCTGTTACTGCACATTCAAGCACCGCAGGATGTTCCATAAGCACGCTCTCAACCTCAAATGGGCCGATACGGTAACCCGACGCCTTGATAATATCATCGGTACGACCTACATACCAAAGGTATCCGTCCTCGTCCTTATAAGCGGTGTCCCCAGTGTGGTAAACACCCATCTCCCAGGCTTTTTTGTTAAGGTTATCATCGTTTAGGTAGCACCTAAACAGTCCTGCTCCGGTGGTGTTCTGGTTAGGAACGACTACAATCTCGCCAACCTCGCCGTCCTCTACCTCGTTGCAGTTATCGTCTACGATTCTAACGTCGTAGATAGGGGTAGGTTTACCCATTGAGCCTGGCTTTGGCTCCATGTTAACCAGTGTAGCTATAAGCAGGGTGGATTCGGTCTGTCCAAACCCTTCCATTAGCTTAAGCCCTGTGTATTCATAAAACTTATTGAATACCTCTTCGTTAAGCGCTTCACCCGCAACCGAAACATGGGTTAAGGAAGAAAGGTCAAACCCCGACATACCTTCCTTAATAAAGAACCGATACACCGTTGGAGGGGCGCAGAAGGTGGTAATTTTATATTTTTCTATAAATTCCAAAAGCTTTAGAGGGTTAAATTTATCAAAGTCATAGACAAAGATACCGCTAGCGGTAAACCATTGTCCATAAAGCTTACCCCATACCGCCTTACCCCAACCGGTATCCGATAGGGTAAGATGTAGACCGCTTGGGATACAGTTATGCCAAAATTTAGCTGTCTGGATATGTGCTATAGCGTAGCCGTGCTGATGTACTACCATCTTAGGGTTACCGGTTGTACCCGAGGTAAAGTATAACAGCATGTCCTCACTTGCAAGGGTAGGGATACGCTCTAGGGTATCCGGCTGATTTAGCATGTTAGCGTTAAAGTTAACAAATCCCTCGTATTCGCCACCGACCAAAACCTTAGTCTTAACGGTGTCGCATTCTTCGCAGGCAGTGTTAACGTAGCTTTTAATGTCGCCGTCGTTTGTACATACAATTCCCGAGATGTTAGCGCTCTTTACCCTGTAAACTATATCCTTAACTGTGAGCAGGTTAGTAGCGGGAATTGCGACAGCACCGATCTTATGAAGCGCTATAATGGTAAACCAAAACTCATAGTGACGTTTAAGGATAATCATAACCCTATCGCCCTTTTTAATCCCGAGGGATAAAAGCATATTTGCGGTTTTGTTACTATATTTAGAGATATCAGAAAAAGTAAAGGTCCTTTGCTCTTCTTGCTCGTTAATCCAAAACATAGCTCGGCGATCAGGCTCATGGTTTGCAATCTCATCTACAACATCATAACCAAAGTTAAAATTCTCTGGGCAGATAATATCGCACTTTACCAATCTGTTTTGCTCGTCAAACTCTGTTTTGATGTATTTTTTGTATAGATTCTCCACTTTTTCTTATCCTCCTACTTTATTAATTGATTTAACCACTTCATTACCAAAAGATAAGAAGCGTTTATTAATTGGACAACAAAAGAAACACAATACTTGATTGCCCAATTAATAATCAATATTATAGCCTTTTTTTGCTAAAAAGTCAATAGAATAAGTTTAAAACTTTAAAGCAGTAGCAAATTATGTTACTATTAATAGTTATTCGTGTTGATTAGTTGGTTTTTTGTATGTTTAGGTATTTTTCTTTAGTAGCATTCCCCCCGCGGATATGTCTTTCCTTCTTGTTAATATCCAGAATCTGCTTAACCTGCATATATAGGTCATGGTTAATCTTCCTTAGCTTTTGGGTTATGTCGTTATGTACGGTACTTTTACTGACACCAAAATGTTTAGCAGTTGCCCTTACTGTATCACTGGTTTTAATGATATGGTGTGCAAGCTCTACAGGTCGGTGAGAGTTTATCTTAAGATTGTAAGACAGATCCACTCAACTCCTCACATATTTTTATGTAATTTGTACATTATATGTAGTTTAATCTATTTGTATTACCCCAAAACCAATTAATAAAGGTTTTGTTAGATATTTGCCCGCTTTTTTACTTGACAAACGATGAAAAATAGAATACAATGGTATTATTAGGAAAGCATACGTATTAAACGAAGTATGGGGGGCATTAATGAAAACGCTTGTAGTATACTATACACTGTCTGGCAGGTCTGAAAAGGTAGCACAAAAGATTAAGGAAGAAAGAGGCGCGGACATCTTTCAGGTTAAGGAGCTTAAAAAAAGAGGGATGTTTAATGCATTTTTACTAGGAGCGCCTGCCGCTTTTAGAAAAAAGAAGGCGGTGATAGAGGCTTTAGATGTTAGGTTTTACGATTATGACCTAATCGTTATAGTTATGCCGATCTGGGCGGGATATCCCGCACCCGCATTTAACAATGTGGTATCGGTCTTGCCATCGGGTAAATCGGTAGAGCTTGTAATGGTATCTGCAAGCGGCAGCTCAAGCAGAAGTAAGGATAGCTCAAACGATCTTGTTAAAGCTAAGGGATGTACCGTAACTGGGTATACCGATATAAAGGCGTAGATAGCTAAAAATGTGTATAATTGTGGTGATGCAAAACTTAAATTCCTATTGTCAACAATTAGGCAGAATTAATAAAAATATATTCTTCTAACGGTTAATCTTTTAAACTAATCTTTTTGGTATTCCTCTTGATATTCAAATCGAACTATGTTACAATACTTGTATCTCATACAGATACAAGTATTGTGTTTTCTATACAATTGTATACGATAGAAATACATTTGACGAAAGAAGGAAATGTTATGCCATTAATGGATGCGCTAGTAAAGGAAAAAAGAGAGAAGGGGCTGTGGCTTAAGCGGGTGGAGAAACCTACCCCTGCGGATGATGAGGTGCTGATTAGGATTAGCAAGACCGCTATCTGCGGCACGGATGTACATATATATAACTGGGATGAATGGTCGCAAAGGACGATACCCGCACCAATGACAATCGGACATGAGTTTGTGGGGGTTATCGAGGAGGTAGGCTCCCATGTTAAAGGGTTTAAGCCTGGGGATAGGGTGTCCGGTGAGGGACATATCGTCTGCGGAAGGTGTAGAAACTGTTTAGCGGGTAGGCGTCACCTTTGTAAGGATACCATGGGTGTGGGGGTAAACCGCACCGGGATCTTTGCGGAGTATGCGACTATACCGCAGACAAACATCTGGGCATGTGCTGATGAAGTGTCGGACGATATAGCGTCTATCTTTGACCCGCTGGGAAACGCAGTGCATACCGCACTATCCTTTGATACTCTCGGAGAGGATGTGCTAATTACCGGGGCAGGGCCTATCGGGATTATGGCGGCGGCTATCGTAAAGCATGCGGGTGCGCGACGTGTGGTAATCACCGATGTAAACGACTATCGACTTAATCTGGCAAGGGAGCTAGGGGTTACCCGCGCGGTAAATGTGGCGAAGGAGAACCTGACGGACGCTATGAAGGAGATGGGGTTTAAAGAGGGCTTTGATGTTGGGTTAGAGATGAGCGGTAACGGCAGAGCCTTTAACTCTATGGTGGACAGCATGAGAACCGGGGGAAGGATCGCTATGCTTGGAATCTTAGACAACAGCACTATGGTGGATTGGAACAAGATAATCTTTCATGGACTGTTTCTTAAGGGGATTTACGGCAGGGAGATGTACGAAACCTGGTACAAGATGACCGCTATGCTACAGTCAGGACTTTCAGTTGAAAAGGTAATCACCCACAAGCTACCGTACACCGAGTATGAACAGGGGTTTGCGGCGATGAACAGCGGTAATTCAGGTAAGGTTATATTAGAATGGAGGTAGAATAATGTATAAGAATTATGAAGGTATCTTTACTACAGCGGTAGAGGAGATTAAATCGGCGGGGCTTTACAAGGATGAGCGTGTCATAACCACACCGCAGGGAAACAGGGTGGACACAACCGCTATTAAGGGCGTTATTAATATGTGTGCCAACAACTACCTAGGTCTAGCGGATAACAAAGAGGTTATCGCCGCCGCTAAGGCTTCGTATGACTGCTATGGATATGGGTTATCCTCTGTACGTTTTATCTGCGGGACACAGGATATCCACAAGAAGCTAGAGGACACCATAACTAAATTTTTGCGAACCGAGGATACAATCCTATATTCCTCCTGCTTTGATGCAAACGGCGGACTGTTTGAAACCATTACTACAGCAGAGGACGCGATAATAAGTGATGAGCTAAACCATGCCAGTATAATTGATGGGGTGCGGCTTGCTAAGGCAAAGAAGTATGTCTATAAGAACAACGATATGGTAAGCCTAGAAGAAAAGCTTAAGCAGGCGGAGCAAGACGGCGCTAGGATGAAGGTTATCGCTACCGACGGTGTATTCTCGATGGATGGTATAATTGCTGATCTAAATACCATCTGTGATTTAGCGGAAAGGTATAACGCACTGGTAATGGTGGACGATTCACACGCTATAGGGTTTGTAGGCGAGGGCGGAAGGGGTACACCCGAACACTGCGGGGTGATGGACAGGGTGGATATTATAACGGGTACACTCGGTAAAGCGCTAGGCGGCGCTAGCGGCGGATATACCACTGGTAGGTCTGCTATTATAAAGCTACTAAGACAACGCTCTAGGCCATACCTATTCTCAAACACCCTAGCACCCGCAATCTGTGCCGCGTCTATAGAGGTGTTCTCACAGCTAGCGAGCTCAACACAGATTCGTGACAGGTTAGCCCAGAATGTACGCTACTATAGAGAGGGGATTAAAAGGATAGGGCTAAGCACCATCGACAGCGAGCACGCTATTGTGCCGATTATGTTAGGTGACGCAAAGCTTGCAAAGCGGTTTGCAGAAAGGATGTTGGATAAAGGGGTATATGTTGTAGGGTTTTATTCACCTGTTGTACCGATTGGTAAAGCAAGAATTAGAACTCAAGTATCCGCCGCCCATACTAAAGAGGATTTAGATCATGTACTTGAAGCCTTTAGACAGGTTAAACAAGAGTTGATAGGGTAGTGTTTTATGGGTTGCCTAGATATATTTTCATTTTAAGGTAATTGGAAAGCTGTAGCGACCAAAAGCTGTAGAATTTGTATAATACAATAAAAGACAGGGTTTACGTTGTATGTCAACCCTGTCTTTTGTAGCTTTTAGTTTTCTGGCGTCTAACTCTTAAAGCAGTTTCTTCGCATTTTAGAAGCTTGTCCTATGCTAATTTAGATATCCACTGAAATAAGTAAATAAAACGCGACTGCGACTGCTAGTGGCGTTTTATATATTATAGAGATTTTGTTAGGCTATTTAGCTTTTTAACCTGTGCGGACAGCTCTTGGGACGCCGCCGCAGTTTCTTCACTGGTAGCGGAGTTTGTCTGGACTACCGAAGAAATCTGGTCGATACCCATTGAAACCTGAGAAACTGCCTGTGCCTGTTCTCCCGATACCTTGGTAATTTCGGCTATTACGTTAGTGGTGGTGGTCACGTTGTCGACAGCTTTGTTAAGCTCGGTGGCGGTTATCCCCGCTAGGCGAACCCCTTCTACTATTGAAGCTACCGAGTCCTCTATTAATGTGGTGGTGTTCTTTGCCGCATCGGCGGATTTAGCCGCAAGGTTTCGCACCTCGTCCGCTACCACCGCAAAGCCTTTACCCGCAACCCCCGCTCTTGCCGCCTCAACCGCCGCATTAAGCGCTAGGATGTTGGTTTGGAATGCGATATCTTCGATGGTTTTAATAATCTTGCGAATCTCGTGGGACTGGCTTTCCATAGTGTTCATAGAGGAAACAAGCTTTTGCATTTGAATATTACTGCTTTGGATTGCCGAGGTAGCCTCTAGCGCCATCTGGCTTGCCTTCTTAGCATTTGTGGCGTTATCATTAATTTTACTTCTTATATCATTAACCGAATTTGAAAGCTCTACTACCGAGGCGGCTTGCTCTGTCGCGCCCTGCGCAAGTGCATGGGAGCTAGCGGCAGTCTGGTTGGCACTGGAAGCTAGGATAGGGGAGATCTCCTCTATTCGTTTTAATAAAACCTCAAGCTGTTTCATGCTGTTAAGCTTTGATATATCCTGTACAACCTCGATATGACCGATAACGTTGTTATCTCTGTCGTGTATGTAAGCGGCATCAACCTTAAAGGACATACCACCCTGCTCAAAGGTAGTTTCACATGTGCCTCTCTTAAGGCAGGTAATACCGCATTTCTGGGTTTTACAGATTCCCGCACCCCAGTTGCTACAGTGCTTTCCGATACAGGCGGCTCTAGTAGTTTTAAGCATATCCTCAACCGGCTTGTTAATAAAGGTCCAGTTCATATCCTTATCGGTAACCGATATAGGGAACGGGATTGAATCCAAAAGCTTTGTAAACCAGTAGATCTTGTCATCCACCCGTTTTGAAATAACCACAAGCGCAGTTACTATAGAACACAGGGTGACTAACGCTAGGATACCAAAGATTATCTTTGCAGTACCATCGGCCGCAAACAAAATACCGCAGATGGTGGTAACTAGCATTAAAGCAGCAGGGATTACCAGAAAAAGCTTAATTTGACCCACAAGGTCGTGTTTAGAGCTGTTAGACATAATTATGACCATGCCCCAAGCGAGCACAAACGGTAACTATCAATTGGAGAACTCAATTTTAGTAGGATTATTAAGATAACGGTACTCGATATTCTCCCCAACTAATAAAACCGTATGGTGTCGTACAGAGTTCCTTTCATGTTAATATTAGTAAAACTTTCTCCATGGTTTATCTTGCAGGTAACACGTAAGGGTCAGCGGATATATGTCAAAGGCTAAATGTGTCAATAAACTGCAGATATAGACAACCTATGATTTATCTCATTATGATATCATATATAGATGTAAAAGTCAACGATATGCATGCATTTTTATCTAAAACGTCAATGTTTCATAGGTGTATCAAATGTGACACATTACGGCTATCTAGTTGTTTTTTCCGTATATATATGATATAATCACTTATAGTCGATTAGAGAATAACGAAAATTTACCTGAGTTTAACAAGGGGGAATAAAGATGGTTTTAGTTAAAAAAGAAGGAATGAAAGCAATAGCACCGCTTTTTGAGGGATGGAATGAAACGCTGATATGGTCTTGTTTACAAGGCTGTATGGGAAGAGCATGGGCAGATGATAAGGATAATCCGTCGTCGTGCCAGATTATAGTAGGGGATTTTTGTTTTTTAGCGGGTGATTCTACAACAAAATCCGCAAGGGAGCTGGTTAGCAACATCCCTCAGGATTATAATAGTTCATGTTTGCTAGTGATACCAAGGGACGAAACATGGTATTCATTAATTGAGGAGATTTATAACGGTAGGGTGCAAAGGTTTATTCGATATGCGATTAAAAAAGAAAGTAGTTTCAATAGAGAAAGGCTATTAAAATATGTAGCGTCACTGCCTAAGGGGTATACCATCCTACCTATAGATAAAGAGCTGTACAATAAAGTAATGAGTGAGGGTTGGTCTAGGGATTTTTGCTCGCAGTTTGAAGGTTATGAAAGCTATCATGACCACGGGTTAGGGTATGTAGTTGTTTATGAAGGTGAGGTTGTATGTGGTGCTTCTTCATACACCTACTACAATGAAGGTATTGAGGTTGAGATTTGCACAAAATCAGAGCACCGTCGCCGTGGGTTAGCATTAGCCTGCGCGTCACAGCTAATACTAAGCTGTCTTGACAGGGGACTTTATCCAAGCTGGGATGCGGCAAACCTAGGCTCGGTAGAGCTTGCAAAGAAGCTAGGGTATAGCTTTGACCACGAGTATGTTACCTTTGAGGTTACAGGAATTAACAGATAAAAATTTATCTTGACTCTGCCCCTAGGACATGGTGTATGATATTAATAGGCACTCGAATATTGAGTTTTTTAGTCCCACAAAAACTGATTTGAGGAAAGGACAATGGAAGAAATCTTTATTAAGCAAGATGGCATAAAGGTATGCGACAGAACGGTAAATAGGCAAAAAAGCCACCGTTGTAATGGATGGAACAGCGGTGGCTTTGGGGACTTTGGTTTATTTGCTTTGTGTGCCGTATGTAGCATAAGCATAGTTATTATGTTTGTTAGGTGTATCAGCTATAGTTCTTCTTTAAAAGAAAACAAACGATCCATTCCGTTTTTGTAAACCGGGCTTTTTTCTGCCCAACCCTGATAGTGTTCACAAGGAAAATCGCTACAATAACCGCAATGGTCTATCTGTTTTTCTAAACAGCAGATTCGATAACCACAATTGTTGCAACCTGACCAATAACAATTATCCTTGATATTCCAACAACCCGTGCAAAATGGTGCTTTTTTGACCACCGCCTCAGCACCTTCATCTTCACCAATCAATCCTTGCCCCCTAAACCAAGGAAGCATTAGTTCTGCTGATTTCAAATCTTGTTCCATAGTTACTTTGTATGAAGCACATTCGTTGCAATCAATACCGCAAGCCGCCATTTTTAGCTTTGACATAAAAATACCCCCATATTAGATAAACATCACTATTACGCCCATTAGTTTTTTATTATAGGAATATATGCGTAATTTGTGTGGTTTGGCTGATTATATTCTGCGTGACAATGATATTCAATTGCAATATTAATATTAGGGTTTTGAAGATAACCATTTTCAACTGCGGCTTCACTACATGGACTAAAATATTCAAATGATCCTTGAGCTTTTCTTCCAAATAGTATCTGGTCAGCAGTTTCAGTGCAGCTAACACGAAGCCACAGCCCTCCCGGTTGGGTGAATAGATCAAATCGCTCATCCTGTTCTTTTGAATATGATTCATTTGCAAACATAAGCCCGCAAGGCTTTTCAACGTTATAATTGATGGAAAGAGCGGCGCCCCAATCGGGATTTACTTTTTCCTTAATTTCAGATACCCCAACCAATTCTTGAAAGCGTTTTAATGTTGAGTTTATATCTGACTCATCTGTGTTATTATCTGCATAATCAACACAACCGACCCAGATGACATCAGGACGTTCTACAATTTCAAATTTAACTCCTTTGTAATAGATAGTTTCAACAAGCCTTTCCAATGGGTGAATTAATTTTGACATATTTTCAACTCCTTTACCTTTATTATGTTTAAACCTTCTGCTCTTACTCTGGTTTGGGCAAGGATTAGAAAGCTTTCGCATACTTGCAATCTCGCCAAAAGGTTTCTATTTTTACGTTTAAGTGTACCACATCAGTCCCCAAAATTCAATGTATTAATTGTAAATTTAAACAAAAATATGTGACGATAAGGGTTGTTTTTTAATATAAAAGCCTAGCATACTATTAGGAGGTGGATACGAATGAAAATACTTGTAGGATTAATGCAAAAACGAGTACTAATAATCGCTGTAACGCTTAGCTTTAGTGGTATTACGGTAGGGGGAACGTTGTGGTTTAATGGAGTGCTATGTGATATGATTAGCGTTATTGCCGCAGGTGGGGCGGTTAGCCCGCTAATTATCTGGAATATTTTGCCGATATAGATAGAGTGCATTATTTTAGTAGGATTTGCGCAGGGTACTGCACATACACCTCAAACCCATACACCATCAACAAAGAAAGGCGAACATTATGATACTATCTGCTTCAC
>CAZAOY010000020.1:0-1156 GCA_964486925.1 uncultured Oscillospiraceae bacterium
TCGCTAGGGCGGTGGTTATGCTACTGTTTATCTTCGGGGTACAGCATAGAATAAATAAACTAGCGTTTAAACCAGTCATGATCTGCGGTACCTTACTATACATTGCCGCTAATGCAGTTCTACTGCTTACAGGCAGTGGGGATTATCTTATGATGATGGTTTACATAATTACCGATGCCTTTGGCTATGCGCTACTAATCCCTCGTAATGATTCGGTACTGGCTTTGTTTGTTGATAAAAAGCAACGGGCACGTGTACTAGGGCTTATCTATGTTATCACAATCGGTCTATCCATGCCGTTTGGGAGTATAATTGGATACATGTCCTCGGTAAACAGAATGATACCGTTTGGGTTTAATGTGGTGCTTTACATTGTCTGTCTAGTCTTAATCGTTATCTCACGGTCGCTTAAGCGTTGCGGGGAGGATGAGAAGGAAGCAGAGTAGGGTTTGTGAAAGTTAATAGTAATTAACAAAATGGGTATTATATTTAATACAAATGGTAAAACTTTAATAAAACTACTACACTTTATCTCTACATTGTGGTAAGATATAAATATTGACATAATTAGAAACTTGAGTTAAGAGGGGAGCCCTATGGGTATCGATGTATCAAATTTAAAGAAGATTACAATTGTAACTGGGCATTATGGAAGCGGTAAGACCAACATTGCGGTAAACCTTGCAATCTCGCTTCAGCAGGCAGGCAGGCGGGTGACGGTGGTTGATCTTGACATCGTAAACCCATATTTCAGGACAACCGATCATGGCGAGCTGTTTAAATCGCTTTCCATCGAGCTTGTTTCCCCAACCTACGCAAATACCAACCTAGACATCCCCGCTCTAACAGGTCAGGTGGATGTTATGCTGTACGACACCGACCCTAACCACTACTTTATCGTTGACGTAGGTGGTGATGATGCGGGAGCGATAGCGTTAGGACGATACGCAAACCAGCTTTTAGCGCTGGATTATGATATGTTATACGTAATAAACTGCTATAGATACCTCACCCAAAACAGCGAGGAAGCGTTAGAGCTACTTCGGGAGATTGAACAGGTAAGCCGCCTAAAGGTCACAAAGCTTGTAAACAACTCAAATCTAGGACAGCTAACCACCGAAAGTGACGTAACAAAATCCATCCACTTCGCAGAGCA
>CAZAOY010000020.1:1256-16769 GCA_964486925.1 uncultured Oscillospiraceae bacterium
TGCAGTTATATAATATAAGGAGGAAAGAATGGCTAAGGTAACGATTAATAGCGAGAGATGTAAAGGGTGTGGGCTTTGTGCTTCGGTCTGCCCTAAAAAGATCCTTAAGATATCGGTAGAGAAGCTTAATCTAAAGGGATACTATCCGATTACCTGTGCGGATCAGGAGTCTTGTATCGGGTGCGCTATGTGTGCGACCATCTGCCCTGACTGTGTGCTAACGGTTGAAAAGTAATACAAATCTGCAATAAAACACTGTCTATAAATTTGTTCAAATCCTAATAGGATGTTGCACACCTTTTTAGAGTGTTTTAATTTGGGTCTTAGTATTAAAGGTTAAAAAGCTTTTGAAAGGATAAATAATATGGGACAAAAGTACTTAATGAAGGGTAACGAAGCTATCGCAGAGGCGGCTATCAGAGCGGGATGTCTGCATTTCTTTGGTTATCCGATAACCCCTCAAACAGAGGTTGCGGCTTATATGGCAAAGCGTTTGCCTAAGATTGGCGGTACATTTTTACAAGCGGAATCGGAGATTGCCGCTATTAACATGGTGCTTGGGGCGGGCGCTAGCGGGATTAGATCGATGACCTCATCATCTTCACCCGGTATTAGCCTAAAGAGCGAGGGGATATCCTATATAGCGGGATCGGATATTCCATGCGTTATCATTAACGTTATGCGTGGAGGCCCGGGACTAGGGGGCATTCAGCCTTCACAGGCGGACTACTGGCAGGCGACAAAAGCGCTGGGACACGGTGATTTTCATCTAATCGTATATGCACCATCCAGTATTCAAGAGGTTGTTGATTTGGTATCCACTGCATTTGATGTAGCGGATCAGTACCGTGTACCAACCTTAATCCTAGCGGACGGAATACTAGGGCAGATGATGGAGCCTGTAGAGTTTCCGGAAAAATCGGACAAGCCGCCTGTAGAAAAACCATGGGCAACCACCGGTACTAACGAGGAGCGTAAGCCTAACATTGTAAACTCACTCTACCTACAGCCTTCCGAGCTTGAAAAGAAGGTAGTTGAGCGGTTTGAACGGTATGATGAGATTAAGGAAAACGAAGTTAGGGTAGAGGAGTATCTTGTAGAGGATGCAGAGATTACCGTTGTGGCATATGGTGCGACCGCAAGGATTGCACGCTCCGCTGTAAATAAGGCTCGTGCTATGGGGATTAAGGCGGCGCTTATCCGTCCTATTACACTCTGGCCGTTCCCTGAAAAGGCGATAGCTAATGCGGCAAAGAGCTGTGACAACATCCTTGTAGTTGAGATGAGCATGGGTCAGATGGTGGACGACGTTCGTCTAGCGGCAAAGGAGCAGTGTAATGTAAGCTTCTTTGGGCGCACAGGCGGGGTAGTTCCTACTCCTACAGAGGTGCTAGACCAGATCCAGAAGATAGCGGGAGGTAACAAGTAATGGCAGTTGTATTTGAAAAAACAAAGGGACTTACCGATGCTACATTATCCTATTGTCCTGGATGTACCCATGGTGTAATCCATAGACTGGTAGCAGAATGTCTTGAAGAGTTAGGGGTACTAGGTAAAGCGGTTGGGGTTGCACCGGTTGGGTGTGCGGTTATGGCGTACAACTTCTTTAACTGTGATATGATTCAAGCGCCGCACGGACGTGCTCCCGCAGTAGCGACAGGTGCAAAACGTGCGATCCCATCAAATGTAGTATTTACCTACCAAGGTGACGGTGACCTTGCCGCTATCGGTACGGCTGAAACGGTTCATGCCGCTACAAGAGGGGAGAACATCACCATAATCTTCGTAAACAACGCAATCTACGGGATGACAGGCGGTCAGATGGCGCCAACCACCCTGTCCTCACAGGTAACACAGACTACGCCATACGGACGTGACGTTACAAAGGCAGGCTTTCCGATTAGAATATCCGAAATGCTTGCAACTCTAGACGGTGTAGCCTATGCAGAACGTACTGCGGTAGATACCGTGCCACATATAAAAGCTACTAAAAAAGCTATTAAAAAGGCATTTACAGCACAGCTAGAGGGTAAGGGCTTCTCGATAGTAGAGGTTTTATCCACCTGTCCGACAAACTGGGGGTTATCTCCTGTTGAATCGCTAGGCTGGTTACAAGAGAACATGATACCTCACTATCCTTTAGGCTGTTATAAGGATAACACAGAAAAGGGGGTATTCTAATGACACTTAACATGTTAATAGCAGGATTTGGCGGTCAAGGGGTACTCTTTACCGGTAAGGTTGTAGCATATACAGGGATGATCGAGGATAAGCAGGTATCATGGCTACCGTCCTACGGCCCAGAGATGAGAGGTGGTACAGCTAACTGTTCCATCTGTATCGATGACGAGCCTATTGGGTCGCCAATTGTACTTACCCCAAACGTATTTATTGCAATGAACCGCCCGTCCTACGATAAGTTTATATCCGAGGTTGTACCTGATGGTGTTGTAGTGGTAGACAGCTCTCTAATCTCCATCGAAAAGGAACGCGCGGATGTCAGCACCTATAAGATTCCTGCAACCACACTTGCAAACGACAACTCACTAGAGGGATTAGCGAATGTTATTATCCTAGGTCAAGCGTTAAAAGCAAGTGGATTTACCTCCTTTGAAGTGCTATGCGAGGCAATGAAAAAGACCGTTCCCGCTTCTAAGGCTCATTTATTAGAGCCAAATATTAGAGCGTTAACTCTAGGGTATGAGTATTAATAGTCTACAGTCGTATATGTAAGTTTTCGGTATCACCGCTATAGGTCATCCAACTAAGGCGGGTTAGGGGGTAGCGATTTAACGATGAAGATAAGATACTATCCCGATGAGGATACAGTAACAAGGGCGAAGGAACAGGATATACCGTTGCTGCTACTAATTTCGTACAATGGTAAAGAGGTTATCGCCTCTAGCGTAGATGACAGCCTAGAGCATCATATCCTACTAAAGCAAGTAGGGTATAACGAAACGCTTATCGACAGCTTTTTTAGGATTGTTGTGGATAAAAGCGGTGCGGACTGTACATTTGTATGCCCTAGTGGGTATAGAGGGATCACCGATAAGAATCATCGAATTACCTGCTTTTATAAGGATGGATTTGCCGTGATACCTGAAGTAATATTGGCTATGGGATATATGGTGGGGATAAACATCCCTACACGGTATAGACGACATTTTAACCTCCTTTCGGAGTAGGGGGTAGTGGAGCACAACCCGCATTTTGGGGCGGTTGTTTAACTGTACTTTTTTGTAATATCGTCCTATTGGGTCTTGTTGACTAGTATAATAAGGGAACGGCAGTTGCCGTTCCCTTATTTGGTGAATTTTTTGGGTTATAAATTATATAACTACATATCTAGTCGCTTAACGCACTTTGCTTTGTTAACCGCTTCATCCAAAGTCATTCCGCTAAAATCTTGTGCGCTTAGATAACGTCCGCTTATCTTGTCGTCCAGAAACGCTCCTACAACAATCCCAGGAATTACGCTTTCTGGTGAATTTGGTGCATGTTGCCCGCCTAAATCTGTCCGACACCAGCCTGGGTCGTTAATATTTAACATTACATCCGTACCGTCTAGCTTGGTTGCAAGGTCAATGGTGAACTTGTTTAAGGCGGCCTTGCTTGCGGAATAGCCAGCCTGCTGTGGGTCGTGACGTATGCCGCTACTTGTGTTTATAACACGACCAAATCCGCGTTTTATCATTTTGGGGATAAAATGATAACAAATCATCGCTGGGGCAATGGTGTTTATTATAAAGCTCTGTGTAAAGTCATCTGCCGGTGTCTTAAAAAACTCGTTTCTGTATGCAATCTGCACCCCTGCGTTGTTGAAAATAATCTCCACATCAACGCCAAGGCTGTCTATCTCTGCAAGCATTTTATTAACCTGCTCCAAGTCAGACAATTCAGCCTCTACCAACTTAACATCAACGCCCAATGCTCTAACCTCATCAGCAATTTTCATCGTATGGGCATTACTTCTGCTTTGCAAAATCAAGTTTGCACCTTGATTTGCCATAAAGCGAACAATTTGCAAGCCTATACCTCTGCTTGCACCTGTAATTAACACCCATCTGCCTTTTACGTTTGTCATAGTTCTCTCCTTAATTAAAACTTCGTAATGCATAATAAATTATATTCTGTTAAGTCAGCTAAAAGCCGATACCTAAAAAATTTTTTGTGTCACACTAAAAAGACAAATTTTCACAAGCTAATATTATCAATCCTTTATAATGCTTCCTCTTTTTACTAATGTTAATCGTATATCATTTGCATAGACAAATAACACTAATATTGGACGGTAGCAAGATACTGGTTACCGCTACATCTATTGCGCAGATAAAAGCGTTGATAAACAAGAATACTCGTTTACAAAGCTGAAGATACGCAATAAATGTAGCGGTAACCGATGTAAAAGAAATCACTGTTGACACGATAATCTTAACAAGTGTATATTATTATATCTTTGAATATCCGTAGCTGTTTACGATAGCGTCAATCTTTTTGTTTTCAGCACATTGAGGACATTCAGGGGGAAGATAGGTTTTATAGTCGGGTAGATCATCTACATCAAAGATGGAATGTACCGATACTCCGTCCGATTCTTTAATAGCACTAAAGATAGCGGCGATACCAACAAGCTTGCCGTTGTAGTACTGTAAACAGTCAAGCGATCTTCTAATGGTTTTACCAGTAGAGGCAGAGGAGATTAAGAATAGAATATTCTTGTTCCAGATCATCTTTTGGGTGTTATCTCTAAATATCATCTGGTTGTTTGCGTTTAGCTCGGGGGTTACAACGCAGATGTCGTGCTTTGAGTTAATGTTTCTCATGCCCGCTTGGGTAAGCTCGTTTGCTAGGAATGCACCTAACATCTGGGTACCCTCTAGGCATACGATGGTGTCTACAGGGGTAGAGGTGAGGTAGTTTGAGGCTAGCTTTGCCGCCGCACTCTTTGCCATGTGACAATGACTCTTTAAAGCAGTCATATCGATATAGTAGTTTACATGAGAGTGGTTAGTTGCAAAATGCCCAGGGATAACACCAATCATGATATCCTTACTGCCACGTGCAGTAATCTTTCTTAGTCTAGTTTCCATTTTGACCCTCCTATTTATGTAATAGTTCTATCTACTATATATAGTATAACATATTATTTTCAAAAAATCAACATATTCTTTAAATATTTACAATAAAAATTGTAGGTTATGTAATTAAAGTATGTAGAGATAGATAAAACAAACCTCATACAATAACTCCTGCGTTACAAGCTCATGATTAACCGCAATCGGTATCACGCTTTGGAGTATTATTGTATGAGGAAGTTTTTTAATTTTAATTAGCGTTAATTCTTACCTAGATAAGGCTACCACCACAAACGCCAATAGCTTCACCTGTAATGTACCCGCTGTTACCTCCTGCTAAAAATAGTATAGCATTTGACATATCCTCTAAACTACCTAGCTTCTTTAGAGGGTAGATCTGCGACATGGTACTGCGAAAGTCTAAAAGCTCCTGTTCGGTTGAAAACCTGCTCTTAACCATAGGGGTTTCTACAAGTCCCGGAAGGATACAGTTAGCGCGGATATAAGGGGCATATTCCGCCGCTAAACATTTTGTTAGCATGATAACCGCCGCCTTAGACGGACAGTATCCTATCCGTTCAGGGATAGGGCGAACTCCAAGGTCGGAGGCTACATTAACGATTGTAGAATCAGCTTGGGATTTAAGCTCTCCAATAGCCGCCTTGCACATGTTAAATATACCGGTCACATTTACCTTAAACTCAAGCTCAAAGCTTTCGGTCGTAGCGGTTTCAAGCGATTGAATCTTGCAGATACCCGCACAGTTAATCACCGAATTAACCTTCTTAAAAGCGTCCTTTGCGGAATCAACCACCTTTACTGCATCCTCATAACAGGTTAGGTCTGCTTGAACATAGATAGCATTCTCATCCTCGATAGCCATCCTCTCCTCAATCCCGCAACCTACCACCATAGCACCTTCTTTTAAAAGGTGCTTTACAACACCCTCGCCGATACCCGAGCTCGCACCGGTTACAATTACAACTTTATCTTTAAATAACATAGTACATCCTTTCTAATTATGCTTTTTTATTTCGCGAACCCTTACCTACATCCTGTTAACAGGTGATAATGCTAACTACCGACATTAAACTCCTTAACCGCTTCAACTAAGGCTACAACATTCTCAATAGGGGTAAGTGCTTGTATGTTGTGGATAGCATTAAATACATATCCGCCGCCCTCGCCAAAGGTGGTACAGCTTTCCAGTACCTCACGACGCACCTCATCCTTAGTGCCAAAAGGGAAGGTTTTCTGGGTGTCTACACCACCGCCCCAGAACACGATATCCTTACCGTATTCAGCCTTTAATGCTTTGGCGTCCATATTATTAGCAGTCCACTGAACAGGGTTAATTATATCAAACCCCGCTTCGATAATATTACCTATAAGTGGTTTTATCGAACCACAGCTATGCTTGAAGGTTTTCCACGAGGTATTTTTATGTATCCAGCTATTTATCTTTTTGTAGTAGGGAAGGTACAGCTCGTTAAACAGCTCTCCTGAACAAAATGGTGCATTCTGCGTACCAAAATCTGTGCCGCATACAAAATTTACGAGTATGCTGTCACCGATAATGTTATACACCTTTTGAAGGTTTTTAAGTGCGATATCGGTCTGCTTTTCAAAGATTTTGTGCATGTAATCGGGGTAGATTAGAGTGCCCATATACCATTCAGAGATGTCACGAAGTCCCTTAGGGTCTTTTAACATTGGGGCAGGAACTAACGCTATATCACCAATAGCAGTTCCGCCAATGTTAGCGATTAGTCCACGACCGCTTTTAGATTTCTTATCAATCTCGGTTTTAAAGTGGTTTAGGGTTTCGTCAGAGATCTCTCCAAATTCAGCAAGGTTGTCCTCGACAGACTGTACATCTTCATCAAAGGTATGTCCTCGGCTGATGGTATCAAAAAAGTATCCGCCTACAGGAAGCTTTGCGGCAGGAGGATAGCTTGTATCTCCCTCGGCGTAGATTAGTGCTTCACCTTTTTCATTAACGGTGGTGTTAAACTGCTCGGGAACTAATACGGTCTGTCCCCATGGTGTTACCCACTCTTTAGAGCCGTAACACTTAAATCCAAACATTGTATTGTCGTTCCAGATGTGGTCGGTATCTACCCCTAAAATGTCCTTTAGGTCGTCGTCAATCTGTCCTAACATCTGATATGGCTCGATAATCGTAACAGGGCGTTTCTCCAGCCCATAATGCTCTCTAAGTCCCTTTACAATGGTACAGTGCATTCCTGTAACAGCGGTAGCACCAATGTCAAGGGGGATTGCTCCGGATTTGTGGGAAAGTGCATTAACTATCTTCTCTTTTCCGGTCATAATGTCTACCTGTCCTCCCATACAATAAACCTGCACCTTTCTAGATGACCGCAGTATTCATCCTCTTAGCTAACTCTACAACCTCATTTGCGATCTCTGGCTTAGTTTCTAGGGAATCATGGTCGGAGTTTGGCAGTGTAACAGTACCTAAATGGTTAGCCGCAAAGTCGCCTAACATCCCCCTTAACACGATAGAACCACCGTCAAACTGCCCCTCAAATGAAGGTGCACCGCCAACCATAAGGATAGCGCCGTTTTTAATAGGCTTTTCAGGGTGATCTTTTCTAAGCATTCCTGCCCAGTAAACCTGACAACGATCCAAAACAGACTTCATAGGACCAGGTACAGAGTGAAAGTACATCGGTGCGGCGAGCACAATATTATCCGCCTCATCAATCATTTTGTAGATGTTTTGCATATCATCCTTGATAGCACAGCCTCTAACCTTCCAACAATATCGGCAGTCGATACATGGTGAGATGTTCTTCTCTCTATAACAGTCAATAATTGTTACCTCTCCCTCAAGGTTATCTACAAAAAGATTCACCATCTTTTTTGTATGTCCATTTTTGCGTGCAGCACCAAAAAACACCAGTGTTTTCATCGATAACTCCTTCTTACTATATTTTTGTTTCACATACCTTGTAACGTTGATTTTGAAGATGCAATGGCTTGTTAAAGGTGTAGCTATCACTACCCATCGCCGCGTCAAACTCTTTTGCTAAAGCCGCAAGCTCTAAGGGGTCTATGCTATCCCATTTAGCTTTATCCTCCCAGTAGGTAACGGTATAAAGCTCGCCCTTTTTATCGTCAGATACCCAGATCTCCTTCTTTATAAAACCATCAAACTGTGACAGCCGTTTAGTCCATATCATAGTATCCAATTCGATAAATCTTTCGATTAGCTCAGGTTTAACGGTAAAATGTAACTGCTCAATTGCTTGATGCGGGCTAAATTGCTTTAATGCCATATGTCAATCCCCTTTATGGTATTTTTATTGTGTGTTACAGCCTATATCCGCTCAAAACGGCTAACCCTGTGTACTCCAAACTTCTCTTGCTCATGCATTGCATACTTTAGTGAGTTTGGCTTTTTAAACCTAGCGTCAAACTCTGATATTAGCTTCTTTTGGAAAGACTCCTCGCCGACGGTAAACCACTGCTCTAATGATTCCCATACCATTACAACGGTAATCTCGCCTGGCTTGTTGTCGTTTAGCCATACCTCCTTTGAGAGGAAAGGTATCCTGTCTAGACCCTCCATATAGGCTTCCATAATTGTCCAAACCTCGTGGTCAACCTTTAGAAATTCCTCTACATCTGCGGGGTCAACGGTAAAGACTAGGTACTCAACAGGGTATCGCTCGTTGTTTACATAGGTGTGTTTATTCTGTAACTTCATGTTAACTCCTTATTCGTATCTTGCCACAAGATACTTTTGGTTGCCCTCGTGGTCAGCCGATTTAAAGGAGTAGTTTGCTACGCCGATTGTATCATCAAACAGCTTTTGTGTTTCCTCTAGATCCTTCATAGGGATGGCTTTCCACTGTTCTAACGATTCCCAGTAGATTATGGTGGTTATCTCACCCTTGTTATCGTCGTTTACCCATACCTCTTTGCTTACAAATCCATTATAGCGCGCTAACATTGTTGTCCAGATTTCGTGGTCTATCTTTATAAATTCTTCTACAAATGATGGTGCTACGGTAAAAACAAGCTCCTCTACCGCCTGTGGCTTTTCAAATCTTTTTAACTGCATAGTATATTCCTTCCTTATAACATGTATTGGTTATAGTCATAACGTGATTAAACCGTTGCGGTTTCTTTTACAGGTTCTGTCGTATCTGTGGTTTTGGCCTTTATCTCGTCGGGATTTTTTGCTTCAGGGTTATTTTGATTAACCTTTAGGAAATGCATTACCGCAAAGGATACGCCGGTAATAATGTAGATTGCAAAGAAGGTCATATCAAAGGTGTAGCCTTCTGTAAAGACAACCCCAGGGGAATGGATCATACCAACTAGCTGTAGTCCAATTGCAACAATACAGGTATAGGTAACGTTAATCCACTTGCTGTCGATAATGTATACAAACATTAAGGCAAGTAGCATACCGATAAATCCTGCACCCGGACGAAGCACCTGTAGCCCTGCAAACGCACCCTCTGCAGCATTACCGCAGATAAAGTCGATAACGATAGGAAGCCCTGCAAGTACAGCCGCAAAGTAGTATCTAGGTTTAACAACCTCAAATACCTGAGCACACATAGAAACACCGATAAACATTAATATAGGTAGAACTGTAGCTTCCGGAACAACCGCATTGATAATCGCTGTAAGTCCTGTAAGTCCTACTAGAGCGTAGATTACAACTGTACCAAGATGATATCCTGTACCTGCGTTAATCTTCTTCCATGCAGGGTAACCCCAATACATACCTAACGCAAATGGATTACCAAGGAATGAGCTTAGGATGTTTGCAACACCTGCAATTAACAGAGGTTTAGTAATGTTAAAGTCCTCGCCCTCTTTAATACCCTGCTCAATCGCCTGGATACCCGATCCAACCTCTCCGATTGAAAAGATGATTATTAACGGTAGGAAAGTCATGGTATGTTTTACAACATCAGCAGAGAAGATGTCAAAGGTGAATTTTGGTATGTAAAACCCTAAATTAGTAAAGGATTCTGAAACTGCCGACGGATTCATGCTACCGATACACCATGCAATTACAGCACCAACACCGATAGAGATAGCCGCCGCAGGGATCTTAACCTGCATACGTGATAGATAGATTACAAACAGCACAAACATCGATACCCAACCTACAATCGGCATCTTAAACATACCATCCATTGGGGATAGCACTAAAAACGCAAGAGCACCGCCAAAGCCTGCTCCGAATAGCGCGGCTGGATGTACAAACTTGTAAACCCAAGGCATTATGTATGCACCGATTACGAACACAAGTCCGCCGATAAGGTTAGCAAGTACCCCTACCTTGTAGGCTAGTGCGGCATCACCAGTAGCGTTAAAGACCGGTAACATAATGCTAAACAGCCAAAGGAAGATACGCCCCGCTTGAAGCCCTGCTGGGATTGCTACAAGTGAAGGCTTGTTTTGTTTCTTAGCAACCTGACGGTAGTAGTACCAGAGTCCCCCGTTTAGGAAAAGAACCCCCATAACAACACCCGGCATTAAGGTGCCAAAGATTACCTCGGAAGAGAGCGCGAATGTACCCGCAAGGATTGATAAAGCTACGATAACCTTTGAAAATCCGTCAAAGAAAACCCCAATAGAGGCATCAAGGTCCGCCGCTTTAAAGAAAGGTATTTTTTGCATAGAAATTCCTCCATTAATTAATTATTTATAATAAGGATATGTCCACATATCCAGATTAACTAGCTTTGTTTTACAGGTAAACTAAAATAATGCACAAGTCGCGCTATATAGGGTGTTAAAATAAAATATGTTACATTTTAGCAACTATTTTATACTATCTGTCACTTTATTTAACACTTAAACTTAGTATATTCATATGGTATCATACCAAATTCATTTTGTCAAGAGTTTTTGTTAATAATTTTAAGATTTTGTTAAAATTTATATAACTATTAAAATACAGCTAACACTTGATTTATCCTTTAAAGTGTAGTATAATAATGCTATGACTAACAGTACAACTTTAAAGGAGCAGTAAAACATGCAGGAATTAATTAAACGTATAAACGAGCTTGCAAAAAAGTCAAGAGAAGAAGGACTTTCTTTGGAGGAAAGGGATGAGCAGTCAAAGCTGCGGCGACAGTACCTTTCTAGCTTTAAGTCAAACCTAAAAAAACAGCTTGATAACATTGAGATAGTTGACTAGAGATAGGGGGTGACGGCTCTGCAACCAAACAGCAAGATAACCGAAACCAAAGATATCCGCGCGGCAAACAGAATCTTAATCATGAGGGATATCCTTTCGGGTGACAACATCGCAAGGGTGGATATATCCCAAAATACAGGACTAAATAAAGCTACGGTATCCACCATTGTAAAGGAGCTTATCGAGCTTTCGCTTATCGAGGAATCAGAGATGGGTTCATCTAGTGGTGGGCGCAGACCGGTGTTTATCTCTCCTAAGGTTTCGGTTGGGTATAGCATAGCTGTGGGTATAAGCATAAACAGTGCGTATCTGTCGGTGTTTGACCTTAGCAATACCGCTATATACTCCGATAAGGTTAGATGTGATACCGAGGATTTTATACAGTTTTTCACCCTTATATGCGGAATGATTGACTCCGCTATCGCTGTTATCCCTGAATGTAAGTATGGACTTGTGGGGATTGGGGTTGCGGTAAAGGGGATTGTTAACCTTTCGGGTATTATTAAATATGTACCCCGCCCTGACTGGAGAAACATCGATATCGGTGTGCTGTTAAATGATAGGTACAATGTACCCGTTTCGGTGGATAACGACGGAAACTTTACCGCCTTGGCAGAGAAGCGGTTCTTTCCGTCTGTAAACGATATGATTGTAATCACCATCGACGATGTTATTACCAGTGGGATACTGCTTAATGGGATGATAGTAAAGGGGTTTTTGGGATATGCTAACGCTATTGGTCACCATGTAATTGACTATCGGTATCCCATCGCTTGTAGCTGTGGTAAAAAGGGATGTCTTGAACAGTTTTGCTCTAACCGTGCTATTATCCGCAGGATGAACGAGTACAAAAAGATCGATACAATTGAGGAGTTTATCGAGCTTGTTCGTGCAAAGAACCTAAATGCATTAGATATACTAGAAAGCTTTATAAGCTATCTTACTATTGGGATCTCTAATATGATCTTTCTGCTAAACATCGAGGTTGTGGTACTAAACTCTCCGATACTTGAGGCATTTCCGTATCTACTGGATCACATCCACGAAAGACTGCTTCTTCCTATTACAAAGGTGCAGAAGATTTATATATCCTCTTTACAAAAAAAAGCACCGTTGCTCGGAGCAAGTAGTAGGGTGATTGATAATTTCTATAGTACAGTGCTTTCAGGAGGAGGGGTATAATGGCTACAAATCCTTTAGCGGACAGGGTGCGCCCGAAGGATCTAGATGAGGTGGTAGGGCAGACCCACCTTATCGGAAGGGGCAGACCGCTTAGACGTATTATCGATTCAAAGACCATCCCAAACATGATATTCTATGGCCCTTCGGGGATTGGTAAGACCACCATTGCGAGGATTATCGCCTCCCAGACCAACAAAAAGCTATACAAGCTAAACGGTACATCCGCCTCAACTGCCGACATAAAAGAGGTTATAGCAGGTATCGGCACACTGGGTGGATACAACGGAATACTGCTCTATCTTGATGAGATTCAGTACCTTAATAAAAAGCAACAGCAGTCACTGCTAGAATATATCGAGAACGGCGATATCACTCTAATAGCTTCCACCACAGAAAATCCGTATTTCTACGTATATAATGCAATAATTAGCCGTTGTACTGTGTTTGAGTTTAAGCCTGTCACACCAAAGGAGATGGAGCGGGCGGTGCGCCGAGGATTTGATATCCTATCTAATGAGTATAACATCGGGGTTACCTTTGAGGAGGGTGCGATAGAGCATATCTGCCAATACTGCGGAGGGGATGTGCGAAAGGCGCTTAATGCCACCGAGCTTAGCTTTCTAACCGCCGCCGAGGAGGGGGACACAAGGGTTATCACTATGAACGAGGTTTTAGAGCTTTCCCAGCGGAGTGCTATGCGGTACGACCGTGACGGGGATGCGCATTATGATATACTCTCCGCCTTCCAAAAGTCAATCCGTGGGAGCGATGAGAATGCCGCCTTGTTCTACCTTGCAAAGCTAGTAGCGGCGGGGGATCTTTTATCCATCTGTCGACGGCTACTGGTTATCGCTTGCGAGGATATCGGGCTGGCTTATCCAATGGGTATCACTATAGTTAAATCCTGTGTAGACACTGCAAAGGAGCTAGGGTTTCCTGAAGCGAGGATTCCTCTTGCCCAAGCGGTGATACTGCTATGCACCTCACCAAAATCCAACAGCGCAATCTGCGGTATCGACAATGCCTTAGCTGACGTAAACAGCGGGTTAGGTCAAGAAATCCCGCCTTACCTAAGGGACGGACACTACAGCGGGGCGAAAAAGCTAGGTCATGCTATCGAGTATAGATATCCCCACGCCTTCCCAAACCACTACGTTAATCAGCAGTATCTACCCGATGATATAAAGGATCACATCTACTACACCTTTAGTGATAACAAGCTAGAGCAACAGGCGCTGCAATACAGAAATAAAATTAAAGGGGAATAGTGTGAAGCTTCACACTATTCCTTAGTTTTTAGGCTTTTTAACATATAGTAACGATAGGTCATCTATACATACATTACCGTCTAGGTTATATTTAGATGGTTTGTGTGCGCTCTTAGAGGATAAAGGCTATCCTCTAAACCCGTTCCAGTAAAGCTACACATTCAATGCTAGTGGTGCGGGGGAATAGGTCAAAGGGGATACAGCGTGTTAGGCGGTATCTGCCGCTTTCGCAGAGTAGCTTGCAGTCACGAGCAGCGGTTGAAGGGTTGCAGGATACCATAACGATACGCTTTGGATCAATTGACAGCAGTGTCTGTATAGTCTGACTGTCACATCCTTTTCGCGGAGGATCAATGACAGCTATGTCAATTTTAGTTCCTAGTTCATCCAACACATTGACAGATGTGTCAGCAGTGGCGCAGATATAGTTTTGATTTGTGATACCATTGGCTTTTGCGTTCTCTTTAGCGTTTTCAATAGCTTTGGGCACTACCTCTATACCTACAACCTGCTTCGCCCTAGCCGCACCTGCTAGACCTATTGTACCGATACCACAGTAGAGGTCAAGTAGGCTTAGGGTGTTTTTATCCTCCTCGCCAAAAGCTAGTTCTAAGGCTTTTTCATACAGTCTTTCAGCCTGTGGCTTGTTTACCTGATAGAAGGATAACGCACTAATCGAAACCTTAACACCACCCATTATATCGGTGATGTGATCCTTACCGTAGATGGTGTAACACTCTTTACCCATTATGACATTAGTGTCATCAGGGTTTACATTTAAGATGATGGAGGCAATATTCTGGTGTTTACCCCTAAGGTAGGCGGCAAGCTTTTCGATATTCGGTATGGATTTTGTGGTGGCTACTATACATACCATTATCTCTTTGGTCTGGGTAGCCTTTCGTATAAATAGATGGCGGATAATACCCTTCTTTAGCTTTTCGTCATACCCTAGGATTTTATTCTCTAACATATAGCTACAAAGGTTCTTTGCAATAGCTGAAAACTCTAACGGCTGAAGTAGACAGCTGTCGCATTTAACGATACGGTGGGAACGTTTGGCAAAGAAGCCGTAGACAAGCTTGTTGTTGCTATCATATCCTATAGGAAACTGCGCTTTATTGCGGTAGTGGTTTGTGTATTCACTGCCAACTATCGGGTCGTAATCTAGTTTAAATCCGCCTATACGGTTAAAGGCGTCCTCCACCGCTTTTTGTTTTATTAAGAGCTCGCTTTCATACGAGATATGGCGGTAGGTACAACCCCCGCACTGGTGAAATACATCGCAGTCCACATCGATACGGTGTGGACTTTTTGTGATTATACGGTTAATAATACCAAAGCCATATGATTTTAAAACCTTAACAACCTTTATCTCCAGCACATCCAAAACAGCGGTGTTTGGAACAAAGACGGCAAAGCCATCGATCCTACAAACCCCGTTTCCGTCGTGGGTCATGTCCTCGATTGTTACGGTATGAAGCGAATTTTTCTTAATATTGTTGTTCATTGATTTTTGTTCCTTATATATTAAAATTTTAATTTACATGCAATAACTGTTGCATAAAGTTCATTTTTTGCATATATATTAATAGAAAACTATATTTTTTTAGGTGGAGGTAGGTATGCAAGACTTAAAGGCACTACAAGAAAAATACAAAAATGAGATGCTGGAATTTTACCAAAAGACAAAGCAGGCAAGGGCGGATGACCCACAGGTCATAGCGGTAAATACAGTAGCCACACAACCCAATTATGCGGCTAACATGCAACCAAACGTACAGCCAAA
>CAZAOY010000020.1:16869-43648 GCA_964486925.1 uncultured Oscillospiraceae bacterium
ATGCAACCATCAGCTAGACCGGTTATACCACAAAGCTCAGTTATAAAGATGGGAGAAAACATATATGTCAACCCTAAGCTACTGCGGGATGACGCTGAATTTACCCCTTCAATTGATATAATGAACGAGCTTAAGAAGATTAGAAACGAGGATCTTTCTGAGGGGTACGAGGATCTAGAGGGCGGTCAGGGGGTAGGTGGTCAAGAGGATGAGGATATCACTCAGCTACCGATAAACCCTGAGGACTACACAGGTATAGGTTACCTAGTAGTTACAGCTACCACAGCAAACGGACTAATCCCAGTAAAGGACGCTACCGTTATCGTGGATAAACAGGTTATGGGTGAGGACGGCAATATTAATACCATCTTAGTTGATGTGGCACTAACCGATGCAAGCGGGCGTACAATCGGTGAGATACGGCTTCCTACTATCAGAAAAGATCTAACCCTAACTCCAGGGTATGTTGATCCGTTCTCAAAATACCGTGTATACGTGCTGGCAAAGGGATATCAGCCTAAGCTTTTGGACGATGTATATATGTTTGACGGGGTGGAGAGCATTCAAAACGTTGACCTAATCCCTGTATAATTGTACCACACTAGCAGTAAAATTACAATACATTTTAAGGAGTTGGATAAAATATATGGCTAGAACACCGGTAATTCCTGAAACTATAACGGTACATCTTGGCAAGCCAAAGGATAAAGCACCCAATGTAACTGTACCGTTTACCGATTACATAAAAAACGTTGCATCCAGTGAGATCTACCCCACCTGGCCTGAAAGCTCACTAAGGGCAAACATCTATGCGATTATCTCATACGCTTTAAACCGTGTCTACACCGAGTGGTATCCAAGCCAAGGGTATGACTTTGACATCACCAGCACCACCGCCTTTGACCAAGCATATGTAAAGGATAGGGATATCTTTGAGAATGTGTCCGAGATTGTGGATGAGCTGTTTAACGACTACATAGCTAAAGGCAGTGGGATCGAGCCGTATATATCAAAATTTTGCAACGGCACAACCTCAAAATGTGACGGTCTATCCCAGTGGGGTACAGTGGATCTGGCAAAACAGGGGTTAACCCCACTACAGATTCTGCAAAGATATTACGGCAAAGATGTGAGGATAGTAGAGAATGCGCCTGTTAAGAATATCCCTGATTCATATCAAGGCCCGCTAAGAGAGGGGATGGCTTCAAACGAGGTAAAGCTAATACAGACACAGCTAAACCGTATAGGAAAAAACTATCCGCTAATCCCAAATATACCGTTTCCTGATGGTACATTTGGAGCGGCTACCACCGAGGCAGTAAAGGTATTCCAAAAGACCTTTAACCTAACCCCAGACGGTATAGTTGGTAAATCTACTTGGTATAAGATCAAAAATATCTACAACGGAGTTAAAAAGCTAGGTGAGCTTTCAAGTGAGGGGCTTAATATTAGCGAGATTACCCCTGCCTTTGCAGATGTTTTAAAGGAAGGGATGAGTGGCAAAGAGGTTTCGGCGTTACAGTACTACCTTGCGGCTTATGCGCTCTTTAACGAATCGGTGCCGTTAATCGAAGTTGACGGAATTTTCGGCCCTAAAACCAAAGAGGCTGTAATCGCTTTCCAGCAGACTAACGGACTTAACCCAGACGGTATTGTAGGCAAAAACACCTGGAACAAGCTTTATAATGCATACAAACAGATTATAGCTAACGAAAACCTTGATCGTTTCCTTGTACCGCTATACCCTGGATACGTGCTAAAGGTCGGTGATAAGAGTGAGTATGTAAAGATAATACAGATGTATCTAAATACATTATCCAAAACCTACCCATCAATCCCGGCGGTAACGGTGGATGGCTCATTTGGAGATCAGACACGGCGAGCCGTTATAGCATTTCAAAAGCTATTTAACATTACTCCACCGGACGGTAATGTCGGTCCTGTTACATGGGGAACAATCGGCAGAGAGTATCTTGCGGTATCGGATGGTCAGGGTAAGACCGAAGGGCAGTTCCCAGGAATCGTATTAAAGAGTCAGGAGGTACGGTAATGAAGGGGCTTAATGATTACCAAAAGGGCGTAAGAGAGCTAAGGATGATGCTAAACAGCTACCTTGCAGAGAAGAATAGGCGGCTTTTAGATGATGATGTAAGCTACGACCGCTACACCGCACAGGTGGTATCACAGTTTCAAAAGGATAAAAACTTACCCGTTACAGGGGAGGTTGACTACTCCACCTGGTGCGAGATTCAAAGAAACCATCTCTACTACCTAAAACGGCTTAACTGTGTCTATCCGCCTAGCAACAATCCACAGCTATCGGTTTACTATGTAATACAGGCTAAGATTAACAATCTAAGCAATCGTTATATAAACATCGAATCTGTGCCAATTTCAGGGAATCTTGACGAAGCTACAAGGCAGCTGCTAAAGCAGTTTCAGTGCATATGTCACCTACCGCAGACAGGGGAGGTCGACTGTGTTACCTGGGAGATAATTATGGCTATGTAGAGTAGATTACTACTAAAATTAAAAGTCTGTGGCTCGTTATCCTACGAGTTTACAGACTTTTTGTAATACTATTTTATAACATTAAAATTAATATTATGATTTACAGGCTATGATTAACACGTCTTTGGGTGTTTTGGCTTTAGTTTTAAGGTTTAGGACAGTGTAACTAAGTGGTGTTACAACCACCTAGTTAATGTGCGATAAATAGGGCGATGGAATGTAAAATTTTGAATAAGCAAAAAAATACTTGCAAAAAAAATAAATCTATGCTATAATTATTAGTGACCGTAGATTAATATACTTTATAATAGATAATGATATATACAATTAGCTTAAAACTACCTTTGTAGTTTTAAGCACGCCAAAGGCGTGTAGTTGTTTGTTTGCGGAGTTTAAGCTGTCCTAAAGTGGTGGCAATGTGAGGCAAAGCTTTACGATTAAATAAGTATAACGTAATATTACCTACTCATTAAATACACAGATTAGATCAAATACTAATTTGCAATAAGACACTAAAAAACAAATCCCCAATCACACAAAACGCAGAGTTTTTAAAAAATGTTTAATTGCGACATAGTATTAATACCCAAAGGAGACGTCTATGGCACTAACATTACAGACGGTATTAAAACTTTCTGCCAGCTCTAAAACCTTCTTAAGAGGGCAGATGTACTACCAGAAAAAAAAGGTTACCGAATTTTCAACTCGTTTAAATAAAAATGGCAGAACCTGTATATATGCTGAGGTGCTAGGCACCGAGAACCGTTATGTAGAGATCGTCCTAGACGAGAAGGAAAACATCACGGAGTATGTATGTAGCTGTCCGGCTTTTAGCGACCACCCAGGTGCTTGTAAGCATATCGTTGCGGTGCTTACAAACTACCTTACCCAGAAAAACCCAAAGGCGGTGGTTATGGACTTTAACAAGGAGCTTAAAAAGCTTACACCCGCTGTTCCCACCGACCCTATCTCAAAAAACCTAATAGACGCCTACTCTGCCGAGTTTAACACTAACACCGACAAGGAGGAGGAGTTTTCTTATATAACTATCTCATCAACCCTAGTGTTTAACAAATCTCTGCCAAAGCTTACCTTTAAGATAGGGAGCGACAGGCCATACCCAATCGTAAACCTTACTAAGTTTTGTGAGGACGTGCTGTCGGGAGCGGAAAGAGAGTATGGAAAGCTGTTTAAGGTAAACCATAACCTTGCTAACTTTGATGAGCAGTCAAGACAGCTTATCTCGATAATACTGGATACATACAACCAAGAGCATGAGAAAAACTCCCCAAAATCCGAGCTTTGCGTTAATGCTATTATGCTTGATAGGTTGTTTGATATCTATGTAAACCAGTCCATCTGCCTTAACCGTGCGGGTGCGGATGAGTACTACAACGTTATCGATGCAAATCCAAAGCTTAATCTATTTATTACAAAGAATACAAACGGAAGTTACACCATAAAATGTGACACCTTCTATCTGCTTTCGGGGTATAACCACCTTTATATTCAAAAGAATAGAAACATCTATCGCTGTAACGAGGCGTATAAAAATGCAATGTATTCCTTTTTGACAAATATTTTACAGGCGAGCGAATACAGCTTTAATGTATCAAATGCTGACGCGGCGGTATTCTTTACTAGGGTAGTATCACAGGTTCGCCCTTATGTGAATATACCAAATGATGCGTTGTTTATCGATAATCTACTACCGGATATGCTAACTGCAAAGCTAATGCTAGACGAGCCTACCAAGGGGCTTGTTACCGGTAGATTAGAGTTTTGGTACAACGATGTACAGATTAAAAAGGATCATAGCTACAGCGATATAAAGCAGGATATATACAGAGAAAAACGGATACACCATATTGTAAGAAGCTACTTTACAAGCTACTCGGGTGACCATGATGTCTTTACTATAAATAGGGAACAGTCGATATTAAATCTTATCAAAAACGGACTGTTTATAATTGGTCAGCATGTTGATATCTATACAACCGCTAACTTTAACAGGCTAAAGCTTGCTGAAACCCCGAAAACAGGGATTGGGGTTAGCATTGAAGGAAATCTTATCTGCCTTACCCTTGAGATTGGGGACGCAAAGTCCAGCGAGCTTATCGCAATCATGGAGAGCTACAGGCAGAAAAAGGCATACCATCAGCTTGATAACGGCACATTTATCCGCCTTGAAAACAAGCAGTTTTCTAAGATTGAACAGCTTCTACGTGGGCTTAACCTTTCAAACTCCGAGCTTAAATGCAAAAAGATTAAGATACCAAAGTATCGTGCCTTCTTCCTTAGTAACTTTCTGCAAAACGACAACACCTTCTCGGTTAGAAGAAGCGATGAATTTGATGAGTTTATGCAGCAGATTAACGGGGTGAAAAACGAGTCCATTAACGTACCAAAGAGCCTAGAAAAGGTGCTTAGAGAGTATCAGGTAACAGGTTATAAATGGCTTAAAACCGTAACAGGTTATGGTTTTAGCTGTATCCTTGCGGATGATATGGGTCTTGGTAAAACCCTACAGGTTATCGCACTACTGCTGTCATGTAAGCGCAGTCTGCCGTCGCTTGTAGTATGTCCGTCCTCGTTACTATACAACTGGGAGAGCGAGATTGAAAAGTTTGGGCAAGGATTAAAACCGCTTGTTATCAGCGGGAATGCGGTTAAACGTCAGGCACTTCTCTCAAATATTGAGGGTGTGGATATCATTATAACCTCCTACGACCAGCTAAAGCGGGATATCGAGCTTTATGATAACCTAAGCTTTGAGTTTAACATAATCGACGAAGCGCAGTTTATTAAAAATCATTCGACACTAAACTCTAAATCGGTTAGTAAGATCAAGAGTGTAAGCCGAATCGCCCTTACCGGTACTCCGATTGAGAACCAGCTAAGCGAGCTATGGAGTATCTTTAACTTTCTAATGCCAGGGTATCTCTTTAACTACAAGCATTTTAAGACCTACTACGAGATACCGATAACAAGAGAGAACGACACCCATCAGTTAGATTCTTTAAATAATATTATCTCACCGTTTATCCTAAGGAGGCTTAAGAAGAATGTTTTAACCGAGCTTCCGGAGAAGAATGAGATCGCCGTAGTAACCCCGCTAGGGGAACGTCAGGAGGAGATCTACAACGCAACTATCCTCTCTACAAAGGAATTTATCCGCCAGAAGATCAAGGAGAATGCGCTTGAAAGCAACCAGATTGGTATACTTTCGATGATTACAAAGCTTCGCCAGATCTGTTGTGATCCACGGCTTTGCTTTGAGGATTACGATGACAACAGCGCTAAGCTTGAGGCATGTATGGAGATTGTATCCTCCGCTGTAAAGGGTGGGCATAAGGTTTTAATCTTCTCGCAGTTTACCTCTATGCTAGCACTTATTGAGAAGGAGCTTAAGCGAAACAAGGTGAGTAGCTTTTTACTAAAGGGAAGCACTAAATCCAAGGATAGGATTGAGATGGTAGAGAAGTTTAACAGCGACGCTACTAATGTATTCCTAATCTCGCTAAAGGCGGGGGGAACGGGGTTAAACCTTACCGGGGCGGATATTGTAATACACTACGATCCATGGTGGAACCTTGCCGCACAAAACCAAGCTACCGACCGTGCCTATCGTATGGGGCAGAAGAACAGCGTTACTGTATACAAGCTGATTGCTAAGGAAACCATTGAGGAGAAGATTAGTCAGCTTCAGCAGTCTAAACATAATCTAGCCGAGTCGGTAATCTCAAACCACGAGGGTGTAATATCCTCGATGAGTGCACAGGATATCGCTATGTTATTTGAGATTTAACGGTATATGTATATATAAATAAAGTATAGGGTGGTCATGACGAGATGTCACGACCACCCTATGTTTTGTTTAAATCTAAGTTTGGGTTTCATTTGCTCTGCAAGCGACTATGTCTACAGCTTTTCTGGGGCAGGGTAGTCGACGCCGTTTGTATCTACGGTGATACTCTGGATAGTTTCATCCTCATATGGGCGGTCGGCAGGGGAACGGTCTACGCTTACGATACGTAAAACTTCCTCTATCCCGCTTGTTACCTTACCGAATGCGGCATACTGTCCGTCTAGGTGAGGGGCGTCTGCCGCCATGATAAAGAACTGGCTTCCCGCACTGTCAGGGTGTCCTGAACGTGCCATAGAGATAACTCCGGTGGTGTGTTTTAGTGAGTTGTCAAAACCGTTTGAACTAAACTCACCTTTAATTCTGTATCCAGGACCGCCTGTACCAGAACCATTTGGACATCCGCCTTGTATCATAAAGCCTGGGATAACACGATGGAATATCCGCCCGTTATAGTAGCCTGACTTTACTAACTCGATAAAGTTATTTACGGTGTTAGGGGCTACCGCTGGGTATAACTCCAATATAATCTCATTGCCGGTGTGCATCTTAATTGTAACTACAGGATTTTGCATATCTCTCTCCGTTTCTGCATGTGTCAACAGTCTAGACACAGCGATAAAATATCTGGTAGACATTATAAAAATGTCTACTATATAATAAAGATACCGTAAACTAACGGGTTTGACCGTTTCCTTGTACGATATATTTATAGGTGGTTAAAGCCTCTAACCCCATAGGCCCTCTTGCATGAAGCTTTTGGGTAGAGATACCGATCTCTGCACCAAACCCAAACTCCTCACCGTCGGTAAAGCGGGTGGAGGCATTTACATACACCACCGCAGAGTTGACCCTGCTTGTAAAGGTGGTAGCGCGCTGTATATCCTTTGTGATAATACATTCGGAATGCTTGGTTGAGTAGTGGTTAATATGGTTAATACCCGCTTGCAAGGATGGTACAACCTTTATAGTAAGCTTGTAGTCATTGTATTCGGTGTAGTAGTCCTCCTCGGAAGCGCCGATAATATCGCCGATAATATCGGGGATGGTATCTGCTTTAGCTGTATCCACCATCCCTGCACCTTCTAGGATGGCAAGGGTATCGGGGCAACAGATTAGCTGTACTGATTTTGATAAAAGCTGATTCGCTATCTTCGGTATAAATTCATCTGCAATACCAGAGTGGACTAGCAGGGTTTCGCAGGCATTACACACCGACGGACGCTGTGTCTTTGCGTTATCCACCACCGACAGCGCCATAGGCACATCTGCATAGCGGTCAACATAAACATGGCAGTTTCCCGCCCCAGTTTCGATAACAGGGATGGTCGCATTTTGCACCACCGTGCTGATGAGTCCCGCCCCGCCACGAGGGATTAGGACGTCGATATACTCGTTTAACCGCATTAACTCCCTAGCGGTATCCCTAGAGGTGTCCTCTACAAATGAGATAATGTTCTCATCAAGATTAAATCTAGCAAGTGCTTGCCGCATTAGCTTTGAAAGCGCAAGGTTTGTGTGATATGCCTCCTTGCCGCCCCGAAGTACCGCAACATTAGCGGTTTTAAGGCAGAGCAAAGCTACATCCACCGTAACGTTAGGACGTGATTCGTATATTGTACATACCACCCCTAAAGGCACAGATACCTTAGTGATACTAAGACCATTCGGACGAACCTCGCCGCCTAGCACCCGCCCAACATAGTCGGGTAGATCCACAAGCTTTAACGCCGCGTTAGCGATAGCCTTAATTCGGCTACTATCAAGCATAAGCCTATCAATCATATGCGGCAACACTCCGTTAGAGGCGGCATTTTGTATATCCTTTTGGTTTTCGCTTATTATATAGTCAGTATTTTCGATAAGTAGCTGTGATATGTAGGTAATAACCTCGTTTCGCACGGCGATGGAACATTCTGTTAGGCAGGTAGTTGCCTCCCTTGCGTTTTTAGCAAGCTCATTAATATAGTTCAAGCTTAATCCTCCCCCTTGCAGAATAGTGTTCCGATATCTTCGTTGTCAAAGATTCGGTAGAGGTTGTTTGGGTTGTCGCCGTTTATTAGGATCATCGGGATATCCTGCTCAAGCACGATACTAGCCGCATGCAGCTTTGTCACCATCCCCCCAGTGCCAAGCTCGCTACCCTTACCGCCCGCAAGTGCCAAAAGCTTATCATCCACCACATTAACCCGCTTTATAAGCTTAGCATCCTTATTTACATTCGGGTTATCGTCATATAATCCGTCGATATCCGATAGGATAATCAAAAGATCGGCACTTACTAGGGTTGCTACGATAGCGGAGAGGGTGTCGTTGTCGCCGATAACTATCTCATCAAATGAAATGGTGTCGTTCTCGTTTACGATAGGGATGATGTTAAAGGATAGTAGGGTGTTAAAGGTGTTTATAACGTTTTGGGAGAGGGCGTCCTTCTCGATAACGTCCTTAGTGATAAGCACCTGCGCTACGTTATGGCTGTACTCCGAGAATGCCTTGTCGTACATATACATAAGCTCGCACTGCCCGATAGCGGCACAGGCTTGCTTTACCTGAATGTCCGATGGCTTTTTCGTAAGCCCTAGCTTTCCAACCCCGACAGCTACCGCCCCCGAGCTGACGAGGATAACCTCCTTACCCTGATTTTTAATGTCGGACAGTACCTTAGCAAGCTGTTCGATCCGACGGATATTAAGATTTCCAGATTTGTGGGTAAGGGTGGATGACCCCACCTTTACCACCACACGGTTTATCGATTCATTTATCTCCAAAACTGCCTCCGTAGATTTATCTTAAATTTTTTACTCTTCTTTGTTACCCCTTGCAGATATTGATCCCGCTCCTCCACAAAGATAATCCTATTAGCCGCATCCGCTAACGCAAGCTTTAACGTAGGGGTAAAGTATATCCCCAACACAACGGTAAGCCACAACAGATACACCCACCAAAAGGATAGGTACACCTTAATTATAACAGATTTTTTACCATATATCAATACCTTTGATAATTTTATGCAGGATTTTATCGAGAGTTTTCTGTTGTTTAGCATTACATAGTCAAATAAAAACAGGTTTAGCGCACGGCTAACAAAGAAGCAAAGGGATAAAAAGAAGGTTATTACGGAGATTATAAAGGCGATTAACCCCCAAACATCTAAACGGCTGTCGGCATAGAGTAGATAGATAAAGACTGACACCGTGACGATAAAGGGTAGGAATGCTAGTATAAAGGAATAGAGAAGATATACCCTTTTTGCAATACCAAACAACAGTATCCGCCCATAGGTTTTACTCTCTTGAAATGGTACAAAGAAAAGTCTTGAATCGTTGTTTGCATAGTCAAAACGGCAGTACCATAGCTTTTGTCCCATCCGAATAGGCTCAGATAAGAGGTAGTGGGATATAATACAGGTAACACCGCTTATAATAATAGGAAGGGTTTTATCGGTATACAGTGGTATCCCTTCGCTGATAGCTAAACAGATATAGCCTATCTGCCATAGATACAAAAGGGAGATGGATATAAATATGGACAACATAAAGCAGGTAATAGCACTGGATCTATTGTAAATCTTAGAATAGCTATACAAGCCTAAAACCTCCTTTGTTTAAAGTAATGACACTAAAAAGTGGCAGATAGCTGAAAAAAACATATAATAATAGTATTAATTACGAAGGGGTGTTTTAATTAACATGGATATATTTTGGGTAATATTAGCAATAATTATACTAGCTATCGGGTACACCTTTTATAGAGTTATGAGGAGTGACGGTAGCCAGAGGATAAAGAAAGAGCAGGTTTCTATAAATGTGTATGTATCGGAGTGTGGTGAGGTGGTGGAGTATACCGTAAAAAGTTTAATTGATATCTGCCAGAATAACCACCGATTAGGGTTTTCTCCAAGCTTAAAGCTACTGTTGGATAACACAACCGAGGAACAGCGCCGTATCTGTAAACTACTCGAGGGTGATTATGAGTTTGTAACCTGCGGATATATACATAAGTCTGAATAATTGATAAAAAACGTAAAAACATAACGGTTATGACAATTAAAAGCTACGAAAAAAGCAAATAAACTGTGAATTTCATTGACAGCACTGGTTAAACATGGTATACTAAATATTATTAATTGGAATCAAATGTTGTGTTTTTTATTAAAAAGCAGCGTTTATAATGGGCAACAAGACAGTATCACATATTGTGTTGCCCAGTTAAAACAACTACAATAGAAATGAGGAATTGCAGATGTGTGGTATAGTGGGCTTTTGCAAAGCTAGTAACGATAATACTAACGAGGATTGTATTGACATATTAGTAGACGGACTTAAAAAGCTTGAGTATAGAGGGTACGATTCAGCTGGGGTCGCTGTGTTTGATGGGGATAAAATCCTTACCGTTAAGGCAAAGGGGAGGCTTAGTGAGCTTGAGAAAAAGCTAGCTCTCATGCAAAAGCCTAAGGTAGTCTGCGGTATAGGTCATACCCGTTGGGCAACCCATGGAGAGCCGTCGGATGTAAACTCCCATCCTCACGGGGATGAGAGGATATCAATAGTGCATAACGGTATTATCGAAAACTATCTGCACATAAAGGAATTTCTAATCGGCAAGGGATACACCTTTGAAACCGAAACCGATACCGAAACTATAGTAAAGCTACTAGACTACTACTATAAAAAGGACAGCGACCCCCTTGCCGCTATTAAAAATACCATCTCTCGCCTTAGCGGGTCATATGCGTTAGGGATAATCTTTAGCGATTATAAGGATAGAATCTACACACTACGTAAGGACAGCCCGCTTATCGTGGGTATATCGGATATCGGTAACTTTATCTGCTCGGATATCCCTGCTATATTAAAGTACACAAACAGATACTTCCTGCTAGAAGAAGGGGAGATAGCGACCGTTACAGGTGATACTGTGACCGTAGTAGACGTTGATTTAAACCCACGTGAGAAGGAGATCCTTACCGCCACAATGGACGCACAGTCCGCCCAGAAGAACGGCTATCCGCACTTTATGCTAAAAGAAATTAACGACATCCCTGACTCTATCAGACAGACGGTATCCCCACGGATTAAGGATGGACTGCCTGACTTTGGGATTGACACGCTAACCGATGAGCGGATACGCTCGTTTAATAGGATACACATCGTAGCCTGCGGTACAGCAATGCATGCGGGGTTAATCGGCAAGTACGCTATAGAGCGGCTTGCACGAAAGGCGGTAAACGTTGAGATTGCCTCGGAGTTTAGATATCAAGACCCTATCTTAGGTTCGGATGATATGGTGGTTATCGTGTCCCAGTCGGGGGAAACTGCCGATACCTTAGCGGCTTTGCGTCTGGCAAAGCAAAGGGGTGCGTTTGTGCTTGCGGTGGTAAACGTGTTAGGTTCGTCTATCGCTCGTGAGGCGGATGCGGTAATCTACACCTATGCGGGGTTAGAGATTGCGGTAGCGAGTACAAAGGCATATACTGTGCAAAACTGCATTATGTATCTGCTCGCCATCCGTTTAGCTTTAGCCTGTAAGACCGCCGATCCCGACTGTCTACGGTCGCTTACCGCAAGTTTATTAAACATGGGCGGTATCGTATCGGACATTATCGCTACCCAGTCCGAAAACTGCAAGTATATAGCTTCACTGCTACAGACCAAGCGGGATCTATTCTATCTAGGGCGTGGGGTTGACTACTACCTAGCACTTGAAGGCTCGCTAAAGCTTAAGGAGATATCCTACATCCACAGCGAAAGCTATGCCGCAGGGGAGCTAAAGCATGGTACAATCTCGCTAATTGTTGAGGGTATGCCTGTAATTGCCATAACTACCCAGTCGGCACTTACAGAGAAGATGATAAGTAACATTAAAGAGGTCAAGACCCGTGGTGCGAAGGTTTATATGATTACCAAAGGAGCGGTGGATCATGCGGATCAGATTGCTGAACATGTGTTAAACCTTGACTATGATATCGACGAGCTTTTAATGTCTATCCCTACCTCGGTGGTGGTACAGCTTATCGCATACTATACCGCTGTGCTAAAGGGTTGCGATGTGGATAAACCGCGAAATCTGGCAAAAAGTGTTACGGTGGAATAGTACTAAACTGTATAAACCACCATTTGATATGATATTATCGTTATAGTTTATTTGGTGTATATTTAAAGCCATAGGAGTGTAAAATATTTCCTTTGTTAAATTATTGCATTTAAGGTTTTATTTACAATTTTTAATTACATTTACAACAAATATTTTTAAAAACTTTAAAATATTTTGCTTAAACACTAGACAAAAGAGAAAAAATATTATATAATAATACCATAAGCTTTTATACACCGAAAAATCACAGCGTAAAGTCGAATTTTTATGCAGGAGGTTTTTTGGTATTGTTTAGACATTCGTTACCCGATTTGCGAGTTACTTCGCAGCTAGGCGGAATGCTTGTAAAGGGCTTATGGTATTGCTTTGTTTAGCTTATGGCTACAAAGAATACTTAACTTCTTAGGCTATCATTAATATATCTTGTACAAGCTGTATTTCTTTCTTTACTAGTGCTTATTGCTATATGATCTGCATAGAATTAGAAAAAGAAAGGTTTAGGTGATTATGAGAGATAGTTTAAGGAGCTTGTAATGGAGAGTACATTAAAGGAATTTAGGCGAAAAGAGATTATTAATATTACCGATGGGGTAAAGATTGGATATGTTGATGACATTGCGTTTAACATCCCAGACCCAGAGGGTATTAATAACGGCGGTGGAGAGTTTTCTTCGTTTATAACCCACCTAGTTGTAAGGGGTCGTTATAAAATGTTTGGACTTTTTGGCAGGAATGATGATCTGCTGATACCGTGGAGGTCGATAGTTACCTTTGGTGAGGATACATTACTCATACGGTTTACCGCTGATGAAAAAAAGGATGTTAAATTGGATACTTCCTTTGGTGGGATCGCTGATTTTATTAAGGGGATCTTCAGATGACAGACTATAAATAGGCTGTTTAAATCTGATGAGTAGATTTGTGCAAAACAATAAATAAAAGGGACGTGAAATATTTTGAATGGTAATTTTATCTCGAGGATTTTTATTAAGTTAATAGTATTTTTATGTGTTATCGTAGTAGCTTTTTATGGTGTGGTATTCTTCACCTGCGAAGGGAATGTTGAGAAGGGAGAGCTACCGTCTGTTTTTGGACTTAAGTATCTTCCTATGATAGGGGATACTATGAATCCGCTTTTGGATGATGGTGATCTGGTTATCCTTAAAAAGAACGATTATGATTTTACTAAAAATCGTGTTGTAGCGGTTGCTATGACTGACGCTAAGAAATCCAATTCATTAGGGAAGTTTTACATAACGGTATCCACCACCCTAAACGGAGATGTGCTTACTACCACTCTGCCTGACGGTAAAAATGCAGTTGACATTTCAACTGAAGCTATACTTGGAAAGGCGGCATATGCCATTCCAAAGCTAGGTTCTGCTGTTAAATTTGCAATTACCGATAGCGGACGTCTGTTTTTATTTATCATACCACTAGCACTAATTATTGTAGGGCTAGTAATTAATCATCTGCTTAAGGTTAATGATAACTTTGATGAATACGACATCGAAGAGATCGATGATTCAGAGCAAAATAATGCTGAACTACCCCCTGCGCGTGATGTTGTAGTGACAAAACGAAGCTATAACACCGCCGAGATCGACTACCCAAAAGAACCACAACCACAAAGACTAGGCGGACAATCAAGGGTTACCGCCGCAACCATACCATTCCAGATTACTTCCGAGATGTTAATCTCACGAGATAACTTTAATAACCAAAAAGGTAATAAAACTTCACGTAAGGTGCAGGATAACAACCACCCTATATTTGTTTCACTTGACGATAACAAGACCGCAAGACCAAACGGTGAGCCTTATGTTGACCCAGAGGTTGTAAGGGCGGCAAAGATCAGCGAGAGCAAGAACGCTAACTTTAGGATCGATATGGCTAACAAAGCGCAGAAAAATCCTTTTGTAAGCCAAAAAAATGCAAGGATGGCAGAACAAAATGCGGTAGCAACCAAGCCAACAAGAGCAAACAAAGAAGCACCGATTAGTGCTCCTTCTAAAAGCTCTGTCGCACCAAGGACCCGTCTAGAGGATGTTGACATCCTTAACTCCAGTGACGTAGCAAGCATGTTTGATAGCCTCTTTGATGATATCGATACCGGATTTGATGCTGACTTTAGCGATATGCATCAAAAGATAGACTCTATCCTTGATGAGGATAAGCTAGAGAATGGATTTACATCCAAACAAACGCAAACGCACCCGATGAACAATGTAAACCGCTCAAGCGTTTACAACCCGACTACCCAGGTGCGACCTAACTCTCCGGTAAGACCTACACAGAGGGAAACTGATGAAGGTATACTTAATGGACTTAGTAAGACCGGAGAACTAAACATTGACGACCTATTCAAGTAGATTAAAGATTTAAGATTATGGGTTGCAGGGTATGCAACCTAATCTATTGAGTATGGTTTGAATATGCAGATAATAACAGAAACTTAACCAATCAATAGGTTTATACTAATCCGCAACCAGCTTTGGTTAATGTGGGCATTGTCCGCAAGCGGATTGTGTATTTTTGTAGCGAGGTATTAAATAATGAAAAGAAAGATTGCAGCAGTTATGCTAACCATAATGGTGTTATTTACATCATGCACTGGTAAAACCACCCCATCAGCCAACCTGCTGACCGATGGAACGCAGGGGATAACAGACACACAGCTACTTCAAGCGGAATTTCCTATGGCAGATTTTACATTAGAGAATAACCAACTAGTCGAGACTATGAAGGCGACGGAGGATGGATTTGCCAAAAGCTTAGGATCTGAGGTAAAACAGACTGTACTTCCTACACGTAGTGTGTGGATCTCCTTCCTAGAGTACGATACAATGTTAAAGGGCAAGGATCAAAAGACCTTTACTGCTAACGTAAACAAGATGTATGACAGACTTGTAAGCAAAAATATAAACTCGGTAATAATACACGCAAGGGCACATGGTGACGCATACTATAAGTCTACCCAATATCCATGGGCTTCAAGGATTACCGGTACTGTAGACAAAGCTCCTTCCTATGACCCGTTTAAGATTCTAGTTGATCTTGCTAATAAGCGTGGGCTTGAGATACATGCATGGATTAACCCATACAGACTAATGCCGGATGCTGACATGAAAAAGCTATCTAGCAAATGGCTTACAAAAAAGTGGTATGACAGCAAAAAACGTTCTGACTTTATGGTGAATGTAAATGGAACATGGTGGTTAAATCCAAACAACGTTGAGTGTAGAAAGCTAATCTACCGTGGTGTTAAAGAGATACTTAAAAATTACAAGGTTAATGCACTTCATATAGATGACTACTTCTACTCCACCAGCCTTGATAAGTACGGTGTAACAAAGGCACAAGCAACCAAGAGCACCACTACTACCATCAGAGGTATCTATAATACCGTTAAGGGAGTTAACAAAAGGATTATGTTTGGGGTTAGCCCTCAAGGCGGAATTGACAACCTACTAGTCCCTTCATCAGATAAGACCCAGTACACCGATCTTGTTAAATGGGTAAAGAATGCGGAATACATTGACTATGTAATGCCGCAGATATACTTTGGTTTCCAGAATCAAACCCAACCTTTTGTGCAGACGGTAAACCGTTGGCAACAGCTTGTAAACAGAAAATACTGTAAGCTTATTATCGGTCTGGGTCCGTATAAATCGGGCACAGATGACACCTATGCAGGAACTGGCAGAAACGAATGGAGAGAGAACACCAATATTATTGCAAGACAGATCGAATATCTAGATAGTCAGCGATACATAGATGGTTTTGTGTTCTTTAGACATGATTCTGTATTCAATGACTATCTCACAGGAAATCCGGCTCTGGAACGTGATAATATCTACAAGGTGCTAACCGGTAAAATCGTATGAGTTTGAACAGTTTTAAAGCAAGATAAGCTTTGCGCTTATTCTATGCTTACTTTAAGTATAGATTAGTATTTAAGCTACGTAAAACTCGGTACAAGACTACGCAGTTTATGACATTTTATATCAGTTTTGTATGGTCACAATAAAGGAAAGTGAAGATGTTTAAGACGTTTAGAATAAAGTGGGTTGCGATATTAACGGTGCTTGCAATGGTTTTTGTTGGGTACTCTACGACCTATACTAAGGCATTATCCATTGAAAACGTTACAAGCCTGTTAAAAGAGGTATACCCCGCAACCACCCATACTATAGAATCGGGCGGGAGGCTAAGGGTTACGGCAGTGGCGTATGTTGGCTCTGCGGTAACCGCAAAGCTAGATGGTATGACTATCAGTCTATCGCCAAACCTCGACACCCTTACAGCAGATCGATATGCTTTACATGAAGGGTACTTTAATGTAAGGAATGTAACAAAAGAGGAAAAATCTAGGATTGTAGGCTCTGTAAGCTTTAGGGCGGTTTATCTAGGTGATACTGAGCTAAAGTATTCGGGTAACATTACCGTTACATATGGGGCTGTATCTCAACCTGTAGCTCCTAGTGAGCCAGAAACCCCGACAAATCCTGATCCTGATATAACACAGCCTGAGTTTCCTCCCGTTGACCCAGATGAACCGTCGGGTCAGCTACCGTCAGACCCGACTACAGGACTACCGGCACAGGATAAAAAGCCAACCTTCCCAAATGACATACAGAATGTAACTCCAAACGGTGATGTTGCAAAACAAATACGTATTACCAATCAATACACGGAGGTAGTGCGTTACAAATCAAACGATACCTATCCAAACGGGGTGGACTACCAACTTGTTAAAGGTATGGTGGATACAATTGAAGCTGAACGTGGTAACTATATAGACCTTAAATCGGGGATAACGATGTATAAGCCTTTTGGTGGATACGAGATATTTACAGATAATGCATACACGGAAAACTATGTTCAGTCGGCTTACACCTATTCTAACATTGAGGGTACTACTCTATCAATCCGAACAGGCTGGGATTCGCCTGTAAAGATTACTCCTGTATATCAGCCTTCTATAGCAGGAACTGTGTCATCCTTTACCGCTTCTACCGTTGAGGTAAAGATGCCGTATGTAACTGCTGTTCCAAATATAAAAGGTAACTTTATCAACAGCCCACTGGTTGCAGCTTGCAGGTGGGAAAAGTATAGGGAATCCGTCACTGGAGTAGAAGGATACAAGCTAATACTTACGCTTAAAAAAGCAGGGAAGTACTATGGTGCTCACACCTATAGGGACGAAACCGGAAGGCTTACGATAAGATTTAACCATGCCCCTTATGGTATAAATACCTCTAAGCCATTGACCGGACTGGACATTATAGTAGACCCAGGCCATGGCATGGGAGATCCTGGAGCAATAGCGGCAAGCGGAGTAGGCGAGAAGGTTTATAACCTAATGGCCGCCGAGCTTGTTACTGCCCGCTTAAAAGAAAAGGGAGCGAATGTTACCATGCTTCCAAGCAATCAGGTAACCCTTTCTCTAAGCTCTAGGGTAGCGTATATCTACAACAACAGACCGGATATGTTTATAGCAATGCACCATAACTCCTCTACGAACAAGTCTGCTTCGGGGTTTGAGGTTTACTATAACGGTCCGATGTCTAGTCCTCTAGGAAGTGCTATAAATGATAGGGTTAAGCTTATTATGCCTTCCAGAGGTAGTAAATACTATAACTTCCAGGTAACACGTTCAAAACAGGTTCCATCGGTATTAGTAGAGTCGTCATTTATCTCTAATCCAAATGATGAACGGCTTTATGCTAACCGTGAGCACCTAGCAAAGCTTGCGCAGTCTATTGCAGATGGTGTTGTAGACTATTACCGCAGATAGCGACCAAAGAATAAATGGTGTGTCAAAGTAAAATTTGACACACCACTCTTTTTATAAATGCGTAATAATAGGCATAATATCAATACCGACTTTATATCTTACCTTAAAATAAAGTTATGGAAGAATCAATAATTGTAATTTTTTTTCGCATGGGACTATCTAGTAAGTTTAAATCATACCCAAAAAACAGCTCTGCTTGCATATCCTTAGACATATAAAAATGGGATACAGGTAACATTAATATACGCTTATATTTTTCGGTGTATGCACTGTTACTACTAAAGGCAATTGTGTTAACTATAACCTTGCGAGGTACAAAACCACCCTCGCCCACAACCTCTATATTTTTGTCAACTATTTTAGATTTAAATCCCTGCAATGGGGACGTATAGTTAAAAATATAGATTATCATTAAAACAGCAGTGGTAGCCAGAAGTGTATACATCATTCTTTTAGCTGTAAAAATCTTTTTAATATAATCACCTCATTATTTGCTAAATTAATAATACATCTGATTTCTTAGAGTGGCTTGCCTATCTCGCAACTGCACCATCCACTCACAATCCACTCACAATCATCCCCTTTGGATTTTTAACATAAATATTGTAGATATTTATGTTGTGTCCATTATAACATTTTTTCCTTTACTTGACAATATACTTACATAAATTTATATTATTTTATGCAGAAAATTTATGATTGATGACAGTCCAATCTAATAAAAATGTCGATAACAGCCTTAACCAGTAAAGGTGTGCTCCTTTTAATTGCTCAAAGCGTTAAACACAGCTATTCATATATAAAACAGGGAATGCACATCATATTGCATTCCCTGTTCCTTTACATATTGATTATACATTATAATTATGTAAATTTTAATACCCAAGCTCTATTATATTCTCCACTAATGCTTTACAGCGCCCGCAGTCAGCTCCTGCACCAGTTGCCATCTCAACGTCGTATGCAGTAGTCGCACCACCCTTAACAGCCGCAACAACATCCGCAAGCGAAACCCCACGACAGCTACATACCGAGGTTAGGATCTGGTTTATAGCCGCAACACAGTCGTTGCAATCACCACAATCCCCAGTCGCTGCGCCTGTCATTTCCTGTATCTGTTCAAATGTTCTAGCACCCTTGCACATAGCCTTTCTAATAGTTAGGTAGTCTACATCCTTACAGCTACAGATAATTCTATTTCCTGCCATTATTATCTCTCCTTTAAATTTAGCATTATAGTTATGTGGTAAAACCGTTGCTTATATCAGTTATACAAATAGGTTGTACAACGTTGTCGCATTATCTAACTAGATACATTATAGACATACTTAAAACTCTATGGTTTAGACAGTATTAATTGTTACCACAAATTTTTCATTACACCTATTATACCTTAAAATCGACATTAAATCAAGTTATTTTGCAAAATATTACGGTTTTTTTACAGGTTTTTTTATACTTTAGGATTTTGTTTAACAGATATTAGTTTCACGTTATATAAATATTCCTCATATAATGAAGATATACATACTGCAATAATAACTTTATCTGTATGTATAATATGCTAAGCAAAAATATTATATGAAAGGACGGTTATATGGAAAGAAAGATAATTATTCCAGTGCCATTACCTATACTACCAGATGAAAATGTACCTGTAACACCAGTAGCGCCACCAGGGGGAGAACCAATCCCACCGTTTGAGCCACCAATGCAGATGCCAAGCTGCGGAATGCTAGCAGCAGCGTACATCCCAATGCAGGTTTGGGAAAACATCTATCCTACAGAAGAAGGCTTTGAAAGAGCAACGATCTTTAAGGATCTCGATAAACCATTCTTAGGCGGGGGGGTAAAATAGTATGGATGACAGACAAGCGCTAATGCGTAAGCTAATGATATGTGATTTTGGGCTAAACGAAGTTAATCTATTTTTAGATAACCATCCAACCAACCAAAAGGCACTTGATTACTATAAGACTACCCTAGCTATGCGCCAGAAGATTGCAGACGAATATGTAACAAAGTACGGGCCAATCACAATTATGGATATGGCTGACGATAACGAGTGGAAATGGGCTACCACACCTTGGCCTTGGGAATTGGAGGTTTAATCTATGTGGAGTTATGAAAAGAAATTACAGTACCCTGTAAAGATTGCTAGACCAAACCCAGCGCTAGCAAAATGTATCTTCTCTGCCCTAGGTGGCCCAGACGGTGAACTAGGTGCGGCAAACAGATATCTATCACAGCGTTATACCGCCCCAGATAACAGAATTAAAGGTATACTTACCGATGTTGGTACAGAAGAACTCTCTCACGTAGAGATGGTTTCTGCTATACTATACCAGCTAACACGTAATCTTAGCGTGGATGAGATCAAGAAGGCAGGATTTGATACATACTTTGTTGATCATACCGTTGGGATCTACCCAGCAGGTGCAAACGGTATGCCATTTAGTGCGGCAGGTTTCCAGTCTAAAGGTGACATACTAACAGACCTAACAGAAGATCTGGCCGCAGAACAAAAGGCACGTACAGGTTATGATAACATACTACGTCTATCTGACGATCCGGACGTAAGCGATGCAATCCGTTTCCTACGTGAACGTGAGATAGTTCACTACCAGAGATTTGGCGAAGCACTACAGATCGCTACAGAAACGCTAAATCCTAAGAACATCTACGCATACAACCCAGAGTTTGACAGACGCGAAAGAAGAATGTAACATAATAGACCAGTCCTTAACCCCCTCACATTCAGGTGTGAGGGGATTAGTTTTTATAAAAAACTTCAGCTAAAAATCAGTTTAAAATCAGATAAACAACATCCGCAGTTCAAACAATAGGGTTATAATAACTACATAGAACAAAAGGAGGTGAGCGTTATGTAACGGTGGTAAAAGACCAATCAGTAACCATAAGTTTAGATATTATAACCAAAAAAGGAGAATTATTATGAAATTAGGAAGAAAAAAACTTGCAGGCGTTGCTATTGTTGCGGCGTTGTTAATGACAACAGGTGTAACTGCTCTAGCGGCAGAGTCTACACAGGAAACACAGTCAAACCAAGTCATCCAAGGGGCAACTTCGGATAGTACAGCTAAAGCTGATACGTTCGGAAAATCCTCCATCTGGAACATCCTTACCGATGACCAGAAGGCACAGCTTGCAAACGATGCAAAAGCTAAGCTAAAACAGGATCTGGCTGACAAAAAGATTACCCAAGAACAGTACGATAAGATGATTACAGCTATCGATAACGGCGAGATTCCAAGGTTAGGTAGGGGAGAACGTGGCGACAGACAGATGACAGAGGAACAAAAAGCCGCAAAGGACGCAATGAAGGCAAAATGGGACGCTCTAACCGAAGCGCAGAGGAATGAGATATACGGACTATACGACCAACAGTCGGATATCCAGCGCAAGATGATCGATAAATATCTAGAATATGGACTAATTGATACAGATACAGCTTCTGCTATGAAGGAAGGTATGAAAACCGAAAGATCTGATATGGTGGATAATTCAAGAATGCCAATGCTTGGTCGTGGCGGACGTGGCGGTCGCATGGGTGGGTTTGGCGGAATGAAGGACAAACCTTCTAACTAACTTCTTGAATGCTTACTAAAAAATAAAACTCGCATACAATGCTAACCCTAGAAGTTGTGATAAAGCTACACAGCTTTAAATCTACAAAAGGTTAAAGGGAATGCACTGTATGCGATTTCTGCATTATGGTATAAGAAATCTATGTCTAATCCGAAACAGTTTCGTATGGATAGGAGATAATACCGCCAAAATCATAGACATTTTTGTAACCCATAGCCACTAGAGTTGAAGCTGCGCTCCTACTACGACTGCCACTTCGGCAGTATACAAGTATTACCTTATCCTTATCGGGAAGTTCGGTCTTTGCTCTTCTTGAAATCTCATAATCAGGGATTAGTACCGCACCCTCTATCCGTTGTGAGCGGTATTCTTCGGTGGTGCGCACGTCTAGTATAACGGCGTCTTTGTTGCTATCCATAATTCTTTTCGCTTCATCTGCGTCGATCCTGCGATATGTCGGCTTGTCCATCTGTACCTCCTGTTTTGCCTGCGTATTAGCTTTGGTTAGGTTGTAGCCGTATAGTATCACTACAACAGCCAAAAAAGCTACCAAAACCCAGACAACGCTCTTTGCTATTTTACCCATAACTTCCCCCTTATAATATGAAATAATACCTATAGATTAGTTTGAGATATTTTTTAGTATTTTGCTTGAATAAACCCTAAAGATATGTTAAACTATTACCCAGTAAAGTAAATGTATATATTAATTCGTAGATAGGGGGATTTTTTATGACTAACAGGGAGATATTCAAAAAGTATGTCACCGTTGGCGGGGATAGATTTATCTGTTCACCGCAGATTGGGGCAGGAGCGGGGTTTGACGCAAGGTTAGCGGGGAAAACCTGGCTGTCAGATACTACAATTATAGATACGGTTAATGCATGTGAACGGTTTGACATGGTACCGCTCTATAATCAGGGACTTCCAGACCTTACACAGCTTGTTGATGGGATATACTATAACAACAAAACAAACTACGATAAAGCAACAAACAGAAGGACCACCGACATAGAATTTGTTACCCCAAAAGGCAGATTAAACTCAACGCTAATTGAAGATGAGCTTAAGGGTGGGGCGATGATAAAGGGGCTTGTTACCGACGAGGAGGAGCTTTACATACTGGAGTACTATCTAGACGCACTGCTCGAGGTGGATGACTTTTCGGCTATTACTCATGGTGTATCGGAGATAAGAAGGACGCTAGGGGAGGATAGGTCGCTGGATATACAGTGGGCAATGCAACCTTATGAGCTTTTGTGCTTTCCTGATACCATGAATACCGCTATCTTTGCTATGGAATGTCCACATCGGTGTAGGGGAATTATGGATAGGATATTAAGGCTTAATGAGAAGCTACTCCCCGCAGTGGCAAAGGGTGGGGCGGACTTTGTATTTCTAGGTGGCCCTGGTTCGGAGATGATCTCGCCACGGTTTTATGAGGATTATTTAGTACCCTACTCAAAGATTATTACCGATCTTGCTCATAACAACGGTCTACTTGTCTACACCCATATCTGCTCACCTATAGAACCAATGCTAACTATGGGGTATTACAACCAGATGGGGATTGATCTGTTTGAAACATTATCCATGCCACCTGTGGGTAACGTTAAATCAATCGAGGAAGCCTTCTCAAAGCTGGATGAGGAGATCTGTACTAGGGGAAACATTGGATTAGATGATCTTTTAAACTGTGAACCAAATGAGATTAAGGAAAAGAGCCTTCAGATACTGCAAACAGCTAAGCAGATGGGTAGAAAGCATATCCTAGCGGCTAGTGACTATATGTTTTACGGCACTAAGACCGAAAATGTACAGGCGATGTGTCAAGCGGTAGCGGAGTTTAACGGTACAGAATAACCAATTGTTATTATAAGGAATAGCACTAAAGCTTTACATAAGTTAGGTTAAGACAGTAAAATAATCTAATCTTTGTTATTTTTATGGTTTGAGATTAAGGTAATTATCTTTTCATTCACCCTCGCTTCAAGCGTTTGCTGCAAGTTTTCGGGTGCTTCAAAAGAATCGGGGGTAGATATAGGATTATATCTTTCATCTGCTGAATTTGAATAAAATTCATCCTTTATACCATGCCAATACGCTAAAAGCTCATATGATTTGTCCTTGTCCGATACGTTAAACACAAGAGCGTCAACCCCCATGTATCCGCTTTTATCGGTGATCTCATCCCCGTTTATATCAAACCTTTTATATAGCACCCAAGTATAGACGGTAACACGTTCAGTTTCACCTGTGTCTGCCGAGCCTACTCCTTCGGTAGAAAGTACATAATTTGCTTCTACTGCGTATTCACCTAGCGGAAAGCGGTCCTCATTCTCGGATAGAATTGCGGCAGACACAGCGCTGTCAAGGTTGTTATACAAAGGTGTTATATCGGAAGGCGAGGTCTGTGCTTTAGTGTCGGTTTTTATCCGTTCTACCTTGTTATCACTATTGTAATATATAATTACCACCTTCCCATCCTCCAATTCATAGATGTCACCGTAAAGCCCTGATAACATCCCGACCGGAGATCCAAGTGTATCGTGTACTACTGCCATATCCATTCCAATAGATATGCTTTTTAAGCTATCAACCGTAACAGCTGACATTGCCCCAACATACCGCCCGCCAGTTACTGCAAATAAAGGAATATTAGCAGACTCAAACTGCAAGGTATCTTCATCTATAATGTTAAAAGTTGCCATAATATCACCATCTTTATGTCCAAAGAAGTCATCTTCCCACACATTGGCAATGATAGCGTGAAATATTAGTTTACCGTCTGCAACTTTATAGGTGCAGTTAGGGGGGATGTAGCTGCTTATCATAGCGGCATTAAATGATGCTGTGCCGTCTGGATTTAGATAAAAAGAGGTCATATTCTCCATCCTTTGGCGGTCTGTCATATTGGCTAACTGATATGTTTGTGCTTTCATAGATGTTATAGGCGTATATGTTACCGTTGGCTTATCTGCCATAAAACCCATACCTAGCACTGCAACCAGTGCTATTGCAACGGTTATAATCACCCGTGAAGGCTTTTTATAGTTTAGAATATTCTTTATCCTCACCTTTATCTCTCCCTCTGAAAATGCAAGCGGACTTCCGCCAATTATACGGCGCTGTACCGCTAAGGATACAAGTGAGCGTGAGTAATCCTTCCTTGTTTTTATGTCCATATCTTTAAGTACACGCTCATCTACAGATAACTCCATATCCACCCCCATAAGTGTAAAAGCTAACCATACAAGCGGATTAAACCAGTGAAGGCACAGTACTAAGTAAGCCGCAAGCTTTACGATATGGTCATTACGCTTAATATGGGTTTGCTCATGTAGGATAATGTATCCTAGCTCGCTGTCGGACAAGCTGACGGGCAGATAAATCTTTGGAGCAATAAAGCCCAGTACAAACGGCGAGCGGATGTTTGTGGCTTTGTATATGTTCGCTCTTATCAGGGTAGCGTTTTTCATCTTACGTATTAGCGTAACATAAGATATAACACCATAGATAACCATAACCAAAAACCCGACTATCCATAGATACGATACTATCGACGTCCAAACCTGTAGAGGGTTTATACTCGTATTGGCTGTAGCATTGGTAAGCGAGCCGCTTATGATGTTATCGATACCCTGAGCCCCGCTTTCAATACGTTGTTTAGCTTGCATTCCGATATCCATAGGGATAGGTCTATCATTAAAGGGGATAAGACTGAAGATACTGTCAAACGAGAAGGGTAGTACAAGCCGAAATCCCACCACCCCCCAAAGACTGTATGAGATAAGCTTTGGGGCTTTTTTAAGGGGTAATCTTGCAATAGATATTGCCGCAATCACAAACGCACCAGTTATGCTCATATTAAGGATGGTAAGAAATACGCTATCCATTAATGTCACCTCCCTCGTGTTCATCGATTAGACGCCGAAGCTCTGACGCCTGCTCCTGTGTAAGCTTTTTACCACCTATAAATGAAGTGATAAATCTTGGCAGTGAGCCTGCAAATGTTTCCTCAACGTATCGGCGGCTTTGTTGTGCAACTAGGTCGTCGTAGGTTAGTATAACCGATACATTTGCGTTATCGTTTTTAAATACCCCCTTGTCACACAGCTTCTTTAAAACTGTGTAGGTTGTTGATTTTTTCCAGCCCATCTCCTCTAGAGCAATTGTCACTAACTCTGGCGAGGTTATCGGCGCAACCCTCCAGATTAGCCTAGCAAGCTTTTCTTCTGCTGTAGTAAGCATTATATTTTTTGTCATGTTAATCTCCAATCTAGATGTTTTAGACTGGCTATAGTCTATCACACTTAGACTGGAATGTCAATAGGTTATTTCGTATTCATATATTATTTACTTTTTTATTATTAACTTAATTACTGGTTGAAGTTGCGAAAGGAAATAATTAGTATGAGTTTAATTGATGACCAAATTAATAACTGTATAGAGCTAATCTCAAATATAGATGATGGACACTTCACAATATATTCAGAAAAAATCAAGGATTATGTTTACAGTTTAGTCAATATGTATAGCTATGATTTGCCTTCAATAGACTATGGTATTAGCTTTATTTGCAATGCTAAAAGGCTGCAAAAAGAAGAATGTTAAATAAAGTTAAAAACAGACTAGGAGTGTGGTTATAGATGGGCAGATAAGGGAGCTATTGCAAAGCTAAAAAAACAAGGCTAAGGTATCGGGGAAATCGTTGCAGGTGCATATGCAGTTGTTTTGCCAGGAAGAATTTATACGACGTCTTTCAAGGTAGAAATATGTTGGTAACCTTGTATCAAAGGGCGGGATGTTTATCTACGCATTAACAAACTTTGAGAGCAGGGCCGACGGTAGACATTGACTTTCTATTAAGACAGTTGCCAAGCCGTATTGAGGGTTTGGAG
>CAZAOY010000021.1:0-27229 GCA_964486925.1 uncultured Oscillospiraceae bacterium
TACCACCACCTGGGTTGGTAGTACCTCCACCTGGGTTGGTAGTACCTCCACCTGGATTGGTAGTACCACCGCCTGGGTTGGTAGTACCACCCCCTGGATTGGTAGTACTTCCACCTGGGTTGGTAGTACCTCCACCTGGGTTTGTGGTGTCGTCTGGGTCAGTGGCTGTAGCATAGGCGATAGCGAATGGACTAAAGCTGTCGGTCTGGAATGCTAGTCCTACAGGGGTTTTATCAGGGATAATCCAATCTGCTGTTTTATCTGCCACGGTGTAGTCGTAGTGTCTGTTCACACCTGCGAGATGCATTATTACAAAATCATCCTTACTGGTAGTACCGGCAGGGTAGGGTAGATATACTGTAACTGCCTTGTTAGCGGTAAGCACGTGGTTACCGTCATTTGCGTTTACTAGATCAAGGTATAGATAACGGTAGTTCATATCCTTGGTCTTATTGTTTTGTGACAGCCGTAATGCCATGTTATCCATAGTTTCCTTTACTAGGATACCGTCGGAAAGTAACGCAACCTTAGCACTACTAGAGATTACCCTGTTAGTAGAGTCGGTAAAGATTGTACCGCTTGAGGTATATACGCTAGGGGCGACAACAGCGGCTGTTGGTGTGGTGGTTAGTGCAGGAATAATGTGTGTAGGGGTGGTGCTGTCGGTAACACCGCGCACATATAAAGTACCTGTTTTGTATGTAATCTGATAGGCACGGGAAGGATCTATTGTGCTCCTTGCTATAACTTTACCGCCTCCTACACCGTTTACCGTAATTAGGTAGTCGCCGCCAATATCATCATTATCTGATGGAGTATCCGATGGAATATTGGTAACCGGATTTATTAGATAAAACTTTTCTTCAAACGGAAATTCATAATGATGAGGGGAATTATCGGAATCGTATAGCCTGCCATCTAGATAAAATCTTACGGTGTCTACAGTATCTCCACCTAGAAATCCGCTAAACTTAAACTGCGGATGAGGGAAAGGGTCGTTGCTTACCGACTCGCCCCCTGTGTAGGAGATTAGATCGCTAGCTGAAACTGTAAGGGTAGGTAGAGTAGCGCTCTTAACGATAGGAACCTCAAAATATGCGGTTTTGTTATCGTCGTTATAGCTACTTGGATCTACGATATGGTACACAAGGCTAGTGGTTTTGTTTGTTTGATATGTCTTTGAAAAATCAAAGTTAGCGCTTGCTATATTTAGCTTAATGTTATAGCTTAGGCTGTAGTTGTAGATAAATCCGTCTGGGTCATCCTGTATAGCGTTTGGAGTGACACCTTTGTCAAGTAGATTCCAGCTTAGCGTTTTGGTGGTGTTGTCGTATTTTGCTCCTGGGTTATTCGTGGAGGTAAATCCTACCCAATCGATAAATTCCGCCATAGGGTCGATTACCCGCCAGAGGTTTGTATGCTCGATAATATCATCCGCAATTCCTTTAAAGGTGTTAGCAAGAGAACCCGCGTCGGTAGCTTCATGATAATCACCGTTAGAAGCTATACCTCTAACAACACGTTCGGTATCAACTATCTCTTCTGCTGAAAGCCCTAGGTTAAAGAATACAGAGTATATCTCCACCCCTGTAGCCTTGATACCATTTGCTACAGCTATGGTATCACCAATAACATCACTGCTAGAAGGAGCGTTTGGTTTCCCGTCGCTTAAAAGCACGATAATCTTGTTGTTTCCTTTTTTCGCATTATCTAGCATACTCTGTGCACGGTTTAGTCCCAGCTGGATGTTAGTACCCTTGTTAAACGATTGCACATCTTCTACAGCCTTTAGCAGTTTATCTTGATCACTCGTGAGGTCTTGGAATACATCTACATAGTCATCATCAAAGCCTAAAATACCAATCTCGTTATTTACGGTATTAACGCTATTTAAAAACAGCTCATTAATAAACTCTCTAGAGGCTGCTTTAGCAGAGTTAATCTTGTCATAATCAAGCATACTGCCTGATACATCTATTAATAGTACGATTGATGAAGCATTGTTGTTAACGATACTTTTAGTGTCCACATCAAGCGTTATGGTAAATTCATCGTTTTTAGTCTGTACTATCGACTTTTGGATCCTTAGTGAACCTTCCGACCCGTCCACAATCCTAGCCGCAGGATTTAAAACAATCTGGTTTTCAGTAGCAGGTTCTGCTAATATTAGGTATGTACTGTTTTGAACTAGAAAAATGCTTAGAATTAGTGTAATTACAAATAATTTTTGAAATGTTTTTTTCATTTAGTATCCCCCTGATTTTTCTGTCGCTTCTTAAAATTGCCTTAAAATGTTATAAATATTACCATCTAGTAAATAAAATTTTTTCTTTTTATTTACTATTTCAGTCTTTACCTAATAGTTAAAGCGCAACTATAAAAATTATAACATAAATCTTTGTTTTTGTCAAATCCAATTATATCCATGCAGTGTGCACAGCTTTTCCAAGGACTTATATGAATGGAAAATAAAGGAACAAAAAGTATACGAAAAAAATTAGTTTGATCTATCCTGCAATAAATCAAACTAATTTTAGGTAACGCTATACCAAATATCTGTTTACATAGGTTGCAATGGAGTTACAAAATTACATATGCTTTACACGCTGGGATTCCTCGGCACGTTTAGCGTCGTTAAACTTTGCTACAGTACCTACAAGGTATCCGGTAATACGACGTATCCTATCAAACTTAGGTCCGCCGTCCTGCTCGGTACGTCCACACTGCGGGCATTCATTCTGGATAACCCCAGTGTATCCGCATACAGGGTCACGATCTACAGGGTGGTTTATCGAACCGTATCCGATACCGCTATCCTTCATGTGGCGAACTATCGTTTCAAAGGCATCTAGGTTGTCGCTAGGGTTGCCGTCTAGCTCGATATAGCTAATATGACCGGCATTGGTAAGGGCATGGTATGGTGCTTCGATGTTTATCTTTTCGTAAGCGGATAGCTTGTGGTGTACAGGAACATGGAAGGAGTTTGTGTAGTAGTCCTTGTCGGTAACACCCTCGATTACACCAAAACGCTTCCTATCAATCCGTACAAACCTTCCCGAAAGTCCTTCGGCAGGGGTTGCAATTAGGGAGTAGTTGAAGCGGGTTTCCTCCGCCTTTTTATCTAAAAACTCACGCATATGGGAGATTATCTTAAGTCCTAAAGCTCTAGCCTCCTCGCATTCACCATGATGTTTACCGGTTAATGCGACTAAGGTTTCAGCAAGACCGATAAATCCAACGGTAAGGGTACCATGCTTTAGCACTTCGCTTACAGAGTCATCTGGTCCTAGCTTTTCGGAATCGATCCAAACTCCCTGTCCCATTAAAAATGGGTAGTTTTTTACTGTCTTTTGAGATTGTATCTTATATCGGTGCATTAGTTGTTTACAGATTAACTCTAGGTACTCATCAAGTAAATTAAAGAATGCACAGATGTCCTTGTTAGCGCTAATACCAATGTATGGTAGGTTTAGTGAGGTAAAGCTTAGATTTCCTCTACCGCAGGTAACCTGTTTAGTCGGGTCGTAAACGTTGCCGATTACACGGGTTCTACAACCCATATAAGCAACCTCAGAGTTGTAATCACCCTCTTTGTAGTACTGTAGGTTAAACGGAGCGTCCAAAAATGAGAAGTTAGGGAATAGACGTTTAGCAGAAACCTCGCAGGACAGCTTAAACAGATCGTAGTTTTTATCCTCTTTATTGTAGCTAACACCTTCTTTAACCTTAAAGATCTGGATAGGGAACACAGGGGTTTCGCCGTTTCCAAGCCCACGTTTTGTCGCAAGAAGGATATTCTTGATTACAAGCCTTCCCTCCTCAGAGGTGTCTGTACCGTAGTTTAGAGAGCTAAACGGTACCTGTGCCCCAGCACGTGAATGCATGGTGTTAAGGTTGTGGATTAGCGCTTCCATCGCTTGGTAGGTAGCACGGTCAATCTCTTTTGTTGCCTGGCGAAGGACAAACCTTTGTATGCTATCTGCGGTCGGCTCATCAACTAACTTAAGGAGCAAAGGCTTTTCAAAGTCTTGATAACCGTTGTCGTTTGCTAAAACCGGCATTACACCATGCTCTTCTAGTATCTCGCTACAGATCTGCTTTGCAGTATAAGCTCCGTCCTCGATACCGGCTAAAAGCTCTAGCGCTCGTCCTAGATTCTGTGTATAGTACTTTGCATAGGATTTTCTAACACCGTTAGACATACCGTAATCAAAGTTTGGGATACTCTGTCCGCCGTGCTGATCGTTTTGGTTAGCTTGGATTGCGATACAAGCAAGAGCGGAGTAGCTTTGGATATCGTTTGGCTCACGTAAAAATCCGTGTCCTGTTGAGAATCCATCCTTAAATAGCTTTACGATATCGATCTGACAGCAGGTTGTGGTAAGGGTTAAAAAGTCCATGTCATGGATATGGATGTTACCGGAGGCGTGCTCTTTAGCATGCTGTGAATCTAATACATATAGCTCATAGAATCGTTTTGCACCTTCAGAGCCGTATTTTAACATAGTACCCATTGCGGTGTCACCATCGATGTTAGCGTTTTCACGCTTAAGATCGTTGTCCTCGGCGGATTTAAAGGTTAGATCCTCATAGATCTTCATAATCTTTGAATCCATCTCACGGATACGGTTTCGCTCCGCACGGTATAGTATGTAGTTTTTAGCGGTCTTTGCGTGACCATGCTCGATAAGCACCTTTTCTACGCTGTCTTGAACCTGTTCAACGGTTGGGCTATCGGTCTTAAGGGTCTGTTCAATGTATTCACATACCTTGTATGCAAGCTCGTGAGCCTCGTCCATATCGTTTCCGCCTACAGACTTAGCCGCTTTAAAGATTGCGTTAGCGATCTTTTCTATGTTGAATGAAGCCTCTCGTTTATCTCTTTTTATAATTTTTTTTATCATCCTTGATTCACTTCTTTCCCTTTAACAGTAGATATTACAGCCTGTTTTTCTACAAACATCGGCAAAAAAACTAAAGCTGATTGTCCTTTGTATATCCAAATAATAGATAGTGCATTTTTATGCAAAACCACAACCTATAGTGGTTTGATATAATACACACCACTATATATTGTGGTTGGTACAATTAATTATACAAGAAACTTTGTGGTAAGTCAAGGCATTTTTTTCATGAAAGCAATAAATGATACATGATGATTTTGTTCGACAAAAATCTCACACTAAAAACAAGAATATACGTTTTAAAAAGTTAGCAGAATTGTACAAGTAGTTGATCACGCTGTTTCCATCACATAAAAAATAGGAAATGGGCAGTTAGCTACAAAAAAATACCAAACTGGTAGAGATAACCGATTAATAGGTGGCTTATAAAAAGACTTAATATGTCATGAACCTAAAAATTCAGCTACGGATAGATACAATCCGTTGGATTAGTATAGTTATCCATTCTTCACATTCCTAGCATACTGCACAAAATTACCTTTCGGAGTACTCCCAGTGCTTTAACTGCTTAGCTTCGTTGTACATGATGGTGTAGCTATCAAGCCGTGTAGGTTCAATAAAACCGTCTTTGCAGGCATTTTTAATAGCACAGTCCCGCTCGCTTGTGTGGGAGCAACCGGTAAACCTACAGGAGTGCAGGAATGGTGTAAACTCTTTAAAGCAGTACTGTAGCTCATCAGCTGTAATAATATCATAACGGTTTGTTTCGACCGCCCCAAACCCAGGGGTGTCCGCAACAAAGGCGTTGTATTCATCTATACGATAGAGTGTTACGGTGCGGGTAGTATGCCGCCCTCTACCTAGCTTTTTGCTGATTTCACCTGTTGCAAGCTGAAGGTTATTAAACAGCCGATTCAAAAGACTAGACTTGCCCACCCCTGTGTTTCCAACAAAAGCTACCGTCCTATCTTTAATATGTGGATAGATCTTACTAAACTCATCGGTAGAGTCCTTGTCAGTGCAGAAGGTTACGATACCCGCATTATCGTAGATCCTTTTAACATGCTCATACTCTGACAGGTCGGTCTTGGTAAGCACTAGGATAGGGGTTACCTCTTTGTAACAACAGATAGCGGTAAGCTTATCGATAATCAGCAAGCTTAAGGCGGGTTCTACGATGGAAGCAACGATAAATAATGTGTCTAAATTTGTCATTTTAGGACGAACAAATGCGTTACTGCGAGGGTGTATCTCCTCTATAATTCCACGAAGAGCGGACTTAGAGGGGTCGGTGTTAGCTGATATATCGGTGTTAACCGCAGGATCTGACAGAGATAGAGTGACCCTATCTCCAGCCATAGGGGATAGATCCTTATTCCGAAAGACCCCCTTTGCATTGCAGGTAATATACCCTATATCGCTGTACACCGTAAACTTTCCCTTGTCCCCGCAGGTAATAACGCCATCTATCCTATCCATCTATAAAATCCTCCTTATTAATCTATCGCTTTGAAGTTATGCTGTTTTACTATATGACCGTGCTTGCGGGCAGGCAGGCTTTCTATTCTGCGCTTTTTAAGCTTTCATAAAACTCTCTACGGTAAAGCTCTACCACTATATCGCCGTTTAGTATCTTTGTCGAACCCTTTGGTATTATGGTGTTTTTTCCTCGCTTAATTATTACCACTAGGATATCCGACGAGATTGCCGCCTCTACAATAGTTTTGTTGCAGTAGGGGTGGGTGTCGTCGATGGTTATCTCCACTAGCTGGGTATGCTCATCGTCGGCGTAGTCGGTAAAGGTTTTAAGCACCGAGGTGTCGTTGTCGATTAGGTCAAGCCTTCTTGCCATAAACGGGATAGATGAGCCTTGAACCGTTACCGAAAACAGTGCTACAAAGAATACAATATGAAAGATATCGTTTGTAATATAGTCTGAGCTTGTAGAAGCAATAATCGCAAACACCATCGATGCCGCCCCGCGAAGTCCTACCAAAGATACAAAAAGCTGTTGTTTAAATGGTATCTTAAAGAAGCTAAGTATGCTAAAGGTCGCAGTAGGTCGGGAGATAAAGATTAGAAATAGCGCTATAGGGATAGCGTAAGGGATAATCTTTATCAGGTGGGACGGCAGACATAAAAGCCCTAGGGTGAAGAACAACATAATCTGCATTAGCCAAGAGATACCGTCAAAGAAATGCACAAGGCTCTTTTTGTTTAGTATCTTTTTGTTACCTAGTATAATCCCTGTTATATAGACACTAAGGAATCCATTCCCACCGACTGCCTTTGCGAGCGAGAAGGAGAGCACAGTAACCCCCACCACAAGGATTGTATTAATCCCGTTTACATCAAAAGCAATCTTTTCAAGCACCAAAGCCGCTACTACCCCAATTGCCACCCCGATAGCTAACCCAAAGAGTATCTGCGAGATAACCATTAACGGAATTGACTCGGCTTTACTGTTGTTTAAAAGTGTAACCATAATTATCGTTAGCATGTATGAGAATGGATCGTTACTACCGCTTTCAATCTCTAAAAGCGGAGCAAGACCGTTCTTAAGGTTAAGCTTTCGAGAACGAAGGATTGCAAAGACCGCCGCCGCATCGGTAGAGGCGATAACCGACCCGATAACCATCCCTTCAAGCAGCTTAAAGCCAAACACAAGATGACAGAACAACCCTGTAAGCCCCGCTGTAATAACCACCCCAACGGTAGACATTAGAATAGACTGTACCGCTACAGGCTTTGCAGTTTTCCAGTTAGTACCAAACCCACCGTAGAACATAATAAAGATAAGTCCAATGGTGCAGATATCCTCGGCAAACACAACATCGTTAAGCTCTATCTTAACAAACCCCTCCGCTCCAAAGGCGATACCGAGCAGTAGAAAGATTAGCAGTGTAGGCACACCAAGGCGGTTAAAAAGCTTACTTGACGCTACTGACAGAACTAACACCACACCAAAAAGTATAAGTGCATAGGTCATATTAAACCTCACTTTCAAATTTATGATAATTGGGCAATCAAATGCTGCATTTTTTTACATAAAAAACATATAGGATAAACAAGATGATTGCACGCAATATTTCGTTGTCCAATTAATACTATCTATATTAATCCTTATAGATTTCATCCACAGGCAGAGCAGGTAGCTTAGATAAGCTCTCACGCCTATCGGTGGTGCAGATCCCTTGAAACTCGCAGTAGTTGCAGACATCCGCTATACGTCCCTCGTGGATATCCCCTTGACAGATGGAGTCCCCCATAGCCTTAACCTTTTTAACAAGGTATCGATAGATCTGTTCAAACTGCGTCGGGGTTTGAAGGCTGTCAAGGGAGGCTTTAAACACCCCGTCTACCTTTACCCTTTCGGAGATAGAAGCGTCCTTCTTTAGCTTGATTGGGATGTAGTTGCTTGCTAGCTCCTCCTCCATCGCTTTAAGGATCGACAGGTCTACCTCGCTGTCATTGTTTGTCCTATCCGCCAGAAGTATGCCGTTCATGGTGTGGGTTTTAGTACGGGCGGTGGAGTAGTCGTAGTCTGGGTTGTCCCCCTTATCCACTGCAACCGCCCTTGCGGGGAAGTATAAAACTCCGGCTGGTTTGCAGTCTTTATATCTATTTTGACCGTTTTTGCAGATAGCAAACAGATAAATTAACATCTGCATATTCATACCATGCAGTATATCCGACAGGTTAAACCGCTTGTTCCCAGTCTTGTAGTCTACCACTCGAACGTACCGTTCGTTAACGTACCGTTCGTTATTGCTTTGAACATCTTCGTACATATCGATACGGTCGATTCTGCCTACAATCTCCATGGTGGAGTCGTCCTCTAGCTTTATTGTAAGCGGGCGGATATCGCTTTTACTACTGATATCGTATTCGGTATCAATTATCTTAAACCTAGACTGTGCCTGCTCATGATAGATGGATTCTATAATATCAAGGATAACCCGTTTAAACCTCCCTAAGGTATGGATGATACGGTTTTGGGTGGTTGTAGCTACTCTACTTTGGTACCCGCTCCCGCTTGTCGTACCGCTTGAAGATTCAGACAGGACATTTTGCAGATACTCATCAAAACGTCTGTCGATAACCTCCTTGGCATATTCTTTGTCAAAGGAGGGGAGCTGCTTAACATCATTGTAGGCGATATCCACTATATTGTGCACAAGATCTCCGCGAAGCAGTGGAGAGTAGGTGGCTTTGGTAAGCGGTTTTACCCCTAGACCGTAGCGGCAGAAGTACATAAATGCACAGCGGTAGTAGCTTTCTACCCTAGAAGGGGAGATGGTAATTCTATCACCGTAAAGCTGTTTTGCAAGCTCTTTGTTTTTAAGGGTGGTACTGCGGGTTCGCTTTGCCTGTTCAATATGATAAAGCTTGTCCCTGTAGATAGCATTCTCACCTAGCACCGCCCTTAATGCGGCGGTAGTGCTACTGTCTTGATTGTAGATCATGGTAAGCTGTTCAAAGGCGGCACGATAGCTGCTACAGTACTCAATAGCGGAGAGGTCATCGGTATCCACCATAACGTTATCCTCAAACATGGTGGTAATCTGTTGGCACACCACTGAAGGGCGCTGTACCTTACCCAGAAGATCCACCTTTTTATAGGTTATCATAAGCCTATCGGTAGGGGTGGTAACCGCCTTATAGGCTAGAAAACGCTCGTTTAGTATATCCCCAAGATCGGAGGAGGAAAGATCCAACTCCAGTGACTGTAGTAGTGTGCGCTCGCCGTCGGTGAATAGACCCTTAGAGCCTTGCACCTTAGGGAATACCCCTTCGTTTGCCCCTAGGATGATAACCACCTTAGGGGAGTTTGCCCGCATACGCTGTAGCTGTGAGATTAATACGCAGTCTAGTGTCTGCTCGATAACCCCAAAGTCGTAGCTAGAGATTACAAGGTCAAACAGCTGTGAATAATCCTTTATCGATAGGGATGTATCCCCACCACCTACAGCAAGCTTGTTAATCGCATCAAGGGCAAGGTTCCACACCCGAATGGTAAGGTTAGCGTTATAGATATCCCCGACCTCAAAGTACCCCTTAGCTGTATCAGCACACTGTGACTGGATGTTAAAGCTAACCAGAAGGTTATACAGTAAAGCGGAGATCTCTTTTGCTCCTTTTGATTTAGTAGCGGTTAAAAACTCCTCTAGCGGGGTTATAACACTGCTTCGCACCGCTTCAATTCGTTTAAGCTGTTCTATCGAACGCTTATCAAATGCAGTTAACCCCATAGGATTTTTGGTAAAGGGGGAGCGTAGGGAGGAACCCTTAATATCCCAGATGTAGCAGTAGTTCTCAAACTCACCTATCTGCTCGTTTGAATAGGGGAGTAACCCTGTCTTTAAAAGCATAAGCACCGCATCCACAGAGAAGCTATTTGTAACAATCTCAAATACAGTGAAGATAAACCTAATCAGAAGCTTGTCCTGTAGACGGTCGTTTTGATCCATGCTAAAGGGTACACACTGTTTTTCTAAAGCGGGTTTTAGCTTAGGGGCGTAAAACTCCAGATCACGGCTTGTAATAATTATATCCCTAAAGCGATAGCCATAGTCCCGCACAAGCTCATATATCTTTGCGATAGCGAGGTTTATCTCGTCATACTCGTTACGGCAGGCGGCGATTATCACCGACCTATTCTCCCCCTCGTAGCGGGTTATACACTGACTAAACAGGTTATCCCCTATATGTAAAAGCTCCGCAGAGATATCCTTTGCGGTGTAACATTTAATAGGTGCTTTAACCTTTACATTACCTCGATTGGCAAGCGCGATAAGACGATGGTAGGTTTTTTTAGTGCCCTCAAAAAAGCTAACCTCCTCATACTGTGGAAGGTAGGATAGACATACCGTCATGTTGGTGTTAGCCATTAACTGGCTTAGCATTGTATATTCGGGATGGGTAAAGCCGTCAAAGCCGTAGAGATAGAGGTTGTAGTCGGTAAAGAGGGATAACCCCGAAAGAGCTACTGCCGAGCGGGTTAGGATATCGCTTGTATCCTCATAGGTGGTGGATAGAACCATCTCGTAGGCTTGATAGATTAGCGCTATATCATGGGTCTTATCCTTTAGTAACCCCGCCTTTAGAGAGCGGTTTGCGTTTGCGAGGTCATTAGCTGTAACACCGCTGTTTTTAAGGTTATCTATCTCGTCTAACATTAGCTTTACAAAGGAGATGGTAACAGCTTTATTTTTGTAGACTAAAAGATCGGATAAAACCGTTAACACCGCCTGACGCATAGCCATTAGCTTTGAGATATCATCGGGGGATTTAACCGACACCCCGCCGCACTGTTTAAAGGTTAGGTAGGCAAGTCGGGTAAAGCTTAACACCTGAATGTTTTGCAGTCGAGGTTTAGGTAGCTTGTTATAGAGCGTTTTCTCCAGTTCAAAGGAAAACTGTTCGGGGGTTATTATGATTGTAGGTTTACTGTCTAACTCGATACGGCTAAATACTGTACCCAATAGGTCGCTGGAGTGATCACCTAGGATAAAGGATAACATCTGACACACCTCCTTTGTGGCTGTAGAGCTTATGATACGCAGTTTTAGTTCAATGAGTATAACACGGCACATCGTGGAGGTGCAAATAACTTGCAGATCTTCCATGTTATGCCGTGTCGGTTTTAATATATTAATAGGTTATCTTTTGCCAAGAAGCTTTTCTAGTGCCGCAACCTTAAGTGAGATACAGAATAGATCCATAGCCACCTCTAGCTCGGATACAGGAGGATAGGTAGGAGCTATACGGATATTTGAGTCATGTGGATCCTTACCATAAGGATAGGTTGCCCCTGCGGCAGTTAGCACAACCCCCGCTTCCTTACAAAGCTCTACGGTACGTTTAGCGCACCCTTCCATAGTATCAACCGATACAAAGTATCCACCCTTAGGGTCGTTCCAGGTAGCGATACCAAGCGGCTTGATATTTTCGTTAAGCTTTGTGGCTACCATCTCAAATTTAGGTTTTAGAATCTGGCGGTGCTTCTCCATATGTGCTAATACGCCGTCCATATCCTTAAAGAATTTAATATGCCGAAGCTGATTTACCTTGTCAAAACCAATAGTTTGAACGGTTAGTAGCTTCTTCATGTAAGCAATGTTTTGCTCGCTTGAAGCCATAATAGCGATACCCGCACCGCTAAAGCTAATCTTAGAGGTAGAACCAAACATAACAACCATATCCTGCTTACCGCTCTTTTTACATTCGTTAAAGATCGATAGAAGGATTGTAAGCTTATCCTCAATGTTATGCACATTGTAAGCGTTATCCCAAAAGATTCTAAAATCTTTTGCTAAAGGGTTAAGGTTAGCAAAGCGAGAAACCACCTCGTCGGAATAGGTAGTACCATCTGGGTTTGAGTATTTAGGAACGCACCAGATACCTTTAATGGATTCATCTGATGAAACAAGCTTTTCAATGGTATCCATATCAGGGCCGTCAGCGTTCATCTTAACGTTTATCATCTGAATGCCAAAGGCTTCACATATTGCAAAATGACGGTCGTATCCAGGGACAACGCAGATAAACTTTATATCACCCTGCTTAATCCATGGGGTAGAGCCCTCAGACACCCCAAACAGCATTGCTTTAGCAATGGTGTCGTACATTAGGGTAAGGCTAGAGTTTCCGCCGATTATAAGCTGTTCGGGGGTAACGGTAAACATATCACAAAACAGCTCTTTAATCTCCGGTATACCGTCTAACGGTCCGTAGTTTCTAACATCGATACCGCTAGGAAGTATAACCTCGTCGGTGCTGGTTACGGTATCCATCATCCCCATACATAGATCAAGCTGATCCGATCCTGGCTTTCCTCTGGACATATCTAGCTTTAAGCCTTTGGCTTTGTAGTCGTTATACTCCTTTAAAACATGCGCTAGCTCCTGCTCTTGCTCTGCTGTACTAAGTTTTGTATATTCCATAATATCCTCCGAAAATATAGTTTTGGTTAAGATGAGATGCCGTATACCCTTAATAATTTAGTAACCTAAAGTAATGCCACGAAATTGTATCTTTAAGTAAAAACACAACATTCGATTACTAGGTTATGGGTAATACTGTTTTGTAAACATCTTATACTTACATTATACTATACATTAACTAATTTTGCAATATTAAATTTCAATTCTTGCAAAAATAACGCTACAAAGTTAGATTAGTATTAATTATAATTATTGTGAAAATCTACATATCTTTATCCTTTGGCCGTCGCACCGACCCCTTAAGATCTACCACACAAGGCACGAATATGGTGCGCTCGCTACCGGTTTTGTTTATTATACTCATTAAAAGCTTAGCTGAAAGATACCCTTTAGAGTAGGGATCTTGTATAACTGTGGCAAGCTTTGGGATGGTGTATTCCCCTGCTGGGATACCGTCAAACCCTACCACCGATATATCGTCAGGGATAGAGTAGCCGCGCTCCCTTAAGGCGTTTAGACATCCTATTGCCATGCTGTCGCTAATGCAGAATATTGCGTCTATCATGGGGTGTTCGTCTATAAGCTGTTTTGCACGTTCGTATGCTATCTGGGTATCAAACTTACCGTTTATAATGTAGCTTTCGTTTATCTTAAAGCCATGCTGTAGGTGGGCAAGCTGATAACCTACCAGACGTTGCAGAGATACGTAAGCGTGCGAGTGCCCATTAATTAAAGCAATGTTTTTATGTCCTAGCTCTATAAGCTTAGATACTACAAGCTGTGAGTAGTAGCTGTCGTTGGTCATAACACATCCCTTGTTGTCGCTTTCGAGTGAGATATCGATAGCAACGCAGGCAATATCCGATTGAATAAGCTCGTTAAAGCCGTTGTCGTCATAGTTAGCCCCAAATATAATGACACCATTAATGCCATGCTGTCTGCAAAAGTCGACGTAGGAGGGGTGTTCCTTGTTAAGTAGATAGATTGCCGCATTAAATCCTATCTCACCACAGTATTTTTGCACCCCTTGCATAAGCTTAAACACAAAGGTAGAGCCTGCCGCAGAGGAATCCTTGTCAATACCCGATACAATAAAGGCTATCTGGTTGCTGTTCTTTGTTGCAAGGTTGTGGGCGGCAATATTCTTTACATAACCCATCCGCCTAGCGGTTTCTCTTATAATCTTTTTGGTGTCGTTATTTACATCAGCGTAGTCGTTTAATGCACGTGATACCTGTGTTAGTGAAAACCCGCATTCCTTTGCGATATCTTTAAGTGTTACTGTCTTTTGCATCTTCTGCCCCATTTTCTCCTTCTGCTGCAATATGCTTATAGAAATTAAAGATTCCCGTAGGTAGATCTTCATTATTATAATTTTGCTCTGATAACTTATAAAGGTGAGGTGTGCCTTACGTTATTTTATGGCTGGACAAGTTAAAACCTTTAGCGTAGACAAGCTTTGCCAGTTGACTACATAACGTTACTTTCAGTATATCTATCTTAACAAAATCCCCTTACCCATAACTAATCGATATGGATAGGGGGATTTTTTATAGCTAATTATTATCTGTAATCTACAAAACAATAGCACTCAAATTTTGTTACTAAACTAAAAATCTAAGCAAGTGTTACAGTCTGTGATCCGCCTTGATCAACAGTGTATTCTTTATCAAAGCTAACAAATGATATAGCATCCCCACTTATATTATCTACGATAAGTGTTGTTTTGTCAATAGTAATTTTTAGCCTTGTGCCATGCCAGTATAGGAAATAGGATAGTTTATCCCAGTTATCAGGCAGTTTAGGGGTTATCCTTAGTTTATCACCAACAAGTCTAACTCCTCCAAAACCGTTAACGATACATTGATAGATACCACCGATAGAAGCCGCATGGATACCGTGGTCACTGGATTTAGGGTTATCCCCAAGGTCGATGGTTGCCGCCTTCTTAAAGAAGTCATAAGCCATATCGGTTCTGCCGATATCGTTTGCCAGAATACTGTGGGTTGAGTAGCTTAAAGAGGAATCGTGTAGGGTGCGCGCTTCATAGTAATCAAAGTTTTTGCTCTTGATATCGGTAGGGAATAGATCCTCTAGAAGGTAGAACAGTACTAGTGTATCCGCTTGTTTTGATACCTGAATTTCGTTAACCTGATCTAGGCTGTACTCGTTAAACATAGTACCGATGTCCTTAGCGGTTTTGTATTTAGTAAGATCAATCTCTTTAAGCGAAAGGTAGGTGTCGGTTTGAGGCACTATACCGTTTTCGTTTGGCTGTGGAAGATAGATCTTAGATAGCTTGTCAACAAAGCCTTTGTATACTCTTTCCATATCAAGCTTTTTAGATAGCTTGTCCCATAGCGGCTTGTTGGTCTTTTGAAGCTCGTCGCAGATATCGATAGCAAGCTTAATGTTCCAGTGCGCCATATAGTTTGTGAAAGCGTTGTTGTCTACATGCTCTTTGTATTCATCAGGACCTACAACGTCACAGATCTCATAACGACCTCTTTCTTCCTTCCACTCTAATCTGGAGTTCCAGAATTTAGCGGTGTCAAGTAGGATTTCGTAGCCGTAGTTGTTCATATATTCAATATCGTTTGTAGCCTTAAAGTACTGCCAAACCCCGAACGCAACATCACAGGTAATATGAATCTCGATAATACCAGACCAGATTTTGGTAGGTAGACCTGTAACGATATCTGCCGCACCCCAAAGCGGTGTAACCTCACCATCGGTGATGTAAGCACATTCCCAAGGATACATAGCACCTTCACAGTCGTTTAGACGTGCTTTCTCTCTAGCTCCTTCAAGGCAGAAGTAACGGTATTCCATTAGGCTTTTAGCAACCTTTGGATTTTGGTAGATAAAGTAAGGCAGCATAAATATCTCGGTATCCCAGAATACATGCCCCTTGTAACCTTCACCCGACATACCTTTAGCACCGATATTCATCCTGTTGTCGTGTGCAGGGGTCATAACGGTTAGATGGTAGATAGCAAAGCGGATTGCAAGCTGATCGTACTCTTCCTTAGTGGATACGGTGATGTCATAGTTATCCCATAGCTCATGGTATTTAGCTTTGCTGTCGTTAAACAGACCCTCAAAACCAACGGTTTGGTATCTTTTAATGTGGTTAATAGCCTTATCCTTTAGTTCGTCTAATGATAGTGATTCACTGTCTTTATCTCTGGAGGTATGGAAGGTGGTTATCTTGTCAAACGCTACCTCGTTGTTAGGAGTTACAGTAAATTCATACTTCATCTTGATCTGACGTCTGTCCATTATAATAAGCTGTTTTGGGGTAGCGTTACTAAATTTATGGAAGGTGTTAATCACAAAATTAATCTTAGATTCAGTGGTGGTAAAGACCGCAGACATAAAGGTGTTGTCGTATAGACGTTTGTCACCTTCGCTAAAGTGCGCCGCACCGGAGTTTGTAACCTGACCGTTAATCCCGGATAGTATAGAAACACTAACCTCTTTGTCAAGTGGGGTGATGGACACGCTTTGACCTAACGCATGAAGGTCAGCAAGCGATACCGTTCTTTTAAAGCTAAATGAAACTCTACCGGTTTCTTTTGTATCCCATATAAAGCTACGGGTAAGCAGACCGTCCTTTAGGTTTAATGTACGGGAGTAGTCGGACACCGTTCCGTAGGTAAGATCAAGCGGGATACCGTTTAATAGGATATTCATACCGATAACATCGGCTACATTAGGAAGCTCGGTAACCTCGTGCTCATCAAATTTATTGTAGGTACCTGCTATAAAGGTATCTCTGGTTTCGTTTAGATAACGCTCCTCTGTTGCAGAACGGATACACATATATCCATTCCCAAGACACATGATGGTTTCGCATTTACCCAGATAGTTAGGGTTAAATTCATCCTCCGTAACTAAAAAGTTTTTGTACTCATTAATGCCTTTGTTGTAACTTAACATAGCTTTCTTCCTTTCGCTTCGCATTTTCCGTAAGGATATTATTACTCCGCAATGAAAGGTGTTCCCGTTATAGTAGATATGCGAAGCAATAGTAAAATTGTGCGATGATGTAATATGAATATTTTTATTTATTTTAACAATAATATACTCTAGATGTGTAATTTTACATTGTTAATATAATCAATTATCGAAAAAATTCGGATAAAATTCGTAATAATTGTATCATGTTTTGTTAGGATTTTCAATAGAAATATGAAAATATAGCAAAATATACAAAATTACGGCTTTGATTTGGAATATCTTACAAAAAGTAAGAGTAACTATTGATAAATTAACAAAATAATGATACTATGTGAACAACATAATCTCCAAAGCGCTTCGGATCATTAAGTATTAAATATCTAACAGTTATTTTAAAGACAGTACACTAAAATCATAGGTTATTAACAGAATAGGAAGGGTAAAACATGAAAAAAATTACAGTTGCATTATTAGCATTGGCATTGTCTTTCTCTATGGTTGGCTGCAATAATAATTCAAGCTCAAGCTCTAGCTCTAGCTCATCAAGCAGTGACTCAGGTGGTTCAAGCAGTAGCTCGGGCGGTACAGAGGAAGCAGCTACCATAACTTTAGCACACTACGCAGACCAGTTTGAAACCGACACTGTAAACAAACAAATAGAGGGGCTTAAAGCCGCTAACAAAAACATCACCGTTAAGGCTGAGCCTTTTGCAGGGGATTTCTGGCAGACCTTACAAACACGTATGGCGTCTAAGAGCGAGCCGGATGTATTCTATATGGATATCTATCAGTTTGCAAAGTACCAGGACGCTAACAAGCTGCTTGACATCTCTGACGCTATCTCTGCCGAAGATAAAGCGGATTTTGAACCAAACCTATTAAAGGCATTTACCGTTGACGATAAACTATACAGCGTACCTAAAGACTACAACACATTAGCATTGTTTTATAATAAAAAGATGCTACAGGACGCAGGTGTAGAGGTGCCAAAAACTTGGGATGAGCTAAAGAAGGCGGCAAAAACCCTTACTAAGGATGGTGTAATCGGGCTATCTTTACAAAATGAGCTTCCACGTTTCCAACCATTTGTGTATGCTAACGGCGGACAGATTATGCAGGATAACAAGCCTGTAGTAAACTCACCGGAGTTTGTTGAAGCGTATGACTTCTGGAGCGGACTGCTTAAAGACGGCGTAGCTACCACTCCGGCGGATATCGGCGCAGATTGGGACGGCGTTGCATTTGCTAACAAGAAGGTAGCGATGACCATTGAAGGCTTCTGGATGGCAAACTCACTAAAAGAGATCGCTCCTGACCTTGAATATGGTGTAGCGTTAGTACCATCAAAGACCACCGATAAGCCTGCTTCTATGCTATTTACTGTTGGATACTCTGCTTCTGTAAACACAAAGTATCCAGAACACGCTAAAAAGGCTATTAACTACCTTACAAACCCAGAATCACAACAGATGGTACTAGATTCTGCTCGTGCACTACCTTCAAGGGTTTCAAAGGGTAATCAATTTACTGAAAAATATCCTGATTTAAAAGCATTTGTTGATTGTGTAGAATCAGCATCATACTTTGAATACGGCGTAATCGGCCCAGTGGTAGTTGATGAAACTGCTAAGGCTTTTGAAAAGGTACTAAAGGCAGGGGCTAGTACTAAAACCGCCCTTGATGAAGCACAAAAGAACATTGATGCCGCTTTAGCTAAGCAATAATTCCATAGCACCTTTGGAGTTATGGGAGTTGACTGCAAGCGGATATCGGTTAATATACTATGATATAGTAACAAATAGAAATTGTTATTTACGGATAGTATTACAATCGGTAGGTAAGGCTGTAACAGTTTTTGTATTTAACCTTATACTGTTACAGCCAAAACCTACATTTTAGTTGCTTTAAATACCAAGCGAAATAACTAAATAGGGGAGAGGGTATATCTATGGCAAAATCTGTTTCTATCTTAAAAAGCCCGCGCCGCCGCCAAGAGATGACGGCGGGATACCTGCTAGCGCTACCTGGAATAGTGCTAATACTTACCTTTACTATAGGACCTATAATCTACGCTTTTGGGCTTAGCTTTTTTGAGTATAACCTGCTAGTCCCTGAAAAGGGTGGGTTTGTTATGTTTAAAAACTATACCGATCTACTTAAGGATGAGGTGTTTTATAAAGCTTTGTACAACACCGTTAAATACTCAATCTTTGTTGTACCTATCCAGACAGCGTTATCGCTAATACTAGCGGTGGTAGTAAATCAAAAGATAATGGGTAAAACCTTTTTAAGGGTTGCCTACTACATCCCTGCTGTAACCTCGGCGGTAGCGTCGGCTTCTATCTTTATGTTTTTGTTTAATAAAAATGGGGTTGCAAACTCGATACTTAGTAGCTTTGGTTTTTCGCCTGTAAGCTGGTTCTCCGACCCTAAATATGCGTTACCGCTTGCGATGATTATGGCAATCTGGTCGACTATCGGTTCGATGATGATTATCTTTCTAGCGGCGCTTCAGGATATCCCGACGTCGGTCTACGAGGCGTCCTCTATCGATGGCGCTACAGGGGTTAGACAGTTTTGGCATATTACCCTGCCGCTTATCTCCGAAAAGACCTCATTTGTGCTAATAGTAGGGGTAATCGGTACGCTACAGATGTTTGACCAAGCATACATTATATCGGGAGGTACAGGCGGCCCGCTTGACTCCACCATGACGGTAGTTTTATACCTATATAACATGGCGTTTAAGCAAAACCAGATGGGATACGGTGCGGCAATTGCATTTGTACTATTCTTTATCATATTCCTACTAACCATATTCCAAAAACAGGTGGTCGAAAAACGGCAGTCGACCTAGATGAAAGGAAGAACTAATGAAAAAGAAAGGCTTTAACAAAAACCCTGTAGTTCGTATCATATTCTACCTTTTAACCTTTGGATATGCGTTTATCGCACTCTTTCCATTTTTATGGTCGATCTACAACTCTTTGCGTCCAACCACCGAGGTATATAACTTTAATATCGATTTTTCAAACCTAACCTTCGGCGCGTACCAAACCATAGTAAAGAATGCGCCAATCTTTAAATGGTACTTTAACTCTATATTTATAGCGGTTTCTTCTACCTTATTAGGGGTGCTTGTAAACTCTATGATGGGGTATGCTCTGGCAAGACTTAAGTTTCCTGGTAATAAACTGATCTTTATGGTGGTTATCGGAATTATGATGATACCTGGTCAGATTACTATGATACCGACCTATATGCTACTCAACAGCTTAGGGTTAATCAACAACTATGTAGGATTTATCCTACCCGCACTTTTTAGCTCCTTTAACGTTTATCTAATGCGGCAGTTCTTCCTCTCGCTTCCTGTATCGCTTGAGGAGGCGGCGGAGATTGACGGGTTAGGGAGGTATGGAATCTTCTTTAAGGTGGCGCTACCCCTTGCACGCCCTGCATTAATCTGTATCATAATCATGAGCTTTATGGGTAGCTGGAACAACTTCCTATTCCCAAGCTTAATCGCTACAAGCCGAGAGATGTTTACTTTGCCTGTAGGGATGTCAACCCTAAACAGCCAGTATCTCTCCTTCCCAAACCAAACTATGGCAGGGGCGGCTTTAATCTCTATCCCGATGATACTGCTATTCCTATTTTTCCAACGTTACTTTATCGAAGGAATTGCACAAACGGGATCTAAGGAATAGAGCATAAGGTTTTAAGTTAATAAGGTGGTGTATCTGGGTTTAGTCCGGATACACCGCCTTTTGTTATACTATCTATCTGGTGTTGCTTTATTTTATGAGGTATGCTATAATAAACACATAATAGGTGCTATAGACGATGGGTTTATAGTAAACGATGATTAGTAAAGATGGGGTAGATATGAAGGTAGCGGCAGTACAGCTTAATGCGGAGTTTTCGCAGGTAGGGAAGAATCTACATAGATGTGAGAATCAGGTTAGGCAGGCGGCTTTAGAGGGCGCGGGACTTGTTTTACTGCCTGAATTTTTTACATCCGCTATAGGTTTTTCAGAGAAGATGCTTAAGGTTTGCTCACAGAGTAAGAACGTTGAAAGACAGCTTAAAAGGTGGTCGGCTGAGTACAACGTTATCGTCGGAGGCTCGTATATCCACTTTGACGGTAGCAATGCATACAATCTTTTTCAGCTAGTTTTTCCTAATGGTGAAACCTATCAGTACAAAAAAGACCTTCCCACCCAGTTTGAAAACTGTTACTTTACAGCAGGGGATGAGGACAATATGCTTAGTACACCTATAGGGAATATCGGGGTAGCGCTTTGTTGGGAGATGATACGTTATGATACCCTAGCAAGGTTATCCGGTAAGGTGGATATTATCCTAGCGGGTTCTTGTTGGTGGGATCTACCGCAGGATTCACCACCCGAAAGAGAGCCGCTTCGCAGATATAATCAAAACCTTGCGTTACAAACCCCTGTAGTGCTTGCAAAGCTATTAGGTACAACGGTTATTCATGCTAGCCATTGTGGTAAGGTAACGGCGGTTAACTTCCCCGATGGGGATAAAACACAGACTCGACAGCTAGTAGGAGCGGCTCAGATTATCGATACAAACGGAGAAATTTTAGCAAGAAGGCAGTTTGATGAAGGGGAAGGTATAGTCTTTGCGAAGATACCAATAGACGGTAGTAAGCGTAGCGGTGTTAGGGTTTTCCCGAACAGATACTGGATTCCAGACCTTCCGGAGTCATATCTAACTGCATGGGAAACGATAAATCCTAAGGCTAAGATTTATTATGAAGCTACTGCATTTCCATACTATAAAAGTAGCTGTTAAAGCTATTAGTTATGTATAAGGGGGATAAACTTTGAAAACCAAAAAACAAGAGCAACTGGTTAATCAATTTCTGTCAGAGCTTTCAGAACAGGATAGACCGCTGTATTATGATATAATAAATCACCTGTCACAAAATGGGTACAACCCGAGTAAGGAGCGTTCCCACCTATCCTTTAAGCATGACCTACACAACAAGCAGATTGCAAAGCTTGGTATCAAAAATAACAAGGGGCATTCACCTTTTTTAGCATTAAGGTTTTCTGCCTGTAACCACTACTCGCAAAGGCTTGCCGATGTTGTGGCGGCGTATATCTCAAAATATCCTACACGTTCTGCGCGGTGTATCGACAACGAGTGTAGCTACTGTCGTGGTGAAGCCGAAACTCATGTCTACCGACATACCTTTACCGATGAAGCTAACGGCACTACTGTGGAGAAAACTCACTGCGGTGCGTACGCAATCGAGATCCCAGTCCTCACAGCGGGTGATATAGATGAGATTAAGAAGCTTATTACACAGGAGCATGAATATCTGTTAAAGCATGAAGCGGGTATCTCTAGCTAAATAACAACAGATGGGCGGTAGATTAACCGCCCATCTGTTGTTCACAAAAATATAACAACCCAAACTACTGTAATAGTATTGACAAATTCAAACTACTGTGGTAGTATATAATCATACTATTGCAATAGTGTGAAAGGAGATGATAGGATGTCCATAAAGCTTTTTGATTCAGAACTAAAGGTGATGGATGTGTTGTGGAGGTGCGGACAGATTACCGCAAAGCAGATCTCTGATATCTTAAAGGAAGAGATCGGCTGGAACATGAACACAACCTATACCGTAATTAAAAAGTGTATCAGCAAGGGGGCGGTGGAGCGGTTAGAACCTAACTTTACCTGCCGTGCGCTCATACCAAAGGAAGAGGTGCAGGAGGCAGAAACTAAGGAGCTTATCAATAAGGTCTTTGATGGCTGTACCGATCAGTTGTTTGCGTCATTGCTAAGCAAAAAGAATCTGTCGGATGAACAGATTGCAAAGCTACGCAGTATCGTAGGAAGCTTTGAGTGAGGTTTAGGAGGATATGGATATAATGCAGACAACCATCTCTTGTGCAGTGTTAATTCTAGCGGTTGTGGTGGTGCGGGCAGTTGCCATGCATAAGCTTACAAAAAACGCTTTTAAGGCTTTATGGGGTGTAGCGGTTTTAAGGATTCTACTACCCTTTGAAGTGTCGTCGCCGCTAAGCTTTTATTCGATTATGGGTAGATTGGTAAGGGGGGATGTAGTGTCAAAGGGTGGGCATTATCTACCGTCCTATGCAGTACTTCCCAGTACAGCGGATAGGTTGGCTAGTGATGTAGTAAACAGCTCTACCCAGATTTCGCCGCTAACTATTATTTGGGTGGTAGGCGTGGTGGTATGTCTAGCGTTCTTTGGCACAGCTTACTTTAGATGTACAAGAGAGTTTGCAAAGTCACTGCCTGTAGACGATCCATTTATAGCGGATTGGGTTAATGATAATAAAGGTATTAGAAACATTAAGGTTAGGCAGTCGGATAGAGTTAACACCCCTTTAACCTATGGAGTGTTTAAACCGATTATACTACTGCCAAAGACGATACAGTGGGATAACCATAAACAGCTTGAATATATCCTAGCCCACGAATTAGTGCATATTAAAAGGTTTGATGTGTTGTATAAGCTTTTGCTGACCCTGTCGCTTTGTATTCACTGGTTTAATCCTATGGTATGGGTAATGTATATCCTAGCAAACCGTGATATCGAGCTATCCTGTGATGAACAGGTGGTTTTTAAATTTGGGGAGGGAGCAAGGTCATACTATGCTATGACGCTTATCGATATGGAAGAGAAGAAGAGTAGGCTAACTCCGCTATGTAATAACTTTAGTAAAAACTCTATTGAAGAAAGGATAACGGCAATTATGAAGATTAAAAAGACTTCGCTTGCAGGGCTAGTGATTACGATCGCTTTAGTGGCGGGGACAACAACTGTATTTGCTACTACAGCGACAAAACCAGAAGATATCGCAAATAAGGTTCTAAACGAGGTAAAAGGCACAATCTCTAATAGCGAGCAGGTTGTTTTAACCGAAATTGATGATGAAACCGGTTACAAGAAGGTTAGCATAAATAACGGAAAAAACTGGATTAGCGAAAAAGACTATAAGAAGATGAATGGAAAACAGGAGATAGTATGGTGGACTTATGATGGGTACAAAGCCTTTATGGAGAAAGAAATTGCGGATACACAGGCTCTTGTAGGAAAAGAGGGTACAGGGTACTATGATAAGGATGGAAAGCTAAACGGATTTACACAGGATGATGTAAACAGGGTTATCGATTACCATAAGAAAACCTTAGAAGAGATTAAAAATGGTGCAAAGATCTCAAAAGAGGTGAACGGTAGGTCAGATATTATAGTTAGTGGTGTTAATGGTACTGAAGGTTTGCCTGTTAAAAAAGGGTTTTTATGCTCAATTGTAAAGGATGATGATACCGTTGCTGTCTTTGGACCCTATGATACCAAAGAAGATTTAATAGCGGAACTTATAGATTATTGTAAGAAAAAGGTGTCGGAAGGTAGCATGACGCAAAAAGAGGCAGACAAAATCATTAGTGGTCAAGCTAATATAGAATAATAGCAGACAGGCTGTGATGGAATACAAGAAGCGCAAAAAATGCGAAACTTGTTTCATCACAGCCTATACAATTATAAAGCTTTATCTGTTAGCAATCTCAAATCCGATTCTACCGGTGGATACGTCGGCAGAGGTGCAGACTACCTCTACGACATCTCCTGTTTTGTAGGATTTACCCGATAGGGTTTCTCTTATCTCGAATGGGTTAGCAAGCTCATACTGTCCGTCTGGGAATCCATCGAAGCGGATTAAACCTTCGACGGTATTGTCAAGCTCCACATACATACCATACCCCATAGCTCCTGTAATGACCGCTTTGTAGCACTCGCCGATATGAGCCTTCATATACTCCGCCTTGTAGCAGTCGGTGCTGGCACGTTCTACCTGCATTGCGGTAAGCTCGGTTTGTGAGGACTGGGCAGACGCTTTTACCGCAAACTCCTTATATCGCTTGTTAATCCTGCGTTCATCCTTGCAGGCTAGCAGATCGGATAGGATACGGTGTATCGCAAGATCGGGATACCGCCTAATCGGGGAGGTAAAGTGGGCATAGTCATCTAACGCTAAGCCGTAGTGACCGATAGGGTCAGCACTGTACACCGCCTTGGACATGGTACGAAGTAGGATGTTGTTTAACACGTTATAGTTTGATGGGGTAGCTTCACTTAGTATCTGTGAAAGGATACCCACAGGTAGCTTTGAGCGGATAGCGGTTGTTTCAAGACCTAAGATCTTTAGCGCTTCCTTAAGTGTTTCCACCTTTTTAGGTGCGGGCGGTTCGTGGACACGGTAGACAAACGGAATCTGTCGTAGCTTTGCCGCAAGTGCCGCCGACTGGTTTGCCATTAGCATAAACTCCTCAATAATACATTCCGATTTACCCCTTGTGCGTGGCACAACATTAATACAGATATCCTCCTTATTTAGGATAACCTTGCTCTCTGCCTTGTCTAAGCTTGGTGCACCACGAAGTCGTTTTCTGGCTATAAGGATATCGGCAAGCTCGTCCATTAGAAGTAGTTTTTCCTTAACAAAGCTGTACTTTTCGTTAGTGTATTCATCCGCAGAGCCGTGTAGGATATCGTTAATCTCGGAATAAACCCCTTTAATGCATGAGTTAATAATAGACTTTTGGATGTCAAAATCCACTAGTGAACCCTCTAAATCAAGGGTCATAATAATAGAGAAGGTAAGCCTGTCCTCGTTTGGATTAAGGGAACAGATACCGTTTGAGAGGGAAGGCGGAAGCATAGGAACTACACGATTAGCGTAGTAAACGCTTGTACCACGGTGGTACGCCTCCTTATCAAGGTAGCTTTCCTGCCGTACATAGTGGGAAACGTCCGCAATATGCACCCCTAGGATGTAGTAGTCGCCGATCTTTTCAATAGATACAGCGTCATCCAGATCCTTGCTGTCCGCTGAATCTATTGTAAAGATGGTATTCTGGCGGTAGTCCTCACGGTAACGCAGATCCTTCTCGGTAATCCCCTTTTTAGAAAGCAGGTTTGCTTCGTCTAGCACCTCCTGCGGGAATATAGGGGAGATACCATTAAGATCCAGCACCGCCATGGCACAGATTGCCGCCTTTTGTGAATCACCATAGACGTTTACTATATCCACCGTCATATCGGAATGCCGTGCACCCCTTGACAGCACTCTGGCTAAAACCTTGTCGCCGTCGTTAATCCCATCACAGCTTTGCTTTGCCACCGCAATAGGAAACTGCACAAACTGTTCAGGTTGCACAAAATACCGACCATACACCCGTTTAACAGTACCAACAAACTCAGGATTTTGTAGCCGCTCTACAATCTCCACCACCTCGAACGCGTCATCATGGGTGACGCTATATAGCTTTGAGAGTAGCACCTTTTCGTTTGGAAGCCCGCCCATAAGTGAGCGCCCAGGGATAAACACCTCTTGCTGTGTTTCGTCAATCCGCGCGATACCAAAGGTTTCCTTAACCCTAAGGATAACCCCGCTAACCGCCTCCTTCTTAGCTACAGTGGTGTTTACCGATAGGTAGATACCCTCCTTAAACTTGACCTTGCGGTCCTTTATAAGATATCTAAGGGAGCTGTCAATCATCCCTTTTGAAACCTTTTTGTCCTTAAACTCCTTGGTAAGGGTGGTAAAGGAAGCGCCTACTACACCTTTTTCGGTAATGAATTTTAGTATCCTTCTGTTTAATTCTTTCTTCAAATCATCTCTCCAATCTTTATTAAAAATCAAAAAGGCATATCAAAGGTAGACTATCGTCTATCTCTAATATACCCAGTAAAATTATATTTTATCGTTCCTTACTTAAAGTATCTCATAGCAAGATTAATAGCAATTACTACACAAAAGAACACAATCGACAGAATTAATGTAAGCTTAGAAAGCTTTGCATCTAAGGTTTTTCCTTGATTCTTGCTTAGAAAAGAATCAGATTGACCGCCTGTTAGACCTTGTAGTCCGTTTTGTTTAGAGTCCTGCATAGTTACGACTAACACTATAACTAGACTAAGTATTATTAGCACCGATCCACCAATTATCCCGATAGCATTCATCTTAAAATTCCTCCATATATATCATGTAATTATAATTAATTCTAACCATAAGTAATTGCAACTATACTATTATACCATATACGACAAAAATAATCAAGCCTTTTTTATAAAAAACTTGATTATTTTACCGTAAAATTTTGCGTAATTAATCTATTATAGGTTGTTAATATTTACCGGTAAGGTGAAACTTCTTGGATTGGTCACATCAGAGCTTTCTTCTCACACTATCCCTTCTAGAGCGATAATTGAAAAAAGCAAGGTAGAAGCGTTAAAAGAAGCTTTGGCTATTATCAATTGGTTACATCAGAGCTTTTAATGGACGAGTAAACTGTGAATCGATAGCTATTGATTTTACCTTCAAAATAGTGTATAATGAATAG
>CAZAOY010000021.1:27329-43287 GCA_964486925.1 uncultured Oscillospiraceae bacterium
AAACTGTGAATCGATAGCTATTGATTTTACCTTCAAAATAGTGTATAATGAATAGGTTAGATAAACCGTTTTAATATACACCCCCGTAGTAAAGTGGGTATTAAAAGCCATCCTATGGGTTAATCATCAGTTCAACTCCAGTCGGGGTGCCAAATATTAACAATGTCGACAGATAATAAAGAAGGAATCAAAAATAACAATATAGAAGATTTTGCTTATGTAAAATACTAAATCGATTTTTGTATTCTTATTTTTTCTTTATCTTCTCTTATTCTTCTTTCACTCGCCTGAGGGCGGATTTTGGGGCGAGCTAGGTTCACTCCTGTTTGTTTTGAAAAGAGGTAATAAATTATTATGATAAAAGTTAGTGTAGTTGTACCGGCGTACAATGTAGAAAAGTATCTTAAGCGATGTATTGATAGCATAACAAAGCAGGATCTTCAGGAGATCCAAATCCTCATAGTGAATGATGGTAGTACCGATACTACAGGAACTGTTGCGGATGAATTGGCAATGACAGATGACAGAATAACGGTTATTCACACTGAGAATAGGGGGTTGTCACAGGCTAGAAATGCCGGTGTAGAGGTTTGTGTTGGTGAGTATCTTACATTTGTAGACTCTGATGACTATCTTCTGCCAGGTGCGCTTAGCGGGATGTACGGTTTAGCAAAGGCGGATGACCTTGATGTGCTATGCTGTACAGCTATTGAGGAGGGTAAGAACGGCAGTAACAAAGAGTACCGGTTTAACCCACCACATTTAGCGCTAGGGGTTCGCACAGGGGTGGAATTCTTTGCAAATAACTATAAGTTGAACAGTTTTATTATCACTGCATGGGCGAAGGTTGTAAAGTTATCCTTCTTGCGGTCGATAGACCTTAGCTTCTACCCTAGGTTATATCACGAAGATTTACTCTGGACACCACAGCTGATGTTTGCGGCTAAACGTGCTAGTGGGATTAATCTACCTGTATACTACTATTATTATAACAACCAATCCATCACTAATAGCACAAGACTTGCAAAGCTTTATAGTGACCGAATGCTTATCTACACTGAACTGGAACGGATAGTGAATGCACTGGATAATGAACGGTATAGGGTGCTTTTTTTGTCATGGTTTGCAAGGGAGTATATGTATTATGCTGGTTCGGAGGTAATAGCATCGAGTGAGTACAGCACGGATGTAAATCTATCATATGTTAAGGGTAAATTTAGCAGTCCGTTTTACCTACTGCTAGTGTGGATTTTTATGAATCATTATAGGTTGTTTGTAGTTATGATGTCCCTTAAGGGTAGACTAGACAGAGCTTTGGGAAACAGGTAAGGTGGCTTATTACGTAAACAAACACAAAAAAACCTTGAATGCCGCAGGTGGCACGCGAGGTTTTTTTGTGTTTCTTATAGCATTAGCTTTGCAAAAGCTTACGGTAAATACCCTTAGCTTGTTAAAGCGGTGTGCGCTTCCTTTAGCTTTTTAATAATCTCGATACGTTGAGGGCAATGTCCTTCACATTTACCGCACTCTACGCACTGGCTAGCGTCGGTTTTAGAGGACTGTAGCACCTGATTATAGAGCCAGCTTTGACCTTGGGATTTTTCGATAACCCTAGCGGTGTTGTTGTAAATCTCAAAGATTTCAGGGATATCAACGTTCTTAGGGCAAGGCATACAGTATCCGCAGGCGGTACATGGTACTAGCGTTTTCTTGTTCCATTCCTCACGAGCGATATCAAACTGCTTCTTCTCATCCTCGGTTAAAACGTTTACCTCTGCCTTGCTAAAGATCTCGATGTTCTCTTTAAGCTGTTCTAAGCTACTGCAACCGCTTAACATTACGGTACATTCAGGTTGGTCATATAACCATCTAAACGCCTTTTCAGCATAGGATGAACCAGATACTAAAGCTAGCGCATTAGCCACCTCTGGCGGAGGGTCCATAGCAAGCATACCACCACGAAGGGATTCCATAATAACTACAGGAAGACCCTTATCGCTTGCATATTTAAGACCTTCAACCCCCGCTTGGTTGTACTTATCAAAGTAGTTATACTGCATCATCGCCATATCCCAATCAAAGGTATCTATAATCTCTTTCCAGTGATCCAGTCTTTCATGCATAGAAAAGGCGATGTATTTTATCTTGCCAGCCGCTTTAAACTCCTTCATACCCTCGATAGCGTCAAACTTCTTAACGATATCCCAGTTTTCAGCGTAAAGATTATGAAGCAGATAGATGTCGATATAGTCGGTTTGTAGTCGCTTTAGCTGTTCCTCCAGTAGCTTTGGCATGTCGCTTTTATCCTTAATAAGCCAGGTAGGAAGCTTGGTTACAAGGATAACCTTTTCACGGTATCCGTCCTGTAAAGCCTTACCAACTACCACCTCGCTACCTGCATAGGCATAGGCAGTGTCTATGTAGTTTACGCCGTGGTCGATAGCGTAACGCACCATCTCGATAGCCTTAGGTTCGTCGATTATATCCTCACCCTTATCATTCTTTGTCTGAGGAAATCTCATACAGCCTAAACCGAATCTAGAAACCTCAAAGGGATGTTTACCAAACTTAACGTAGTTCATTTATAATTCCTCCATTTATTACCTTTAGTATATTTGGGTAATCCTTACCATTTTAGTATACCATAGTTATTAATAAAATGCAACAATTTTCATGGTAAATTTTAGATTTTTTACACAGCTATTTAGTTATGACTCCTTGCGGGTTAGCTTTATCGAAAGGTTAACATCGGGCAGGGTTATGCTGTTAATAGTGTTTGTCTTATCCAAAGAGATGTTAAACTGTGATTTGCCGTGGTTTCCGGTTACTATAAGGTTATCGCTGAATCTATCGTTTTGTATTGTAACCTGAGAAGGGTCGGAGGCAATGTCTATGCTGTCTATCATATATTTTATAGCGGTGTTAAGTAGCTTTGAGTCATTTGTCACTTCAAAATCAAAACCGTTGTAGGATACAGAAGCAATAGCGTTGTCGTAGCTAAACTTTACCCCTTTAAGGCTTCTAGGGCTGTTAATCAGTAGCGAGCCCTTGCCCTTGCCCTGCTTTTCAAAATCCCCAACAATTACAACATCGTTAAAGGTAATCTCGGCGGTTGCTACAAATGGGGTGTGCATTTGGGTTGCAATTACCTTTTTAGACGGTACCTTTTGGATCTCCTCTTGTGGTTTAGTTTGGTTCATCATAATTGCAAGGGTAGCGGATACTACGCATAGCACCACAATAACAAACCAGTTCTTCTTTACCATTCCTAACAGTTTACCCATAAAACTCCATTTCTCCGCCGCAGAAGATGTTTGTTAGCAGATACTAATAGTCAATAAACAGTTTGATAAAAGCCTGCAAAGCCTATGGGCATAGGCAACAAAACTTAATATAGATTAGGTTTATTGAAGGTTAGCATTACAATTAAAGCACCACAAGCGGCGGGGGTGGAGCTTTAACTTTAGTCAAAATATTAGTGTATGTAACATAAAACAGTTACATACAATTACGTTGGCACATAAATGTAGCTGTTTTTTACTCTATATACAGCTAGTATCGAAAGAAACTCAAAGCACAGTTGATACTATTAAGTGCCGAAGTAATATATAACCTTTAACATCCTACCTATTCGAAGTCTTTAAGGGTGGTCTTGATATTCTCTATAATATCTCTAGCTAAAACCGAATGTAGAGCGGTGGTCTTTGCCACATTATCGGCGCAGAGTCCGTGGAGGTGCACTCCACATACCGCCGCTTCGCTACAGCTAAGCCCCATAGCACAAAAGCTGCCAATCATACCGGATAAAACATCTCCCGAGCCGCCCTTAGCAAGCCCCGCATTACCGGTGGTATTAAGATAGACAGTACCATTAGGCAGTGCGATAACGGTGTTCTCTCCCTTTAGCACAACGGTTAAGTTATGTTTTATAGCCATAGCCTTGGCTATGCTAGCGCCGTTACGCTTAACATCGGGTATGGAACTACCGCAAAGCCTTGCAAATTCCCCCGGGTGAGGGGTTATTACAAGCTCGGCTTTAGCTTTCGTTAGTATATTTATATTATCATTAACGGAATTTATTCCGTCGGCATCCAAAATTATTTTTCCTTCATATTCCCTTAAAAGCCGCCCTACTAACAGCTTAACATCACCAGACTGCCCTAACCCACAGCCGATTATAACCGCAGAGTAACGCCTTATCTCATCCAAGAGAAGGTCAATATTTTCACTAAAAGCAATAAATCCATCCTTGTTCTGTAGCGGTAGGGTCATCGCCTCCATTATATGAGGTGCGACTATAGAGCAGACATATTCGGTGGACGCTAAAGCGGTTATCCCCGCTCCACACCGTAAGGCGGCGAGCGTCGACATAAGCGCCGCCCCGCCCATCCTACGGCTACCGGATATATTTAAAAGCTTTCCATAATCACCCTTGTTAGAGTCCTTCCTTCTTTTAGGAAGGATAGATTTTATTAGGTCATGGTCGATAACAGTAGGTGAGTTTACTGAGAGATCCAGTACAAACGGCTCTATCCCGATATCTATTACGGTAACCTCCCCCATAATATCGTAAAGGCCTTTTATAGTATGTGCTGGCTTTAGGGTGGAGAAGGTTGCAGTGCAGTCCGCCTTAAAACAGTTTGGGTCGATACTGTGACTATCAGAGATATCACACTCTACACCCGAGGGGATATCCATCGCTACCTTGTATGCCGTAGCTTGGTTACAGGATTTAAACAGTGCTGACAGACTTGTGGTTAAAGATCCCCGAAAGCCAATACCGTAGACACTGTCCACAATAACTGCCGATTGCGATACAAGCTTATCTAAATCTTTACTAGAGAGTTCCTCTAGTCGGTATATAGGTATCTTGCCAGTGTCTATACGGCTGTAGTTTGTAATGCTGTCTTTAGTGGTAGGCTCTGCGCTTGTTAGGAGTAAGGTAACCTTTTTGCCTTGCTCTGATAAAAGACGTGCTACCACCAGTCCGTCACCGCCGTTGTTACCGTTTCCCACTAGGATTAGTGTGTTTTGCAAATTATCAAAGCCTTTATCTTGTAGGTAGCCCAAAATTACCTTAGTAACACCCCGCCCCGCATTCTCCATTAAGCTGTAGTAGTCGGTCTTACCAAGCAGTACCGACAGCTCCTCCGCTAGCTTTGTCTGTAGCTTATCCAGTATCATATTAAGCCCCCCTTAGTCAATAATTAACTGACAGTAACAGCAGTAAAAGCCGTTACCCTGCTCTATAAGCTTATAGCTGTACCGCCTACCCATAACCGTTACAGTGCCGTTATCGTAGTCTATCACTACATTACGAAGTCCTACCGAAATACCGCAACCCTCCGCCTTAACCGCCCCCTCCTTTATAACCCACATGGTTAAAAAGGAAGCGCTATCGTCGCAGGAAACCCTAGCATTATCGGTATCATTATCGTTACAGACACGGTGTATTAGCCGTTTAAGGTGGCTAACATCAGACCATTCACGTAAATGCTCGATATCGATTCCCACAGGGCGGTCGCTAACAACCGCACAAACCCCGCCGTTTGTGTGGGATATATTAAAGAATAGATTAGGATAGTCGGGGAAGTAGGGTTTACCTAGGTCGGTGCTGATAGCGGGGAGTGTTTTTAGACTGCCGTTAAATATATATTCGTTTAACAGCTCGAACAGACAGCTATACGCAAGCAACCGAGTACACATTGCTTCATATGCACTCGGTAGTTTTTTTTCATGAATATCTAGGCTGATTAAATCTGGTAGGTGACGTCTTGCGTAATTTATGATAAACTCTGGTTTAATTCTCTCGCTAAATAAACCATCATGGTTAGTAAAAACCTTGTAAAACAGCAATGAAGCACCCCCAAAAACTAAACTATACCGTTGCGGCTTCTAATACCGCCTGCACCTTATCATGGGTAGGTACACCCTCAAATATCTTCTTCTCATCTACATAAAAGCAGGGAACATAGTAGTAATCGTACTCTGCGGCAATATCGGGATATTCATTTTCGTCGATAACCTCGAATGAAACCTGCTCATACTCCGGATTTTCCTGCTTTAGCTCATCTACGATAACATCCGCACGTTTACAGTGGGGACAGCTTTTGATAACAAACATCTTAACCTTCTTCATAATAAACCCATTTCTCCGCCTAGATAAACCTTAATATGTATTCGCCCAATTTTAGCGGTAAAGGTGAGCGACACCCTTTTTATACTTTATATATGGTATTGTACCATATAAATTACATATAATCAATAGATTTTTTCAAAATTATAATGGTAAATTTAGTGTTATCTTCATATTTAGCGTAACCAATAAGAAAATAATAGACTGGTAATAACCATACAAATTATCTTTAAGCAGTTATCCCTTAGTGTGATAATCTGTTAATACGTTGCCATGTAACAAGCGCCGCCCCACTATGTGAGGTTATGGTAGCGGTTTTTTGCATAAACTCGTTGCTCACCCCAAGAGGGAAACGGTTAGATAGTGTATGGTGGTTAAGCTCGTACTTTAACCCGATAATAGAAACTACCGCTGTCTGGTCGACGGAAAAGACCGAGATAAATCCTTGCTCATTATCACTAAAGTGGATCGTCCCGTCCTCTATTACGGTGGTTACGCTGTCCTTATCAATAAGGTATCCACGGTACGCTGCACCTAAGCTTTGGATATAGCTAAGGGTTTGTAGGTTTGCTAATGTATGGTCAAATCGTCCGCCCATCCCATAATATAGGTAAAACTGGGTATACCCTTTAGCTACCCCTAGCTTAACGGCGATTAGTGTGTCGGTATCGTCCTTGTCACTGTTGTATTCATGTAGGTTTTCGTGTTCTGGGACAAAGCTAAGCGAGTCAAAGTCGCCCACCACCGCATTTGCGGTGATACCAAGCTTTGAAAGGTACAAAAACCCCTTGTCAACCGCTATTACATAGTCGTCTGGGGTTATGGTTATATCCTCATGATAAAACTCGCTAGCGGCAATTATTATACATCTGCCCATTATACTCCTTTAGGCTTAGGTGGCTCTTTATCACCCTCTGCCGCTTGCTTTGGTTTTGGTTTAGGTTTTGCCTTTGGTTTTGTGGATTTATTGTATGCCTTGATAGCCTCATCGATAGCACCGTCAAAGATAACCGCACCCTTTTTTAGCACAATACCACGACTGCAAAACTCCTTTGCTGTGTCGGTGGAATGGGTTACAAGTAGTACCGTTGTATGCTTTTGGCTTGAGATTTCGTCAATCTTTACCCTGCATTTCTCCTTAAAGTCCGCATCCCCTACGCTTAAAGCCTCGTCGATTATAAGGATCTCGGGGTCGATGTTAGCGTTTATCGCAAACCCTAACCTCGCCTTCATACCGCTTGAATAGGTGCGTACAGGCTGGTCGATGTACTCCTCTATATCCGCAAAGAGGATGATGTCCTCCTCATACTGCTTTATCTGTGCGGTGGATAGTCCCATTAGGCTACCCTTAAAGTAGATGTTCTCCCGCCCTGTAAATTCCGGGTCAAATCCCGCAGTGAGTTCTAGCAGAGCGCTTACCCTGCCGTTTATCTCAATCTTACCGCTTGTAGGGTACAAAACCTCGGTAATAAGCTTTAGTAGGGTAGACTTTCCCGCCCCATTTTTACCAAAGAATGCAACCGCTTCACCTCGTTCAATCTCAAACGAGATATCCTTGTTAGCGTACTTTTCGATATAGGGCACACCCTTAAAGAAAGCGCCGATTAAACGCTTTTTCTCGCTTTTATAAAGCTTGTACCGCTTGGTTACACCGGTAAATCTAATTACAATATCCTTCAAGCTGTCCTCCTAACCTATAGTGACCATGCTCCCTGAAGATAGGTATAAAGCTATAAAACATCAGGTATCTCCTTGCGTAACCTGCTGTACACAAAGAGTGAAAGCAGATACATTAAAAGGGATAGTATTATAAATGAGATTAAAGAATAGGAATCCTCAAAAAACCATCTCTTGTAGATAAAAACATTACGGTAGCCTGTCGCAAAGAATGTAACAGGATTAATAAGAAGCAGTCCTTTAAGCCACGGAATAGTTATGTTAGCAGGATCCCAAAGGATACCCGAAAGCCAGAATACCGCAGTGGTTATCGATTTCAAAAAATTATAAAAATCCTTGCTAAGAACCGCAAGTGGTGAGGTTAAGAATGCCCAGATAGTCCAAAATCCAAATAGTGCTGCGATGTAAAATGGTAGCTGTAGATAATAGATGTCGATAGGATACCCAAAGCACCAGAATATTACCATCATAATAACGGTAAGACATAGATTTACAAACAGCTTAGAAAGGCTTACAAAGGTAGAGATTGTGGAGGTTGGAAACTTCATCTTAGTAACGAGGTAGCTATACTTTTTAATGCAACCCGCACCCTGCACTAACATCTCCGACATATAAAACCAAGGCACAATCCCCGCTAATAGCCATAAAAAGAAAGGATATCCCATTACAGGCTTGCCGCCCCTAAGTCCTATAGTAAAGGCAAACCAGTATACAAATATCGTAAGCGACGGCTTAAACAGCGCCCATACCCAACCGAGCAGTGCACCACGATAGGTTTTAATTAGGTCGGATTTAGCAAGCTTAAAGATCTGTGATTTATATTTAGCGTGTTCGCTAAATATCTCCTTTATTGTGTTCAAAATAGTAATCCTCTCGGTTTATCATAGATTTTTGAATAACCGCAAACTCTATAAATTGTTATCTTTGTTCAGGCTCGTTAAGGTTTAGATCCTGCTTAATCTTAGTGGTGGAGATACCGGGGGTTCTGCCTAAAAAGACTAGCTCGCAGTGTTCTTTTAGGTAATCAAACTTATCGCTGTCCGCCCAGTCATCCCCCATTACTACAACGTCAACATAGTAGTCCTTAACGTCAGAAAGCTTTTGCTCCCAAACCTCTTCTGGGATAACTAAATCAACGTAGCGTATAGCTTCTAACATCTTCTTTCTGGTTTCGTAGTCGTGGTAGGCGGCTTTTCCTTTGGTTTTGTTAAACTCATCGGTGGATAGCGCTACGATTAGGTAGTCGCCAAGCTCCTTTGCGCGCTTTAATATGTTAATATGACCGTAGTGTAGAAGGTCGAATGTTCCGTAGGTTAATACTCTTTTCATCTTACTTTTCCTTTCCATTTGGCTTAGCTTTAAGTAGCGTGTCCAGTGACCTTGCAGAGGCGTTGCCGTCGTCTAGGTAGGTGAATTTATCAACAAAGCTTTTATATCTATCGCTGTAGTCATCTTTAATTTTGTCGATATTCTTTACAGTTTCTACAAAGTCGTTATACTTTGTAACAATAGGCCCCGGTAGCGTGTCGGTGCTAAAGTAGAATCCCCTTAGCTTGTCCCGATAGCTTTCAAGGTCGTACATGTAAAAGATCATAGGACGTCTTGTTATCGAGTAGTCAAACATAACCGATGAGTAGTCGGTTACCATTAAATCAGAGATTAGATAAAGCTGTGTTATATCGTTATAGCTAGAGCCGTCGATAACCCGCTCATGCTTTGGCATCTCGCCTAGGGTTTGGCTTATTAGATAGTGTAATCGAAGTAGCACAACATATTCATCACCGATACTGTTAGCAAAATTATTAATGTCAAACGGTAGGGTATGTTGATATTTTTTGCCGTTTGTATCGTCATCTCTAAAGGTTGGGGCGTATAGTAGCACCTTTTTATCAAGAGGTATATTAAGAGATTCCTTTATCTTTCTAATCTCTCTTGCCTTTTCGTCAGGGGGTAGAGAGAGGATGTCGTCCCTTGGGTAGCCTGTTTCTAGGATAATATCGCTGTCCACCCCAAAGGCGGAGCAGAACCTTTCACTCGAAAAGCTGTTTTGGGATATCATAATATCCCATTCGGAGGAGGAGCGGATTATGTTCATCTTGTACCGCACTGTGGTGGTGTTTGGCATGTACACCTCCTCTTGGTCTAGCCCTAGACGTTTTAGTGGAGTTCCGTGCCAGGTTTGCATAAACACTGTGCGGGGATTTGTGGTAACGTAGTAGGGGAAACGGCTGTTGTTAACGATATATCCCGCCCGAAGCATATAGAAAAAGTATCGTATCCCAAGATAGCTAACCTTCTTGACCTTGCCGTCTACTGGGGTGTCCATCTTTTCGGGTTTTAGCGCCCATACCACCCGATAGGTCTTGTCCAGCCCTCGACGTACAAGCTCTTTATGGATGTACTTAGGGCTGTCCCCGTAGCTTTGACCTAGAAAGCATTCAAAGAAGATAATCTTTTTGCTAATTGGCAAAAACCTAACGATAAACCTCATAATATGAAGCAGGAATTTATATTTATACTGGTAAATCCCATTGGTTCTAATGTTCTTTACGACCTTAACAAAGTATTTAATGCTCATGATAACTCCATTCTACGGATATATATTTAAGCGTTCTAGCAGTGATTTTGCGCTGTGGGAGGCGGTATCCTCGCAAAACTCCCTTGCTATAGTTTTTCTTTCTTCGCTGTATTCATCTGGATTTTTATCCAACCCATCTATAAAGCTTAGGATATCCTCATAGCTTTTAGCCTTAACCCCAGGCATAACCGAAAGTGGGTCTTGTATGGTAAATCCGCGACTTTCTCCATAAGACTTTATATCATCCACCGCAAAGCAGATAGGGCGATCCAGTAGCAGAAAGTCAAAGAACACACTGGAGTAGTCGGTAATAAGTGCGTGGGAGATGGACAGAATGCTGTACAGATCGGTTTTATAGTTAGTTATATCGCTGTCTGTTAGCACACGAATATTACGGAAATGACTTCCGTATAGTGTGGTATTTTTTTCATTTGGATGAAGCTTTATTAGGATTAGGGTATTTCGCTTAGCTAAAAAGCTGTCAAGTTTTGATAGCTTTTCTAGGTCGTAGATAATCGGTAGACCTGTTGCAGAGCGGGTGGAGAGCTCGCTATCCACAATGGAGCTGACATCACTGCTTCTAAAGGTAGGAAGCCAAGAAATTATTTTATCATACCCGTTAATGGTATCGATAAACCCTTTTGGTAGTACTGGATTAAACAGTCTATCATTACGTGGAGCGCCGTTTAGCAGTATCTTCTCAAACCCGCAGCCAAAGCACCCGCATAGTATCTCGCCTACTCGTTTAGTAGGGGCGAGGTAGTAGCTGCTGTAATCGATATCCTTATTAGGAGCAGTAAGCCGTCCAATACGTTTTAGTGGGATTCCATGCCACATGTTAACCACAACCTGTGACCTAGCGGGTTTTATCGGGATACGACCGTTATAATAAAACACATACCCCGCCATCAAAAACGTTAGGATACCCTGCATATTTCCGATAAAGCTCACACCTGTGTGGTCATTGTTATACAGCTCCTTGTTATCCACCGAAACTACGATATGATAACGCTTGTTGTAGTTGTTTTGTATCATATAGTCATACAGCGCTTTAAGGTTGTCCTTAAACCCTGTGTTGCTGTAGAGTAGTATTATTTTTTTTCTCTTAGGGATTAGGTGGTTTATCCTGCCCGCAAAGGTAATAACCTTAGCAATAGCGTTACGAAGCCGTTCGCTTTTAATTAAGATAACGCTACCCCCTTTGTAGTACAGCGGTTTGTAAAGATATAGTAACAGTTATATAGTTACATAAATAATAGTATAACAACATTATACTATATTTTTCCTAAAAAATCATCTATAATTTTATATTTTTTAAGATTTGTTATTTTGACACATAATACAAGTTGTTTTTTGTGCATTTTCACCTTATAATGTAATTTTTAACGTTAACCTGTCGATCGTTATAGTATTAATAGCCTTATAAAGTGTGTCATATATATCAAGTACTATTGTTTTATAGTATATACAAGAATTTCATTTTAAGATAAAGGGAGAAGCGTGTAACCGCCTAGATAAGTATGGGTATAGATATAGTTATATTATGTTAATATTTAACTAAAATTATTTTTATTATACCACATTTTGTGTCATAGCTTGACAAAATGAAAAAATTTGGTTGAAACTGTTGACAAACGCCTATAGCTGTGTTATAATATTAGAGCGGTCAAGAGTAATGACCAAATGCGGATGTGGCGGAATTGGCAGACGCGCTAGATTTAGGCTCTAGTAGGCAACCCCTGTGAGTGTTCAAGTCACTTCATCCGCACCAAGAAAAGCTGTTAAACGCAAGTTTGACAGCTTTTTACTTATTTAAAAGCACTACAGAAAGGTAAGCGATGGACAGAAAAAAATTATTGATCTCTTTTTTAAATGATGTTGTTTCACAAAATGCTGAGGCGTTAAGAACCTATTTTTGCTCGGACGCCTGTATTCGTTGGAATAACACCAATGAGCAGTTTACACTAGAAGAATACATTATAGCAAATTGCGAGTATCCCGGAAGCTGGCTTGGTGAGGTTGAGCGCATAGAGCTTATGGGGGATCTAGCTATTACAGTATCACGGGTATGGTCACCTGATAGCGGTGCTTCACATCATGCTACTTCATTTTTTGAATTTAAGGAAGATAAGATAGCAGTATTAAGCGAGTACTGGGGTGATGACGGAGTAGCTCCACAGTGGAGATTAGATAAACATATTGGATGTCCAATAGCTTGAGTATATTGCTACTCATGGTTATATAACAACTCGTTAAACTAAAAGCTGTTGAATGACAATTTGACAGCTTTTAGTTTAACGAGTTTGGTGTCATCTCATGTTAGTTTGTAAGGTAAGGGATAATTTGCTGTAAATGTTCGTAGATTGTTCGTATAGGATGTTATCAAAAAGGATCGAAAATTAAAGTGTAAATATCCTAATATCGCTTGAAAATCCACTTAAAGTGTGTTACACTAGGTATGAGGTGATAAATAAGTGCAAGCTATCGATAGAATGAGAGAGATAATAGGACTATCGCATGTTGATAATGAGATTTCATTTAACTGTCTGCAATCAGTTGACTGCGGTTTATATTACAGAAAAAGAATTGAATATGTTGTAAATGGACACTCTATCCCCGCATTTCTACTTATTCCGAAAGGAGATGGACAGTTTCCTGCTGTGCTAATAAATCATCAGCATAATAGCGAGCGTCATTTTGGCAAAAGTGAAGTTTGCGGTATCGTGGGTAATCCTTTGCAAGCGTTTGGTCCGGCACTTGCCGAAAGAGGTTTTGTGGTTATCGCTCCCGATTCAATATGCTTTGAAGAACGAAGAATTAACGCAAACGGAACAGATGAAAACGCTAGGATGGACGATTGGCACCATTTTCTTGCGCTATGCCATGGCGTTTTAACAGGAGATACTTTAGCGAAAACTGTTATAGAGGATGCTATGGGAGCGATAAGCGTTATAAATAAGCTTGAGGTAGTGAATAAAGAGAGTATAGGCTGTCTAGGTCATTCTTACGGTGGGAACACCACCTGCTTTACAACAGCATTCGATAAAAGAATTGGCTACGCCCTTGCAAGCGGAAGTTTAGCTAGTTATAAGTACCGAATGGAGAATCTTACAGGAATTGAAATGGCAAGCATTATACCAGGCTTTTTAAAAGAATTTGAAATATGCGACGTTGTGAAGGAAATTTCTCCAAGGAATTTTATGATCGTGTGTTCAGACGCAGACAAGTATTCAAAGGATGCCCCCACTGCTTATGAGATAGCAAAGGAGAGATACATCTCGGATGGTGCTAAGGATAATTTGCAGATAAAGCAATATGTTGGAGGTCACGCTTTAACACAGGAACGTTTTGAATTTATCGTGGATTGGGTGACTAACCAAGTGAAAGACAATCATATATAGTACATATAATAGCTAGTTAGAATGAACAGATAAATAGGGTAAATATCCTAATATGACTTGAAAACCACCATAAATTATATTACACAAGATAGATAAAATGCTTTGGCTATTTAGTTGAAGCTATAAGAACCCATAGGCAACGTGACAAGACTAGGAGGACATGATGAAAAGACTAACTACCATTATTTTAGCTGTGGCACTACTGCTATCAACCACAGCCTGCACAGCAAAGGAAAAAAACGATGAAGCTAAGGTAAAATCCCTCTATACCAAGGGGCTTGAGATGACCCAGGAGATTGATAAGCTTGCGGAGAATGCCGAGTATGCAAAGCTGTTCTCATTTGACGGCGAGATAAACAAGGTTATGCAAGATATTGGCGCTAATGACTACAAAACCCCTACAGCTGTCCTTGCAATAGAAGGGTTTGGGGAAGCTATGATGAAGTATATGCAGTCTAGCCTAGAGGTGAAGCTTAGCAAAGAGGTTGAGGATATCGTTTTGGATAGGCTAGCGGCCTCCTTTGGGGCAAGGATAAATGCGGCAAGCGGTACACAGGTTATTGCGGCGACCTCCATTGCTACAAGCGGTGATGTATTTTTGTTTGATAGCCTAAAGGCACAGCAGGTATATCTATATCTATACGGCAATAAATACGCTAGCTTAGTCACCTTTACCCCTAATAAAGATAACATTGTAACTGCGTCCTCCACATTTGTTATACACGATGATTTTTCTGCCATTAAAACCCCAGAGCAGGTTAAAAGCTTTTTAGCGGATTCAATGCAGATTCAAGAAATGACCGTTTCATTGGTTAACGAATAGGATTTTTATACTGTCTATGAGGTGCTTATGTATAAGGTAAACTGGACAATTGTTAATATTGCATTTTGGGTAGAGCTTTTGTTATCCTACTTCTTACCGTTTAAGGTGGTGGATAACTTTGAATACAAGGTGGGATATCCCATGCATTACATTACAGTGTATAAGGGTAATGGTAGTATGGGGATAAGTCCGCTTACTTCAATGGCTCTTAATCCTTTGGGGTTACTTTTTAATGTAATACTTTTATACCTTGTGATTGTTTACATAGTCAAGATTTATAACCTATTAAAGCAAAGAAAGAACAGATAAACTCTGCAACTCATGTTAAGAAAAGTCGCCTTGATCTATGGTATGATATAGATGGAAGGAGGGGATAACATGATGACTGAATGGGTATTTACTGTGCAACGGATGATAGATTGGATTGATGATAATGCTACTGAGAATCCAACGCTAATGGATATTGCAAGCAATGTTGGTTATTCGCCATACTACTGCTCTATGCAGTTTCACCTTATAGCGGGAATGTCGATTAAAAGCTATATAGCAAGACGTAGGTTGGCATTGGCGGCATTTGAGGTTAGAGATACTAATGCTAGGATAATTGACATTGCGATTGAATGTGGGTTTTCGTCACAATCTGCTGTGACGAGAGCATTTTTGGAGGCCTATGGATGTACACCAGCGGCATACCGAAAAAATCCTATCCCTATACCGTTACTATGTAAAAAGATTGTTGTTACTCCTTCACATTATACTGAAAAAGGAGATCTATCTATGGGTAACTTAGTTTTACCATCATATCGGTTTGAGTACATCCCTGCGCATAAATATCTTGGAGTGTATAAAAGCAGTACTACCAAAAACGGTGAGATGTGGCCTGCACATGACTGTGACCTACTAACAGGTATTGTATCTAGCTTTGCAAATTCACACAGGATTATAACCCCACATACTGCGGGTTGGTCTTGGGAGGGCAAAGACAAAAATTATTTCTACGGGCTTGGGGTTGACTCCGATTATGACGGGGTTTTACCGGAAGGATTTGAGCTTAGAGGGGCGTTTCCCGACAGCTATTATCTAGTTTTTTGTCACCCGCCTTTTGACTATCTGGCGGATAATATTGAGGTTATGAAGCGTGTTGAGGAGCTAGCTTGGAATTTTGATCCTAAATCCATTGGGTATGAATGGAACGAAGAGGTTTGTCAAGACTATCAGCGCCATTATCCCGAAGGGCTTGGATACCAGATACTGCGACCTGTTAGAAAGATAGGTTAAGTAGTATATAATAGCATTTAATTTTCTTTAAATATCTTCTTATTGCTGTCGAGAGATCGACAGCT